>JBIQJY010000115.1:1607-4744 GCA_044507065.1 Acidobacteriota bacterium
GCGCTCTCGATGATGGTGGCCATCGCCGTGATGGTCGGGAGCTTCCGCGAGACGGTCAGCTACTGGGTGAACCAGACGCTCCAGGCCGACCTGTTCATCGGGCCCGGCGTGCGCGCCGCGCCGGGCGAGCAACAGGTGCTGTCGCCGGAGATTGTCGCAACCGTTGCCGCGCAGCCGGACGTCGTTGCGAGCGACGCCTACCGTCGCACCGAGATCACGTACGACGATCAGATCGTCGGGCTGGGAGCCGGGTCCTTCGACGTCGTGGCCACTCACGGCGCGCTGCTGTTCAAGAGTCCGGCCGACGGGCTGTCGGCGCTGCGGTCGGCCGTGGGACGCGACGAGGTCGTCGTGTCCGAGGCGTTCTCGACGAAGTTCCGGAAGCGCCATGGCGATGAGGTCACGCTGGCGACGCCGACCGGACCGCGCGCATTCCGCATCGTGGGCGTCTATTACGACTATTCGAGCGAGCACGGCGTGATCATGATGGATGACGCCACGTTCGTGCGCCACTATGGCGCGATGCCGCCGACGGGCATCCAGGCCTACGTGCGCGACGGGGTGGATCCGGACGCCGTGCGCGCTGCGATTCTGGACGACCTCGACGACGGGCATCGTGTGCTCATCTACTCGAACCGCGCGCTGCGCGGCGAGGTGCTGCGCATCTTCGACAACACCTTCGCGATTACCTATGCGCTCGAGGTCATCGCAATCCTGGTCGCCATGCTCGGCGTGGCCGGTACGCTGCTGACACTGGTCATCGAGCGGCGCCGGCCACTGACGCTGCTCCGGCTCATCGGCGCGGAGCGACGTCAGGTCAGGCGCCAGGTGGTCATCGAGGCCGCGCTCATCGGTACGGTGAGCCAGGGCGTCGGCCTGGCCATGGGGCTGGCGCTGTCGCTGGTTCTGGTCTACGTGATCAACGTGCAGAGTTTCGGCTGGTCGCTGCAGTTTCACGTGCCCACGGTCTTCCTTGTCACGACCACCGTGGCGGTGATTGTGGCGACGGCTGCGGCCGGCATTTACCCGGCGAGACGCGCCGCGCAGCTCGGAAGGGTCCGGGAAGAATGACACGGTGGCTGCTGGCGATCGCCTGCATGGCTGTCTGCATGATCGGCACGGTCGCGCTGGCGCAGGGGCCCGAGTGGCGTGCGGCGCGCGAGGCCTACACGTTCGAGTTTCCAGCCGATCACGCGGCGCACCCCGACTACCGGATCGAGTGGTGGTACTACACGGGCAATGTCGACGCGACCGACGGCCGACGGTTCGGCTATCAGGTCACGTTCTTTCGCGTTGGCGTGGACCCGGCGCCGGAGAACCCGTCGCGCTGGGCCGTACGCGACCTCTACATGACCCACGTCGCGGTGAGCGATCCGGCAGGGCGCCGGTATCGCTATGCCGAACGGCTCAATCGTGCCGGGCCCGGCATCGCCGGCGCCGCGACCGATCGATACCACGTGTGGAACGACGACTGGACGGCCTCGCTCGATGCCGAGGGCCGTCACGTCATCGACGTACGCGGCGACGACGTCGGCGTGCAGCTCGCGCTGGACGAGGGGCGCCCGCCGACGATCAACGGGCGTAACGGCATCAGCCGGAAGGGGGCCGACGCGGGCAACGCGTCGCACTACTACTCGCTGACGCGGATGCCGACGCGCGGTGTGCTCACGATCGACGGTGAACGGATCGAAGTCACCGGTTCGAGCTGGATGGACCGCGAGTTCGGCACCAGCTTCCTCGAGGAGAACCAGCAGGGCTGGGACTGGTTCTCGTTGCAGCTGTCGGATGGCAGCGACCTGATGCTCTATCAGCTTCGCCGCGTGGACGGATCGCGCGATCCGTGGTCGAGCGGAACGCTGACACGCGCGGACGGACGCGTCGTGCCACTCACGTCGAGTGACTTCACGCTAGCGGCAACGGGCGCGGTGTTCGAGGGCCGGCAGAGCGGCGCCACGTATCCGATCGCCTGGCGCATCGAGGTGCCCGGCGAAGCCATCGCGCTCACCGTCTCGACGCCGCTGGCCGACCAGGAACTGGATGCGACGCAATCGACGGGCGTCGCTTACTGGGAGGGTCTCGTCGATGTGGCCGGCACGATAGGGAGCCGGGCCGTGACGGGCCGCGGATATCTTGAAATGACGGGGTACGCCGGCAGCATGGGGCGGTTCCTGTCGATGCCGCGGTGACCGAGGCGGGCTTCGCGCGGGGGTTTCTGGCCGTCGATTCTCCGGTTTCGCTCCTCCTGCTGCCGTGCCTGTGTAGAAACTACGCGAAATCGTGCAAAGTCCGTCCGTAGAGAGGCTCATGAGCGAGGGGGCGACCCGTCGAGGGCCCGATCGGGTTGGCACACGATTCGCTCCTGAAGGGGGCAGGCGTTTTGTGGTCGGCTCCCCGACCGCGAACAGCAACACATGAACCCGAGGGAGCAACCAATGAAGTTCACCACCCGCATGATGATTCCAGCCGTCGCTTTGACGTTCGTCGCCGGCGTATCGCCGCTCGCGGCTCAGGAGCCGGCACCGGCGCCCGCGCAGCAGCAGGCGCAGGAGGCACGCCAGGACCAGCAGGCCTCGCGTTCGGTCGAAGGCGAACTGGTTCGCGTCGATACGGCCAACAAGATGATTGCGATCCGAGCGGACAACAATCAGGAACAGCAGTTCAAGTTCACTGACGATACGGAAATCGCCGGTGAAGGTCGCAACATCCAGGGCCTGGCGGCGATGACCGGCGCCAAGGTCAGCCTCGAGGTCGAAGGCGAGGGTGCGGATGCCGTCGCCACGCGCATCAACGTTGAATCGGCTGCGGCCGACCAGCCGGCCGCCGATCGGCCGTCCGAGCGCGTTGCCCCCGAGCAGCCTGCGCCATCGCCCGCGCCGGGACAGCCCGCGCCTGAGCAGGCCACGCCCGCGCCCGCGCAGCAGTAGTTGCGCTCGCACAAGCGCGACCAGGCCGCGCGTACGGAGCCGCACCTCTCGTGCACCTCGCTCCGTGCGCGCGGCCGCACCTTCATCAGCTCAACAACGCATACGTGACAATCTGCGCGGCGGCCACGAGCGACGCCCACACGCGCACGTTGCGCCACCACGGACGCGGGGTTCCTGGCTGCGCACCGGGCAGCCGAGGCGAGACGCGCCAGA
>JBIQJY010000001.1:0-4121 GCA_044507065.1 Acidobacteriota bacterium
AGCCCCGGCCCTCCAGGTGTCCGGTCCTCCGAGTGTCGCGAGGTGGCGCGAGTCGCTCAGTTCACCGGTTCGAAGCGGACGATGCCGGTGGTGGCGTCGCCGCGATCGTCGAGCGCGAGGTAGATGTCGCCCGTGGGGCTCTGTCGCACGTCGCGCACGCGCAGCGCCGCGCCGAGCATCTTCGCCTCCTCGGTCACGCGCGTTCCGTCCATCGTCAGGCGCGCGAGCGACTGGTTGCCGTTCATCCCGCCCATGAAGATGTTGCCCTTCCAGTTGGGGAACTTGTCGCCCGTATAGAACATCAGGCCGGACGTGCCGATCGACGGCACCCAGTAGCGCACCGGCTGCTCCATGCCCTGCCGCGCCGACGAGGCGTGAATCGGCGTGCGCGCGGGACCATAGTTCACGCCGTAGCCGATGACCGGCCAGCCGTAGTTCGCGCCGCGCCGGATGAGGTTGAGTTCATCGCCGCCCTGCGGTCCGTGCTCGCTCTCCCAGATGTTGCCGGCCGGATCGATGGCCAGGCCCTGCAGGCTGCGATGGCCGTAGCTCCAGATTTCGGGCTTGGCGCCGGCGCGGCTGACAAACGGGTTGTCGGTCGGGACACGCCCGTCATCGTGCAGCCGGATCACCTTGCCCTGGTGCGTCGTCAGCAGCTGCGCGGGATGGTTCTCGAGGTCGCCGCTCGGCGGCGCCTGACGATCGCCAATCGTGATGAAGAGGAACCCGTCACTGTCGAACGCGAGGCGCGATCCGTAGTGCCCCTGCCCCTTCGACCAGGCGTCGGCCTCGAAGATCTCCTGCACACCCGTGAGGGCGTTGCCTTCGAGCCGGCCGCGCACGATCGCCGTCGTGCCCGTTGCGCCGTCGGCGCTCGGCTTCGAGAAGCTCAGGTAGACGAGCTGGTTGTTCGCGAAGTCCGGGTGCAGCACCACGTCGAGCAGGCCGCCCTGTCCACCGACGCGGACGGCAGGCACGCCGCTGATCGGCTCGGGCTGCAGCTTGCCGCCGCGAATCGCGCGCAGCTTGCCCGTGCGTTCCGTCACGAGCATGTCGCCACCGGGCAGGAACGCAATCGACCATGGATGCTCGAGGCCGTCGGCCACCGTCACGAGGCGAAAGCGGTGCCCGCCCGACTCGTGGACCTCATTGGGATCGGGTGGTGCGGTCTGCGCTTCGGCGCATGCGACGCCCAGCGCGAGCGCGAGCGCGCCGACGGCCAGCGGCCGCACCGCACGCGAAGCACGAAAAGAAACAGCGTTCATCTGCCACATAGGTCCGGGTCTCCCCCCAGGAAAATGAATGAGTGGTCCGCGCGACGCCGCCGCGCGAACCCGACGATCATGCCACGAGCCGCCGTCGGCGACATCTATTGATTGAGTGCCAGGCGCAACACTGCCCCTGAGTGCCAAATCGAACAATCGCCCGGCCGGGCGTGGACGTTTCTACGATCCCGCCTGCCCACCGGGCTCGTCGTGCAGTACGTCGTCGCGCGTTTCCCGCATGGCGAGAAAGCCGGCCGCCGACAGCGCCGCCGCGACGAGCAGATAGTAGCCAACCGACTGCAGCCCGTGGTTGGTGGCCAGCCAGGTGGCGGCGTACGGCGCGAGCGAGGCGCCGAAGATCCCCGCCAGATTGAACGTCAGCGAACTCCCGGTGTACCGCACCGCTGTCGGGAACAGCTCCGACAACACCGTGCCCAGCGGGCCGTAGGTGAACCCCATCAGCGAGAGCCCGATGATGAGCGCGCCCAGCGCGCCGGCGGTGCCCGATTCGAGGAGCGGAGCCATGACCAGGCCGAACAGGCCGATCGTCACCGTCACGCCCACGAGTGTGCGGCGGCGGCCGAAGCGCTCGGCAAGCACGGCCGACAGCGGAATCGTGGCGGCAAAGAACAGGATGGCCACCAGCTGCATTATCAGGAATGCGTCGCGGCTGTAGCCGAGCGCCGTCGTGCCCCACGAGAGCAGGAACACGGTGACCAGGTAGAACAGCACGAAGGTCGTGAGCGCGGCCACGGTGCCGATGAGGAGCGTCCGACCATGCAGCCGGAAGACCGTGAACATCGGCACCTTCACGCGTTCCCGTTTCTCGAGCGTGGCCTGAAAGACCGGCGTCTCGGTAATCGTGAGGCGGACGTACAGGCCGACGACAACGAGGAGCGCGCTGGCGATGAACGGGATGCGCCAGCCGAAGGCGAAAAACTGCTCGTCGCTGAGGACCTCCGACAGCAGCAGGAAGACGCCGCCCGAGCACAGGAAGCCAATGGGCGCGCCAAGCTGCGGGAACATGCCGTACCACGCACGCTTGCCTGGCGGTGCGTTCTCGACCGCGAGCAGCACTGCTCCGCCCCACTCGCCGCCAAGGCCCAGGCCCTGGCCGAAGCGGCAGAGCGCGAGCAGCAGCGGCGCCGCCACGCCAATCGTGTCGTAGGTCGGCAGAAGACCAATCACGACGGTCGACACGCCCATCGTGAGCAGGGCCGCGACCAGTGTCGTCTTGCGCCCCACGCGATCGCCGAAGTGGCCGAAGAGCGCAGATCCGATCGGCCGGGCCAGGAAGGCAATCGCGAACGTCGCCAGCGACGCGAGGCGCGCGGCGGTGGGGTCTGTCGCGGGGAAGAACAGATACGGGAAGACGAGGACCGCGGCGGTGGCGTAGATGTAGAAGTCGAAGAACTCGATCGTCGTGCCAATCAGGCTGGCGAAGAGCACCTGCCCGGGCGAATTGATGCGGGCCGACGACTGGGACGATGGGGGGGTGTGTGCGGTCATGCGCTCAGGGGAACGCGGAGCGGCACCGACGCGGCCGGGGCCGCGCCGGCGTCAGGTGCGGTGCTAGAGATTGGCGACGATGGCATCACCCATCGCAGCGGTGCCCACAGCGGAGGTGCCGCGCGGCGCGATGTCGCCCGTGCGCGTGCCCTGCTCGATTGTCTTCGCCACGGCCTCCTCGATCGCCACGGCCGCGTCGTGCAGGTCGAAGGAAAACCGCAGCATCAGGGCCGCCGACAGGATCTGCGCGACGGGGTTGGCGATGCCCTTGCCCGCGATGTCGGGCGCCGAACCGCCGGCCGGCTCGTAGAGCCCGAACGACCCTTCGGCGAGGCTCGCCGACGAGAGCAGCCCCATCGATCCGGTCAGCATGGCGCATTCATCCGAGAGGATGTCGCCGAACATGTTGCCGCAGAGCATCACGTCGAACTGGTGCGGGTTGCGCACGAGCTGCATCGCCGCATTGTCGACGAGCATGTGATTGCATTCGACGTCCGGGTACTGCTTCGCGACGCCTGTCACGACCTCGCGCCAGAACACCATGCTCGTGAGCACATTGGCCTTGTCGACCGAGGTCACCTTCCGGCGCCGCGTGCGCGCGGCCTGAAACGCCTTGTGCGCGATGCGTTCGATCTGCGCGCGCGTGTACTGCTTCACGTCCCACGCGCGCTCGTCGGCGCCGCTGCCCTCCCGGCCCTTGTCGGACGCCTGCCGCGCGAAGTACGCGCCGCCGGTCAGCTCGCGCAGCACGAGCAGGTCGAAGCCATCGCCCACGATGTCGGCGCGCAGCGGGCACGAGGGCACGAGCGCCTTGTAGACGCGGGCCGGGCGGAAGTTGCAATAGAGGTCGAAGTGCTTGCGGAGCGGCAGCAGCGCCGCGCGTTCCGGCTGCTCGGCCGGCGGCAGCGACTCCCACTTGGGGCCGCCGACCGATCCGAACAGGATCGCCTGGCTGCGCTCGCACGTCTCGAGCGTGGCCGGCGGCAGCGCGTGGCCATGTCTGTCGATGGCGATGCCGCCGACATCGGCATGGCGGTAGTCGGCGGTGAATCCGAACTTCGCGCCGGCCGCGTCCACCACGCGCACGGCCTGTTCCATCACTTCAGGGCCGATTCCATCCCCGGCCAGCACTGCGATTTCGAGACGCTTCATCGACGGTCCATCTCCTCCGTGAAACGGAAAACCGACCGACTCGTCGTCTCGGATTCCCGATTGAAGAACACCACACATTACTCGATCGCGGGCGGCGAGCGACAGGGGCGCCGCCCGCGTGGACGCCGGGCGGCAGGCCCGATGGAGGCCGGGGCTTCCGCCCCGCAGGCCCC
The DNA here is from genome assembly GCA_044507065.1 of Acidobacteriota bacterium. GTDB lineage: Bacteria > Acidobacteriota > Vicinamibacteria > Vicinamibacterales > SCN-69-37 > SCN-69-37. Next base: position 4,100 of record JBIQJY010000001.1, read on the forward strand.
GCATGGAGGGCCGGGGCTTCAG
>JBIQJY010000001.1:4221-41526 GCA_044507065.1 Acidobacteriota bacterium
GATGGAGGCCGGGGCTTCCGCCCCGCAGGCCCCGCATGGAGGGCCGGGGCTTCAGACACGGCAAGCCCCGCATGGAGGGCCGGGGCTTCAGCCCCGGCAAGACCCCGCGTGGAGGGCCGGGGCTTCAGCCCCGGCCCTTGCTATGGCACCAGCAGCAGCTTGCCCATCGTCTTGCGCCCTTCGAGGTCCCGATGCGCATCGGCGGCCCCGGCCAGCGGGTAGCGTCCGGACACCCGGACGACGAGCGCGCCCGAGACGATGAGGTCCATGAGATCGGTGGCGCGCCAGCGCAGTTCCTCCGGCGTGGCGACGTAGTGCGCAAGCGACGGCCGGGTCAGGTAGACCGACCCGCGCGCGTTGAGCACCTGCGGGTCGATTGGCGCCACCGGCCCGCTCGACTGCCCGAACAGCACCATCGTGCCGCGCGGACGCAGCACCTTCAGGCCCTTTTCGAACGTGGTGGCCCCGACCGAGTCATACACCACGTGGACACCGCGGCCACCGGTCAATCGCAGGACTTCGGCTTCGAAATCCTGCGTCGTGTAGCGGATGACCTCGTCGCATCCGAGCCGGCGGGCCTCGTCGGCCTTCTCTTCGGTCGACACCGTGCCGATGGTGCGCGCGCCCTGGGCCTTGGCCATCTGCACGATGAGTCCGCCGGCCCCGCCGGCCGCCGCGTGCACCAGGCACGTGTGACCGGGCGCAATGGGAAATGTCGAGTGCGTCAGGTAGTGCGCCGTCATGCCCTGCAGCATCACCGCCGCCGCCGTCTCGAACGACACGGCATCGGGGATCTTCACCACCGCCGCGGCCGGCACCGCCACCTGTTCAGCGTAGGCGCCGCGCTGCATCGCGTATGCGACACGGTCTCCGGTGCGGATGCCAGTCACTTCGGCGCCCACCGCCGACACGGTCCCGGCCGCCTCGCTCCCGATCGTCACGGGCGATTCGGCCTTGTACAGACCGGTGCGGAAGTACACGTCGATGAAGTTGACACCGGCCGCGGCGACATCGATGACCACGTCGTGCGGCCCGGGGACCGGCGTGGGCGCGTCCTCGAGCACGAGCCGCTCGGGTCCTCCGGGATCGCGGACAACTATGCGCTTCATGATTCGCCTTCGCTTCCTACCAGCCGAGCACCTTGGCGAACACCAGCGGTGCCACGATGGTGGCGTCCGATTCGATGATGAATGACGGGGTCTCGGGCCCCAGTTTGCCCCAGGTGATCTTCTCGTTGGGCGTCGCGCCGGAATACGACCCGTAGCTCGTGGTCGAATCGCTGATCTGGCAGAAGTAACCCCACAGCGGCGTGTCGGGTCGCCGCAGGTCCTGGTGCAGCATCGGCACGACGCAGATCGGGAAGTCGCCCGCGATCCCGCCGCCAATCTGGAAGAAGCCGATCGTCGATTCGGGTGTGGCCGTGCGCTGGTACCACGCCACCAGTTCCATCATGTATTCGATGCCGCCGCGCACGGTGAGCGGCTGGCTGACGCGCCCCTCGAGACAGCGCGCCGTGTAGACGTTACCCAGCGTGGAATCCTCCCAGCCGGGCACGAAGATCGGCAGCTGCTTCTCGGCCGCCGCGAGCATCCAGCTGTTCTTCGGATCGATCTGGTACGACTTCTCGAGGCTGCCGTCGAGCAGGATCTCGTACATGAACTCGTGCGGAAACGCGCGGCGTCCGTCGCGCGCGGCTTCGATCCAGCGCTCGATGATGACGTGTTCGATGTGGCGCATCGCCTCGAACTCGGGGATGCAGGTGTCGGTCACGCGGTTCAGGTGGCGCTCGAGCAGCGCCTGCTCATCCTCCGCCGTGAGATAGCGATATTTCGGCAGCCGCACGTAGTGCTGGTGCGCGACCAGGTTGAACAGGTCCTCCTCGAGGTTGGCGCCCGTACAGCTGATGGCGTGCACCTTCCCGGCGCGAATCATCTCGGCCAGCGAGATGCCCAGCTCGGCCGTGCTCATCGCACCGGCCAGCGTGATGAGCATCGTGCCACCGCCCTCGAGGTGTGCCGTATACCCTTCGGCCGCATCCTTGAGGGAGGCCGCGTTGAAGTGACGAAAGTGATGATCGATGAACTGCGAAACGGGACCCGACATGCGGCCGCCTCCTTCTCGTAGGCCCGATCCGGTCCGGGTGGTGTCGTCCGCACCTGCGGCGCGCCACGCGCGCGTCGGCGACGTCGACACCCGGCCCTGTACCAGCGGCGGGCAGGGAAAAGGTCGGCTCGGATCCGTGAGGGGGAAAGCCGACCGGAAGCACGCACCTACGGCTCGTGCGAACGAACCGCCATCGGCGCGCAAGGTGGCCAGGTGATTCTATCACCTGGCACGGGCCACATTCCCGGACCCGCGCCGAGAAAGCCCTTGTCGCGCGCCGGCCGAAGCCCGTAGCCTTCAAGGCCAGTCGTGTCCGTCCGCTCGCGAACATCGCTCGTGCTCGCTGCGATCCTCATCGTCGCGGCCGTGCTGCGCCTCTACGGCCTCGACGCGGAGAGTGCCTGGCTCGACGAGGCGTTCTCGGTCGGAATCGCGCGCGACGGGCTCGAGACCGTGTTGTACGAAACGCGGCTCGACGTCCACCCGCCGCTCTACTATTTCCTGCTGCGTGGCTGGGTGCTCGTGGCCGGGCCATCGGTCTGGGCGGCGCGGCTGCTTTCGGTCATCTTCAGCCTGGGCATCGTCGCCGCCACGGCAACCATCGGCGTGCAGTTGGTCGGACGCCGCGCGGCGCTGTTCGCATCAGCCCTGCTGGCCGTGTCAGTCTTCCAGATCGAGTTCGCGCAGGAAGCGCGGATGTACGCGCTGCTCGCGCTGCTGGCCACGCTTTCGACGTGGGGCTTCGTGCGGCTCTTCGAGGGGCCGGACCGCCGGTGGTTCGCCTTCTACGTCGTCATCACGTCGCTGATGACCTACACACACGTGTATGGGCTGTTCATCATCGCGGCGCAGGGGCTGAGCGCACTGGCCGATCTGGTGTGGCGCCGCGGGGCGTCGGGTGCCGTGTGGCTGCGCTGGCTCGCGGCGCAGTTGCTCGTCTTCATCGCGTTCCTGCCGTGGCTGCCGGTCTTCACCTGGCAGGTATCGCTCGTGCAGGCGAGCTTCTGGATCGGCGAGCCCGCGCGCGACAGCTGGCTCGCGGCGTTTCTCACCTACGCCGGGTCCGAGCCGCTGCGCAACATCCTCCTGGTGCTGGCCGTCGCCGGTGCGTGGCGCGTCAGCCGGCCGGGGCAGGCACCGCCGCTGCCCCGCCCGCCGCTGTTCTTCCTGCTGCCATGGCTGCTGGGGCCGATCCTGTTCCCGTTTGCCCTGTCGTACGTGGGATCGCCGATCTTCCTGCCCAAGTACACCATCGCGGCATCGGTACCATTCGCGCTCCTGGCCGGCTCGGGCATCGTGCTGCTGCGGTGGCGCAGCGCGCAGGCCGCCGTGCTCGTCGCGTGCCTCGTGCTGAGCGCGCGCGCTCTGCCGGACTACTACCGCGTGCAGGCCAAGGACGGCTGGCGCGAGGCCGTGGCATCGGTCGAATCGCGTGCCCGACCGGACGACCTGATCGTCGTCTATCCCTACTTCAACGCGTACGCCTACGACCTTTATCGTAGTCGCGCGGACGTCATCGTGCGCCCGTTCCCGCTCTACGGACCGCCACCGCCCGAAGACGGATGGGACGTGACGCTCGGCCGGGCCGTCGCCGGTTACGACCGCATCTGGTTCGTCACGCTGCAGGCAGATCCGACCGCCAGGGTCGCCCTTGACGCGATCGAGACGCGGTTCTCGCCCGTTTCGCGCGATCTGCTGCAGCGCATCGCGATTTATCAGCTGGAACGCACGCCCTGAGGGTTCCATCCCTACTGTGGATTGGGTATCCTCCTCGGGACTCATGACCGTCGAGCACAAGCAGGTCTTCCAGGGCCGGCACCTCACCAACCGACTCCTGACCCGCGAAGGCTCCGGCAAGATCACGCGCCACCACGAGATCCTGATCGGCGACCCGACGGTGACTTACCTGCCGGGCGATGCACTCGGCCTGTACCCGATCAACGACCCGGCGCTCGTCGCGCGCGTGATCGAGGTGATGGGCGCCAGTGGCGATGAATCCGTGCCGGGACCGCAGGGCTCCACCTGTACGTTCCGCGACGCGCTCGACGTGCTGAACCTCGCGACGCCCACGCGAAAGCTGTTCGAGTTGTACGCGACGCGCGGGGTCACCGAGTACGAGACGCTGCTCGACAAGGCGAACACCGATCTGCTGCGCGAGTACGTCAGCGCGAAGGATGCGGCGCACGACGTGCTCGACGTGCTCGAGGCCCATCCGCACGTCACGGTCACGCCGGCGGAGCTCGCCGGCGCGTTGCGTCGCAACCTGCCGCGCCTGTACTCGGTGGCCTCGAGCCACGCGGCGCATCCGGGCCAGGTGCACGTCCTCATCGTGTCGGTGCGTTACACGATTCGCGGGCGCGAGCGGCTGGGCGTCTGCTCCACGTGGATGGCCGATCGCTGGCCCGTCGGCGCGACCACCGAGATGTACCTGCAGAACCAGCAGCGGCACTTCGCGATGCCGGCCAGCCCGTCGACGCCCATGATCATGATCGGGCCGGGGACGGGCCTCGCGCCGTTCCGCGCGTTCCTGCAGGAGCGTCGGGTGACCGGCGCCGATGGCCGCAACTGGCTGTTCTTCGGCGAACAGCGCCGGGCCACCGACTTCTTCTACGGTGACGAGCTCAGCGCGTGGGAGCGCGACGGCTTCCTGCGCCTCGACCTGGCGTTCTCGCGCGACCAGCCGGAGAAGGTCTACGTCCAGCACCGCATGCTGGAGCACAGCGCCGACATCTGGGCGTGGCTCGAGGACGGCGCGGAGATCTTCGTGTGCGGCGACAAGGAACGCATGGCGGCCGACGTCGACCGCACGCTGCACCAGATCGTCGAGACGGCCGGCGGACGCACCGAGACGCAGGCCCGCGAGTACATCGAGGCACTGCGACGCAGCAAGCGGTACAAGCGGGATGTTTATTGAGGCTACAAGGCTACGAGGCTGCGAGGCTGCGGGCGGTATCCCTGGCCTCCATGGCGGCGGCGTGACAAGATCGCAGGTGCGTGGTCATACCCACTGAAACGACGTCGCCACACCAGCCGACCGGGCCCACCGACGCACCGGCCGTCGTCTTCGACAACGTCTGGCTGGCCTTCGACGACAACGAAGTACTGCGCGGCATCAGCTTCACGCTGCCAACCGCCCACATGCTGGTCCTCATCGGCCCGAGCGGCACGGGCAAGTCGGTGCTCCTCAAGCTCATCCTCGGCCTGATCAAGCCGGATTCGGGCAGCATCCACGTCAACGGCGAACGCATCGACACGAAGACCGAGGTCGAGCTCATGCGTGTGCGCGGCGGCATCGGCATGCTCTTCCAGGAGAACGCGCTGTTCGATTCGCTGACGGTGGCCGACAACGTGGGATATCGGCTCTACGAGGAAACGGACACGCCGCACGACGAAGTGGACGTCCGCGTGGCCGACGTGCTCGAGCGGGTCGGGCTGGGCGAGTATGGCGAGCGCATGCCGTCGGAGCTCTCCGGGGGCCAGCGCCGGCGGGTGGCCATCGCCCGCGCCGTCGCCTCACGGCCCGCGCTGCTGCTGCTCGACGATCCGACGTCCGGCCTCGACCCCATCACCGCGCGCATGATCGAGGGACAGATCGTCCAGCTGCGCGACCTGGAACGCGTCACGTCCATCCTGGTGACGCACGAACTGCCGGATGCGTTCTACATCGCCACGCATCGCGCGCGACGCGTCGGCGATGCCGTGGAGATCACGGCCGCGCGGCCGGGCGATCCCGATGTGGCCACGTTCATCGTGCTCAACGAGGGACGGATCTACTTCCAGGGCACCGTCGGGGAACTGAGCGCCTCGACCGATCCCTATCTCCGATCGCTGCTGTCGGGCTGGGTCCCGCCCCTGGTCCGCCAGGAGCGGGACCGCACGCCTCACTCCCTGTAGTACTCCTGTCCGAGGTGCGTGATCTGCTCCTCGCCCATCAGCCAGCGCAGCGTGTTCTTCAGCTTCGTCTGCTGGATGAACAGGTCGTTCTCCGCGTAGAGATCCGGCGCGTGCTGCGGGCTCTTGAAGTAGAACGAGAGCCACTCCTGGATGCCCTTGAGATTCGCGCGATGCGCGAGGTCGAGGAAGAGCGCCAGGTCGAGCACGATGGGCGCGGCGAGGATTGAGTCGCGGCACAGGAAATCGACCTTGATCTGCATCGGATAGCCCAGCCATCCGAAGATGTCGATGTTGTCCCAGCCTTCCTTGTTGTCACCGCGGGGCGGGTAATAGTTGATCCGCACCTTGTGGTAGATGGACTTGTAGAGCTCGGGATAGACGTCCGGCTGCAGGATCGTCTCGAGCACGCCGAGCTTCGACTCTTCCTTCGTCTTGAAGCTTTCCGGATCGTCGAGGACTTCGCCATCGCGGTTGCCGAGGATGTTGGTCGAGTACCAGCCGCTGATGCCGAGCATGCGCGCCTTGAACATGGGCGCGAGCGCCGTCTTGAGCAGCGTCTGGCCCGTCTTGAAGTCCTTGCCGCAAATCGGCACGCCCTTCTCGTTCGCCAGGTCGACCATGGCCGGAATGTCGACCGTCAGGTTCGGCGCCCCGTTGGCGAACGGCACGCCCTCCATCAAGGCGGCGTACGCGTAGAGGATCGACGGCGCGATGCTCTCGTGGTTGGCGGCCATGGCCGCCTCGAGCGCCTCGAGCGTCGCGTGCTGCGGCTGCGCCTCGACGAAGATCTCGGTCGACGCCGCCCAGACCACGACGAGGCGGCTGCAGCCGTGCTTCGCCTTGAAGTCGCGGATGTCCTGGCGCAGCGCCTCGGCCAGTTCCTTCTTGGTGGCCGCCGACTTCACGTTCGTGCCCGTGAGCCGCTTGACGTAGTGCTGATCGAAGGCGGCCGGCATCGGCACGATCGACTTCAGGAAGTCGGCAATCGGCTCGATGTGTTCGTAACGGTCGAGCACGCCGCAGCGCACGGCCGCCTCGTAGGCGTTGTCGGAGATTGGATCCCAGGCGCCGAACACCAGGTCGTCGAGACCCGCGAGCGGCACGAAATCCTTGACGAGCGGCTGGCGATCCTCGGTGCGCTTGCCGAGCCGGATGGTGCCCATCTGCGTCATCGACCCCACCGGCTTCGCGTGCCCGCGGCGCAGGTGCTCGACGCCGGCCAGGAACGTGGACGAAATGGCGCCGAGACCGACCAGCAGCACGCCCAGCTTGCCTTCGGCGGGTGCGATATCGGAGGGGTTCGGGTTCACGAAATCTTTGGCTTCCAAGATGACTCCTCGTTGGCGGGCGAGTGAAATGAGCGGCTGATGCCACTGCGCGGGGATGCGGCCCGTGTTGGCCCAGTGCTGGATGGTGCTCTGGCGCCGGCCGAGCAGCGCGGCCAGCGCACTCTGGCCGCCGAAACGACTGATGATGCGAACGGCCGGGTTGTTCTCAGGGGCACTCACAGCCCGAGCAGCGTAACGAAAATTTCGTTAACTTACAAGGATGTCGTGGGCGCTGGATTGCGGAACTGGTCTTTCCACGAATGGCAGGCACCGGTCACCCGCGTCTGGGGCGTTGCCCACGCCATGAACGCCGGTCGCCTAGTCGTCCCGAAGGACCTCGGCCGGATTGATCCGTGCAGCACGTCGGGCCGGGCCGTAGAACGCCAGCGTGACGGCGAGCCAGAGCGCTCCCATCGCGCCAACGGCTGCGATCGGATCGTGCGCGCGCACGTCGAAAAGCAGGTGCTCCACGGTTCGGCCAATCCATAGGCCCACGGCGAGTCCCATCACGCTGCCCAAAGCAACGACCAGGCCGGTCCGCCGGACGAGCGCCCAGCTTGCCTGCCAGGGTTGAGCGCCCACTGCCATCCGGATACCGATCTCCCTGCGACGCTGGCGCGCGCTCTCGTGCGAGATCGCGAACACGCTCAGCACGATCAGCATCAGTGCGAACATGCCGCACACTGCCAGGATGACGGCCTGAGACCGACTGGCACGGGTTACGTTCGCGACCCGCTCGTCGAGCGAGAGCATCTCCACGGACAACTGCCGGTCGATACGGCCGATCGCGTCGAGGATCGCCGATGAGGCTCGTGCCGGCGCGCCCCGCACCTTCGCCACGACCCACAGGCTGCCCGGCAAGCGATCGTATTGGAACGTCCTGTACATCAGCGGCGGAGTCTCGACGTCGAGCCGATCTTCGCGGGCAGTCCGCGCCACACCGATTACCTCGCACGACTGGCCGCCCAGGATGACTGGTGTTCCCAGCGCGCCCTGTAAGTACGTATCGGCAAACGGTTCGTTGACGACGACCTCGCACGTGGGGCCGCCTGCACCGAGTCCTCGTCCGGTCAGAATCGGGATCCCCATCAGTGAGAAATACCCGGGGGTGACCTGTCGATAGTTGGTCCGCCGCACGGGTGCATCGGCTGTTCCCAGACGAACTCCGACGCTGAATGCCATGTCCGCATCCCTCAGTGGAAGATGATCCGCCAAGGCCACGGATTGAACCTCCGGCAGGGCGTCGATCTCGGTCAGGAGCCGGCGTTCCAGTACGGCGAACTGTTCGGGATTCCCCTGCACGTGTCGTATGAGCAGATTCGCCGCGACGACGCCGTCCGGGTTGAATCCGAGTGGCACGTGCAGCAATCGCCAGTGACTCGCGAGCGACAGTCCCGCGGGCAGCAGGACGGCCAGGATCAGCGCGGCCTCTGCTCCGAGGAACCATTCGGCCCATGTGGGACGGCCGCGTCGGCGAGTGCGCACCGGTCCGGAGACGTCGCGCAGAATGGCGACGCCGGTCAGCAGACCGATCACGACGGTTGTCAACAACGCCAACGCACATGCGTACGCCAGCACCTCGCTATCGACTCGCACATGGTCCAATCGCGGAAGCTCGGGCGGCATCAGCCGCACCAGTGCCGGCACGGCCGCGACCGTCACCAGTACACCGGTGAGTGCCCCACCCATCCCCATCACGAGGCTTTCCGCGAGGACCTGAACACGAATCCGACCGCGCGACGCGCCACAGGCAAGCCGAATCGCGAACTCGCGGGTGCGGCTGAGTCCCAGAGTCGTCAGCAACCCCGCCACGCTGAGACAGGTCACGAGATTGATGACGGCACCCACCCAGACCAGTCGCTCAATCGTGCCGGACGTCACGTGTCCTTCAACATCGTGGACTCGTTCGACACGTGCACCCACGGCCGGCAGGACCGGGTGCCGCAACGCAATCTGCCGCACGAGCTCGTTCATGTGCGTGGCCGACTGCTCGAAGGTGACGCCTGGCCTCATCCGACCCACGACCTCGTACTCGACTGCGAACCTCGCGGTCTCGACGGTGGACGCCGGTCGCGCGACGGCTGGAATGTACACGTCATACCGATCGCGCCAGTACAACCGTGCGTCGTCGTCGACGACCCCGATCACGACGTAGTCACGCATCGCGGTGGGCTGATGAACCGTCACGTGTTGCCCAATGGCGGCCGCCGGCGTCACGAACAGGCGCCGCGCCACCGTCTGACTGACAACGGCTACCCTGTCCGCGCCAGGTTGCGCATCGGCGACCGTGAAGGTGCGGCCGACAACAGGTCGGACCCGCAGGACGTCGAACAGATTGTCCGTAACCGACACCAACTGGAATCGCGCCACGTTACCCTGCGCCCGCACATCAACGCCAAGCTGACTTGCGAGACCCGCCAGGCCTGAAAACGTCGAGTTCCCAGCCTGCCAGTCGAGAAACTCCGTGTGGGAGATGCTGACGCCAGTCGATTCCTCATCGCGGAGTCGAAGAATCCGCACGAGCCGATCGGACTCTTCGAAGCGATCGGACGTCAAGACGACGGCCTTCAGCAGCGAGTACACGGCCGCGTTGCCACCAATCGACACGCCGAGTACGAGTGAGATGTAGACCAGGTGCCGCGGTGCCCGAATAGCCCGCTGCGTTGAGTGCAGAAGCGTGGCGACGAACGCTCTCATCGGTGGTCTCCTCTACTCGTTGACCGCGACCTTCGGACACGAGGGCGAAACATCGGCCGTCGTGAAGTAACGACCGAGTGCCGGCGTAGCCATCGCATAGGCCACGTGCTGCAATGACGTGCTGCGAAGGCCTACGTCCTCGATGATCGCGGCGGGCACGTAGCGCTGCCATTCGGCCGGGGACGACGTGCGCCGCGCCTGTATTTCCACAAGCCGGCCGGTGCGATCGAACGGCAGCGGCTTCAACACGATGCCGTAGAAGGCGCCGAATACAGCCGTATTGACGCCGATGCCAAGGGCCAGCGTCACCAGGACCACAGAGCTGAATCCGGGATTGCGGCACAGGAAGCGCGCGCTCGCCGCCGCGTCGCGCCAGAGTGTCTCGAGCCAGCGGATAGCGACCTTCGGGTGGGTGAGTCCAGCCACGGATGTGCTCCTGTGCTGTGGCTTAGACACCACGCATCGGCATCAGGACGCGCGGGCTGGCCGGGCTACTTTGCTTCGCCCTCGCACTCCGGGCACTTGTACTGGACGAACCGCACCCACTCGATTGCCTCGTCGGCCGTCAGCCAGGCACTGCGGTCGGCCACGCAGTAGATTTCGCCCCAGCGATCGGCAATCACGATGCCCGGACGCGGTACGCCCGGGATGGCATCAGCGGTGACGACAGCGACCGTGTCGAGTGAAGCGAGTTCGGCCGCGCGCGTCGACAACTCCGCGGCCGTGGCGGTCACCACCGCGTCGGGCGCATCGCCTGTCGATACCAGCAGCAACTGCCGGTGTTGCCAGATTGTGGCGTACTCGAACCGGTCTCCCGAAGCGCGGATCGCTGAGAAGTGCGGAACCGAATCACCCCGCCGCAGCATGACGACACCTCCCATTCCACTCGGGCGCCGACGTCGGCATCAGGTTCGGCTCTCCTCGGCCGTTCGGCGATACCACGCCGCCGCGCCCGCGAACAACGCGCCGACGAATGCCGCGCTGCCGGGGATCGCCTGCACCGCCGGCCCGAGCCCGCGCAGGTATCTGTTGGCGAGCACCGCACACACGACCGCCAGCGCCAGGCACGCCGCGGCCGAAATCCAGAGGCCGCGCGACAGCATGCGGCGCGTCGCGCGCGCCGCCGCGTGCTGTTCGGCCGTCGCCGCGGCAGCGGGTGGCGGGTATTGCACCCGCATCTGCACCAGGATACCCACACCCACGACGACGATGAAGGCCCCGGCCCCGAGCAGGGCCAGCACGTACTGCTCGCGGCGATCCAGATTCCGTTCCCATGCCGGTTCCACGACGCGCGCGTGGTCGATGTCGAACACGGCCAGCAGCGTCGCCGACTCGTCGTCGGCCACCGCGTCGCGCCTGGCGTCGACGCCACGTGGCGTCAACTCGACGTGCCAGCCGGCCTCACCCATGCCGGTGCCGTCGTGTGTTCGCGCGCCGTCCGGCAGCACGAGCGCAACGGTCACCGGGCCGACGTCGTACCCCCGCCCCGCTGCAAGAACCGGCCACTCGAGCCGCCCGCGCGGCTGCCGGACCGCCACGGCGGCCTCCACGCTGTAGGTGATCGTCAGGACCGACGACGGCCGCGGCTCGGCCTGTCGCCATTCGATGGCCAGACGTTCGTCGCTCGACGCAACCTGAAAACCGCCCGCGCCGGACTCGACGGGAACGCCATCGACCGCCGCAGAGACGAACCGGAGGACGTCCGCATAGGGCGATTCGATCACCCGGTGGAAGACGACGGTTCCGGATGCATCCGGCGCGATCGCAAACGCCTCCTCCACTTCCAGCCCGCCGTCTTGCCGAACCGCCACGACACTATCGAGCCGCTCGACGGTCGCCGTCGTCACCGGCATCCGGCCGCAGCCGGCCAGGAGCCCGGCGGCCATCAGCCACACCCCCACGCGTATCTTCATCACCGCTGTCGATCCCGTTCCTTGTAGAGTTCGCGCAGCGCGCGGCTCGTCACTTTCGCGGTGCGCTTCGATTCGGTCAGCGCGCGTTGCTCGCGCTTCTTCAGCACGTCCTCCTGCTCGGCCTGCAGCTTCAGGTAGCTCTCGTATCGTGCGGCGTCGAGTGCGCCGGCATCCACGGCCGATTTCACGGCACAGCCGGGCTCCCGATCGTGGCGGCAGTCGCGAAAGCGGCACTGATCCGCCAACCCGGCGACGTCGCCAAACGTGTCGGCGACCGCGTCACCTTCCCAGAGCTGCAGCTCGCGCATACCGGGCGTGTCGATGACGAGCCCGCCTTCTTCACGGACGACGAGCTGCCGATGCACGCTCGTGTGGCGGCCGCGCTGATCCCAGTCGCGCACTTCGCCCGTCGCGAGCTCCGCGCGTCCCACGAGCTGATTGACGATGGACGACTTCCCCACACCGGACGGCCCGATGAGCGCCACTGTGCGGCCTCGCGCAAGCAGCGCCGAAACATCGCCCAGGCCGACACCTGTCTGTGTGCTGGTGACGAGGACCGGGGTATCGCCAATTGCCGCGCGGGCCTCGGCCACGGCCGCGGCGGTGTCGGCGGCGAGGTCAGCCTTGTTGAGGACGACGACGGGGCGCGCGCCGCTGTGGCGGGCGACCACGAGATACCGCTCGAGGGCGCGGGCCTTCACGTGCGTATCGAGCCCGAAGACGATGAAGACGATGTCGATGTTGGCGGCGACGATCTGCTCGACCGTATCGCGCCCGGCGGCCTTGCGGGAAAACCGCGTCGTGCGCGGCAGTACCTCGCGGATCTGGCAGCGGGCGCCGGTGCCATCAATCCGCAGCGCCACCCAGTCGCCGACGACCGGCAGCGCCTGACGACCGTCGGCCTTGTGCTTCACGGCCCCCGCGGTCTCGGCCAGGACCTCGCCTTCCGCAGTCATGACGCGGAAGACGTGATTGTGCTCGAGCACCACGCGACCGGGTACGAGCCCGGCCGCGGCCAGCGGCGCAAACGCCGCTTCCCGGTCGTCGGACCAGCCCAGATCGGCGAGAGTAGCCGGAAGTGTCACACAAGCATGTTACGTCGCCCATCGGCCGCGAGCACGCAGGCACGGGCGCGTGAGGCACTCACGGCACCTCACGCACCTACGTACCCGACGTACCCGATCTACTCCGCTGCGAAGCAGTAGAAGAGACCCGCTCCGCCCGTGGCGACAAGCTGCTGCTGGCTGCAGCCCTGCGTCGGATGCACCGAGTTCCACGAGACGTTGGCGCCGCCGAGCCGGTCGTGGTGGCCCACGAGCGTCCGGCCCTCGCTGTTGCTCGTCCAGTTGTTGCAGGTCGCATCAGCCGCCGTCGCCCCTTCCGGCAGACGGCCGTGCGAGTTGGACCCGGTCAGGATGTCGTGGATGTTGGGGCTGTCGCCCACGCCGTTGACCTGCTCGCCCTTCTCGTTCAGTGCCGTGGGCTTGCGGATGTTGTTGCGATCGCGTTCGACGTCGCCGTGCAGGTCCGCCACGTTCTGCGCGATGATCTGGCTCTTCGCGTTGTACCAGGGGCCGGCGCCGATGCGATCGCGCGCGTTGACGGCCGGCTGGCCGTCGGCAGCCGCCGCGCTCAGGTACGCCCGCCACGTCCGCCCGCCCGCACCTGCGGCAGCGGCCAGCGCCTGGCAGTGCTTGTCGGCGCCCGCAAGGCCGCCGAGATTCGCGCCGTCACCCAGCCCGACGCTCGTCACGAAAAATCCCATCGGCTGGGGCGGTCCCTGCTGACCACGGCCCTGTCCGAACACCGCACTGGTCGTCAGCCCTCCGGCCAGTACTCCCGCTACGGCAAGTGCGCCAAGTGTTTTCGTCACGTTGATGTCCTCTGCTTGAAGTGTGTGGTTGGCGAGGCCCGGCTCGAACCCGCTCGACGGACCCTCGCAATCGACCGTGCCTCAATATAGTCCGACTCGTTGCGCCGGCGACCGAAGAACCCGACGAAAACCGGTTCGCCGTCGACGATGACGCAGATAATGGCCGCTGCGTCCGCGCGAACATGAAGTGACGATGAAGAACACACAGCGACCGCCACGCTGGCGCGATGTCGGCCCCGGACTTGTCGTGGCAGCCACGGGCGTTGGCGCCGGCGACATGGTCGCCACGCTGCTGGCCGGTGGACAGTTCGGCTACACGCTGTTGTGGGCCGCAATCGCAGGGTGCCTCCTCAAGCTCGCGCTTGCCGAAGCCGTCGGGCGCTGGCACCTGGCGACCGGGCGCACGCTGTTCGATGGCTGGAGTTCGCTCGGCCGCTGGACGCACATCTACTTCGGTCCCTACATCGTCGTCTGGGGATTCGTGTACGGCGCGGCGGCCATGTCATCAACCGCCCTGCCGCTGAACGCACTCTTTCCCGGCGTTCCGGTCCACCTGTGGGCCGTCCTGACGGGACTCGTCGCGCTCGGCTTCGTGTGGTTCAACCAGTACGCCGCGCTCGAGAAGGTGATGACCGTCCTCGTTGGCGTCATGTTCGTCACCGTCGTCAGCCTGGCCGTGATGCTGGCGCGCCACGTGCCGGACGCCGTCACGGGCCTTGAGCCGGTGCTGCCGCCCGGCTCGGTGCTCTACACGCTGGGTCTCATCGGTGGCGTGGGTGGCACGATCACGATGGCGGCCTACGGCTACTGGGCCAATGCCAAAGGCTGGCGCGACGCCACATGGATGCGCGTCATGCGCCGCGACAACCGCGTCGCGTACGCAGTCACCGGCATCTTCGTCGTCTCGATGCTCATCGTCGGCGCGGAACTGCTCTACGGCACCGGCATCGTGCTGGCCAGCGGCGACCGCGGCCTGCTGGACCTCGCGGACGTGCTCACCACGCGATTTGGCCCGCTGGTGTCCACGCTGTTTCTGGTCGGGTTCTTCGCCGCCGCATTTTCGTCGGTGCTGGGCGTGTGGCACGGCGTGAGCCTGTTGTTTGCCGACTTCGTCGCCCACACGAGGCGCGACGGAGTGGTCCCCGTGGGCGTGCGCGAGCGCAGTCCGGCGTTCCGGGCCTACCTGCTGTGGCTCACCTTTCCGCCCATGCTGCTCTTCGCCTTCGGGCGGCCGTTTCAGCTCGTGCTGATTTACGGCGCGCTGGGCGCGTTCTTCATGCCCTTCCTGGCCATCACGCTGTTGTGGCTGCTCAACTCCACCCGCACGCCGCGCGAGTGGCGCAACGGCTGGGCGAGCAACGTCGCGCTCGGCATTGCGGCCGCGCTCTTCGCGGTCATCAGCGGGTATGAAATGTGGGGAATGTGGGGGTGAACGGGAGCGTAGGGCGTGTCGGGTGCGTCAGGGACGTCAGGTACGGCGGGTACCGTCAGTACAGCGTCGACGGCGTGGACGACGCAGGTGCCGGCGCCGCGGTGCCTGTGCGGTGTTCGCGCACGATCTTCACTCCGGCGCTGGCCCCGACGCGGGTGGCACCGGCGGCCACCATGGCCTGCAGGCCGGCGAGGTCGCGCACGCCGCCGGCGGCCTTGACGCCCATGTCGGGCCCCACGACGCGACGCATCAGCGCCACGTCGGCGACCGTGGCGCCGCCCGGGCCGAAACCGGTCGATGTCTTGACGTAGTCGGCACCCGCCGCCTTGGCCAGGGTGCACGCCGTCACCTTCTCGTCGTCGGTCAGCAGTGCGGCCTCGATGATCACCTTGCTCGTCGCGCCCTCGGCCCGGCAGAGTTCGGCCACGGCCTCGATGTCGCGTTCGACGAGCCGGACGTCGCCGGACTTCAGCGCGCCGACATTGATCACCATGTCGATCTCGCGTGCCCCGTCGAAGATCGCGCGCCGCGTTTCGTACGCCTTGACGTCGGGCGTCGTCGCTCCCAGGGGAAACCCGACGACCGAACAGACCGCGACCGGCGATCCGCGCAATTGCGACGCGCACACCGCCACCCACACGGGGTTCACGCAGACGGTGGCAAAGTGGAACTCACGGGCTTCGGCGCACAACCTGTCCACCTCCGCGCGCGTCGCGTCCGGCTTCAGCAGGGTGTGATCGATCAGGCCGGCAACCGTTCCCGGCGCGCCGCCGGAGGCGTCCAGGCCGAACCGCGTGGCGCCCGCCTCGACCATCGGCTGCATGCGCGTCGGACAGCAATCCTCGAACACCGCATGACAGCCGCAGCGCGTGCGCCTCGCACGCGACTGCGTCTGGGCAATGACCTCCTGCGCCATCATCGCCACGAGCTTCGCCAGGTCGACCGTGTGGTGTTCCACTACCCGGCCTCCTCGACGCGACGCAGCTTCAACAGCCGGCGCAGGTAACGCGCCTCGGTCGTCCTCGTCGATCGCCAGGTGTCGACAATCTCGATCGCGTCGGCCGTCGTGACGAGCGTCGCCCCGAGGGCAAGGACGTTGGCGCCGTTGTGCTCGCGCGCGTAACGCGCCAGCGTCGGCGTCGTGCACATGGCCGCGCGGATGCCGTGCACCTTGTTCGCGGCCATCGTCGACCCCAGCCCTGCACCGTCGATGACAATACCGGCGTCAGCCTCTCGGCGGACAACGGCGCGCGCCACCGTCTGCGCGATATCCGGATAGTCGACCGCGTCTGTCGTGTGCGTGCCGATGTCGTCGACGGCCACACCCGCCCCACGCAGGTGCGCAACAAGGGCAGCCTTGAGGGCCAGGCTCGTGTGGTCCCCGCCAATGGCCACGCGCGTAACGGGATGGACCGGCGCCAGGTCCGCCGGCAACGTGGGGTCCGACGTCCCCGCGCGCACGACGGTCACCCGCCGCGCCGCCAGCGTATCGGCGGCCAGCGGCGTGACGTGACCGCCCGCCTCGAGTTCCACGGTGGCGCCGACGGGAATCTGTCGCGCCTCGGCCTCGGCAATCAGTCGGAATCGGATCGCGGACACGTCACTCCCCTCCGTCCATCACGCCAATGTACGGCAGGTTGCGATAGGCCTCGTCGAAATCGAGGCCGTAGCCGACGACGAAGCGATCGGGAATCTCGAAGCCGATGTAGTCGACCGCGACATCGATCTGCCGACGCGACGGCTTGCTCAACAGGCAGACCGTCCGCAGGCTGGCCGGCTCGCGCGCGGCGAGGATGTCGAGCAGATAGTGCAGCGTCAGACCCGTATCGAGGATGTCTTCGACCACGACGACGTAGCGGCCCGACAGCGGATGGTCGAGGTCCTTCGTCAGCTTGACCTGGCCGGACGACGACGTCCCGCTGCCGTAACTGGCCACGCCAAGGAAATCGCACGTGACCGGCCCCTGGAACACACGGAGCAGGTCGGCCAGGAACACGAACGCCCCCTTGAGGACCGCGACGAAGTGCACCGTGGTACCGGGCCCGGCCTCGGCGCGAATATCAGCCGCGAGCGCCGCGACGCGATCCCGGATGGCGTGGGCATCGATGAGGACCGGAATCACAGACGGATTCTAATCGCATCTTGTGTATAGTTCCTACGTGCCGGTGCACCTGGTCACACATCCGATCGGTCAACACGCACTGCTCCTGCTCCGCAGCACCGCGACGTATCCCAGCCGCTTCCGGCGCCTGGCCGAGCGGCTCAGCCTCATCATCGCCATCGAAGCCACACGCGACCTCCCCACCGAGCCGCGTACCGTCAACACGCCGCTCGAGCCGGCCACCGGCGATGCGCTGCGCGACGACGTCGTGATTGTGCCGGTGCTGAGGGCCGGCCTCGTGATGGCCGAAGCGGTCCTCGACCTGCTGCCCGACGCGCGCATGGGCCACGTGGGCCTGCAGCGCAACGAGCAGACCGCCATCGCCTCGCGCTACTACCTGAAGCTGCCGCCGATTGGCCCGACAACCACGGTGCTGGTCGTCGATCCCATGCTGGCGACGGGCGGAAGCGCGTGCACGGCCCTCGATCTCGTGCACGGGGCGGGGGCCCAGCGCGTGCGGCTCCTGTCGATCGTGGCGGCGCCCGAGGGCGTCCAGGCCGTCGAGGCGGCCTACCCGGACGTGCCGATCTACACGGCGGCCGTCGATCGCCAGTTGAACGAGCAGAAGTACATCCTTCCCGGCCTCGGGGATTTCGGGGACCGCCTGTATGGCACGTAGCCGTCCCGCCAGCGGCCCCGACGGACCACGCGGATGAGCGACAGCGCCCGGCGGGATCCCGCGTCGACCTGGTCAACGGCGCTGACGTCGATCGAGCCGGATCGCATCCTCGTGCGAGGCTACCCGATCGACGAACTGATGGGCCGCGTCTCGTTCGGCGACGCGGCGTTCCTGCTGCTGACGGGCGAACTGCCGACGCCCACGATCACGCGGCTCATCGACGCCATCCTCGTCGGCTTCATCGATCATGGGGTGACCCCGCCGCCGACGCTGGCTGCCCGCCAGGCGGTCACGGCCGGTGCGCCGGTCACCAATGCCGTGGCGGCGGGCATCCTGTCATTCGGGCGGCGCCACGGCTCGGACGTCGGGCTGTGCCTGAAGATGCTCGGCGACGGCCTCGACATGGCCGGGTCGAGCATGCTGTTCGCGTCAGCCGCAGCCGACCTGGCCGAACACCTCGTGCAGCGCGACCGCATTCCGCCGCCGGGGTTCGGCCACCGGGTGCACGCCGTCGACCCGCGCGTGACGCGCCTGCTGCAACTGGCGCACGAACTCGAGACGACCCACGTCCACACCGAATATCTGCGCGCGCTCGAACTCGCGCTCGCGCGGCATCCGGCCCTCGAAGACGAGGTGCTGCCGATCAATATCGATGGCGCGATCGCGGCCGTCTGCGGTGACCTGGGCCTGCCGGCCGACATCGCCGAGGGCCTGGCCGTCATTTCGCGCGTCCCGGGCCTGCTCGCGCACGCACTCGAGGAACAGGCGCACCATGCCCCGATGCGGCACATCGACGCCACCGCGCATCAGTACAACGGGCCGAGCCTGCGGCATCTCAGGGACAGACGCTAGATCGCCCGTCGCGTGACGCCAGCGCTGAGGGGAAATGTGAAGGGATGGTGGGCGCTAGTGGACTCGAACCACTGACCCCCGCCGTGTGAAGGCGATGCTCTACCAACTGAGCCAAGCGCCCATCCGTTCGGTGCCGGAGTAGCTTATCGCAAAGGAATGGCGGGTGCCAAACAAGGACGCGATGCGGGCTGGGGGCGCCCCGCGTCGGGTCGCTTCAACCGACGAAGAGCGCGTCCTCGTCGTCGTGTGAGTGCCGCCGACGGCGGCCCTTCCAGTCGCGCAGAACGGACACGGCCGCCTGGACGGCCTTCACGGCCGCCACGCCCTGGCCGACCGGACCGGACATCGCATGCTGCACGATGCCGAGCGTATTGTCGAGGCGCGTGGCCGTCGTGGCCATCAGTCCGTCGACCCGTTCCATCTGCAGCGTGACGAGCGACGAGGTCCGCTGGGCCTCGTCGGCGATGCGGTTCGCCTTCTCGATGAGCGGACGGACCTCCCGCTGCAGGTCGGCCACGGCGCCGAGCGCCTTCTTCGCGACGATGATGGCCGCGATGATGAGGCCCACCTGGACGAGGGCCATCACGGCCAGCGAGATCGCCATGATCACGAGCGACGTCGTCATCCCGTCATTCATAGCGACTCCTTCCGCGTGCGATCGTAGGCCTCGCGCCCGCGATCGAAGGCCTCGCGTCCGCGTTCGACGACATCGTCGACCGCCGCGGTGACGTTCTCGCGCTGGCGATTGACGAACTCCCGGCCCTCGCGGCTCAGCTGGTCGGCCCGATCGCGGCTCTCGCGTGCCTTGTCCGACAGCTTGCGACGCGTCTCTTCCCCGCTCGCGGGTGCGTAAAGCAGCGCGACCGCGGCACCGGCCACCGCACCGATCACGAACGCCATGAATACACTGCCCGAGTTGCTATCGTGCGCCATGATGAGGGCCTCCTAGAAAATGCTGACGTTGACGCGAAGGTACTTCCGGGGGTCCTTCCGGATCTCGGCCAGCAGGTCTCGAAACTCGACGACTGCCTGATTCATGTTGTCATAAAGCGCCTGGTCACGCAGCAACTGTCCGGCCGTCCCGCGGCCCTCGGCAAGCCCCGAGGCCACCTCGTTCGCGCTGGTACTCATGGCTGTCAGTCGATCGTACAACTCCTGATCGGTCAGCAGCCGGCCGGCCGTCCCCTCGCCGCGCGACAACCGGCCGGTGACCTCCGCCAGGTTGCCGGTCGCCGCCGACAGCGAGTCGGCCATCTGGTCGTCGTTGAGGAGGCGGCCAAGCGCCCCTTCACCCCGATTGATCCGCGCGGTGACCGCCTGCAGGTTGTCGAGCGACGTGCGGAGCGACTCGTAGGCCGCCGGGTCCTTCAGCAGGCCGCCAAGCGTGCCCTCACCGGCCTGGATCGACCGGGTGACGGCGCCGGCCGCCGCCATGAACGACTGCATCTCGGTATAGAGCGCATCGTCGGTCAGGATGCGGCCGAGCGTGCCCTCCCCGGCACGAATGTCGGTGAGCAGGCCGTCGAGCTGCTGCAGCGTGTTGGTCGCCGTCGACGACATGTCCGCGAAGGATGCGGCCGTCGCGCTGACCCGCACGTACGCGTTGTCCTCGAGCGGCGTGCCGCCGCGACCCGCGGTGATGTCGATGATGGGCTCGCCGAGCAGGCTGAGCGACCCAATCTGCGCGACCGACTCGGTCGTCAGGATCGGGCGGAGCGACCGGAGCACCTCGAAGTACACCTCGATCTGCGAGCCGACGAATTCGACGCCGGTGACCGTGCCGATCTCCTTGCCGTTGAGCCGCACGACGGCGCCTTCCTTCAGGCCCTGGACGTTGTCGAACTGGGCCTTGAGCGGATAGCGCTGCCACGAATAGCCGCCCTCGCCACCGACGGTGATGATGAGGCCCCCGGCCAGCAGCAGCGCGATGGCGCCGACGATTCCGATTTTCAGTTCCGACCAGCCGAGCGAGCGTGTTCGTGGCATGGGAAATCCGATTATGACGCAGCCCCCGGTCGATTACCCACCGGGCGCCGTGCGGGTGAATTCAGGACAGGAATGAACGCAGGTACGGATCGGAGGAGGCCTGCAGTTCGGCCGCGGTTCCCTCGAATGCGACCCCGCCGCTGCGGAGCATCAGGAACTCCGTGCGTGAGGCCTTGTCGGGGGGAGCCGGCGAGACGCGAAAGCCGCCAGGCGTCGCCCTGGCTTCGTGCGTGGCGATGTAGAACGCATCGCGCAGCTGGTGCGTCACGACGATGCCGCTGACGCCTTCGATGTCGCGAAGCTTGATGATCTCGTCGTCGATCGTGATGGCCGTGATCGGGTCGAGGCCCGTGGTCGGCTCGTCGTACAGGAGGATGCGCGGGCGCGACGTCATGGCGCGCGCGATGGCCACGCGCCGCCGCTGCCCCCCGGACAACGCCGACGGCATGCGATCGGCGAACTCGCGCAGCCCGACGAAGCCCAGCACGTCATCGACGCGCCTGTCGGCCTCCTCGATCGCCATGTCGGACTCCTCGTACAGCCGGTAACCGACGTTCTCGCGCACGGTCAGCGAGTCGAAGAGCGCCCCCTCCTGGAACACCATGCCGACGTGCGCCCGTACGTCCATCAGGTCGGCTTCCGACATCCGGTCGACGCGCTGGCCGGCCACCCAGATGCGGCCGGCGTCGGGGCGCAGCAGGCCGAGGATGAGCCGCAGGATCGTGGACTTGCCGGCGCCACTCGCGCCGAGGCAGATCTTCATCCGCCCGGGCAGCAGCGAGAAGCTGACGTCCGACAGGATGACTTTTTCGTCGAAGGCGAGCGTGACGTGCTCGAACGCGATGACAGGCACTTCCCCGTTGACCGTCGGGGGCGCGCTGCCGTCGCTTGTCGCCGTCTCGTACCCCGAACCGTTCATCGAGCTTCTCCAGAGTGCGGCGTCAGTACAAGAGCGTGATGAGCAGCTTCGTCAGCAGGAAGTCGAGCACGAGCACCGCGACCGATGCCGACACGACGGCATTGGTCGTGGCGCGCCCGACGCCCTGGGTGCCGCCACTGGCGCGCAGCCCCACGTGACAGCCAATCGTCACGAGGGCGAACCCGAGCGCCACGGGCTTGACCAGGCCCATCCACAGGTCGTCCATGTAGAGGCCGTCGATGACGTTGCTCCAGTAGATGCTGCCGGCCACCCGCAACTGCGTGACCGAGATGATGAGCCCGCCCAGGATGCCCACGGCATCGGCAATGACGGTCAATACGGGGACCATCACGGTGCCGGCCAGCACGCGCGGCAGCACGAGCTTGCGCACCGGGTCGGTGCCCAGTGCGCGAAGGGCGGCAATCTGGTCGGTCACGACCATCGAACCGAGCTCGGCGGCAATACCCGACCCCACCCGGCCCGTCACCATCAACGCCGTCAGCACGGGTCCCAGTTCCTTGACCATCGATGCGCTGACCAGCCGTCCGACGACCGAACGCGCACCGAACTGGTCGAGCGTCATCCCGGTCTGCAGGGCGAGCACCATGCCGGTGAACAGACCGGTCAGCAGGACGACCGTCAGCGATCCGATGCCGATGCGGTCGAACTGCTCGACCACGTCGCGCATGTAGAACGGCCGGGACGTCGCCGCGCGCGCCACCTGCCCGAGCATGCGGAAGTATTCCTGCAGCTCGAACAACGCACGCTTGAGCCAGCCTGTCAGCGCGCTCACGCGCGCCCCCCGGCCGGCACCGCTTCGGGACTGCGCAGCCGCTTCAGCCGATCCCGCAGCGATGCCGCCCGCTCGAACTCGAGATTGGTCGCCGCGGCGCGCATCTCGCGTTCGGTCTCGCTGATGGCAGCCGCCAGCTCGGCGGTCGTCTTGTACTGGTCCCGCTCGTCGGGCACACGCGGGATGGTCACGTAGTCGCGTTCGTAGACGCTCGAGAGCACGCTGTCGATGTCCTTCACGATCGACGCGGGCGTGATGCCGTGCTCGCGATTGTAGGCCTCCTGGACCGCACGGCGCCTGTCGGTCTCGTCAATGGCCTGCCTCATCGACCGCGTGACGACGTCCGCATACAGGATGGCGCGGCCGTTGACGTTGCGCGCGGCGCGGCCGATCGTCTGGATCAGCGCGCCGGCCGAACGGAGGAAGCCTTCCTTGTCGGCGTCGAGCACGGCCACGAGTGATACCTCCGGCAGGTCGAGTCCTTCACGCAGCAGATTGATGCCGACCAGCACATCGAACGTGCCGACCCGCAGGTCGCGAAGAATCTGCACGCGCTCCAGTGTGTCGATGTCCGAGTGCAGGTAGCGCACGCGTACGCCGAGTTCCTGATAATACTGCGCCAGGTCCTCGGCCATCCGCTTGGTCAGCGTCGTCACGAGGACGCGTTCGCCGCGCGCGGTCACCGTGCGTACTTCCTCGAGCAGGTCGTCGACCTGGCCCTTGATCGGCCGCATCTCGATGACCGGATCGACGAGCCCTGTCGGCCGGATGATCTGCTCGACGATGACGCCCCCGGCCTGCTGCAGCTCGAACGGTCCCGGCGTCGCGCTCACGTGCACGACCTGCCCGACACGCGCCTGCCACTCGTCGAAATCGAGCGGGCGGTTGTCGAGCGCCGACGGCAGGCGGAACCCGTACTCGACAAGCACCGTCTTGCGCGCCCGGTCCCCGGCATACATCCCGCGGATCTGCGGTACGGTCTGGTGGCTCTCGTCCACGATGACGACGGCGTCATCGGGCAGATAGTCGAGCAGCGTGGGCGGCGGCTCGCCGGCCTCGCGGCCCGAGAGATGACGGGAGTAGTTCTCGATGCCGTGGCAGTAGCCGATCTCCTTCATCATCTCGAGATCGAACATCGTGCGCTGGTGGAGCCGCTGCGCCTCGAGCTTGCGCCCCTGCGATTCGAGCTCCGCCAGGCGCTCCTGGAGTTCCGTCTTGATCGCATCGATGGCGGCCTTGGTCCGCGCGCGCGGCATCACGAAGTGCGACTTCGGGTACACGGCAATCCGCTCGTGCCGCATGACCTCCTGCCCGGTCAGCGGATCGAACGAGACCAGCTCGTCGATTTCATCGCCGAAGAACCCCACGCGCAGCCCCACGTCGTCGTAGGACGGATAGACCTCGACGATGTCGCCCCGGACCCGGAAGGTGCCACGGGTGAAGTCGTGGTCGTTGCGCTCGTACTGAATCTCGACGAGCGACCGCAGCAGCGCGTCGCGGGCCATCGTGGCGCCCCGCTCGAGCGACACCATCAGGCCGTAGTAGGCCTCGGGCGAGCCGAGGCCGTAGATGCACGAGACGCTCGCGACGATGATGACGTCGCGCCGCTCGAACAGCGACCGGGTCGCCGAAAGCCGCAGGCGGTCGATCTCCTCGTTGATGATCGCCTCCTTCTCGATGTACGAGTCGGTCGACGGCATGTAGGCTTCGGGCTGGTAGTAGTCGTAATAGCTGACGAAGAACTCGACGGCATTCCGGGGGAAGAAACGCCGGAACTCCTGGAAGAGCTGGGCAGCCAGCGTCTTGTTGTGCGCCATCACGAGCGCGGGCCGGTTCACGCGCGCAAGGACCTGCGCCATGGTGAACGTCTTGCCGGATCCCGTCACGCCGAGCAGCACCTGCGCCTTGTCTCCGCGCCGGAGCCCCTCGGTCAACTGGTCGATGGCACGGGGCTGATCGCCCCGCAGTTCATAGTCGGTTTCGAGATGGAATCGATCGGACATACGTTCGGTCAGGTGGCTATCTCCCCATTATGGGCCGGGGACGATGTAGCCGGTACGCGTGCGGACGCGGGTGCCGCGATCGCCCCCGCGAAGACGGACCGTCACGCGCCGGAAGCGACCGGCCTCGGCCCCACCCGGCATCGCGTAGCCAATCGTGTACCGCGCGGCCATCTCGGCGCGGATCCGGTCGTAAATCGCGGCCACGTCGCGAATCGACGACGGGAAGAACGCCTCACCGCCCGTCTCGCGCGGCAGTTGCGTGAGGATGGCGCGCTGGCGCGCCCGCTCGGAGGGCGGCTGGTGTTCGAGATAGACCACACCGTAGACCAGCACGTTGCCATGCCGCAGCAGCTGCTGGATGTCGCCGGCGGTCAGGCCCCGCCCCGAATCGCCGCCATCCGTGTAGACGAGCAGCACGTGCTGGCCGGGCCGGTCGAGCGTGGTCTGGACGTAGCGGCCCATCGCGTCGAAGAGGGCCGTGGCTTCACCCTGCGAACGCGTGCGGATGCGCTCGAAGAGGTGGTCGTACGACGGGGGCTCGAACCGGCTGATCCGCACCGACGAATCGAACTCGACGAAGGTGACGTCAGCCGCCTCGGGCATCGCGTCCACGAACCGGACCACGGCGTTGGCCGCCTCCTCCGCGTCGAGCTCCATGCTCGGGCTCTTGTCGAGCATCACCCCCAGGTGGAGCGGCACGCCGGCCCCCGGCGGTCCCTCGGCAAACGCCTGGATGACCTGGGGCACGCCGTCGTCGAGCACCTCGAAGTCGTCGGCCGTCAGGCCGACAACCGGCCGCCCATCGCGATCGACCACGACAACGGGCAGTCGAACGTGATGACTGGATGCCTCGAAGGACTGCTGTGCCGCCACGACCGGGGCGAGCGTCCAGGTGGCCAGTACCGTGAGGCCGGCACACAGAAAGCGGCAGGTGGGACGCGCGCGCACCATCGGACGATTCTAGGTCCGACGGCCGCCGCACATGTGAAAGATGAGGGCCGGCTTGTGAGTGGGGCTGGACCCGTATAATGTGGAGTTGTGCGTGCGCTGGCCGTCTGTCAGGACGAGCTGGTCATCAGGACCCTTCACCGGGTCCTGTCGGGTGTGTTCGAGATCGAGTTCCTGATCGAGAGCCGCCCGCTGGCTCGGCGTCTCGTCGACGACGGTGTGGCAGCAACCGTCGCTGATCCCAAACGTGTCGACTCCTATCTCAGGGTCGATCTCACTCCAAATACGTGCGTCATCGTCGAGGACAATGGCCGACGCGGCCTGAAGCGCGTCGTCAGCGCCATTCGTGACGCCGGCGGCAGCCTGCTCTACGTGCTCCACGTCGGGGACGCGCCGCAGCGGCGCAGTCAGGACGAACTGCGATCGGTCTGCCCTGAACTCACCCACCTCGACCTGGCCGAACTGCTGTCGGGCCCGCTCACGACCGAGCTGGGCCGGTCGCTGACCCGGGCGCGCGTGCAGCAGTACCAGCGCTATTTCGCCGACGCGGATCGCGTGCTGATCCTGCTCCACAACGAACCGGATCCGGACGCGATGGCGGCCGGCCTGGCGCTGCGCAACGTGCTGCGCCGCACGAGGACGACGGCCATCATCGGCGCGTTGCAGGGCGTGACGCGGCCCGAGAACATGCGGATGATCGACCTGCTCGACATCCAGGTGGAGACCATCAAGCCGGAGGAACTGGCCGGCTTCGACCGCATCGCGACGGTGGACGTGCAACCCCATTACTTCGGGGGCCTGCTCCCGCGGGTGGACCTGGTCATCGACCACCATCCGGAGCAGCCGGGCTACACGGCCGTCTTCAAGGACATCCGCTCGGACTACGGTTCGACCTGCACGATCCTCACCGAACACCTGCGCGCCGTTGACGTGAACATCTCGGAGCGAACGGCGACGGCCATGCTCTACGCCATCAAGTCCGACACGCTGTTCTTCGCGCGCCAGACCAACCGCGTCGATCTGGAGGCCTTCTCGTATCTGTACCCGCTGGCCGACGCCACGATGATCCGCAAGATGGAAGGCGCCGAGATCACGCTCGAACGGCTGGAACACGTGACGCGGGCGCTCGCCACGAGCCGGCTGCGCAACCGCGTGTTCTCGGCGTTCCTGGGGGAAACTTCCCGCGAGGACTTCATCCCCTACACCGCCGACTTCCTGCTGCAGGTCGAGGACGTGAAGTGGACGATGGTCTCGGGCATCGTCGCGGGCCAGTTCATCCTGTCGGTGCGCAACCTCGGCTACACGCGCAACGCCGGCGAGTTCGTCAAGGCGAACTTCGGCGACGTGGGCAACGCCGGCGGGCATCGGTCGATGGCCAAGGCCGTGGTGCCGATGGATCGCTTCAGGGCGAAGTTCGGTGACATGTCGGGCGTCGGCATCGCCGCGCGCATCGGTGAACTGGCCGAGGTCTTCCTGCGCGACGCGCCGGTCGACGGCGCGACCGCCAAGCTCCGAATCCCCAGCGCCAAGGCGTAGCCGACAGGGCCGCCCGCGCGCCGAGACCGTCCGATCGCTACGTCGTGGGCGACGGCAGCCCGTCGAGAAACGTCCCGACAGCCTGCGCAAACTCGACCGGCGCCTCGAAGAACGGCATGTGGCCCACGCCGGGCATCACCAGCCGTCCGCACGGCGACGGCAGGCGATCCAGGAACGCCGCTACGAATTCGGGCGGCGCGTAGACGTCCTCGGCGCCGTTGATCGACAGGCACGGCACGTGGACCGTCGGCACGACGTCTGTTGCCGACGCCTCGACCAGGATTTCCACATTCCGCGCGTAGGTGACCGGGTTGTGTGTCTCGAGCAGGCGCTCGAACAGGCCGACCAGTTCTGGACGCTCATCGAGCGCGCGCCGGCCGAAGACGCCCGGCGAGATGCGCGGCCCCCAGCCCTGCATGCCGCCGGCCGCGATGGCGACAACCCGATCGCGCAATCGCTGGCGCATCAGATCGCGCACTTCGGGCAGCCCGCCGATGAACACCAGGGCCCGGACGAGTTCAGGGCACCGGCGCCACGCTTCGAGCGCCAGGATGGTGCCGAGCGAGTGGCCGGCGATGACGACAGGTCCGCCGGCCCGTGCGCGAATGAGTTCGCAGAGGCCGTCGGCCCATTCCGCCATCGACGCCGGATAGCCGGCGGCCAGCGCCGGCGGCGGCGCGGGCAGGTCGGTCGCGATGACTCGATAACGCAGGCCAAGGCGTTCGGCGAGGCCGCGGAAGAAATAGGCGCCGCCGCCCACGCCGTGCAAGGCGAGAACAGGCGGGCCTTCGCCCGCCTGTTCAGTCCCCCACGTCCAGCCGCGGGAGGTCGTGAAGGTGTCTCGCGTCACCTGAAAATCAGGAGGGTACCTGCTCATTCAGGCAACCGAACACCTCGCGGTAGAACGCGGGATGCTCGCGCCAGGTCGGGGCCGTGACGAGCCGGCCGTCGCGCACCGCGTCGGCGCGCACCCAGGTGGCGCCCACGACTTCGGCGTCGAGTTTGACCTGCTCGTAGCAGGTCAGCTTCTTGCCCTTGACGAGGTCGGCCGCTGCCACCAGCTGCACGCCGTGGCAGATGGCGAACAGCCACTTGCCGAGCGCGTCGAACTCGCGAATGATGTCGAGCACGCGCTTGTTGTTGCGCAGGTACTCCGGCGCGCGCCCGCCGATGCAGACGACGCCCACGTAGTCCTTCGGGTTGACCTGCTCGAACGTCACGTCCGATTCCATGATGTAGCCGGGGCGCTCCATGTAGGTGTCCCAGCCCGGCTCGAAATCGTGAATGACCAGGTTCAACCGCCGCTTTGCCGGCGCCGCCACCACGGTCGTCAAACCCGCCTCCTGGAAGCGGTGCACCGCGTACCAGGTTTCGTAACTCTCCCCGCCGTCACCCACGATAATCAGGATCTTCTGACTCACTTCCTCGCCTCGCTTTCCCTGCCCGCAGACCTGTCAGACAGCCGAACGCCGCACGGTAGGCCGAATCCGGGGCGATGTCAAGAATGGGGCGCCCCGAGCGCCTGGTCCAGATCGGCAATGAGATCGTCGGGATGTTCGAGCCCCACCGACAGGCGGATCATATCCCGTGTGACACCCGCCGCCTCCAGCCCCGCGTCGTCGATGCCGTAGTGAGAGGTCAGGACGGGCAGGCTGCAGATGCTCTCGACGCCGCCCAGGCTGGCGGCCCGACCGATGAGCCTCAGCCGATCGAAGACGACACGGGCCGCCTCGAGCGTGCCGCCCGCGGCAAACGTCACCATGCCGCCAAACCCCTGCATCTGCGCCCGCGCCACGGCGTGATCGGGATGGGACGGCAGCCCCGGATAGTAGACCGCGCGGACACGCGAATCGGCCGAGAGCCACTCGGCCACCCGCCGCGCCGTGTCGTTCTGCCGCGCGATGCGAACGGCCAGCGTCTTCAGGCCCCGCGACAGGGCGTAGGCGGCCGACGGGTCGAGGATGCCGCCGATGAACTTCCGCGCCGGGGCAACCCGGTCGATGATTGCGCGCGAACCGGCGAGGACTCCCGCAATCACGTCGCTGTGACCGTTCAGGTACTTCGTCGCCGAGTGCATGACCAGGTCAATGCCCAGGTCGAGCGGACGCTGATTGAGTGGACTGGCAAAGGTGTTGTCGAAGATCGACGTGGCGCCCTGGCGCCGGCACGCCTCGGCAACCGCCCGGATATCGAGGCACCGCAACGTCGGATTGGTCGGCGATTCGAACCACACCACCCGCGTCGACGACGTGACGGCCGCCGCCAGATCGCCTCCGGCCGGCACCACGCGAACCGTCACGCCAAAACGCGAGAGGAACTCGTGGACGAGGTGGAGCGTTCCGCCGTAGATGGCACCGCTCACCACCAGTTCATCGCCCGCCGACAACAGGCCGAACAGCGCCGTCGACGCAGCAGCCATGCCCGAGGCCGTGACGATGGCGGCCTCGGCGCCCTCGAGCGCGGCGACCTTGGCTTCGGCAGCCTCGACGGTGGGGTTTTCGTAGCGCGAGTAGAGATAGCCGGCGCGCTCGCCCGTCTGATACCGCTCCAACTGCGCGGCGTCCTCGAAGAGAAACGTCGACGTCTGGTAGATGGGAGTCGTCAGGGGGCGCGCGTCCGGGTTCGCCCCCTCTCCGCGGTGGATGACGTCGGTCTCGGGTTTCGTCATGGCATGGTGCCGATCAGCCGACCTCGGCCGGATCGGCGGCCGCGACGATCGGTTCAATCAGGTGGTGGAAGGCATCAGCGTAGCCCTGATGCAGCAGTTCGTTGACGGTCCGCCGGCGATCCGACGCGTCGTCGTAGACGCCGTCGAAATCGAACGGACCGATGGGGTTGTGATCGGGCCGGATCACGAAGACGCTGGCAAACCGGCCGGCAGCCGCGGCAGTCGCATCGGCCATGGCGGCCGACTCGAACGAGCGCAGCAACTCGCCCATCCGCGCGCGCATGCTGATGGGCACCGACCGCATGCCATGCGGCACGGCCGGGGGCGGCGCCGGCCCGATGAGAATCACCTGCTCGACACCGATGATGGTGAGCTCTTCGACCAGACGCGTGGCGAGATCGGGCCGATCGCAGACGCGATGACGTTCCCCATGCCAGTAGCCATCGTCGGCGAACTGCACGAGCGCCGGCGGCGTCGCCACGGGCAGGCGAAGCGCCCCGACAAGAAACCCGGCCAGTGTTTCGCGCTGGGGGCCGGTGAAGTCGACGACCTCGCCTTCGCGCGCGTCCACGCCGGCACGCGCTGCCTCCATTGCCGCCCGTCCCGAGGCCGACAGGATCGAACCGACCAGGTCGCGCCGCGCGTCGAGATCGTGCACGGCGATGAGGACTTCGTGGAAACCGGGCTGGCCGAAGTTGTCGGCGAGCACATCGACGTAGCGGCGGCCGACGTCGACGGCCTCCGGCCGCGGTTCGTGCGACGCCCCGCGCACGAGGCCCCACAGCAGATCGAGCCCGGTGGCGGACGGCTCGGTGGCATCGAGCGGCCAGGCCAGCAGCCGCCACCAGAACGAGCCGACCGCGCGCCGGCGCGATGGTTCGGTGCGCCAGGCGACGACCGCCGATGCGGCGAGCACGCCGCCCACGACGAGCACCCCCAGCACGAGCAGGCGCGGCACGACGGTGGGCATCATCGGCGGGCTGAACAGCCACTCGATGGCCGACGCGTACCACTGCACGAGATAGGCGGCCGCATCCGTCAGGCTCACCAGGGCCAGTGCCGTCGCCGCCACGTACACCAGTCCCGCCAGCACGAGCACGACGAGCGGCATGAGCAGGAGGACGAGGCAGGCCAGCAGCCCGAGGAACGCGATGCGAAGCGGTCGCCGCCAGCGATACGCATGGCGGAGGCGCGGCTGCGTCCACGGTCCGGCCTGATCCCAGACGCGCGCGCCGCCGTCGACCGCCATCGCGAGTGCCGTGACCACGCCCGCGCCATGGGCGGCGACGACATCGACCTTGATGCCGGATTCGGCAATCGCGCGCAGCGCGCCCGCGTGATAGGCGCCCGCCGTTCCCGCCCCCGACAGGACGACGCCCGTGCGGAGTCGCGGGGAGTAGGCGGAGGCGCTCACGATGCTACTGGTCTTCGTCGTGAATCGTGACGAGCGTGACAATCGAGAATCGGCGCACGCCGCCGGGCGTGGGGACGACGACTTCGTCGCCTTCCTCGTGGCCGACGAGCGCACGACCGATCGGCGAGGCCACCGAGACGAAGCCGCCGTCGGGATCGGCATCCTCGGGCATGACGAGCTCGTAAACGAACTCGCGGTCGCCTTCGCGCAGCGTCAGTTTCGATCCGAACCCGGCGCGATCGCGGGGAATGCGATCGAGGTTCATCAACTGGATCTGCGAGACGCGCATCCGCAGCATCGACACGTGCGCCTCGACGAACCGCTGGCGCTCCTTGGCGGCCGCGTACTCCGCATTCTCCCTGAGGTCGCCGAGTTCGCGGGCCCGCTGGATTTCTTTGGGAAGTTCCTGCGTCAGTTCCCGCTCGAGTTTGACGATCTCGTCCTCGAATCGTTTGATGAGACGTGCCTTCATGTCGTGAGGTTGAGGCTAGCACAGAAGGCCGGGAACGAACACCGGCGTCCGTTGTACTCTTGGACGTGCCCGCCCTGCCGTCCCCGATCGCCAGCCGACGCCATCCATTCGTGCAGCGCTGCCGCCGCATTGCGGCGGGCCGCGGCGAGCCTGGCGACGTGCTGCTCGACGGCGCGCACCTGATTACGGATGCCCTGGCGGCCGGCGTCCCGCTCGCTGGAGTGTTGGGAACCGAGCGCGCACTCGCGGCACTCTCCATCGGAACCGGGCATCACTTCCCCTGCTACACGGCCGCGGAGGACGTGGTCGACGCGGCCAGCCCCGTCCGGTCGCCGAGCGGCGTGGTTGCCGTGGCGTCGTGGCGACCTCAACCTGTCGCGCCGCTGCTCGACGTGCCCGACGCGGCTATCGTTGGACTTGTCGGCGTGCAGGATCCGGGCAACGTCGGCACCATCATCCGCAGTGCCGATGCCCTGGGCGGATCGGGCGTCGTGGTGCTCGACGGCACGGCTGACCCCGGTGGCTGGAAAGCCCTGCGCGGCGCGATGGGCTCCACCTTTCGCATCCCGGTCGCCACGGGCGCGGCGACCGACGTTCTCGCGGCGGCAAAGGCCCGACGAGTGCGTGTGGCCGCGACGGTGGCTTCCGGTGGCGCGGCGCTCGACACCAGGGCACTCGCGCCGCCGCTCCTCGTGCTGATCGGCAGCGAGGGGACCGGCCTGCCGCCCGCGCTGATCGAGCAGGCCGACACGCGCGTGACGGTGCCGATGCGTTCGCGCGTGAATTCGCTGAATGCCGCAACCACCGCATCGCTCGTCCTCTGGGAACTGACGCGTCCGGCCCGGGAGTCACGACAATGAGTTCGCTGTTTCCCGACGAAGAAGCTGCAACACCCGCGGGCACGCCCCTTTCCGAACGCATGCGCCCCCGCACGCTCGACGATGTCGTCGGGCAGGAGTCGCTGCTCGGTCCGGCTCGCCCGTTGCGGCAGGCCCTCGATCGGGGACTGCTCCATTCGCTGGTGCTCTGGGGGCCGCCCGGCACCGGGAAGACCACGCTGGCACGCCTGATGGCAACGGTGGCCGGCGTGGACTTCGTGGCCTTCAGCGCCGTGACCTCGGGCATCAAGGAAATCAAGGACGTGATTGCCGCCGCCGAGCGCCGCCGGCACATGACGGGGCGGCGCACGGTGCTGTTCATCGATGAGATCCATCGGTTCAACAAGGCGCAGCAGGACGCTTTCCTGCCGCACGTCGAGGCCGGGACCATCGTGCTCATCGGCGCCACGACCGAGAACCCCTCGTTCGAGGTCAACTCCGCCCTCCTGTCGCGCGCGCGCGTGTACGTGCTCGAGCCGCTCACGACCGAACACCTCGTGACGATCCTGCGCCGCGCCTGCACCGACAGCGAACGCGGCCTCGGCAACCTCCAGGTCGACGCCGACGACGACGCCCTGGCGGCGCTTGCCACACACGCGAACGGCGACGCCCGCGTGGCGCTCAACGTGCTCGAGCACGCCGTGGGACTGCTGCCGGTGGGGACCGGTGGACGCCGGCGCCTCGACAGGGCGGCGCTCCAGGGACTCATCGAGCGGCGCGCGCTGCGCTACGACAAGAGCGGCGAGGAGCACTTCAACCTCATCTCCGCGCTGCACAAGTCGGTGCGCAACAGCGACGCCGATGCGGCCGTGTACTGGCTCGCCCGCATGCTCGAGTCGGGCGAGCCGCCGATGTACCTCGCCCGCCGCTTCGTGCGGATGGCGTCCGAGGACATCGGGAACGCGGATCCCCGAGCGCTCGAGATGGCCCTGGCCGTCAAGGACGCGGTGCACTTCCTCGGCATGCCGGAATGCAATACGGCGCTTGCGCAATGCGCGATCTACCTGTCGGCCGCGCCGAAGAGCAACGCGGTCTACCGCGCCTACGGCGCCGCGGCGCGCGATGCATTGACCGACGAAGCCTCTCCGGTACCGCTGCACCTGCGCAACGCCCCGACCTCGCTGATGAAGGGCCTCGACTATGGCAAGGGCTACAAGTACGCCCACGACGAGGCGGATGGCGTGGCGAACATGTCGTGCCTGCCGCCGCATCTCGACGGACGACGCTACTACCAGCCGACCGACCGGGGCATCGAACAACGGATCAAGGACGCACTCGAACGGGCGCGGAGCGTGCGGACGAAGGGCTAGCCGGGACCCAACACCGCCCGGATCGCGTCCGACATGGGCGCGCTGCGCGCGACAATCGTGATCTGGTTGTGCGAGCGCACCGTATAGGGGCGGCCGTCGAGGTGACGCACCGAACCACCGGACTCCGAGAGAATCAGTGCGGGCGCCGCGTGGTCCCAGGGCAGCAGGCGGTAGTAGACGGCGAAGTCCTTGTGGCCGCGAAGGATATCCGTGTACTCGACGGCCGCGCAGGCCGAGTCGGCCAGGATGTCGAACTCGCGCGAGGCCGCCGCCGTCACGCGGTTGCGGATGTCCGGCGGCATGTAGCGCACGAACAGCGAACCACGCGGGGCGTCGTCGGACGCGTCGGATGGAACGCGGATCCGCTGGTCGTTCAGCCACGCGCCGCCGCCGGCCTCGGCCACGAACATGGCCCCGCGCGCGGGCAGCATGATCCAGCCCGCCTGCGTCGTCCCGCCCGCCACTCGCGAGACCATGACACCGAACCCGTCGTCTCCGCGCGCGAAGTTCTTCGTGCCGTCGATGGGGTCGACGATCCAGACCGGCTCGTCGCCTGACGCCGCAAGCAGCAGCTCGGGCCGCGCGTGCACGGCCTCCTCCCCCACGACGACCGCACCCGGGTCGAGGCGCTCGAGCTGTCGCGTCAGCCACGCCTCGACGTCGCGGTCCACCGCGGTGACGAGGTCCTGCCGATCGGCCGACGTCGACTTGTCCTCGATGTCCTCGGGCCGCAGGTGGCGAAACCTCGGCAGGATCAACGACGCGGCGGCCTCGGCGATGAGCGCGGTGACGGCCTGGATATCCGGCGCCTTCATCATCGACCCGATGATCCCACACGCGCGCCGTCGCGTGCCCCGCGCACGTCAGGCGCTGACGCCAGGCCGGCGCACCTCACCCGTTGAAGTACACGTAGGCGAACAGGATCAGCAGCAGTACGGCAGCCGTCCCGAGCACGTCGGGGCGCCCCCAGCTCGCGCGAGTCTCGGCGCGGTCCTCGGCGCTGACGGTGGCAAACGTCAGGCCCGCGATCTGCTGTGCGGGCGGTGGCGCCGTCGCATAGCTCACACCAATCAGCACCGCGCACGACACGACGAAGATCACGAGGCTGTAGTACTGGAAGTAGATGTTGTTGACGATCCAGAGGAACGAGCCGACATCGTAGCCGCCCGCGAGTCCGCCAATCCCGAGCGTCACGGGCGTGTCGACCAGCAACCGGAAAGCGCCGAGCGCGAAGCCCACCACCAGTGCGGAGAAGCAGCCTGCCGCGTTGAGCCGCTTCATGAACACGCCCAGGAAGAACACGGCCGCAATCGGCGGCGCCAGGTATCCCTGGACACCCTGGAGATAGTCATAGAGGCCGCGCGCACCCTGAATGACCGGAATCCACAGCAGGCCGATGACGATCAGGACGATGGTCGCCACACGGCCGACCCAGACGAGCTGTCGTTCGCTCGCGAG
Organism: Acidobacteriota bacterium; assembly: GCA_044507065.1. GTDB lineage: Bacteria > Acidobacteriota > Vicinamibacteria > Vicinamibacterales > SCN-69-37 > SCN-69-37. The sequence goes on from JBIQJY010000001.1 coordinate 39,479, forward strand.
CGGCCGCCACTTCCTGTAGAAGTCCATGGTGAAGAGCGTCGAACTCGCGTTGAACACGCCGGCCAGCGAGCTCATGAGCGCGGCCAGCAGGCCCGCTACGACAATCCCCCGCACGCCCGGCGGCATCACGTACTGCACGAGCAGCGGAAAGGCGCCCTGCGCGGCCACCGGGATGACGTTGCCGTCGGCGTCGAGCAGCGTCTCGAGGCCGGTGGCGCCCTTGCGCGCCAGGGCCAGGGCCACCATCCCGGGCACGATGAAGATGAAGACGGGCAGAAGCTTCAGGAAGCCGGCGAAGATCGTCCCCCGTCTGGCCTCGGTGACGTTCGGCGCCGAAATCGCGCGCTGGACGATGTACTGGTCCGTGCACCAGTACCACAGCCCGATGATCGGCGCGGCGAAGAGCATCCCCACCCACGGGTAGTTGCCATTGAAGTACCACGCCATCCGACCGGGTTCGATCACCGGCGCCCACGTGCCCTGCACGCCATCGGGAATCAGCGGTTTCCAGAGATTGAACATCTCCGAGCCCAGCACGTTCCGGAGCTCGCCCCATCCACCGACAGCCGCGAGGCCATACCAGGTGAGCAGGCCCGCCCCCAGCACCAGCACGCCGGTCTGGAGCGCGTCGCCGTAGGCCACGGCCCGCATCCCGCCAAGCGTCGTATAGAGCCCGGTCGCGAGAATGACGGCGACCGATCCAATCCAGAAGCTGTTGAAGACGGTGCCGCCAATCTGGATACTCAGCTCCGGCAGCAGCGCGCCGAAGACCACGCCGCCGGCGAAGATGCCGACGGCAATCTTCGTCAGCACGTAGGCCACGAGCGAGATCATCGAGAGTACCCACCGCGAGGCCGGCGAGAAGCGCCGCTCGAGGAACTCGGGCATCGTGAACACGCGCGACCGCATGTAGAACGGCACGAGCACCCAGCCGAGCACCAGCACGCACCAGGCGTGCAACTCGAAGTGCGCCAGCGCCACGCCGCTCGTGGCGCCCGATCCGGCCAGGCCGACGATGTGCTCCGACCCGATGTTCGACGCGAAGATCGAGGTGCCGACGAGGAACCAGCCCAGGTTGCGCCCGGCCAGGAAGTAGTCGGTGGAGGTGTTCCGGTTCTTGAGGAGCACCCACCAGTTCAGGCCGAAGAGCGCAACGAAATAGAGACCGACGATGACCCAGTCAAGTGTCGTCATTGTTTTGTGGCGGGAATGATACTTGATGGAGAGCCGCTTGCGCGACCCGGCGCCGGGAGGGCGGGCCCGGGGCCCCCTATCGGGCTAGATTCGTTCGAAGCTCTTCTCGATCTCGCGGCGGGTCAGCCGGAGGACGACCGGGCGGCCGTGCGGGCATACCGACGAATGTGCGGTGAGCCGCAGCTGATCCAGCAGGTACTGCATCTTTTCCCGCGTCAGCGGATCGTTGGCTTTCACCGCCGCGTGGCACGCCATGGTGGCGGCCATCTGGCGCAGCGCTTCGTTGATCCCCGCCCCCGGCGCCAGCCCGTCGAGGTCGCCGGCCACGGCGCGAAGCGCCTCCTCGCTGCGCCCCAGGTCGAGCAGCGCAGGCACGGCCGAGACGCGCACCGACGAAGCGCCGAAATCCTCGAGTTCGAAGCCGAAACGCACCAGCGCGTCCCGGTGCTGCAGCAGCGTCTGGTGCTCGCCGGCCGACAGGTCGAGCACGATTGGCGACAGCAGCCGCTGCGACTCGATGGTGCGCGTCGTCAGGCGCTCGGAAAACTGCTCGAACAGGATGCGTTCGTGCGCCACGTGCTGGTCGATGATGGCAATGCCCTCGTCGTCCACAGCGAGGATGAACGTGTTGCGGAACTGGCCGAGCGGCGTCATCGGCCGGATGAGTGTCACGACCGACTCGCGGCCGGCCGTTGTCGTCACCGGCTGCTGCGGCGGCCTGGCGGCATCCCCTTCTGGCTGCAGTCGCGCGAACGCCGACGGGGCCGGCGCAGCGGGCGTGAACCCGAGCGGCAGCGCGCCGGCTGCGGGCGTCAGGTTCGGCAGGGCCGGCGCAAGGACGAGTTCAGGCGCGG
>JBIQJY010000001.1:41626-43612 GCA_044507065.1 Acidobacteriota bacterium
CCGGCTGCGGGCGTCAGGTTCGGCAGGGCCGGCGCAAGGACGAGTTCAGGCGCGGCCGTCGCCCCCAGCGCATCGATGACCGCGCGTCGCAGCACTTCGTGCACCAGGCCCTGATCGAGGAACCGCACTTCGGCCTTCGTCGGGTGGACGTTGACGTCGACACGGTCGGCCGGCACGTTGAGGAACAGGTGCACCTCGGGGCTGCGTTCCTTGATTGTCGCCACGCTGTAGGCCTGCTGGATCGCGTGCGTGATCGTGCGATCGCGGACGATGCGGCCGTTGACGAAGACGTGCTGGGGCCCGCGCACGGGTCCCTGTTCGGCCAGGGCGGCCACGAAGCCGCGGACGGTCATGCCAGCCGCGTCCTTGTGCACCCGCACCAGATCCGGACGCTCACCGTAGATCTGATAGAAGCGTTCCTCGATGGAACCGGCCGGGGGCGCCTCGATGAGCGGTCGCTCGCCACTCTTCAGCACGAAGCCGACCTCGTGGTAGCCGAGCGCGAGTTGCGTGACGAGGCGCGAGATCTGCGCGGCTTCGGCCGTGTCGGCCTTCAGGAACTTGCGCCGCGCGGGCAGGTTGAAGAACAGCTCCCCCACCTGGACGCGCGTGCCCTCCGGCGCGCCGACTTCCCGAATCGACGCCACGACGCCGGCCTCGACGACGATCTCGGTGCCCGACAGTTCGCCGCGCAGCCGCGTGCGCAGGCGGAATTGCGAGACCGAGGCAATCGACGGCAGGGCCTCACCCCGAAACCCCAGCGTGCGGATGGCCGCGAGGTCGGACGCCTGCGCAATCTTGCTCGTCGCGTGCCGCTCGATTGCCAGCTCCGCATCGGCGCGCGACATCCCCGCGCCGTCGTCCTCGACGACCAGGAGCTTCTTGCCCCCGAACTCCATCGTGATCTGGATGCGACGCGCGCCGGCATCGACCGCGTTCTCGACCAGTTCCTTGACGGCCGAGGCCGGCCGCTCGACGACCTCACCGGCGGCAATCTGGTTGGCCAGCTCGGGTGCGAGGCGGCGAATACGATTCACAGCCATCGCATCCGCCTGAAGACCACGAGCATGGCCGCGACCAGCGCGAGCATGATGGCGACAATCCACCACACCTGGGCGTCCGAACCGCCGGGCCACTCGGGAATCGATACGTTCATGCCCCACATGCCGGTGATGACGCTGAGCGGCATGAATATCGTCGAGATGACCGTGAGCACCTTCATCACCTGGTTGAGGCGATTGGACTGGTTCGACAGAAAGGCGTCGACCAGGCCGGTGGCGCGGTCCTGGAGCAGGATGGCCTGTTCGCTCAGCCGGACGAACTGATCGTAGACATCGCGGAACCGATAGACGAGCGTCTCGGAAATCTGCGGGAACTCGCGCCGGGCGAGCCGGCCGATCGCGTCGCGCTGCGGCAGTGCCACGCGCCGGAGCGCCGCGATGTCGCGCTTGATGACGAGCAGGTCGCGCAGCGCCCCATGGCCCGACGACTCGAAGACGGCCCCCTCAATCACTTCGAGGCGCCGCTCGATATCGTCGACCTCGGGTCCGTAGTGGTCGACCAGCCGATCGACGATGCGATGACACAGGCCGGCGGGGCCGTCGGCGAACAGGTCCGGCCGGCGCAGGCATGCGTCGCGCTCGGCGGTAATCGACCGCGACGGGCCCTTGTGCACGGTCACCAGGAACCGGGACGCGATGAAGAAGTCCATGTCCTGGGTCTCGAACCGGGCCGCGCCGGTTCCCGGCGTGATGCCGTGCAGGATCAGGTACAGCAGGCCGTCGTACGTCTCGATCTTCGGATAGTGGATATCCTCGAGGGCGTCCTCGACGGCCAGTTCGTGAATGCGGAACGTATCGAGCAGCAGGCGGCGGTCGTGCTCGTCGGGCGCCTCGATGTCGACCCAGACGGTCGTCGTGGCCCCTGGCTCCAGCCAGGCCGGGTCCACCGCATCCGCGCGTTCGACGCGCCCGTCACGCTCGACGA
>JBIQJY010000001.1:43712-50563 GCA_044507065.1 Acidobacteriota bacterium
CCTACTCCTTCCTCAGCGCCGCCTGCGCGGCGGCCAGACGGGCCACCGGCACGCGGAACGGCGAGCAGCTGACGTAGTCGAGCCCGACCTTCTCGAAGAACTCGACCGACGCCGGATCGCCACCGTGCTCGCCGCAAATCCCGAGCTTGATGTTCGGCCGCGTGCGCCGGCCCCTCTCGACCGCGATCTCGACGAGCTGTCCGACGCCCGTCTGGTCGATGGTCGCAAAGGGGTTCTTCTTGAGGATCTCGAGCTCGGTGTACTGCCCGAGGAACGAGCCCGAGTCGTCACGCGACATGCCGAGGCCCGTCTGCGTGAGGTCGTTGGTGCCGAAGCTGAAGAACTCGGCCGATTCCGCGATCTCGTCGGCGGTCAGCGCGCCGCGCGGGATCTCGATCATCGTCCCGACCATGTAGTTGAGCTTGACCTTCCGCTCGGCCTGCACCTGGCGGGCGGCCTGGTGGACGACCTCGATCTGCAGGTCGAGTTCGCGCTTGAAGCCGACGAGCGGGATCATGATCTCCGGCTTGACCTTGATGCCTTCCTTCTGGACGATGGCCGCCGCCTCGAAGACCGCGCGGGCCTGCATCGCCGAGATCTCGGGGTAGCCGATGCCGAGACGGCACCCGCGGAAGCCGAGCATCGGGTTGAACTCGTGGAGCTGGGCGACGCGCGCCTGGATGCGCTCGACCGGCACCCCCAGCTTCTTCGCGAGATCCTTCTGCTGTTCCAGCGTGTGCGGCAGGAACTCGTGCAGCGGCGGATCGAGGAACCGGATGGTCGCCGGGTAGCCCTTCAGCGCCCGGAAGATGCCGGCGAAGTCGTCGCGCTGGAACGGCAGCAGCTTGGCGAGCGCGGCCTGACGCGCGGCGAGCGTCTCGGCGAGGATCATCTCGCGCATCGCGTCGATGCGGTCGCCCTCGAAGAACATGTGCTCGGTGCGGCACAGGCCGATGCCGACCGCGCCGAACGCGATGGCGTTGGCCGCCTGCTCGGGCGTGTCGGCGTTGGTCCGCACGGCCATCCGCGAGGCGTCGGCACACCACTTCATCAACTGCTGGAAGTGACGGAACTTCTCGGTCTTCTTCGCGTTCTCGTCGTTGTTGATCAGGCCGGCGACGATCTCGGACGGCGCGGTGTTGACCCGGCCGGCATAGACGCGCCCCGCCGTGCCGTCGATCGACAGCCAGTCGCCTTCCTTGAACTGCTGGCCGACAACGGTAATCGTGCGGGCCTGGTAGTCGACCTCGATGGCCGCCGCGCCACACACGCACACCTTGCCCATCTGCCGGGCCACGAGGGCCGCGTGTGACGACACGCCGCCGCGGGCCGTGAGGATGCCCTCGGCCGCGATCATGCCGCGCAGGTCCTCGGGCGACGTCTCGACGCGCGCCAGCAGCACCTTCTCACCGCGCTCGGCAGCGGCAACCGCGCGATCCGCGTTCAGGTAGATGCGTCCGGACGCGGCGCCGGGGCCGGCCGGCAGGCCGGTGGCAATCATCGTGGCCTTGGCCACGTCGCCCGCGTCGAAGACCGGGGCGAGCAGCTGCTCGAGCTGGTCGGCCGGGTTGCGCAGCACGGCGGTCTTCCAGTCGATCAGCTTTTCCTTCTGCATGTCGACCGAGAACTTGAGCGCGGCCATCGCCGTGCGCTTGCCGTTGCGCGTCTGCAGCATGTAGACGACGCCTTCCTCGATCGTGAACTCGAAGTCCTGCACGTCCTTGAAGTGCCGCTCGAGCGTCAGGCGAATCCGATCGAGCTCACGGTAGGCGTTCGGCATCTGCGCCTTGAGCTCGGCGACCGGCTCAGGCGTGCGCACGCCGGCCACCACGTCCTCGCCCTGCGCGTTGATCAGGAACTCGCCGTAGAACTCCCGGACGCCGTTGGCGGGGTTGCGCGTGAAGGCCACGCCCGACCCGGAGTTCTCTCCGGTATTGCCGTAGACCATCGCCTGCACGTTGACGGCGGTGCCCCACTCGCTCGGGATGTTGTACTTGCGGCGATAGACGATCGCCCGGTCGTTCATCCAGGACCCGAACACGGCGCCAACCGCGCCGAGCAACTGGTCCCAGGGCGATTCCGGGAAATTCTTGCCCACGCGCTGCTTCACGAGTGCCTTGAAGCGCGCCACCATTTCCTTCAGGTCGTCGACGCTGAGCTTCGTGTCCTCGATGTCGTGGCCGTAGCGCTCGTGCTTGAGCCCGTGGATGACCGACTCGAACGGATCGTGATCCTCGTCCGGCCGCTTCTGCACGCCGAGGACGACGTCGCCATACATCTGGACGAACCGGCGGTAACAGTCCCAGGCAAAACGCGGATTGTCCGTGCGCTTCGCCAGCGCGTCGACGGTGCCGCTGTTGAGCCCCAGGTTGAGGATGGTGTCCATCATGCCCGGCATCGAGTCGCGGGCGCCCGACCGCACCGAGACGAGCAGCGGGTTCCTGAGGTCGCCGAACTTCTTGCCCGTCTGCTGCTCGAGCGCCGCGATGCCCGCCTCCATCTGCGCGCGCAGGGCCGGTGGATACGTCCGCTTGTTGGCGTAGTAGTACGTGCAGACGTCGGTGGTGATGGTGAAGCCGGGCGGCACGGGCAGGCCGATGCGGCACATCTCGGCGAGGTTGGCACCCTTGCCGCCGAGCAGGGCCTTCATCGTGCCGTTACCGTCGGTCTTGCGTCCGAAGAAGTAGACGTACTTCCCCGGCTTCGACGCGCCGGCGCGGCGCTTCGGCGAGGCACTGGCCCGCCGCTTCGACGACGCGACCCTGCGCGCCTTCGGCGCCGCTTTCCTCGCTCCCGCCTTCACGGACTTCTTCGTCACCTTCCCCACGGACCTCTTCGCTGCTGCTTTTTTCGCCATCTGACTCATCACTCCGATGCCACGATTTCCGAGATATCACCAAGCTGGAGAATCAATGATTCCAACCGCTTCATCAACCGCAACCGCCCCTGCCTGAGGCGGAGGTCGTCGCTCATCACGAACACTTCATCGAAGAACCGGGCGACAACCGGTTCGAAACTGGCCGCCTCGACGTAGCCGTCGCGGTAGCCCTGGCCCTCGGCCACCACGCGCTCGATGACACCGCGGCGGGCGTCGATCTCGGCCAGCAGAGCCGTCTCGGCCGGCTCTTCGAGGATGGCACTGAGCGCCTCGCCCGACGCCTCGGCCGCGTCGAACTCCGCTGCCGGCAACTCGCGGGCGATGTTGCGGACCCGCTTGAACGCCGTCGCCAACTGCCGGAACTGCTCGGACCGGGCGAACTCGGGCAGCGCGAGAACGTTGGCCTGCAGATCGGCCACGGGCCGGTCCATCGCCGCGTCCACGCTGGCCACCACCGCGCGAATCGCGCGTTTGTCTCCACCGCGCGCCTCGAACACGTAGGCCAGTCGCTCGGCGAGAAACGCGCGCAGGTCGGCGTCGCCGTCGCCACCGTCGGTGCCGGTGACGCCGGCCTCGTTGTACAGGGCGCGTGCGCGGGCGACGAGCGTCGCCAGCGGTGTTCGCACGCGCGTCCCGACGAGCGTCTCGGCATCGGCCAGCATCCGCAGGACGCCGTGCGCCTGGCGCCGCAGGCCGTGAGGATCGCGCGACCCGGTGGGCCGCTCGCCCGCGAGGAACAGGCCCACGAGCGTGTCGATCTTGTCGGCCAGGGCCACGGCGGCCCAGCTCACCGCGCCCTCGCCAAGTGCCGCCGAAGCGGGCGCGGCGCCCGTCTCGATGGCCGTCGGCAGGTAGTGGTGGTAGATCGCCTTCCACACCGCCGCCGGCTCGCCGGCCTCGCGCGCGTAGATACCGCCCATCGTGCCCTGCAGTTCGGTGAACTCGCGCACCATGTCGGTGGCCAGGTCGGCCTTGGCCAGCCGCGCGGCGCGCCCTGCGGCCTCGGCGACGTCCGGCTGGCCGAACACCTCGGCGGCCATCCAGCGCGCAAGGGATTCCAGGCGGGCCGCCTTCGCGCGATACGACCCCAGCGCCTTGTGGAACAGCACGGTCTCGAGCCGGTCGAGACGCGCCTCGAGCCCCATTTGCCTGTCGGCGTCCCAGAAGAACCGTGCGTCGCGCAGGCGCGCCGTCACGACGCGCTCCGCATTCGTGGCGATGGCGCGCTCGTTGTTGGTCTGCGTGTTGGTGACCGCGAGAAACGCCGGCATCAGGCTGCCGTTCGTACCCTGAACCGGGAAGAAGTGCTGGTGATGGATGAGCGTGGTCGTCAGCACCTCTTCGGGCAGCGTCAGGAACTCGGCCCCGAAGGCCCCACCGACGACCGCGGGAAACTCGACCAGATCCGGCACTTCCTCGAGCAGCGCCTCGGCCTGCGCGTGGCCCTGCAGCAGCGCCCGTCCGCCAATGCGGCGTGCCTGGGCTTCGAGGTCGCGCATGACGCGGTCGCGCCGCTCGATGCGCGACAGCACCACGAAGTTCTCGGCCAGCTTGCGGCGATACTCGTCGAAACTGCGCACCTTGATGGCGCGTCCGGCGCGTCCGCTCGTGGCCAGGAACCGGTGACCGTAGGTAACGGCACCCGAACTGACGTCCTGTACGCGGGGGCTCGAGGCCAGCGCGTGACGCGCAATCGTGAACGGCACGACGCGTCCGCCGTAGAGGAACAGCAGCCAGCGGATCGGACGACCGAAGACGAACGCCTGGCGGCCGTCCTCGAGCATCGCATCCCAATGCATCTGCTTCGGGAACGGCAGGTCGCGCAGCACCTTGGCCAGCACGTCGGGCAGCACGTCCACCGTGGCGCGGCCGCGCAGCCGGCGCTCGTAGCTCAGGTATCGCCCGCGCGGAGTGTCCACCTGCGTCAGCGCGTCGAAGTCCACGCCGAGCTTGCGCGCGAAGCCGAGCCCCGCGTTGGTGGGATGGCCTTCGGCATCGAAGGCGGCACTCACGGCCGGTCCCATGACCGTCTCGTCGCGATCCTCCTGCCGATCGACCAGCTCCGGCGCACACGCCGCCAGCCTCCGGGGCGTCGAGTGCGACTCGATCGGCGTCTTGATGGGCAGGCCCGCTTCGGTCAGCCGGTGTTCGAGCCTGGCCGCCAGTTCGGTGGTCAGTCCCGGCAACCACGACGCCGGCATCTCCTCCACGCCAATCTCGAGCAACAACTCACGATCCATGAACGGCGTCCTCCGTGGCGCTCGTCTCGACCCACGCCTTCGCAATCGCAACGGCCAACTGCCGCACGCGAAGGATGTAGGCCGTCCGCTCGGTGACCCCGATGCTCCCGCTCGAGTCGAGCACGTTGAACAGGTGCGAACACTTCAGGCAATGGTCGAGCGCGGGCAGTACGAGGCCCGAGTCGATCAGCGCGCGCGCGAAGTCGTAGTTCCTGGTGAACAGGTCGCGGTGGAATGCGGCAAACTCGCCGTCGGGCAGCGCCACCTGCCCGAAGGCATACTTCGACTGCTCCACCTCATCGCGCAGCCGTACTTCGCGGTAGCTCACGCCGGGCGCCCACTGCAGGTCGTAGACGTTGTCGACGCCCTGCAGCGCCATCGCGAAACGCTCCAGCCCGTAGGTCAGCTCGACGGAAATGGGCAGCAGGTCCTGCCCGCCGGCCTGCTGGAAATAGGTGAACTGGGTGATCTCGAGCCCGTCGTAGAGCACCTGCCAGCCGATCCCCCACGCGCCGAGCGTGGGCGATTCCCAGTTGTCCTCCTCGAACCGCACGTCGTGCGCGCGCAGGTCGATGCCGCACGCCTCGAGGCTCTGCAGATACAGATCCTGCACATCATCGGGCGCGGGTTTGAGGATGACCTGGAACTGGTGGTGCTTGAACAGCCGGTTGGGATTCTGGCCGAACCGGCCATCCACCGGGCGACGGGAGGGCTGCACGTACGCGACGTTCCATGGCTGCTGGCCGAGCACCCGCAGGAACGTTTCCGGGTGCATCGTGCCGGCGCCCATCTCGATGTCGAGCGGCTGCTGGATCAGGCAGCCCTGCGCAGCCCAGTAATCGGAGAGTTTGGAGATGAGGTCCTGAAATGTCACAAATGTGTTCCAAGTTCCCTGACGACGCGCGACGACCGCAGGGTCTTCTCGAGGTGCATCGCAATCAGCTGGTGATGCGCCATTTCCAGTTCCCGCAACGCACCGGGCTCGCCGCCGGCGGCGGCCACCTGTGCCGGCGCGCGGGATCCCAGGCGACGGAGAAATCCCAGCGCCCCGGCGGAAATCAGCGCGCCACGCTCCGGGCAATCCGCACAGACGAATGCCCGATCGGCCTCCGACAACCGCGCCGCGCCGGTCATCGGCCGCTGGCAGCGCGGGCAGCGGTCGAAGGCCGGATAGACGCCTTCGAGACGCAGCAGCCAGTACTCGAAGTAGCGAGCGAGCGCGTCGATCGAGCCGGACGCCTCGTTCATCACGGCACTGACGGCCGCCCCCAGGCGGAACAACCGCTCGTTGGGGGAATCAGCCGGCGCCCACTCGTCGATCAGCTCGGCGAAATAGGACGCGTGCCCGAGCGCGCTGGCGGCATCACCGGCTTCACGGCCCGCCGCGCCGCGCATGGGCATTTCGTGCGGTTCCACGCGATCCAGACGAACCAGTTCGCGATGCTCGCGCTCCATATAGGTGGCGCGCCCGCGCGTCAACGGCTCGAGCGCGGCCCCGAACCGTCGGCGCGACCGGCTCGCGTGCCGGGCCACGCCGCGCTTCTTTCCGCGGTCGGGTGTCAGGAACACGACAATGCGATCGGCCTCACCATACCGGTAGGTGCGGAGCACGAGCGCATCGGAACAGTAGACCGGCATTGTATGGTGCGGCCAACGTGACTGGCGCGCATCTTGCCAATGATACTCGGACTCGCCGACACACGGAAATCCCTCGCGACGTCCGAGGCCGAATC
>JBIQJY010000001.1:50663-109459 GCA_044507065.1 Acidobacteriota bacterium
GACGCCGCAATGAACGCGGTGACGAGGTTGACAGCCAGCCACGGCAGACGCCGGCGCAGCGATTCGCCCGGCGGCGTGAGCACGCCGTCGTCGACCGAGACGCCCGCCATCCGGTAGACGTCCTTGGTCGCCTCGTCCTTGATGACGTCGATGACGTCATCGACGGTGACGACGCCGACGAGCTTGTTCTCGAGGTCGACGACGGGGATCGCGAGCAGGTTGTAGGACGCCACCTGCCGGGCCACTTCCTCCTGGTCGAGGTCGACGCGCGCGCTGTAGACGTCGGTGGTCATGATGCGCTTGAGCGGCGTGTCGGGCGACACGAGCAGGAGCCGCCGCAGCGAGATGACCCCGACGAGGTGACGCCGCTCGTCGACGACGTAGAGGTAGAAGACCATCTCGACGTCGCGGGCACTCTGCACGGCCGTGATCGCCTCGCCGGCCGTCACGTCTTCCGGCAGCGCGAACACGTTCGGGTTCATCAGGCGGCCGGCGGTCTGCTCCTCGTACTCGAGCAGTTCGCTGACACCGCCACCCGGCTTGGGGTGGATCAGGCCCAGCACGGCGAGCCGCAGGTCATCGGACAGCCGTTCGACCAGGGCCGCGGCGTCGTCGGAGGCGATTTCCTGGCTGAGTCGGGCGATCTCGTCGGCCGACCGGAGCGAGAGGAGTTCAGCGCCCTTCTCGGCGCCGAGTTCGCTCAACGCCTCCATGGCGAGCCGGCCGTTACGTTCGACGAGGATGTTGAAGCAGGTGTGGCGTTCCTTCTCGGAGAGTTCGGCGAAGATCTGGGCGAGGTCGGCGGGATGCTGCTTCTGCAGGAGGTTGATGAGATTGGGGGTGGCCCCCACCCTGAGCAGCCGGCGCACCGACTCGAGGCTGACATCGATTCTGCGCTGTGCGGCCATCGCGCTCCCCACCTGTGAATGCTTCGTTGTTACACGTCACCACCAGCGCCGGCGCGAGCCGACGGCACATCCCTCTATTTGTAGCACGGACGATGCGGAGACTTCAGGCTACCGGCCGCGCCTGCCGAGGCCCATCTCGTCGAGGATGCGCTCGTTGTCGCGCCAGTCCTCGCGAACCTTCACGTGGAGATCGAGGAACACGCGGCCTTCGACCATCGCCTCGAGGTCCCGGCGCGCCTCGGTGCCGATGCGCTTGATCATCTCGCCGCCCTTGCCGATCACGATGGGCTTCTGCGACTCGCTCTCGACGACGATCGAGGCGTGGATGCGCGTGAGCCCGCCTGGATGCTCCGGCTCGTCATACTGCTCGACGACCACGCCCGTCGTGTACGGCAGTTCGTCGCGCGTGTGGTGCAGCACCTTCTCGCGAATCAGTTCGGCGGCCAGCGTCCGCTGGGTCTGGTCGGTGAGGTAGTCGTCCGGGTAGAGCGGCTCGCTCTCGGGCAGCGCCGCGGCAATCTCCTGCTCGAGTCGATCGACGCCATCCCCGGTGATGGCCGAGACCGGCACGATGGCCCGGAACTCGGCCGCGTGTGCGTAGTGGTTGATGACGGGCAGCAGATCCGTCTTCCGGATGCGGTCGACCTTGTTGAGGGCCAGCACGACGGGCGTGCCGGCGGCCCGCACCAGGTCCAGCACGAACCGATCGCCCGTGCCCGGCGGCGCCGTGACATCGACGACCAGGACGACGACGTCGACCTCGCGCAGCGTGTCGGTCGCCGTGTCGACCATCCGCTTGTTCATCCGATGCACGGGCTTGTGGATGCCCGGCGTGTCGATGAAGACGACCTGCGCGTCCGGACCGTTGCGAACCCCGACGATGCGGTGGCGCGTCGTCTGGGGCTTGTTCGAGACGATGGCGAGCTTCTGGCCGACGAAACGATTCAGCAGCGTGGACTTCCCCGCGTTGGGCCGACCGACGAGGGATACGAACCCCGCCTTCATGCCTCGGCCGCCTCGTCCGGCGTGGGGGCCCGGCGATGCAGACGGACCTTGTGAATGCGTCGGCGTTCGGCTTCGAGAATCTCGACGTCGAGTCCATCGAGCGCGAACCGCTCGCCCACCGCCGGCACGCGGCCGACCTGCGACAGGATGAACCCGCCGATGGTCTCGAACGCGCCTTCCTCGATCTCGAGGCCCAGGCGCTCGCTCACCTCGCCAATCCCCATCTTCGCGCTGAAGACGAACGTGTCATCCGACTCGCGCACGACGGGCTCGACGTCGCTGTCGTACTCGTCGTGAATCTCGCCCACCAGTTCCTCGACGATGTCTTCGACGGTGACGAGCCCCGCCGTGCCGCCGTACTCGTCGACCACCATGGCAAGCTGCAGGCGCCCCTGCTGGAACTCGCGCAGCAGGTCGACCACGCGCTTGGTCTCGGGCACGAAGGCCGGCGACCGCATCATCTCGCTCACCTTGCGCGTGTCGTCGGGGACCTCCGTCATCTGGATGAGATCCTTCACGACGACGAGGCCGACGATGTTGTCGAGGTTGTCGCTGTAGACGGGCAGGCGTGAATACTCCTGTTCGCGCACGAGCCGCCGCAGGTCGTCGATCGTCGAGTCGGCGGGAATGGCGACGATATCGGGCCGCGGCGTCATCACCTCGCGCACGAGCGTCTCGCCGAAACTGACGACCGCGCGCAGCAGGCGGTTCTCGTCGCCCTCCTCGCTCTCCGTCGCGTCGTGACCGTTGCCACCCTCGACCGGCAGCCTGCCGGTATCGCCCGCGTTGTGCCGGCGCGACTGCGCCGGGCCCGTCCAGCTGATCACGAGCGCGGTGAAGGGACCGAACACGGCGGCCACGGCCGTGAACGCCGGCAACAGCAGCTCGAGGAACCGCTCCGGCCGACGACGGACGATCAGGGCCGGCACGACGTGCCCCAGGCTGATGGCCAGCGTCACGCCGATGCCGAGCACGATCAGCCAGCCGGGAAAGCCGGTGCCGATGCCCTGCGCGAGCAGCGTCATCAGCAGGGCGAGCAGCGTGCCGTGCATCAGGCCAGCGGGCACGAAGAATCGCACCGGGTCGTCGAGGTAGGCCGTCAGGACTTCGCTTTCGGTTTCGCGCTCCGCCTCGAGCCGCTCGGGCAGGCGCATCAGCAGGCTGAACGCCGTTTCGATGAGGGCCAGCACCAGCAGGCCACCGGAGGCCAGCACGATGAAGATGGGAATCATGTCAGTCGGGATCCAGGCGCCCGCGCGATGAGGCCCGACGGCAGCCCCGCGCGGCGACGCAGCCGCTCCTCGAGTCGTCGCATCTCGCCGCGATCGTCCTCATGATCGTAGCCCAGAAGGTGCAGCAATCCGTGCAGTGCCAGAATGCGCAGTTCCGTCCGCAGCGCGTGTCCGAACTCGCGGGCCTGGCGTTCGGCCACGCCCGATGCAATGGCGATGTCGCCGAGAAGTGCGTTGGGCGCTCCGGGACGCCGGCGCCGGCCGGCCGCCGCGGGATCCTGTCCGGCCGGAAAGGACAGGACGTCGGTCGCCGCGTCGATGCCCCGAAACGTCCGATTCAGCGTGCGCATCCGGCGATCGCCCACGATGGCGATGTCGACCTGGCCTCGCGCCGACCGCGGGGCGGCGCGCCCGAGCCAGGTGCCGAGCCCCCGGGCGGCGCCGGGCAGCGGGCTGCCCGACACGACCACGACGAGACGTGACGACGCCTGGTCCCCCGTCACGACGTCGTCGGCGACTCGAACCGCTCGTAGGCCTTGACGATCTGCTGGACGAGCGGATGGCGCACCACGTCGCGTTCGTCGAACTGGATCGTGGCAATCGCCTCGATGGACGCCACGACCCTCAGGGCCTCGACCAGCCCGGACACCCGGCCCGCCGGCAGATCGATCTGCGTGACGTCGCCGGTGACCACGGCCTTCGACCCGAAGCCGAGGCGCGTCAGGAACATCTTCATCTGTTCCGATGTCGTGTTCTGCGCCTCGTCGAGGATCACGAACGCGTCGTTGAGCGTCCGGCCGCGCATGAAGGCCAGCGGCGCCACCTCGATGACGCCGCGCTCGAGCAGCCGCTCGACGCGATCGGCCTCGAGCATGTCATGCAGCGCGTCGTAGAGCGGACGCAGGTACGGATTGACCTTCTCCTGGAGATCGCCGGGCAGGAACCCCAGCTTCTCGCCAGCTTCGACGGCCGGACGCACGAGGATGATGCGCGACACGCGCTTGGCGAGCAGCGCGCTCACGGCCTGCGCCATGGCGAGATACGTCTTGCCGGTGCCCGCCGGCCCGACGCCGAACACGATGTCGGCGCGATCGATCGCGTCGAGGTACCGACGCTGGGTCGACGTCTTCGGCGCCACCTGGCGACGGCCGACCGTCCGCCCCGCGCCCTTGAGGAAATAGTCCTCGAGCGCCACGCCGGGATCGTCGGCCACCAGTTGTGCCGCCATCTTCACGTCGTTGCGGCCGAACCGGTAGCCGCCCCGCAGCAGGCGGCCGAGTTGCTCGAAGACGTGCTCGGCGCGCAGCACGTCGTCGGGGTCGCCCTCGGCGACCACGACGTTGTTGCCACTCGTCTTGAGACGGACCCGCAGGGCCGTCTCGAGCGCGCGCAGGTTGTCGTCGAGGGATCCAAACAGCGTCTCGATACCGTCTTCCGGCATCGCGATGCGGCGCATCGAAGAGGCAGGCATTCTCTGGGAAGACACTAGCACGGGCTACCGGCCACCGGCTACCGGCTCCCCCCAGAGCCATGCGGCACCGCGGACCCCGCTGGCTGCGCCGTAGCGTGCGGGCACGAGGCGTGTGGCCACCCGGTCGGAAAATACCCAGCGGTCCCACAGTCGCGGCACCTCGTCGTACAGCGCGCCAATGGCCGAAAGGCCGCCGCCGACGACGATGACGTCGGGATCGAGCACGTTGATGACCATGGCCAGGCCGCGGGCCAATCGTCGCGTCCAGTCGCCGAGCACGGCCCGGGCGGCCGCATCGCCGCCACTCGCCCGGACGACGACCTGTTCGCTCGCGACCGCTTCGTTCGTGCGGCGCTGGAAGTCGGCAGCAAGGCCCGGCCCGGACAGCCACGTTTCGAGACACCCGCGACGGCCGCAGTAACACGCGGACCCGCCCTCCCCTTCCTCGGGCCAGGGAAGCGGATTGTGGCCCCACTCGCCGGCAATCGCGTTGGCGCCGGTCAGCACGCGGCCATCGACGGCGATACCGCCGCCCACGCCCGTGCCGAGAATGACACCGAACACGACCGACGCGCCCGCAGCAGCGCCATCGACCGCCTCGGAGACGGCAAGGCAATTGGCGTCATTCGCAACGCGAATGTCCCGGTCGAGTCGTGCCTCCAGATCGGCGTGAAAGGGCCGGCCGTTGAGCCACGTCGAGTTGGCGTTCTTGACCAGGCCGGTGGCGGGCGAAATCGCGCCCGGCATGCCGAGGCCGACCGAACAACGCACGCCAACGGCTGCCTCGCCCGCCGCGACGAGCGACGCGATGGCCTCGAGCGTGGCAGCATAGTCGTCGCGCGGCGTCGGCACGCGCGACTCCCACCGAACCGTCCCGTCAGCGGCTAGCACGATGCCGGCGATCTTCGTGCCGCCGAGGTCGATCCCGAGGCGACAGGGCACGGTGCGGGGGGCAGGCACGAGCCTACTTGTCCCTCACGACCGTGCGGATATGCAGTTCGCGCAACTGCTTGTCGCTCACCGTCGACGGCGCGCGCATCAACAGGTCCTCGGCATTCTGGGTCATCGGGAATGCGATGACCTCCCGCAGGTTCGGCTCCTGGGCCAGAAGCATCACGATGCGATCGATCCCCGGCGCCAGGCCGCCGTGCGGCGGCGCGCCGTAGCGGAATGCGGCCAGCATGCCGCCGAACCGCCGTTCCACCTCGTCGGCCCCGTAACCGGCGATGGCAAAGGCGCGCAGCATCAGATCCGGCAGGTGGTTCCGGATGGCGCCGCTCGACAACTCCACACCGTTGCAGACGATGTCGTACTGGTAGGCCTTGATGGACAGCGGGTCCTGCGTTTCGAGCGCGGCCAACCCACCCTGCGGCATCGAGAACGGGTTGTGGCTGAAGATGATCTGTCCGGTCTCCTCGTCGAGCTCGTAGTACGGGAAATCGGTAATCCAGCAGAACCGGTAGGCGTTCGGCTCGATGAGGTCGAGCTCGCGGCCGAGATGACCGCGCAGGCCGTCGAGCGGACGCGCGATTGTCTTCGCGGGTCCGGCCACGAAGAACACCGCATCACCGCGGGCGATGCCCGCGCGCTCGAACAACGTGGCGCGGACATCCTCTGACAGGTACTTCGCGAGCGGCCCCTTCGGGGCGTCGCCATTGATCACATACGCCAGGCCGCCAAGGCCGAGCGAGCCGGCCAGTGCCACCGTCCTGTCGAAGAAGCTGCGCGGCCGATCGGCCGCACCCGGCGCCGGAATCGCGCGTACGACGCCGCCATCGGCCACCACCTGCGCGAAGACCGCAAAGTCCGACCCCTGGAAGAGATCCGAGACGTCGGCCGCCTTGATCGGATTGCGCAGATCGGGCTTGTCGCTGCCGTACATCGTCATCGCATCGTCGTAGGTGATGCGCGGGAAGGGCGTGTCGGACACGGCCCAGTCGGAGAACTCGCGGAACACACCGGCCAGCACGGGCTCGATGGCGGCGAACACATCGTCCTGGGTCACGAACGACAGCTCGACGTCGAGTTGGTAGAACTCGCCGGGCGAGCGATCGGCGCGCGCATCCTCGTCGCGAAAACACGGAGCAATCTGGAAGTAGCGATCGAAGCCGGAGACCATCAGGAGCTGCTTGAACTGCTGGGGCGCCTGCGGCAGCGCGTAGAACCGCCCGGGATGCAGCCGACTCGGCACGAGGAAGTCCCGGGCGCCCTCGGGCGAACTCGACGTCAGGATTGGCGTCTGGAACTCGAGAAATCCCTGGTCGGTCATCCGGCGGCGGATGCTCGCGATGATCTTCGAGCGGAGCACCACGTTGGCGTGCAGCCGTTCGCGCCGCAGGTCGAGGAAGCGATACCGCAGCCGCTGGTCCTCGGGAATCTCCTGCGTGCCGGCCACCTGGAATGGCAGCGTTTCGGCGGCCGACAGCACGTCGATCGCCGTCACGTCCACTTCGACCTGGCCGGTTGGCAGTGCGGGATTCACGTTCTCGTCGGTGCGCGCGACCACGCTTCCGGCCACCGAGATGACGCTTTCGTTGCGCAGGCCTTCGGCCGTCTGGAACGCGGGCGACCCCGGCGTGATGACGCACTGCGTCACGCCGAAGTGGTCGCGCAGGTCGATGAACAGCAGGTTGCCGTGATCACGCTTGCGGTGGACCCAGCCCGCCAGCCTGACGTTCTCGCCGATGTGTTCTGAACGCAGCACATCGCAGGTGTGCGTACGGTACGGGTTCACGCGTGTCTCCTTCACTTTCCGGCCCCGCCACTCTCGATGGCGTTCGCGATGACGTCCACGATGCGGTCACGCGGCACGTTCTGCTGCGCGCGCGTGTCCAGGTCCTTCAATGCCACGTCACCCCGGGTCAACTCGTCGGGTCCAAGGATGGCCAGCAGGCGGACGTGGCGGCTCGCCGCATACTTCAGCGGCCTGTCGAACTTGCGGCTGGCCTCAGGATAGATGTCGACGGCGACGCCGGCGCGACGCAGATCGGCGGCAAGGGTCAGGGCCGCGGATCGGCCGGCGTCGTCGAGAAACGCAATCATCACGTCGGCAGCCCCGCGGGAGACGTCGGGCGGGAACATCTTCCGCTCGGTCATCACCACGATGATCCGCTCGAGACCGAGGGAAAAGCCGCACGCCGGGACGTCGCGGCCGAGGAACATGCCGATGAGGTTGTCGTAGCGGCCGCCGCCGCCGAGGCTCCCGGCCAGATCGGGAACGGCCACCTCCATGATGGCGCCCGTGTAGTAGGACAGCCCGCGCGCGAGGCTGGGATCGATGCGGACCCGGCCGGCCGCCGCTGTTCCAGCCAGCAGATCCACGATGGTCCGCAGATCGGCCACGGCGGCCATCCCCGCCTCCCGGCCCTCGACGAGCCCGCGCAACTGCTCGAGCACGGCGTCGGCGCCAGCGCCCCGCCCGGTCGTCCCGGCGAGGAACGCCAGGGCGGAGGACGCTGCCTTCTCGTCGACACCGCGCGAGCGGAGTTCCGCCGACACGCCGTCGATGCCAATCTTGTCGAGCTTGTCGAGCGCGACCAGTGCCTCGCCGTGCAGTGCGGCCGGAATGCCCACGGCCTCGAGCATGGCCGCGAGCGCCTGGCGATGGTTGAGGCGAATGGCGAAGTCGGTGAATCCGAGCGCGAGCAGCACGTCGCTCACGGCCGCCAGCAGGTCGGCCTCGACAACGGGCGATGTCGAGCCGATCGCGTCGATGTCGCACTGGTAGAACTCGCGATATCGTCCGCGGGCGGGTCGATCGGCACGCCAGACGGGCTGAATCTGGTATCGCTTGAAGAACTTCGGCAGATCGCTCTGGTACTGCGCCACCACGCGCGCGAGCGGCACGGTGAGGTCGTAGCGCAGCGCCAGATCGGCGGTCCCCGACGCCTCGTGTTCCCCGCGCCTGAGGATCTTGAAGATGAGCTTGCCGCCCTCGTCGCCGTACTTGCCCGTGAGCGTGTCGATGTTCTCGAAGGCGGGCGTCTCGAGCGGCTCGAAACCGTAGCGGCGGTAGACGTTCCGCACGACGTCCATCACGTACTGGCGTCGGCGCAACTCATCGGGCAGGAAATCGCGCGTCCCACGCGCGGGCTGGGTGGAAGTCATTGAATCGTGTCTTCGGCGCCGGGTTGCCCGGGGGTCAGCCGCGCACCATGTAATCGAGCCGATATCGCACGTAATTGCGCGAGTAGTCCAGGATGGAGGCCACTTCCCCGTCCGAAAGCGGCCGGCGCACCTTGCCGGGCAGGCCCATGACCATCGAGCGCGGGGGTATGGTCGTCCCCTCGGGCACGAGCGTGCCCGCCGCGACAATGGAGTCTTCGCCGATCGTCGCGCCATTGAGCAGGATGACGCCCATGCCGATGAGCACGCGGTCGTGAATCGTGCACCCGTGGATGACGGCCGAATGGCCGATGGTCACGTCGTCGCCAATCCTCGTTGGATGCGTGTCGTGCATGACGTGCACGACGGTGTTGTCCTGGATGTTCGACCGTGCGCCGACGCGGATGATGTTCACGTCGCCGCGGATCACGACGTTCATCCAGACGCTGCTTTCGGCACCGACCGTCACGTCGCCGATGACCTGGGCGGTCTCGTCGATGTAGGCAGACGGGTCCACCGTCGGCAGTCGGCCACGATACGGTCGAAGCATCCGGGGAATTATATAAGAGCGGCTCGAGGACGCCGGCGGCCGGGCCCCTTCGGCGTCGCCGGCTGCCGGTCTCCCGTAGCCTGAAGTGCGTATCCCCACTATCCTTGACCTGATGCCCGTGCTCGACACGTTCGGCCGTCCCCTGCGTACGCTCCGCATCTCGGTCACCGACCGTTGCAACCTCCGCTGCCATTACTGCATGCCGGAGGCCGACTATGCGTGGCTGCCGCGCGAGAACCTGCTCAGCTTCGAGGAGATTGCCGGGCTGGCCGATCTGTTCGGGGGGCTCGGCGTCGATCGGGTGCGGCTCACCGGGGGCGAGCCCCTGCTGCGGCGCGACCTGCCGCGGCTCGTCAGCCTGCTCGCCCACAAGCCCTGGCTGCGCGATCTGGCCCTCACGACCAACGGCGTGCTCCTGACCGAGGCCGCCGGGGACCTGCGGTCGGCCGGCCTGCACCGCCTGACCGTCAGCCTCGACACGCTGCGACCCGATCGATTCAGCCGGCTCGCGCGCATCGATGCGCTGCCCCAGGTCCTGGCGGGCATCGCGGCCGCCCGACGCGCCGGCTTTCCGTCGGTCAAGATCGACACGGTGGTCAGCCGCGGCGACAACGAGGACGAGCTGGTCGACCTGCTGGCGTTCGCACGCAGCGAACAGGCCGAGCTGCGCTTCATCGAATACATGGACGTAGGTGGCGCCACGGGCTGGCGTCCCGACGTTGTCGTGTCGCGCGCCGAGATCCTGGCGCGGCTGACCGATCACTACGGCCCCATCACCCCGATTGCCGATCCGGGCTCGTCGGCGCCGGCCGAGCGGTTCAGCCTGCCCGGCGGCCAGGTGTTCGGCATCATCGCGTCGACGACCCAGCCGTTCTGCGCCGCGTGCGACCGGGCCCGGCTGACGGCCGATGGGGTCCTGCTGCTCTGTCTGTACGCGCAGCACGGGACCGACCTGCGACGGCCGCTGCGCGCCGGCGCGTCGGACGATACGCTTCGACGCCTCGTCGAGGCGGTCTGGCAGGGACGAGCCGATCGCGGCGCCGAAGAGCGACGGCAGACGCGCGACCGCGGGGTCTACATTCCCGTGCGCACGCTTCGGAAAGACGCGCACCTCGAGATGCACACACGCGGCGGCTAGCCCGCCTGCACGGCCGCCGGCGACGGCCGCGCCGCGCTCCACCCGCTACGGCATCAGCAGGACGAGCCGCGGGTAGATGAGGTTCTCGTTCGCCACGCGATCGCGATTGAGATCCCAGATGTCCCGCCATCGATTCTGATCGCGCAGTTCGGTGGCCGCAATCCGGCTGAGGGTGTCGCCGGCACGCACCGTGTAGGTGCGCCGTCCTTCGATGGGCCGCGTGAACACGTCGGACGTGCTGGACAGGTACTCCCGCATCAGGTCCGCGTACTGGGGCGTGGCGCGGAATCGATCGATGGCGCTGTTCACCTCGTAGACCAGGTCGTAGTTGCCCTCGGGAATCGCCACGGCATACTTCGACTCGTTGAGGTTGTACTGGACGATGACCGTTCGCGGATGCGCCTTGATCTCCTCAGCCGCAAACGGATAGTCGTAGATGAGGGCGTCGGCGTCGTTGTTCTCGACCGCCTCGAACCAGCCATCGTCGCCCGAGAACCTGCTGATCCGGGCGTTCGGAATGTTGTCGCGCACCCAGCGCTCGGCTGCCGGGTCGTCATAGATCGCCACGCGCTTGCCGGCCAGATCCTTCACGGATCGATACGTCGACGTCATGCCCTCGTGCACGATCATCGCGAGGCCGAAGTCGAGATAGCCGTTCGACCAGACGACGCCCTCGATCGACGGATCGGGCACATAACCGGCCATGATGACGTCGACCTGGCCGGAGCGCAGCATGTCGGGCAGTTCCTCGTAGTCGGCCTCGAGCACCTGGACGCGCTGCGCGCCGAGCCCCTCGGCGACGATGCCGGCCAGGCGGAAGTCGAATCCGTCCTCCTGCTTCCGGGCATTGATGAAGTGCAGCGGCGGCGCCTCGGGCTCCATGCCCACGCGCAGCACGCCGCTTTCGCGGATGGAGGCCAGGACGCCGCGGCGCTCGCCACCCGGTGCGGTCGCCGCGCCCGGCGTCGCGGCCGCCGGGGTGTCGGCGGTGTCACCACCGGCGCCGAACGGGAGCGCCGGCAACGACGCACGATACGTCCAGGCGGCAAACGCCAGCACACCGACCCCCACGAGAAACACGAGGAACTTGCCAGGACCCGTCAGTCGCATACTGCCTCCGTTCGATCTGCCGCTACGCCACGCGCACGAACCGGCGGCGACCATATCGCCGAGCCGCGCGTGTCGCACTGAGCGCGCCCATCATGGCCTCGGCCGTGTCGGCGCCGGATTGCGCCGCGCCATTCATGTAGCCCTGGAAATCGTAGCTGCAGTGTTCGCCGGCGAAGAAGAGATTGCCCACCGGCACACTCTCCGCTCCCGCAATCGTTGTCCACTGCCCGGGCTTGTAGCAGGAGTAACTGCCTTTCGTCCATGGGAAGGTCGGCCAGTGAAACCGCGAGACCTTCCCGTTACGCGCGCGAGACGCTCCCGGGTACGCGCGATCAATCCCGGCGAGCAGTCGACGCGCCGCGTCCTCGGCCGTGCCCTGCCCCGCGTCGAGCGCCAGGCGCCCGCCGGAATACAACGTGAGGCCGCCGGCCTGCCCCGGCTGCATGAAGCTGTTGTCCCACGCGAGCTGGAACGACTCGTCGCTGTAGGTGGCACCGCTGTAGCCCTGTTGCTGCCAGACGCGGCTGCCGAACCCGACGAGCACCTTCGCGTTCATGCCGTAGCCCAGGTCCGCGATGGCGCGCTCCTTGAACTCGGGCAGCGGCACATCCATCCGCACGTCGCGCAGCAGCGTGAAGGGGATCGCCAGCACCACCATGTCGGCGTCCTGGTCGATGACGCCCCCGTCGGTCTCGAAGGTCAGCGTGAACCCGTTGCCGCGCGCGCGGATGGCCTCGAGCCGGTGGCGTCGCCGGATCTGCGCCTCGAGCCGCGAGGCCAGCGCGTCGACCACCTGCTGGTTGCCGCCCCGAACCTTGTAGCGCTCGTCGCTCTCCCCGAGCAGTTCGCACGATTCGGTGTCTTCCAGATCGCCGGTGCCGATGAGGAAGATGAAGTTGAGCGCGGACTGGTCACCTGCATCGAGCCCGTACTCGGTGACGTACGCCACGTCGAGCAGCTCGCGCATCCAGCCCGTCGCGCCGATCCGGTCGAAATACTGGGCGACCGACATGCGGTCGAGTGCCGTCCCGCCGCCCTCGTTCCGGTAGTCGACGACGTCGCCCAGCGCGTCGTAGTCCTCGAGAATGCGCCTGGCGAGCGGCACGAACGCCCGTGCCGCGTCGTCCTGAGTGTAGTGACGGCCGTTGACGAAGTAGGTCTCCGGCGCCAGCGACGCCGCGCCCGGACCCTGGGTGTCGAGCCGCTCGAGCCCGAACTCATCGACGAGCGCCAGCAGCTCCTCGTGCGTGCTGTCGATGAACTCGCCGCCCAGTTCCGTGGTCAGGCCGTCGCCGAGCAGGTTGGCTGCCGTGAACATGCGTCCGCCGGTCCGATCGGCGCCTTCGAAGATCGTCGCCTCCAGGCCGGCCTTGCGAAGCTTCCAGGCGGTATTGAGCCCGGCCATGCCGCCGCCAACGATGGCAATGCGTGGAGGCGCGCCGGGCACCGGCGCCGTGACCGAGGACGACGACGGAGGTGGCGCCTCGCGCGTACACGCGCCCAGTGCCGCAGCCGCCGTGACCACGGCCGAGTCGCGGAGGAAGCGCCGGCGCGAGCGCGCCATATCGATCAATTCGTCGATCGGCGGTGTGCCGGAGCGGGCCCGCGCCGACAGGGCAGCAATACGGAACGCACGACGCAGGGAATCAAGCAGCGGACTACGCGACACGGTACCCTCCTACAAGGTCAGCTTCCGAGCAGCGCCCGCAGTTCGTTGATCCGGGCGAACACGTCCGACCGATCCATTTCCCGATAGATGTCCGGCAGCACTTCGCGCGACGTGCATTCCTGCACGGCGGCCAGGATCTGCAGCTCGCGTTCGAGCGCACTGGTCGCGGGGATGAAGTCGTCGAAGCTCCGGCGCAGCGCCTCCACCGACACGAACGGCTCGCCGGAACCTGCCTGTTCGTCGGCCACGAGCAGCGCGCGTGCAAGGATAGCCTCGATATCGGCCCCCGACAGTCCGGAGGGGTCGTCGATGACCTCGCGAATCGACTGCGCCGGCGTGCGAAGGCCGCTCTTCTTCAGCATGATGCGGAAGAGCGTGTCGTGCTCCTCCAGTGTCTGCGGATAGAACAGCGCGAGGTGCTCCTCGGCACGCCCCTGACGCTTCATGTCCACCGGCAGCAGGTCGGGGCGGCTGGTGATCAGGAACCAGACGATCCGGCCGCGATACTCCGTGTTGCCCATGAAGGACGTCAACTGCGCAAACACGCGATTGGACGTGCCGGAGTCTCCCTGCTGGTTGCGATCGCCCAGAAACGCGTCGGCCTCGTCGATGATCACGCCCACCGGCCACATGGCCTGCAACAGCTTGAGGATCTTCTCGAGGTTACCTTCGGTCACGCCCTGCCACTGCGATCGGAAGTTCAGGAACTTGACGCACGGGAAGCCGATCTCGCCCGTGAAGCAGTTGACCAGGAAGGTCTTCGCCGATCCCACGGGACCGGCGATGAGGTATCCCATCGGCACGCCGCGGAGCCGGCCCTCGAGGATGGCGCCGGCGGCCCGCCGAAGGCGCGCCTTTACACCGTCGTGTCCAGCCACCATGTCGAGCGTGTGGCGGGTCTCGACGTACTCGAGCAGGCCGAAGCACTCGGCCTCGATCACCGCCTTCTTCTGCTCGCGCAGGGCCGTGGCGTCGAGCCGCGCGCCGTGTTCGTCGACCGAGGCGAGAATCTGGCGGAGCTGGATGCGCGTGAGTCCCGAGGTCAGCGCGGCGAGGCGTTCGGCTGACAGGTCCGATCGCGTACTGAACCATTCCGGCGCGCGGATCGCCTCGAGAAACCGCTGGCGCCCCGCCGCATCGGGGCGCTCGACCTCCACCTCGACCGTCTGCGGCGACCGCACGAGGCGCGCATTGATGTCGGCCAGGTTCTCGGTGACGAGCACGATCGTGACGTTGGCGGCGAGCAGTGCCGGGTCGGTCGACCACTTCTGGATGAACACCCGGACGGCGCGATCCTCCGGGCTCGATTCGAGCGCCGAGTCGGGCACGAGCGTCTCGGCATAGGGCACCATCACCGCGACACCCAGCGCCGGGTTGTGATGCGTCACGTGTTTCAGGAACGAGTCGAGCAGGGAGCAGAAGCCCAGCGGATCGCGCGGGAGTGCCCGGGACATGGTCGTGCCGTGCACCGCGTCGATGACCTCGGCGACCTCCGTCAGGTGCCTGTGCGCATCGCGCGTGTGGAAGATGGCGCCATTCGCCCGCTGATACTCGATGACGACCTCGCGCTGGCCGAAGATCCAGGACGCGAGAAACGTCGTGAGCGGCACGAAGTCGCCAGCGGCAGGCGCCCCCTCGCGCGGCACCGGCTGCAGATCGTGGGTGTTGCCGTGGAGTACGAAGGTGTTGCCGAGACGCGCGCGGATCCCGTGCGCGAGCGTGCGAGCCCAGCCCGGGTAGTGGACGAACGGACTGGTCACCGGCCCTTCACCCGTTTCCGCGCCGACGTCGCGTGTTGATCGCTCGCCGGTGGATCCGGCATCAGTGTCGGGCCCCAGGCAGCACCATCGGCCTGCAGCAGCGCCTCCATTTCACGCACGATGCGTTCGGAGTCCTCCGACTGACGCACGATCGTGTCGAGCTCCTCGGAAATGGCCTGGGGATCGCGCAGCGACATCGAATTCTGGTGCAGCACTTCGAGCAGCGCCGACATCGAATCGAGTTCGGTCGACAGGGCCTTCATCGTTCCGCGGGCCTCGAAGAACGACGCAAGGAGGCGCCGCTTCAGGTCGAGGTTCTTCGAGAGCGCGGCCACCGCGCGCGCCGGCAGCCCCTCCTGGGCGAGCTCCTGTTCCAGCCGTTCGATCTCGGCGGCCGTGTCTCCCGGATTCCGAGTCGACGGCATGCGCTCGTAGCGCTCGAGCGCGTGCATGCGGTGCAGGCATCCCTGGAGGATGAGGTCGAGCTTGTCGCGCTGTTCCGACAGATAGGCCTGCGAGATGCCGGTCAGGCTCTGGTAGTTCGCCTCGATCAGCTCGCACAATTCACTCATCGCCTTGTAGCGCTTCGCGTTGGCCGGGCTCAGGGCCGCCACGTGTTTCTGGCGCGCAACTTCCGCCTGCTGCCGCGCCGCGGCGCGCTTGCGCCGCTGCACGAGCCGGCGGAGGGGGCCGGAATCGAGGACCGGCAGCAGGACCAGCTCGGCGCCGAACCAGACGAGCATCGGAAGCGGATTGAGCGCGATGAGCGAGACGAGCGCGGTGCCGCCGAGCACGATGGCCTGATACTGATTGAAGATCAGCTCCCGGAGGACCGAGCCTGCCGAGACGTCGTCATCGGGTGGCGCCATCGCGGGTGGCTACGATCCCTGTCCTTCTCCGACGCGACTGCCGACACTGGGTGCGGCCTGGGTGCCCGTGGCCACGGGGGGCGCGGTGAGGCCCATCTCCGCCTCGAACTGCTGCAGCACGGCCGCCGCCTTGATCTTGCGCGCGGTGCGCTCGCGTTCGATTGCCCCCGTATCGAGCGTGCCGGTGGCCACCTCGACGGCCGCCTTCGACTCGGCGACCTCCTGCTTGATCTGTTCGAGGAACTGATCGGCCGTTGCCGCCACGCCGTACGACTGCAGCTCCACGATGGCATCGGCCGCTTTGCGGAGGACCTGGGCCTTCTGCCGCTCCTTGAGCGCACGCTGGCTGGTTTCGATCTTGGCCTTGAGCTTGCCCTTGAGCGCGTCCACCGACATCTGCGCGCTCTCGTGCGCCTTCTGTGCGGAGGCCAGCTGCTCCTCCGTGCTGGCCAGGTCCACCCGCAGCTGCTGGAGCTGCACGGCGTCCTCTTCGGCCACGCTTCGCGCGGCGGCCGATCCGTCGCGCAGGGCGGCCTGGATTGACGCCGTGAGGTTGCGATCGCTCTGCCGGAGCGCGTCGCGCTCTTCCTCGAGGCGGATCACGGTGGCGCGTGTGGCCACGAGCACCGTGTTGAGCTTGGGCATCGTGAGCCGCATCTCCTCGATGGCGTCCTGCAGCATCACCTCGGGGTTCTCAGCCTGAGAGATGAAGAACCCCATCCACGCGCGGAACAGGCGACCCAGCCTAGCGAACATCGGCATCTCCTTCGGGAACCTGCGGTGGCGCCGTGATCGGGTTCTCCGTCACGAAGTGCCCCACCGCGTCGGCAATCGTCGACTCGGCCTGCTGCTTGCGCGCGCGCCACGCGAGCAGTTCGTCCTGTTCCCGCGTGACGAGCCGGTTGTTCTCGTCGATGCGGGCGCGCAGTTCCGCCACCTGCTTTTCGATCTCGGATTCGAGGCGCGCGTTGTCGGCCGCCGTTTCCGCCCGCAGGTTCTCGAGGTGCTTCTCGAGCACACGTTCGTAGGTGTCGAGCGCCTGGTCGCGGCGCACGGCATCCTGCACGATGTCGTCGATCGCCACGCCGGCCGCCTCGAGTGCCACCATGACCGACTTCCGCTTGACGTCCGGCGGCAGCGCCCGGATGTGCTCGCTCTCGAGCATCTCGGCCACCTTCAGCACCGTATAGCCGTGCGCGGGCGCCTCGATGCGAGCCGACCGGTACACGTCCTCAATCGCCCCGGCCCCCACGGCGGCCTGGTCGAGGGCCACCGTCGGGACGACAGCTTCCGGCACGACATCCGCCACGCGCCGGCTTGCCGGGGCTGCGTCCGGCGCGCTGTTCCCGTCGGTAACGACAAAAAAGCTGTACCACTTCTTGCCCAACCAGCACCTCGCGTGGTCCGTGATTGTAGCAGGACGACCGCGGGCCCGAGGCACTCCTTCGCGGCCTCCTCCATCTGTTACAGTCGCCCGCACATGACGATGTCGACCGGGAGCGTGGGGGACCGCCGCGGCGTGCCGCGCGTCGATGCCCACCAGCACTTCTGGCGCTACGATGCGCACGAATATGCATGGATCGACGCGCGCATGGCCTCAATCCAGCGCGACTTCCTCCCCGCCGACCTCGCGCCCCTGCTGCGCGCCTCGGGCTTTGACGCGTGCGTGGCCGTCCAGGCCCGGCAGTCACACGACGAGACGCGGGCGCTCCTCGCCATGGCCGATGCCCATCCATTCATTGCCGGCGTCGTCGGATGGGTCGACCTGCAGGCGGATCGGGTGCGGGAATCGCTCGAGGCGGTGGCCGCCCACCCGGCGCTCGTCGGCGTCAGGCATGTCGTCCAGGACGAACCGGACGACCGCTTCCTGCTTCGTCCCGCATTCTGCCGGGGCATTGGTCTGCTGCAGGAGTTCGGCCTTGCCTATGACCTGCTGCTCTATCCCCGGCACCTGAAAGTGGCGCTCGACCTGGTCGCACGGTTCCCGGACACGCGCTTCGTGCTCGATCACCTCGCCAAGCCGTCGATCCGGACCGGAGAGATCGACCGCTGGGCCCGTGACCTCGAGGCGCTGGCCGCCTGTCCGCATGTCGTCGCCAAACTGTCGGGACTGGTCACCGAGGCGGCCTGGGACTCGTGGACGCCACAGCAGATTCGACCGTACCTCGACGTCGCGTTCGACTGCTTTGGCGCGGGACGCCTGATGATCGGATCGGACTGGCCCGTGTGCACGCTCGCTGGCGACTACGGGCGGGTGATGGCGGTCGTGACCGACTATCTTCGTGGGCGGCCCGCCGCGGATCGGGACCACGTACTCGGCGGCACGGCGGTGCGGTTCTGGAATCTCCGGATTGCCCGTCGGGCGGGCGTGGAAGGACAACACGAATGAAGATGCGACAACTCGCGCTCGTGCTGGGCGCCCTGGCACTTGGCACCATCGCCTGCAGCAGCTCGTCCGATCCCGATCGCATGACGATTGCGGTGATTCCCAAGGGGACGTCTCACGTCTTCTGGCAGAGTGTGCACGCCGGCGCGGCGCGCGCGGCGGCCGACCTCGACGTGGACATCATCTGGCGCGGTCCGCTGCGCGAGGACGACCGGTCGGCACAGATTTCCGAAGTGGAAGGCTTCGTCTCCCGCGGCGTCTCCGGCATCGTCCTGGCGCCGCTCGACGACACGGCGCTGGTCTCGCCGGTCGCCGACGCTGTCGCCCGCGGCATTCCGGTCGTCGTCATCGACTCGGGCCTGCGCGGCGAGGACTTCGTCAGCTTCGTCGCCACCGACAACCGGCAGGGCGGCCGCATTGCCGGCGAGGGGCTGCGGGCGATGCTGCCCGGCGGCGGCAAGGTCGTGCTGCTGCGGTATGCGGAGGGCTCCGACAGCACGACCGAACGCGAGGAGGGTTTCCTCGAAGCCGTGCGCGCCGCGTCGGAAGGATTCGAGGTGCTCAGCGACAACCAATACGCGGGGACCGATGTCGAGTCGGCGTACCGGCGCAGCGAGACGCTCCTCAGCCGGTACAAGACGCCTGATGGACGCCTCGACGTGGATGGCATCTTCACGCCCAACGAGTCCACGACGCTGGCGATGCTGCGCGTCCTGCAGGACAACGGCTGGGCGGGACAGGTCCGCTTCATCGGATTCGACGCGTCGGGCACGCTTGTCGACGGGCTCGAGGCCGGTCAGATCGACGGCCTCGTCCTGCAGGACCCCGTGCGCATCGGGGATCTCGGCGTGCGGACGATGGTGGCGCACCTTCGCGGCGAGCCGGTCGAGCGCCGCATCGACACCGGCGTGCGGCTCGTGACACGAGAGGAGATGGACACGCCTGAGGCGCGCGCGCTGCTGCATCCGCCGCTCGACCCGGGGAGCCGTCAGTGACGGCCGACCTGCCGCGCTTCGAGATGCGTGGCCTGCGCAAGTCGTTCGGCCCCACCGTCGCACTCGACGGCGTGGATCTGTCGGTCCGGGACGGCGAGGTCTGCGCCCTGGTCGGCCAGAACGGCGCGGGGAAAAGCACGCTGATGAGCATCCTCGCCGGTGTCATCGCACCCGACGCGGGCCGCATGCGGATCGGCGACGCCCCGTACGAGCCGCAGTCGCCGATCGACGCCCGGCGGCGCGGCGTGGCGATGATCCACCAGGGGCTGTCGCTCGCCCCGCATCTGTCGGTCATGGAGAACATCGCGCTCGGCGCCGAGCCGGCGCGCTGGGGGTTCGTGCGCCGCGATCCCATGCGCGACGCCGCTCGCGCCGCCCTCGCGGATCTCGGCCACGACGACATCCCGCCCGATATCCCGGCAGGCGCGCTGTCGCCGGCCGCGCAGCAGCTCGTCGAGATTGCGCGTGCCCTGGCTTCCGGATGCCGCGTGCTCGTGCTCGATGAGCCCACGAGCAGCCTGGCACACGACGACGCGCATCGCCTGTTCGACATCATTGGCCGCTTGAAACAGCAGGGGCGGGCCATCGTCTACATCTCGCACTTCATCGAGGAAGTACAGGCCGTTTCCGACAGGTTCGTTGTCCTGCGCGACGGCCGCGTGGCCGGCAGCGGCCCCACGCAGGGCAGCAGCGCGGACGCGATTGTCGAACTGATGGTCGGGCGCCCCGCCGATGCGCTCTATCCGCATCGGGCGCGCCACCGCGGCGACCCGCTGCTCGAGGTCGAGGCGCTCGAGCCGGGCGGTGCAACATTCACGCTGCACCGCGGCGAAATGCTCGGCATCGCCGGCCTGCTCGGCGCGGGCCGGACGCGCCTGCTGCGGACAATCTTCGGCCTCGAACCGGTCCGGTCCGGCCGCGTCCGTGTGGGTGTGCACAGCGGTCCGCCCGTCGACGGCGCGCGGTGGCCTCAAGGCGTGGGCATGGTGAGCGAGGACCGCGCGGGTGAAGGGCTCGCCGCCGGACTCAGCGTGGCCGAGAACCTCACACTCTCGAAGCTCGGCGGGCTCGGGCCGGGGCCCATGGTCTGGCCGTGGCGGCAGGCCGCAGCAGCGCGCGAGTGGATCAACCGCCTGTCCGTGCGGTGCGCCGGACCACACCAGGACATCGCGACGCTCTCGGGCGGTAACCAGCAGAAAGTTGCCGTGGCGCGGCTGCTCTATCACGATGTCGACGTGCTGCTGCTCGACGAGCCCACGAAAGGCATCGATGTCGGCAGCAAGGCGCAGATCTACCGGCTGATCGACGCGGTCGTATCGGATCCCCTGCGCCCGCGCGCCGTGCTGCTCGTCAGCAGCTACCTGCCCGAACTGCTGGGCACCTGCGATCGCATTGCCGTCATGTCGCGCGGTCGCCTCGGTCCACCCCGACCGGCCGCCGAATGGACCGAGCACGCGCTGCTCATGGCCGCCGCGGGGGCCGCGTCATGACACTACGCCGCTGGCTCGACGAAGGCGGCGTGTTCATCGCGCTGGCCGTCGTGCTGCTGCTGTTCGGCGCGATGATCGGGCCGCGATTCCTGGCTGGCGCCAACCTCGAGCTCATCGCCCGTCATGCGGCCGTGGTGTCGGTCGCGGCGTTCGGCATGACGATGATCATTGCCTCGGGCGGCATAGATCTGTCGGTGGGGTCTCTGGTCGCACTGGGCACGGTCGTGACCGCCATGCTCCTGCGGGACGGCGCGCCTCCGATCGCGGCAATTGCGGGCAGCGTCGGTGCATGCGCGGCCTTCGGCGCCCTGAACGGCCTGCTCATCACGCGCCTGCGCGTCGTCCCGTTCATCGTCACGCTCGGCACGATGCTGCTGGTGCGCGGCGCCGCCAAGGGGCTGGCCGATGAGCGGCGTGTCGAAGCCCCGATGACCTGGATCAACGACCTGATGCGGTCGGCCTCGGGCGGCGGATCGTTCCTGTTGCCGTGGGGCATCTGGATGACACTGGCGCTCGCGGCTGTTGTCGCCGCGGTGCTGCACTTCACGCGCTTCGGTCGTCACCTGTTCGCCATCGGATCGAGCGAGCGGACGGCACGGCTGTGCGGCGTGCGGGTGGACCGCTGCAAGGTCGTCGTGTACACCGTGTCCGCAGCCCTGACGGGCCTGGCCGGTGTGATGGAGTTCGCGAAGCTGTCGGTGGGAGATCCGACCGTGAGCGTCGGCCTCGAGCTGAGCGTGATTGCCGCGGTCATCATCGGCGGCGGCAGCCTGGCCGGCGGGCGCGGCACGGTCATCGGCACGGCGGCCGGAGCCACGCTGATGACGGTCATCCAGGTTGGCTGTTCCCAGTACGGACTGCCCAACTGGGTGCAGGAGATCGTCACCGGGACGATCATTGTCGGCGCCGTCGGGCTGGACCACTGGCGTCGGATGGACCGACGCATGGGCTGATGGCGGGGCCCGGCGATCAGCGAATGACGAAGCGATGCTCGTGAAGCGTGTTGCCGGCGCTGTCGGACAGGACGACGCGCCAGGTGCCGGCGTTGGCCGGCGACACGGTGTTGCGGCTGTAGGTGCGATAACCGGCGCCCGGATTGGCACCGACGCGCAATGACACGCGCTGAACCAGCGCGTCCTCGTGAAACCACTGATGGACGACTGTCGTGGCGCGCGGCGATCGAATGCGCGTGTAATAGGCCAGCGCGCCGGGGCTGGTGACATCGGCGACCGGCTCGCATTGCCACGTCTCCCCTCTCGGCTGGAAGTCCCGGCACACGTCCACACTGGCGACTTCGATGCCGCTCGCACGCGCCGTCGCCGGGCTGCCGAACGCGGGCGCTGGCGGCGGGTCGGGCACGACGTCAGCCGCGGCAACGGCGGGAGCGGGCGGTGCCGGCGCGGCGGCCTCGGCGTTCGCGGCCGCAGGCGGCGCGTCCGGCATGGCGGCCGATGCGCCGGGCAGATCCGTTGTCGGTGACGGCTCGGCCACATCCGCACGGCCGCCGGGGACGGTCGCTGATGCCGGACGACTGCGCCACGGCGCCAGCCAGAACAGCAGCGCGGCGGCAATCAACACGAGAGCGACGAGCCAGAACAACCACGAGGACCGCGATGCGGGTTCGTCCGCCGCATCGGAATCGCCAGCCGCGGGCGACTCCACCCAGACGATGTCGGCCGCATGTTCATCGGCGTGGACGGGGACGGCGGGCTCTGTTGGCGCCGGCGCGGGAGTCCCGGCGGCCTGGCTGGCGGGCGCTGCGGGCTGACGCACCGCGGGGTCGGGTGTCCTGACGTCCGAGGTCGCCTGGGCCGGTGTCGCACTCGCCGGCTCGGAGAGATCTTCGCTCGAAGTCGCCTGTGGCGGGACGGGCGCATCGAAGGGTCGACCCCGGGCCGCACAGAAGTCGCGCAGGTTCTCCGCGCTGCGCACGACGAAGGGGTGATCGGCGGGCAGCGCCTCGATGGCAATCGCGTAGGCGCGACGATAGGACTCTTCGGCCTCGTCGAGCCGGCCGGCCTGCTCGCGCGCCACCCCGAGATTGTTCAGCGTGTTGGCCAGGTCGGGGTGCGTCGGTCCGAGTTGCGCCTCCTGGAGCGCCGCCGCTTCCTGCAGGTGCTGCTCGGCAGCCGTGTAGTCGCCGTCGCGCGCCGCGCGCTCTGCGGCGGCGATGACCGAGCCGATGTCCGGATTCGCCTCCATGGAGGGGTCGATTGTAGCCCGACACGCTATGCTAGATCAGCGCCGGCCGAATGCCGGGCGCCACGCCGTGTCACCCACTCCTCCGCGCGCCACATTCACGATTCTGACAGCCGTTGCCGCCGGGCACCTGATCAACGACCTGCTCCAGTCGCTGTTGCCGGCCATCTACCCGATCCTCAAGGACGACTTCGCCCTGGATTTCGGCCAGATCGGGCTCATCACGTTCGCCAACCAGGTGACCGCATCGCTGCTGCAGCCGGTCGTCGGTCACATGTTCGACCGGCGGCCGCGTCCGCAGTCCCTTGCGATCGGCATGAGCCTGACGCTCGTCGGCCTGCTGCTGCTTGCATTCGGCCCACGGTACGCCGTGGTCGTGTTCGCCGCGGCGCTCATCGGCGTCGGGTCGTCGGTCTTCCATCCGGAGGCCTCTCGCGTGGCGCGGCTCGCCTCGGGCGGCCAGCACGGCCTGGCCCAATCGCTTTTCCAGACCGGCGGCAACAGCGGGTCGGCGCTCGGCCCGCTGCTGGCCACGTTCGTGGTGCTGCCCTTCGGACGGCCCAGCGTCGCCTGGTTTGCCGTCGTGGCGCTGGCCGGCATGCTGCTGCTCTGGCGGGTCGGCGAGTGGTACGGACGCGTCATGACCCGGGTGGCATCGGCTCCGGTCGTTCCCGCGGTCCGCGTGCCGCCGCCCCGGCCCTTCACGCGCCGGCAACTGCGCACGGCGCTCGGCGTGCTCGTGGTACTGGTTATCTCCAAGTCGGTCTATCTGGCGAGCATGACCAACTTCTACATGTTCTTCCTGATGGAGCGCTTCGACGTCTCGGTGCGCAGCGCCCAGCTGCACCTGTTCGCGTTTCTGGCGGCCGTCGCCGTCGGGACGTTTGCCGGCGGGCCGATTGGCGATCGCGTCGGGCGCAAGGCGGTGATCTGGGTGTCGATCGTGGGCGCCCTGCCGTTCGCCCTGCTGCTGCCCTATGCGAACCTCACCTGGACGCCGGTTCTCGCGATCCTCGTCGGGCTGATCCTCTCGTCGGCCTTCTCGGCCATCCTGGTCTACGCGCAGGAACTGGTGCCGGGCCGTGTCGGGCTGATTGCGGGGCTGTTCTTCGGGTTCGCCTTCGGCATTGGCGGGCTTGCGGCGGCCGCCCTGGGTTGGCTGGCCGACGTCACGAGCCTGGCGACGGTCTTCCGGATCTGCGCGGTGCTGCCCGCGCTCGGGCTGCTGACGGCGTTGCTGCCGCCGGAACGAACCGGCCGCGCCTGAAGCGCGACCGGCCCGTCTCGGTCTTCGGTGGCCTCAGGCCTGGACGTAGCCTTCCTCGCCGTGCTGCGTCTGGTCGAGTCCTTCCGCTTCGGCAGCGGCCTCGGCACGCAGCGGCGTGATGGCGCCCACGATCTTCAGCAGGATGAAGCTGCCGACGCCGCTGAAGGCGATCGCGGCAACGATGGCCACGGCCTGCACGCCGAGCTGGCCGGGGTTCCCGTAGAGCAGTCCGCTGCCGACGCCGTTGAGCGCCTCGTCGGCGAACACGCCGGTCAGCAGCGCGCCCACCGTGCCGCCAATCCCGTGCGCCGCGACGACGTCGAGCGAATCATCGAACCCGCTGTTCGCGCGCCACAGCAGCGCGAAGTAGCTGGGGACGGCGGCCATGCCGCCGAGGATGATGGCGTTCATCGGCGAGACCAGGCCGGCCGCCGGCGTGATGGCCACGAGGCCCACGACGATCGCCGTGGCGGCGCCGACCGCGGTGACCTTGCCCAGCCGGAACAGGTCCAGCAGGGCCCAGACGACGACGGTGGCGGCCGGCGCGAACATGGTCGTCGCAAACGCGAGGCCCGCAATGCCGTTGGCCGCGCCGGCGCTGCCGGCATTGAAGCCGAACCAGCCGAACCACAGCAGGCCGGACCCGAGCAGGACGAACGGCACGTTGTGGGGCCGCAGGCCAGTCTGCCGGTAGTCGGAGCGGCGTCCGACGCAGATGACCGCGACAGCTGCCGCAACAGCCGCGTTGATGTGCACGACGGTGCCGCCCGCGAAGTCGAGCGCGCCCATCTGGGCGAGCCAGCCGCCGCCCCAGACCATGTGGGCCATCGGGCTGTAGATGACCAGCGTCCAGAGGCAGATGAACAACAGGAACGCCTTGAAGTTCATCCGTTCAACGATGGCGCCCGAGATCAGCGCCGCCGTGATGATGGCGAACGTCCCCTGGAACGCCAGGAAGAGCGTGCCCGGGATCGTGGCGAGCACGCCGGGCTCGGCCGTCACGCCACTCATGAAGAAGGCTGATGTGTCGCCGATGAATGAGGAGCCGCTCCCGAAGGCCAGCGAGTAGCCGAACATCGGCCACAGCACGCTGACAAACCCCAGCGCGATGAAGCTCATCATCATCGTGTTCAGGACGTTCTTCGACCGCACCAGTCCGCCGTAGAAGAAGGCCAGGGCAGGCGTCATGAGCAGGACCAGCGCCGACGACGTGAGCATCCACGCGGTGTCACCGGCGTCGATGGCCGGCGCCGGCTCCTCGGCTTCGGCCGCCGTTTCGGACACGACCGGCACCGGCGCGACGGCCGGCGGGGCGTCGACCGGCGGTGCCGCATCCTGGGCCGCCAGGACCGCCGGCGCGCCCGTCATCAGCAATCCGAGGGCTGCCGCTGTCAGCAGCGCACTCCACTTGCGCCTCACGCCTGTTCTCTCTGTCATGTTCTGCTCCTGCCGCGGCCAGCGGCCGCAGCGCTACACGTCCTGTTCACCTGTGCGAATGTTGTAGCTGTGTTCGACGGGGATGACGAAGACGCGTCCGTCCCCGATTTCCCCGGTGCGTGCCGCCTTGATCACGGCGGCGATCACGTCGTCGGCCACGTTGTCGGGCACGACCGCTTCGATCTCGACCTTCGGCAGCAGGGTTACGCTGTATTCCTTGCCGCGATAAATTGCCGTATGGCCCTTCTGCCGGCCGTGGCCGCGCACCTCGGTGACCGTCATGCCCGGAATGCTCATCTTCTCCAGGGCCTCACGGACGTCGTCGACTCGGTTGGGGCGCACAATCGCCTTGATCAGTTTCATGGGTAGCTCCTCAGGCCGCACGTTCGCGCCGGGCGAATCCGGCGGAAACAGCGCGAGCGAGCCCCTCTTTTATCACGTGACGTAATGCGTCGGTCCGCGCCACCGACCCGGCCCTGCGCACGACAATGGCGCGTCCGGTCGAATCCGGACGCGCCACCACCGCTCACTTGCGTGCCTGATACCCGCGGAAACTCCTAGCTCTCGCG
This sequence comes from Acidobacteriota bacterium, assembly GCA_044507065.1. Lineage (GTDB taxonomy): Bacteria > Acidobacteriota > Vicinamibacteria > Vicinamibacterales > SCN-69-37 > SCN-69-37. Next base: position 76,823 of record JBIQJY010000001.1, read on the forward strand.
GGCTGTCTGGAAGTGCGGGTACGCTTCCATCCCGTGCTCACCCACGTCGAGGCCCTCCGTTTCCTCCTCGGAGGAAACGCGAATGCCAATCGTCGCCTTCAGCAGGCCGAACACGACAAGGGAGAAGGTGAAGGCGGCAGCCGCCACGGCCACCACACCGGTCAACTGGCCGACGATGGTGTAGCCGCCACCGGTCGTGTCGAACAGGGCGCAGGCAAGAATGCCCCACACGCCGCAGGTGCCGTGCACCGAGATGGCGCCAACCGGATCGTCGATCTTGAGGTTGTCGAGCACGAGCACCGAAGCGAAGACCAGGCCCCCGGCCACCAGCCCGATGATGATGGCGCCAAAGGGCGACACGATGTCGGCGTTGGCCGTAATCCCGACCAGTCCGGCCAGAATCCCGTTGAGGCCCATCGACAGGTCAGGCTTCCTCGAGGAAACCCACGACACGAACGAGGCCGCGAGGCCGCCGGCCGCGGCCGCCAGCGCCGTCGTGGTGATCACCAGGCCGAGCGGGCCCGGGCTGGCCGACAGGATGGACCCACCGTTGAAACCGAACCAGCCGAACCAGAGCAGGAACGCGCCGATCGTGGCGAGCGGCATGCTGTGGCCCTGGATGGGACGCACCTGACCGTCTACATACTTGCCCGCACGAGGCCCCAGCAGCAGCACGCAGGCCAGTGCGGCGAATCCGCCGAACCCGTGCACCACAGCCGATCCCGCGAAGTCCTTGAAGCCGTTGCCGCCATTGAGGCTGCCCATCCAGCCACCGCCCCAATGCCAGGAGCCGACCCATGGGTAGGCAAAGGTGACCAGCAGAGCCGCGAAGATCAGGAACGAGCCGAGCTTCACCCGTTCGGCGACCGCGCCCGAGACGATCGTCGCGGCGGTTGCCGCGAACATCGCCTGAAAGATGAAGTCGCCGTAGCCGGTCATCGCCAGCGCCATTCCCCCGTAGCCGAAGGTGTCACCGCCGTCCGCATTGAGATCCCCGATCGGGCTGCCGAACGCGAAGAATCCGTTGAAGTCGCCGGGATAGTGCGCGTTGAAGCCCCAGATTGCGTATGTCAGAAGGCCGATACACGGAATGAGCGTGTTCTTGAACAGGATATTGACCGTGTTCTTCGACTGCGTCAGGCCCGACTCGATCATCGCGAAGCCCAGGTGCATGATGAACACGAAGGTCGTGCAGATGATGGTCCACACCATGCTGAGCGCGAAGAACTCGAACGCATAGGCGTACTGTCCCTGGCTCTCGACCAGTGCATCGAAGTCGGCACGATACTCGTCCTCGGGCTGCGGTTCTGCAGCGGGAGCTTCGGTGGGAGCCGCCGGTAGGGGGGCTTCGACGGATTCGACGGGAGCCGCGGGCTCCTGTGCCCTGACAGCCGTCGACAGCCCCGTAACGAGAATTGAGAGGACGACGAGGACCAGCCCCGCCTTCCGAAACGCGCCCGCTATGTCCATCATTATGTGAACTCCTTGCGATTGACTGTCGGTGTGGAGGCCGGCGACCTAGACATCCCGTTCGCCCGTGCGGATGTTGTAGCTGTGCTCCACCGGCAGGACGAAGACCCGCCCGTCCCCAATCTCACCGGTCCGCGCCGCCGCGATGATGGCCTTGATGACCTCGTCGGCCACGTCGTCCTGCACGACCACCTCGATCTCCACCTTCGGCAGCAGGCTGACGTTGTATTCCTTGCCGCGATAGATGGCGGTGTGGCCCTTCTGCCGCCCGTGGCCGCGCACTTCGGTGACGGTCATGCCGGGCGTATTGAGCTTCTCGAGTGCTTCGCGAACGTCGTCCACCTTGTTCGGTCGGACGATGCTCTTAATGAGCTTCATAGGTGTCCTCCAGAGTGCGTTCCAGTTGCTGCCTCAGTTCCCGCTTGTCGTGTTCATCGAGCGTGCTGCCCTGCCGGGTCACGTGGAGCACGTCGATGGCCTTGCGTCCCTCGGTCGAAATCAGCGCGAGATCGACGTCGCACCCCCGGTCGGAGATGGCGCGGCTGATCCGATAGAGCAGGCCCGGTGCGTCGGCCGTGACGATCTCGACGGCCGTGTACCGCTTCGAGTGACTGCTGTCGAAGCTGATGCGCGTCTCGACGTCCTGGCGGCGGCGATGCATCAGGCTGCGTTCCCGTCCGCGCAGCAGCGCCCGCACATCGATGGTGCGAGCGACGACGCCGCGCAGGACCCGGCCGATCTCCTCGCGCGCCCCCGGGTTCTGACGCAGGAACCCTTCCTCGTCGGAGAACTCGAACACGTCGAGCACGAGTCCGTCCGGGGTGGTGATGGCCTGGCCGCGGTGGATGTCCATCCCGAAGGCCGCCAGCACGCCGGCGATGTTCGAGAAGAGAAACGGCTTGTCGCGCGCGGTGACGGTGAGCTCCCAGATGTCGTCCCGCTTCTCGACCGACAGGTGAACGTCATCGGCCTGAAGGCCGCGCGTGAGCCGCACGTGACGGTAGATGGCCGACAGGCCGAAGACGCTCAGGTAGCGCCGCGGCAGGCCGTCGAGAAAGGCGGACAGCTCCTCCTCGGTGATGTCGTCGGGGCAATCGGCCATGACGACGGCGCGATCGGCCTGGTCCTTCTGAATGAGGTCGTCGGCGTAGCCGAACGTGAGGTGGTTGTAGGCGTCCACGTACAGCCGCCACAACAGGTCTTCCTTGTATGGCGTGAGGGTCCCCGGCGCCACCGCGTCGATGTCCACGAGCGTCATCAGGCAGAGCATCTTCAGCAGCTCTTCGCTGCCGACGAGCGCCGCGAACTCGGCCACCGTGTCGGGATCGCCGAAGTCGCTCCGGAACACCACACGCGACATGGCGAGGTGATGGCGGATGAGGAATGCCACCGTGTGGCTGTCCTCTTCGCCGAGTTGCAGGCGGGCGAGCATCGGCTCGGCGAGCCGGACGCTCTCGATCGAGTGGTCTTCGTCGCGCCACTTCCCGATGTCGTGATAAAGCAACGCCAGGGCGAGCAGCTCGGGCGCACGCACTTCATTGAGGATCGACGTGAACCGCGCGCGCCCCGCGCTGGCCGGGTGCCAGAGCGATTCGAGGCCGCGGATGGTGAGCAGCGTGTGCTCGTCGACCGTGTACTTGTGGTAGAAGTCGCGGATCACGCGACACCGGATCTTCTCGAACTCGGGGAACAGCGTCCCGAGCAGGCCGCATTCGAGCATCTCCCCCAGGCGGGCCGACAGCCCCGGCCGCGGGTGGAGCATCGCCCGCAGTCGCAGGCGGGATTCCTCGGTGGCCACGAAGTAGTCGGCCGTGTACCGCCCGACGTTCTCCTGCACCGTCAGCCGCACATCGTCGGAGACGGGATAGCCGTTGGCAATCGCGACCTCGAACGCTTCGAGCCAGACGCTCGGCTGCGCCACCGCGCGCGCCGGGTCGACGAAGCGGATGCCGTCCGCCCCCACGGCGACCGTCTCGGTGACCGGGCCGGGGTCGGCAATCGGTGCGGGCGGCCGGACGACATTGCGGGCCCAGGCCAGTGCGCCGACGACGGCGCGTGCATGCCGGAAGTAGTCGCGCATGAGCGACTCGACCCGCAGCCGGGGCGTCACGCCTGGCGCGCCCAGCACCTCGGCGACCGTCTCCTGCAGTTCGTGCGTCAGCACGTTGGTGTCGCGCCCGGCGACCGCGTGCAGCACGGAGCGGACGCGGGAGAGGAACTCCTCGGCCTCGTCGAGCCGCTCGCCGTTGGTGCGGTGACGCCCCGCGAACGCATCGCGCGCGAGCGAGCGCAGCAGGCGTACGGCGGCAATGTCGCGCAGCCCGCCCGGCGCCTTCTTCAGGTCGGGTTCGAGCTGATAGACCGTGTCGTTGAACTCGCGGTAGCGGTCGTCGATGAGCGGCAGCAGCGTCGCGATGAGCCGCTCGCCGCGTGCGGCATCGCCCCGGTGTACGCCGGCACAGACGTCGTCGAAGAGCCGGACGTCCCCGACGAGCAGGCGCAGGTCGCAGAGCGCCATCAGGAACTCGGGGTTGCGATCGTCGCTCGTGTCGTCGAGTTCCGACAGTTCGCGCACGTGATGGCCGACGGTCAGCTTGAGGTCCCAGAGCGGCTGCAGGAGCGCGTTGATGAACCGCTCCTCGCTGGCGCCGATGGTGCGATCGAAGACGATCAACAGATCCAGATCCGAGTGCAGGCACAGCGTGCGTCGCCCGTACCCGCCCACGGCGGCCACGACCCAGGGCTCCTCGGTCTCGAGTGCCGCGGTGTCGGCGATGCGGCGAACGAGCGCGTCGATCGCCGAGGCATAGGCAGCTTGTGTGGCTCTCCCTCCACGGCCGGCCAGCGCGTCGGCTCGATAGCCGTCGCGCGCGCGGCTGAGTCGCGCGGCCCATCGGGCGCGCTCGTCGCGACGCCCCGCGTCGGATGAATTGGCCGATGTGGTGGGGTCTGGTGCCATGGCAACCGTCCGTCTGGATGGGAGGTCCGTCGGCGGCACCCCGCCGCCGGCGGACCTCCGCAGTGTTCTAGTAGGTGTAGCTCAACCCGATGCTGAACACCGGCTTGACCGTCTTGTCGTCGAACCTGAGCGTGTCGCCGAGCACCAGCATGTCGATCGACCCGTGGACTTCCACGCCGGACCCGAGCTCGACGCCGGCAGCGAGGCCTGCCTTGAAGAACCCGAATGTCTCGCCATAGTAGTCGTTGAGGCTGAGCCCGACGGCGACCGGCACCGAGAGGCTCACCGGGCTGCCCTCGAGGGGAATCCCGGGTTCGATACCGAGATCGAAGTACGTGTGGTTGTCGTTGTTGAGCTCGACCGCGAGGTTCGCCGACGGCGCCAGCGGCGAATCATGGCTGATCCCGAAGGCCAGTTCGTGGATGGTGCTGAGCACATCGCTCGGACCGGTGTAGAGCGTGTAGGTCACGCTCGGCGACCAGGCGCCGCGCGTGAGCCCGAGTGTGACGTACGGATCGGCCTCGTAGTAGCCGGTCGCGTCGTTCGAGTGCATGCTGTTCCAGAACCCCACGTTCAGGGTGACCGACTCGCCGAGCTGCAGACCGAGGTCGACATAGGGCTGGAAGATGAAGCCCTCGGTCTCCTGCACGAGGCCGCGGAAGTAGTAGTCGCTCGGAATATCGGTTCCGATCGTCAGTGTGTAGGGCTTCTCTGCCTCGTCGGCAGGGGCCTGCGCGGCGGCCCCGGCGGGCGCGGTGAACGACACACCCGCCAGGGCGCCGTCGGTGAGACGCCGCCCCGCGGGTTCGTCCGCCCATGCCGACGTCGCGATCGATCCGGTGATGACAAGAGCCAGCGCAATCTTCCTCATAGGTCCTTCCGTCTCCTTCGCGTCCCCTCCGCGTTCGGGACGCGCTTCGATCCCCTGAAAGAGCAAGATGAACGCCAACACGCGCCGGCGGCATCCCGAGGCCAGGAACCCGGAAAACAGGCGCATTCCGTGGAATTGAGCCCCGCGATTCCCTCACCGACGGACCCTGCAGATATCGACATTCCTGTCGTACCTTCTTCGTGCCTCCACATAATCGTGAAGTTGGAAACGGCTCCGGCCGCCCGCGCACGGGACGTCACGGGTCCGCATGGGGCCGCGCATTGCCCCAAAGCCGGCACAATGGACAAATTTGTCCATGGCCACAGACCGCCAGACGGAATTGTTGAGGGGCCGACGCGGCGCGCGCCGTCAGGCGCGGAAGCGCTCGCGGTCGATGCCGAGCTTGCGGATCTTGTAGCTGATGATGCGCTCGGTCGAGTGCAGCAGCTTGGCCGCGCGCGAGGCATTGCCGCGTGCCGTCTTGAGGGCGTCCTGGATGAGATTCTTCTCGTAGGCGTCCACCGCGTCGGCGAGCGACACGTCGGCCACCGTGCCCGATGCCTCGGCCGTCTGCAGCGTCGGCGGCAGATGATGGGGATGGACGACGCTGTCGTCGCACACGAGGACGGCCCGCTCGATGGCGTTCTCGAGTTCGCGCACGTTGCCCGGCCAGTGATAGGCCATCAGCATGTCAATGGCGGGCGTCGAGATGCGCTTGACCTGGTGGCCGTGTTCCATCGAGTACTTCTCGAGGAAGTGATCGACGAGCAGCAGCACGTCCGTCTTGCGCTCGCGCAGCGGGGGGACGTAAATGGCGAAGACGTTGAGCCGGTAGTGGAGATCCTCGCGGAACGTCCCGGCGGCAATGGCCTTTTCGAGGTCGGAGTTGGTGGCCGCCACGAGCCGGACGTTGGTCTTGATCGATTCGGTGCCGCCGAGGCGCTCGAACTCCCGCTCCTGCAGGACGCGCAGTAACTTGACCTGCGTCGAGAGATTGATTTCGCCAATCTCGTCGAGAAACAGCGTGCCCCCTTCGGCCAGTTCGAATCGGCCCTTCTTGCGGGCCTGGGCGCCGGTAAACGCCCCCTTCTCATAGCCGAACAGCTCGGACTCGATGAGCGAGTCGGGCAGCGCCGCGCAGCTGACCTTGATGAACGGCTTCTTGGCGCGGGGCGAACTGTAGTGGATGGCGTGCGCGATGAGTTCCTTGCCCGTGCCGGACTCCCCCCGGATGAGCACCGTCGTGTTCGCCCGCGCCACGCGCGCGATCTCCTCATACACCTGACGCATCGGCCCGCTCGTGCCGACGATCCGGGAGAAGTCGTAGCGCTCGCGCAGTTCCTCGCGCAGGTGGGTGTTCTCGTCGACCAGCCGCTGCCGCTCGGCATCGAGCAGCCGTTCGACCCGCACCGCCTGCCCCACCATCTGGGCGACCAGCCGCAGCACGCGCACGAGGTAGTCGTAGTCGCGGTTGCGCTTGAACGGCAGGTCCACGGCAATCGCGCCGATCGGCCGCCTGTTGATGGGGATGGGCACGCACACGAAGCTGACTTCGCGCTTGTCGAACTCGCTGCGCGGCAGCCGGTCGCGGAACATGGGCTCGCGGCTGACCTGCGGCACGATCACCGGCTTGTTGCTCTCGACGACACGCGCCGCGACACCCTCGGCCAGGCCGTACCGCGCGCCGGCCCGATCCGCGGGCACCCCGTGCGTGGCTTCGACCTGCAGATGCCCGGACGGATTGATCAGCGCGACGGCGCCCCGGACCAGCCCATGATGCCGCCCGAGAATCTCGAGCACACGCACAAGGGCCGATCGGAGCGTAAGGGTGCCCGACACGGCCTGTCCGATTTCGGTCAGGGCCGCGATCTGCCGGACGTCGTGTACGGCGTCGGCTGTCGTCGATTCAGCCGGGTCGGTCCCCCGCATCAGCTGGACATGAACACGTGCGCGCTCATCGGCTCACCGGCGACGGCAGATCGGTCGAGCCCATCAGGTAGGCGTCAATCCCGGCCGCGGCGCTCCTGCCCTCGGCGATGGCCCAGACAATCAGCGACTGGCCGCGCTGCATGTCGCCGGCGGTGAAGACGCCCGGCGCGCTCGTCATCCAGCGCTCGTCGGCCCGGACATTACCGCGTTCGGTCAGTTCGACGCCGAGGTCGCTGAGCAGCCCGCCCCGCTCGGGTCCGGTAAAGCCCATCGCCAGCAGCACCAGGTCGACGTCCATCGCCATCTCGGTGCCCGGCACGCGTTCGAACGCGATGCGGCCGTCCTTCTGCACGCGCTCGACCGTCACCGCATGCAACTGCGTCACGACGCCATGTTCGTCGCCGGTGAACCGCTCGGTGGAGATGGAGAACACCCGCTCGCCCCCCTCTTCATGGGCGGCCGACACGCGGAAGATGTTCGGCCACTCCGGCCACGGGTTGGTCGACGCACGCGAGGCGGGCGGCTGGGGCAGCAACTCGAACTGATGCACGGAGGCGGCGCCCTGCCGGAGCACGGTGCCCAGGCAATCCGCGCCGGTGTCGCCGCCGCCGATGATGACCACGCGCTTCCCCGCGGCGGAGATGAATTGATCGTCGGGAATCTCGTCGCCTTCGTTCCGACGGTTCTGCAGCGTCAGATACTCCATTGCGAAGTGGATCCCCGAGAGTTCGCGCCCCGGAATCGACAGGTCGCGCGGCATCGTGGCTCCGCCGGCCAGCAGGATCGCGTCGAACTCGGTTCGAATCTGGGCGACCGGCACGTTGACGCCGACGTTGGCCCCCGTGCGGAAGACGACTCCCTCGGCGGTCATCTGCTCCAGACGACGCTCGAGGAAGCGCTTCTCCATCTTGAACTCCGGAATCCCGTAGCGCAGCAGGCCGCCAATGCGGTCATCGCGCTCGAGGACCGTCACCCGATGTCCCGCGCGGTTCAGCTGCTGCGCCGCGGCCAGCCCGGCCGGCCCCGACCCGATGACCGCCACGCGCTTGCCCGTGCGGCGAAGCGGAAGCTGCGGCTCGACCCAGCCCTCGTCGAACGCGTGCTCGGCAATGGCCAGCTCGATGCCCTTGATCGTGACCGGATCGTCGTTGATCCCGAGGACACACGACGACTCGCACGGCGCCGGGCACAGCCGCCCGGTCCACTCCGGGAAGTTGTTGGTCGCGTGCAGGCGATCGATGGCCGCCTTCCAGCGATTGCGGTAGACGAGGTCATTCCAGTCCGGGATCAGATTGCCCAGCGGGCATCCCTGGTGACAGAACGGAATGCTGCAGTCCATGCAGCGGGCACCCTGCTCCCGCGAGGTGGCCTCTGGCACGGGCAGGTACACCTCGCGCCAGTCCTTCAGACGGACAGGAATCGGTCGGGCTTTCGCCTTGGCGCGGTCCAGTTCCAGAAATCCCGTGATCTTACCCATGCGCCACCCCGACCAGTTCCTCGAATTCCGGCTCACGCGACTCGGCGCGAGCCCGCGCCTCAGCCTCGAGCACCCGCTTGTAGTCGCGGGGCATGACCTTGACGAACGCGGCAACCGCCGCAGGCCAGTCGAGCAGCAGCCGCTGGCCACACGCACTGCCCGTGAACTCCACGTGACGCTCGATCAGTCCGCGCACGAACGCGATCTCCTCCTGGTCGTCGAGATCCTCGAGGTCGACCAGGGCGCGATTGCAGCGCGCGCCGAACTGATCTGCGGGGTCGAGCACATAGGCGATGCCACCGCTCATGCCGGCCGCGAAGTTGCGGCCGGTCCGGCCGATCACGACGACGCGACCGCCCGTCATGTATTCGCAGCCATGGTCGCCGATACCCTCGACGACAGCGAGCGCGCCGCTGTTACGCACGGCGAACCGCTCCCCGGCCAGCCCTCTCACGTAGGCCTCGCCGCCGGTGGCGCCGTAGAGCGCCACGTTGCCGATGATGACGTTCTCTTCGGCCACGAACATCGAGCCCTGCGGTGGCCGCACACGCAGCGAACCGCCCGACAGGCCCTTGCCGAAGTAGTCGTTGGCATCGCCCTCGAGGTCGAGCGTGAGGCCGCGCGGAATGAAGGCGCCGAAGCTCTGTCCCGCCGACCCGGTGAAGTGCAGGTGGATGGTATCGTCGGGCAGCCCTGCCCCGCCGTACCGGCGCGTCACCTCGGATCCAAGCATGGTCCCCACCGTGCGATTCACGTTGCGAATCGGCATCCGCAACGAGACCCGCTCACCGCGCTCGAGTGCCGGCGCACACCGCGCAATCAGCGTCCGGTCGAGCGCCTTGTCGAGGCCATGGTCCTGCTGGACGACCCGCCGACGCGCCGCCTTCGGATCGGCCACCGGCTCGGCCAGCACCGGCGACAGATCGAGCCCTTTCGCCTTCCAGTGCGAGATCGCCTGGCGGGCGTTGATCCGGTCGACGCGCCCAATCATCTCGTCCATGGTGCGGAAGCCGAGCGACGCCATGAGCTCGCGCACCTCCTCGGCCACGAACCGGAAGAAGTTCTCGACGAACTCGGGTCGGCCATCGAACTTCGCGCGCAGCGCCGGATCCTGCGTCGCGATCCCGACCGGGCACGTGTTCAGGTGACAGACGCGCATCATGATGCAGCCCGAGACGACGAGCGGCGCGGTGGCAAACCCGAACTCCTCGGCGCCGAGCAGCGCCGCGATCACGACGTCGCGGCCGGTCTTCATCTGCCCGTCGACCTGCACGACGATACGGTCGCGCAGGCGGTTGAGCATCAGCACCTGCTGGGTCTCGGCAAGGCCGAGCTCCCAGGGTGCGCCGGCATGCTTCAGGCTGGTCAGCGGCGACGCCCCCGTGCCCCCGTCGTGCCCCGAGATGAGCACGACATCGGCATGCGCCTTCGACACACCGGCTGCAACCGTCCCGACGCCCACCTCGGCGACCAGCTTGACGTGAATGCGCGCGCGGTCGTTGGCATTCTTCAGGTCGTAGATCAGCTGCGCCAGATCCTCGATCGAATAGATGTCGTGGTGCGGCGGGGGCGAGATCAGCTGCACGCCGGGCGTCGAGTAGCGCACCTTGGCCACCCACGGATACACCTTGAAGCCGGGCAACTGGCCGCCCTCGCCGGGCTTCGCGCCCTGCGCCATCTTGATCTGCAGGTCGTCGCAGTTGACGAGATACTCGCTCGTCACCCCGAACCGCGCCGAGGCAATCTGCTTGACAGCGCTGCGGCGGGAGTCGCCGTTGGCATCCGGCACGTACCGCTCGGGATCCTCCCCGCCCTCGCCGCTGTTCGACTTGCCGCCAAGCCGGTTCATCGCGATGGCCAGCGTCTCGTGAGCCTCGGCGCTGATCGAACCGAAGGACATGGCGCCGGTCGCAAACCGCCTGACGATCGACTCGACCGGCTCGACCTCGTCGATGGGCACGGGCGGCGCGTCCGTCCGCAGCTCGAACAAGCCGCGCAGGGTGCCCAGCCGCCGGCTCTGATCGTTCACGAGCTTCGCGTACTCCCGGTAGATCTCGTACTGGCCGCTACGGGTCGAGTGCTGCAGCTTGAAGACGGTATCCGGGTTGAACAGGTGGTATTCGCCGTCGCGACGCCACTGGTATTCGCCGCCCTCGTCGAGATCGAGTTCGCCGGGCAGCGGCACGGTGAATGCCCGTGCGTGGCGGCGCCGCACCTCTTCCGCGATGACGGCAATGCCCGCGCCACCGATCCGCGACGACGTCGACGTGAAGTACCGGTCGACGAACTCGCGATCGAGCCCGATCGCCTCGAAGATCTGCGCGCCGCAGTAGCTCGACAGGCACGAAATGCCCATCTTGGACATCACCTTGAGGATGCCCGAGTTGAGCGCCTTGATGAGGTTCGTGACGCCCTGCACGTGGCTGCGCCCCTCGAGCGCCCCCTGCCGGATCATGTCGTCGACCGTCTCGAACGCCAGGTACGGATTGACGGCCCCGGCCCCGTACCCCATGAGCAGGGCGACGTGATGCACTTCCCGTGCGTCACCTGACTCGATGACCAGCCCGCAGCGCGTCCGCAGGCCCCTGCGCACCAGGTGATGGTGCACGCCCGAGGTGGCGAGCAGGCTCGGAATCGGCGCTTCGGTTTCACTCACCCCGCGATCCGAGAGGATCAGGATCGTGACGCCTTCGCGGACGGCCGCCTCGGCTTCCGCACAGAGCGCATCCATCGCCCGCTCGAGGCCCGGCCCGTCCTCGCGCGGATCGAACAGCATGGGCAGCGTCCGCGACGTGTAGCCGCGCACGGCGATGTGCCGCAGCTTTGCCAGCTGATCGTTGTCGATGATCGGATAGGTAATCGTGATCTGCCGGCAGGACTCGGGCGTCGGGGCGAGCAGGTTGCCCTCGGGGCCGATGGTCGACTCCATCGACGTGACGAGCTTCTCCCGGATGGCGTCGAGCGGCGGGTTGGTGACCTGAGCGAACAACTGCGCGAAGTAGTCGTAGAGCAGGCGTGGCCGGTCGGAGAGCACGGCCAGCGCGGCATCGTTCCCCATGGACCCGATGGGCTCTTCGCCCTGTCGAGCCATGGGCCCGATGAGCAGTTTCAGATCCTCGTCGGTGTACCCGAAGATCTGCTGCCGCTGGCGCACGGTTTCCGGCGAGGGCTGCGGCAACTCGGGCGCGTCGGGCAGATCCTCGATCGACACCAGGTTCTCGGCCAGCCATTCCGCATAGGGATGCTCGCTGGCGAGCTGGTTCTTGACCTCCTCGTCATCGACGATGCGCCCCTGGGCGGTATCGATGAGGAAGATCTTGCCCGGGTGCAGGCGCTCGCGCAGCAGGACGTTCTCCGGCGCCACGTCGATGACCCCGGTTTCCGAGGCCATGATGACGAGACCATCGCGCGTCACGCAGTAGCGCGACGGACGCAGGCCGTTGCGATCGAGAACCGCACCGATGACCGTGCCGTCGGTGAACGCGATCGACGCGGGGCCATCCCACGGCTCCATGAGCGAGGAGTGGAACTCGTAGAACGCGCGACGCGACGCGCTCATCCCTTCGTGGTTGCTCCACGGCTCGGGAATCATCATCAGGATGGCGTGCGGCAGCGACCGTCCCGCCATGACGAGGAACTCGAGCACGGCATCGAAGGTCGCCGTGTCGCTGTCGCCCTCCCGGATGATGGGCAGGATCTTCTGCAGGTCGTCGCCGAAGACGTCCGACTGGCACAACGCCTCGCGCGCCTTCATCCAGTTGATGTTGCCGCGCAGCGTGTTGATCTCGCCGTTGTGGGCCACGAACCGGAACGGATGCGCCAGCGGCCACGAGGGGAAGGTATTCGTGCTGAACCGCTGGTGCACCAGCGCGAGCGCGGATTCCATCTCCGGATCGACGAGGTCCGGGAACATCGTCGCCACCTGGTCGGCGATGAGCATGCCCTTGTAGAGCAGCGTGCGCGAGGACAGGCTGCAGATGTAGAAGCCCTCCTTGCCGGACGGCTCGAGCGCCTCGACGGCGTGTTCGACCCGCTTGCGGATGAGGTAGAGCCGGCGTTCGAACGCGAGGTCGCCTTCCGGCGACTCGCCGGGCGCGGGCAGGCCGGCGCCCCGGCCGATCAGCGGCTGTTTGAAAACCGGTTCCACCGCGACCGCGCTCGGTCCAACCAGACGATTGTCGGTGGGCACGTCGCGCCAGCCCAGGACGACCTGTCCCTCCTCGACCACAATCCGCTCGAACAGCGCCTCGATGGTCTGCCGCGCTTCAGGGTCGCGCGGCAGGAAGACGAGACCCGCGCCATACCCGCGCTCGGCCGGCAGGTCGATACCAAGTGCCGCGGCTTCGCGCCGCAGGAAACGGTCCGGCATCTGGATGAGGATGCCGGCGCCATCGCCCGTATTGACCTCGGCGCCCGACGCGCCGCGGTGCAGCAGGTTGATGACAAGTTGGAGGGCGCTCTCGACGATGCGGTGGGAGCGCTGGCCCTTGACGTGCACGATGAAACCGACGCCGCAGGCGTCGTGCTCGTGCGCGGGGTCATAGAGCCCGCGGGGGGAGGTCTGCCCGTTGTAATACACAGATGTTTTATGAACCAAAACCCGTGAAAATCCGAGCGGAATTTTCCAATGGGGGCCATGCGTACCGCCGATGGGCCGGCCCCGATCAGTGTTCGGGCGCGAGCTTGAGCCGGGGCGCGACGATCGCCAGCATCCGCTTCATCTCCGTCACGGCGCGCGGCAGCCGGGCCGACTTCAGGTGCGCCCATCCGGTCTCGCGCAGGAGTGACTGGCCCGCGATCCGGGCGCTCGACAGCTGCCCGGCCGCCACCTCCCGGGCCATGGCCTGATACGGAATGATGGAAATTCCCAGCCGAATCCGGACCAGCGCCTTGATGATCTCGACGTTTTCGGTCTCGGTCACGACCTTCGGCGCGATCTGCTGCCGCGTGAAGAACTCCTCTATCGTCCGCCGGCTGTTCGAGCCGGCTTCGAACAGGACGAACGGCTGCCTGGCCAGGTCCCGCGGCAACACGTGCTTCTTGTGCGCGAGCGGATGCTGGGGCGAGGTGACCAGCAGCAATTCTTCCTGCATGGCGGGCTCAATCACCAGGCTGCCGTCGTCGACGGGGAGGGTCACCAGGCCCAGGTCGGCGGCACCGGTCCGGAGCTGGCGGACCAGACGCGGCGTCGAGGCCGGTGTGACCTTTACCTCCACATTCGGGTGATGGCGCCGGAATTCCTTGAGCAGCGGCGGAAACACGTACAGGCACACGGTCATGCCGCCGACGAGGCGGATGGTTCCCCCGAGGGTCTGACGACCATCGGCAATCAGGGCCCGCGTGGCCTCGATGTCCTCGAAGACACGCCGGCTCAGGGCCAGCAACGTGGACCCGGCCGGCGTGATCTTGATCTTGCCACCGACGCGCAGAAAGACCTGCTCCTCGAGTTCATCCTCGAGCAGCAGGATCTGCCGGCTCACCGCCGACTGCGACAGGTGCAGATGGTGGCCGGCCGCCGTGAACGAGCCGGTCTCGGCAACGGCGCGCAGGATCTCGAGTTGACGCAAGTCCACGGGCACATTGTAAGGGACTGACCCCGGTCGGCAGGTGGGACGCCCGACTGCCCGGCGGCCTCAGTCCAGCTTCACCGGCTCGAGCCGCGGCACGAGCAGGTGGATGACGCCCAGGGCCGCCAGATACATGCAGCCAGCCATGATGAATACCGGCAGGTAGCTGCCGGTCGTCTCGAGCAGGTACGCGGTGACCTTGGCAATGAGCATCCCGCCAACCGCGCCGCACATGCCGCCGAAGCCGACGACCGATCCCACCGCGGTCCGCGGAAACATGTCCGACGTCAGGGTGAACAGGTTCGCAGACCATCCCTGGTGCGCCGCCGCCGCCACGGCCACCAGCGCCACGGCCACCCACAGGTTCTGCACGGTCGACGCGAAGACAATCGGCACGACGGCCAGGGCCATCATGAGCATGGCGACCTTGCGCGCGCGATTGGTCGTCCAGCCGCGCGCCATGAACGCCGACGACAACCAGCCGCCGCCGATGCTCCCGAAATCGGCTACGAGATAGATCACGACGAGCGGCGGGCCCATCCGCGTGAGGTCGAGGCCGTAGTTGCGGTTGAGGAAGTCGGGGATCCAGAAGAGGTAGAGCCACCAGACGGGATCGGTCAGGAACTTGCCGAGCGCAAACGCCCAGGTCTGCCGGTACGGCAGCATCTTCCGCCAGGGGATGGCGACGACAGGCTCGGCCGGGTCGCTGCGGATGTAGGCCAGCTCGGCCGGCGAGACGCGAGGGTGCTGTTCGGGTGGCGCGTAGATCAGCAGCCAGGCGACCAGCCAGACGAAGCCGATGAGTCCGGTGAGGACAAAGGCCCAGTACCAGCCCCACGTCAGGGCAATCCAGGGAACCACCAGGGGCGTCAGCAGTGCGCCGATGTTGGTGCCCGAGTTGAAGATCCCGGTCGCCAGTGCGCGCTCCCGTCGCGGAAACCACTCGGCCACGGTCTTGATGGCGGCTGGAAAGTTGCCGGCCTCGCCGAGGCCCAGCAGGAACCGCATGACGATGAAGCCGACGACCGATGTCGAGTAGCCCATCCCGAGGAACGCGAAGAGCGGCCCGAACCAGGCGCCCACCACCAGCGCTTCGGCGTGGCCGATGGCCGCCAGGCTCCAGAGCACGAGCGCAATCGAGAAGCCCGCGCGCGTTCCCAGCCAGTCGATGACCCGCCCGGCAAAGATGAACCCGATGCCATAGGCCAGCTGGAACGCGAGCACGATGTTGCCGTAGTCGATCTCGCTCCAGCCGAACTCGTCCTGCAGTGTCGGCTTCAGGATGCCGATGACCTGGCGGTCGATGTAGTTGATGGTGGCTGCGAAGAACAACAGCGCGCAGATGATCCAGCGGTAATACCCCACACGCGCCACGGCACCAGCCATCAACCCTCCTTCGCGCCACGCGGATCGCGGCCGGGCGCGTTTGATTGGGAATGCCGCAACAGGCTATGCGCGTGGGGCGGAAAGAACAAGCGCAAAGACAACGGGCCGGGTGGACATCGTCCACCCGGCCCGTGAGTGAGGAACGACGGCTCGCGCGCGTTACTGCACGGTCGTCTGCGTGTCGGTCTTCTTCTTGCCGAGGCCCTGGATCTGCAGACCCGTGGCAATCTCCGGCTTCGGCTCCTTCAGCACCACCTGGCGGTACATCTCCGCCATGCGCTGGTTCTCCTGCTGGGCCTTGCGGGCCCGCAGCTTCTCCTCGCGCGCGTTCTTGGCAATGCCCTTCTCGTCGAGGTCGGTCTGCTTCCCCTGGGCAACAGCCGCGGCATCGAGCTTGAGCGAGTGCTCGGTCGTATCGAGCCCGACCTTCTTGTTGCCGGCAAAGATCTCGTGCCGGCCGTGCTCCTCGTACCACTTGGTGAGCGTGGCCGTCATGTGCATCTTCTCGATGATGTTCCGCCAGCCAATGCCCGTGTTGTAGGCACAGAAGCTGATCTCGCCTTCCTGCGTGGCGTACGGAATGATGCAGCGCTCGGTGCGGCGGAAGTCGTAATTGAACAGGTCCTGGAACCACATCCCCGCGATGAACAGGAAGTTCCACCGATCCTTCCGGCGCTTCTCGATGTCCTCCATCGTACGTTCGCCGGTGACCTTGCCGTAGTCGCGGCCGGTCGCGCCGAACGTCTTGTCGAACTTCTGCATCAGGTCGGTCAGCTTGAAGTGCGTGGGCGACTTGAAGGGGTCGTAATTCTTCATGAGCGCCAGCGCCATGCCGACGACCGACAGGAACCGTCCGCGCGCCGCGTCATTGACCTTGGCCACGTCGGCAGCCATCTGCTCGGCCTTGAGGAACGCGGTGACCGGCACGGCCTCCTTCGTTTCCTTGTCGATCATGACGGCCATGCCGATGCCGCAGTTCGGGTGGCAGCCGCAGGACAGCTGACCGAAGTCGGCCTCCGCACCGTGCACCAGGTCGGCCCAGTCGCCGAAGGTCGACGTGAACGAGATCGGGAACCAGTCGCGGATGGGCTCGCCGATGCCCGTCTGGGACTTCACGTCGTGCGCCAGGTGCGACAGCGTGTAGCGCTGCGCCGCGCGGCGCTCCGGCGTGATCTCCTCGTCGCGGCCCGTGAACGAGACGGGCTGGAAGGACAGGAACGAGATCTTCCGGGGATTGTCGAGCGCGAACTGGATGATGCGCCCCACCTGCTCGTTGTTCACGCCGTTGACGATCGTGGTCACCGGCACGATGTCGACGCCGTTCTTCCACAGGTTCTCGATGGCGCGCAGCTTGACGTCGAACAGGTTGCCGACGAGCCGATGCGAGTTGGCCGCGTTGCCGATGCCGTCGAACTGCAGGTAGGCGTATCGCAGGCCGGCCTCGGCCGCCGCCCGCGCGAAGTCCGGGCTCTTGGCGAACTCGATGCCGTTGGTGGCCGCCTGGACCGAGTTGTAGCCGACCTTGCGCGCGTAGCGCACCGCGTCCAGGAAGTAGGGCGACAGCGTGGGCTCGCCGCCCGAGAACTGCACCGACATCTGCCGGCGCGGCTTCAGCGTGATGGCGTTGTCGAGCAGCGTCTTGATCTCTTCCCAGCTGAGCTCGTGGACGAACCCGACCTGGTTCGCATCCATGAAGCAGGGGTCGCACATCATGTTGCAGCGGTTGGTCAGGTCGACCGTGAGCACCGCGCCGCGACCGTACTTGATTGTCGACGAGCCGTGATTGTGCAGCTTCTCGTCGTTGTGCGAGCGGATGTCGGACCCTGGATAACTCTCCTCGAGGTGCTTGAAGAACGGGGCGTCAATCGCCATGACGTCCTCGAAGTGCCCGTGCTGCGGGCAGTCCTTCACCATCAGGATCTGCCCATCGCGTTCGATGATCGTGGCCTTGATCTCGCCGATCTTCTCCGTCAACAGCACCGAGTAGTCGCGCTTGCCGTCGAGGATCTCCTGCCGGGCCTCGCGTACGCAGACCGGACAGAGCGAGTCGGTCTCGCGCGGCCAGCCAAGCGGCGGCTTGACCTTCTGCCACGACTTGAGCAGCGGCTTCTCGGACCACCTGGGCGTCAGCGACTCATTGGGCTTGACGCTGTTGAGGGCGTCGAACACGGTCCAGGCGCCGCGCGCCACGAGCGTCAGTCCCTTTTCGACGTACTTGATCGGCTTGTGCATGATTCTGAAACCTCGACTTGGATATCGCGGGGAACGACCCGCGTGCAATCCACCTGCGGGCGGGGGCCGCATGCGCGGCCCGGCGGGCCCGACCTCGGTGGCCAGGGCTGGAAGGCCATGCCACCGACGGGCAGGATAGCCGCAGCCGCGGCAGACGGGGGTCGAAATCCCCCCAACGGGCAGTTTCGGTGCCCGAGCGGGCCGTCAGCCGCGATGAGCTGTCAGCCAGTCCTGGCGTGCAAGCCTCGTTTCGGCAATGACTTACAGGCTACGCGGCCCCGGCGGCGGGCTGGCGCACCCGGCGCCGCCACACGAGGAACACCCGCACCGCCAGCAGCACGGCGAGCGCCGCCCCCCACAGCAACGGCTCGCGAATGTCAGCCTTCTGTCCCCAGGCGAAGTGAATCACGCCGGCCACGGCCGCGACATAGACCAGCCGGTGCAACCGCTGCCAGCGGCGCCCGAGCCGGCGAATCATGCCGTTGGTGGACGTCACGGCCAGCGCCGTCAGGATGACCAGCGCCGTCATGCCCATGAAGATGAACGGGCGCTCGATGACATCCGCCACGATCTCGCGCACGCGGCCGAGTTTGTCGAAGACGACGTAGGTCAGGAAGTGGGACGCCGCGTAGCCGAAGGCCCAGAGACCCATCATCCGCCGGACGCTCTGCACACGATTCCACCCCGTCAGCCGGCGGATGGGCGTGACCGCCAGCGTCAGGATGAGCAGCATCAGGCCGGCACGACCGGTCTCGTGCAGCAGCGTCTCGACCGGGTTGACGCCGAGATCGCCGGACCACGGGACGACGACGGAGGGAAAGAACGCCGGCACCAGCACCGGCAGCGCCTCGCGCAGCAGGAACACGCCGGGCAGCGCGCAGCCGACAAACGTCAGGCCGTAGAAGACTCGCGTCAGCGACCGGGCCACAGGATGTCGCCGGGCCCGTTCAGAAGTTGCGCCGGAGGTCCATGCCGGCGTACAGGCTCGCGACCTCGTCGGCGTAGCCGTTGAACATCTGCGTGGGCGTGTTCTTGAACAGGCCCGGCAGCCTGACCTCGCGCGCCTGACTCCACCGCGGGTGGTCCACCGTCGGGTTCACGTTGGCGTAGAAGCCGTATTCGTTCGGCGCCGAGAGCGCCCAGCTCGTTCGCGGCTGGCGATCGGTGAATCGGATCCGCACGATGGACTTGCCGCCCTTGAAGCCGTACTTCCACGGACTGTGCACCCGGAGCGGCGCGCCGTTCTGGTTCGGAAGGACCTGGCCGTAGAGCCCGACCACCATGAGCGACAGCGGATGCATGGCTTCGTCGAGGCGCAGGCCTTCGACGTACGGCCACTCGAGCACCGGGACGCGCACGCCCGGCATCTCCGACGGCCGTTCGAGCGTCGTGAACTCCACGAACCGGGCGGCGGGCGCCGGCTCGAGCTTGCGCACGACGTCGGCCAGCGGAACCCCAATCCAGGGAATGACCATCGACCACGCCTCGACACATCGCAGGCGATAGACCCGCTCCTCGAGCGCCTTGAAGTCCACCAGGTCCTCGACGCCGTAGTCGCCGGGCCGGCCCGTCAGGCCGTCGACCTTCACGGTCCACGGGCGGACCGTCATCCGTCCGGCATGGCGCGCCGGGTCCCCCTTCTCCATGCCGAACTCGTAGAAATTGTTGTAGCCGGTAATCTGCTCGAACGTGTTCTGCTTGTCGGAAGCGGTGTAGCGCGGGTTCGGGACGGCCGCGAGCCGCGCCTGTGCCTCGAGCGTGCCTGCCGCGTCGCAACCCGCTGCAGCGACCCCGGCGGCCACGCCCAGGCCGGCGGCCGACGCCTTCAAGATGAACTCCCTCCGGGACCGATAGATGACCTCGGGCGTCACTTCGGAGTACGGTAGTTCCGACGGTTTTCGGATCCTGACGATCATGGCCTGCTCCCCTGTTGAATTACACCACAATCGCCCCGGGGCGCAGAGCCGCGATGCCATAATGGTGCGTTCCGGCTGACGCCGCGTACCGGGGCCCGGAGACTTGCTTCCGATGACACAGACGTCCGCTCCGCACGATGCGCTTGCCGCCGCTCTCGATTCGAAACTTGCCGCGCGCACAGCGCGCGTCGGCGTCGTCGGGCTCGGATATGTCGGCCTGCCGCTGGCCGTCGAGTTCGCACGCGCCGGGTTCCACACCGTCGGCGTGGACCTCGATGCCCGCAAGGTCGATGCAATCAACGCCGGGACCTCGTACATCCAGGACGTTCCAACGGCCGACGTAGCGCGGCTGCGGGGCGAGGGTCGGCTCGAAGCCAGTGTCGACACGGCGATTGTCGCCACGCTGGACACGATCAACATCTGCGTCCCCACGCCGCTGCGCAAGACGAAAGACCCGGACCTGTCCTACGTCGTGTCCGCCGTCGAGATGATCGCGCAGTACCTGCGGCCGGGCCAGCTGGTGATCCTCGAATCGACGACCTATCCGGGCACGACAGACGAAGTCGTGCAGCCCATCCTCGAGCGGGGCGGCCTGGTGGCGGGACGCGACTTCTTCCTGGCGTTCTCGCCCGAGCGTGTCGACCCGGGCAACGAGCGATGGACGACCCGCAACGTGCCGAAAGTGGTGGGCGGCCACACACCCGCCTGCACGGCGCTCGCCACCGCGCTCTACCAGGCGTCGATTGACACCGTGGTTCCCGTCGGCTCGCCCAAGGCCGCCGAGATGGTGAAACTGCTCGAAAACACGTTTCGCGCCGTGAACATCGGGCTGGTCAACGAACTCGCGCTGATGTGCGATCGGCTGGGCATCAATGTGTGGGAAGTCGTCGACGCGGCGGCAACCAAGCCGTTCGGCTTCATGCCGTTTTATCCAGGCCCCGGCCTCGGCGGCCACTGCATCCCGATCGATCCGTTCTACCTGTCCTGGAAGGTGAAGGAGGTGGGCTTCGAGGCCCGGTTCATCGAACTGGCCGGGCACGTCAACGGCGCCATGCCGCAGCATGTCGTGCAGAAGGTGGCCGATGCGCTCAACACGCACGCCAAGGCGGTGCGCGGGTCCTCGGTGCTCGTGCTCGGCGTGTCCTACAAGCGCGACATCGACGACTTCCGCGAATCTCCGGCCATCGACGTCATGGCGAAGCTGGAATTGAAGGGCGCACGGCTGACCTATCACGATCCGTACGTGCCGGCGATCCCCGCGCACGAGTGGCCCGGAGCCCGCGACATCGCGTCGGTGCCGCTGACCGCCGACGCGCTGGCACAGGCCGACTGCGTCGCCGTGCTCACCAATCACCGTGCGTTCGACTACGACGCCATCGTGCGCCATGCACGGCTCATCGTCGATTGCCGGAACGCGATCAAGACACCGGCCGAGCACGTGTTCAAGCTCGGCGCACCGGCCGTGTCGCGCTAGCCTCCCGGCCGCGGCATGTTCCGTCGGAGAAATGCCACGCCGTCGAACGCGATGGCTTCGGGGTCCGGTTCGATGTCGCGCCAGATCGACGCGGCTGCGCTCAGGTCGCCCAGCGCGAAGCCGAAGCTCTCGATCGTCAGCCAGCCGTCGTACTGCTGATGGCGCAGGGCCTCGAACACCCCCGGCCAGTCGACATGGCCGCTGCCGGGCGTGCCGCGATCGTTTTCCGACGTGTGCACGTGCTTGAGGTGCCGCGCGACGGCACGGCACGACGCGGCAACGTCCTTCTCCTCGATGTTCGCGTGGAACGTGTCGAACAACAGTCCGACGCGCGGCGATGCGATGGCGTCACAGAGCGCCAAGCCATCGGCAACCGTGTTGAGGAAGTAGGTCTCGAACCGGTTGAGCGGCTCGATGGCTATCGTCACCTGATGGGCGTCGAGCACCGGCGCCAGCGCCTGATAGGCCTCGACCACCCGCGCCCACTCATCGGACGTGCGGCGCCGGCCAGGCAGCCAGCCGACCGGCGTATAGAGGGGTCCGGCCACGATCGACGCGCCGAGTTCGGCGGCCGCCTCGACGATGCGCGTGATGTGCGCGATCGTGCGCCGGCGGACATCGGCATCCTCGCTCGCGAGGCTGAGGCCCGAGACCAGTGCAGCCGACACCTCGCACTGCATACCCTCGTGGACGAGTCCGCTGCGAATCGGCGCGGCGTCGAACGCTTCCGGTCGAAAGACCGGGATCTCGACCCCGTCGAAACCGCGCTCGCGCAGTCGCGGCAGGATCCCGAGCTGCGCCGTGGTGAACTCGGCGGCCCAGATGTAGGCCGTCACGCCGAACTTCATTGCCCCACCGCCCACCGGAACCCGCGCACGAGCAGTGCCTGATAGACCGGATCGTCCCAGGTAGCCGTTCCGTGGCCCAGCGTGGTGCCGAACACACGGGCACCGTGGTAGTCGTGCGTCCAGGCCACCGGGTACTCCCGCCCGTCGCGCTCGTCGACCGCGCTGGCGATCGGCCGCACACCCGGCCACACCTTTTCAATCACGTACAACTCGTCCATGGGCGTGACCCAGTCCGACGCAAGCCCCCGCACGATCGCATCGTCGGCCCACTTGACCGGGATCCGGAACTGGGGCGTGTGCATGCGGCTCGTCACGCCCAGGAGTTCGCGCCAGTCGTCCACCGTGGCCGACCGATACGAGTGCATTGCGCAGTGGATGACCATGGCCGGCACCCGCCCGAGGCGATGCGCATCGGTGATGCGTCGGATGAAGGTCAGGTCGTCGACGTCGGCCGAGCACTCGTTGTGGACGACAATGTCGAACCCGCGTGCCCAGTCGGGGTTGTCGTAGATGGGGTATCGCGTGGTGGTTCCGCGCGCGCTGCCCTGCAGCGCGATGGTCCAGTCCACGGGCAATGCGGCCCCCACCGCCTCCACCAGGACGCGGCTCTGGTGCAGATAGTCGTGAAAGGCACCGGAACTGATCACCAGCGCCCGCACGCGGTGCCCGTCGGCCGCCTGACGATCGGCGCGGGCCGGGCCAATCGACGCCAGGACGAACGCGCCGGCGAGCGCCAGCGCCGTGACGAATCGCCGGTTCATGCGGTGCCCCTTTCCCGCCGCGCTATTGGATCAGGCTCGACGCGATCCGGTACGGACCATCCGCACTGCCGATGGCGCTGACGACCTTCACGTAGACGGGCTCGCCGGCCACCACGTCGATCGATGCCGACTCGTTCGTGTTATTGCCCTGCAGATCGTCGTCGGACCGCACGATGTGCGTCGCGAAGTCCTTGGCCGAGTAGACCTCGATGGCCAGGTCCGGCGACGAATCGTTGACCGACCGCAGGATGACGGTCAGCGTGCCGGCCGTCTTCGGCGTGATGCGAAACCAGTCCCAGGCGTCGCCCGCGTCGGTGTCGAGCGAGTCTTCCCGGCTCTGGCCGATTTCGAGGTCGGTGGCCATCGTCGGCCGCCGGTCCGGATCCCCCGTCCGCGCGAATCCCGGCATGGCAATCCAGCCCGCGCCAATCTCGAACTTGGCGGAGTTGCCGCTGACCAGCTGGATCTGCACGCGGTACTCGCCGGGCTCGGTGAGCGTCACGGCCAACTGCTCGTTGCCCGTCTCCCCGAACAGGTCGCGGTCCGCACTGCCGTCGGGCACGGTCTGCCCGTCGACGTCGAGCACCGCTATCGAGATGTCCTGGTCGGATCGTGCGGCAACCGACAGGACGCCGGCGGCCGGCGCGGTAAAGCGGAAGACGGCCGGGGCAGCGTCCGAGGTCTGGCCGGCAATCGTCTTGCCGACCGGCAGTTGGGCCGGTGCCTGGGCGTGGGCGGCCGCTCCGTACGCGGCGGCGAGCAGGGTGAGCAGGACGACGCGCTTGCAATAGGGAGTCGGCATAGGGCGCCTACTATAGCAGGCGCCCCGGCCGATCTACTGCCGCCTGGCGAGCAGCGCCTCCATCTCGTCCATGACCCGATTCATCTCCCGAATCGTCAGGTCGAGCGGCTCGTCAGTCGTCATGTCCACGCCGGCATCCCGCAGCAGGTCGATGGGGTACTTGGACCCGCCGGCCGACAGAAACGCGAGGTAGCGGTCGACGGCCGAACTGTCGCCTGCCTTGACCTTCTGCGCGAGCGCCTCGGACGCGGTGAACGACGTGGCGTACTGGAACACGTAGAAGTCGCGGTAGAAGTGCGGAATGAAGCTCCACTCGTGCGCGACGTAGTCGTCGACGACGGTCACGCCCTGGTCGTGGCCGTAGTACTTCTTCGTGATGCCCATGTAGAGGTCCGCAAGCGCGGTGCCGGTGATGGGCTGCCCCTTCTCGGCCATCTGGTGCATCGCCAGCTCGAACTCGGCGAACTGCGTCTGCCGGAACACCGTCCCCTTGATGTTCTCGAGATAGCTGCCGAGCAGCGAGAGCCGCACGTCGTCGTCGGTCAGCGTCTTGAGCATGTGGTCGACGAGCAGCGATTCGTTGAATGTCGACGCCACCTCGGCCACGAACGTGGGATAGTCGGCCATCGGGTAGGGCTGCGTCCGGTTCGACAGGAAGCTCTGCATCGCATGCCCGAGCTCGTGGGCCAGCGTGCTCATGTCGTCGTACTTGCCGTTGTAGTTCATCAGCATGTACGGGTGGACATCGAACGCCGCATCCTGCGAGTAGGCGCCCGAACGCTTCCCCGGCGTCGGAAACATGTCGATCCACCGTTCGCCGAACGCCCGGTCCAGCACCGACACGTACTCGGGCCCGAGCGGCGCCATCGCGGCCTTGATGTGATCGATGGCTTCATCGGGGGTATAGGCCAGATCCACCGAATCGACCAGCGGCGCGTACAGGTCGTAATAGTGGAGCGTGTCGAGGCCGAGCATCCGCTTGCGCAGCGCCAGGTAGCGATGGAAGCTCGGCAGGTGGCGATTGACGCCGTCGACCAGCCGCGTATACACCGAGACGGGAATGTTCGGGCCGTCGAGCGTGGCCTCGAGCGACGAATCGTATTTCCGCGCCTTCGTGTAGAACATCGCCTTCTGCACGCTCGCGTTCATGGTCGTGCCGAGCGTGCGGCCGAAGCCCCCGAGCGATTCGAAGAAGGCCGACATGACGATCTCGCGATCGCGGCGATTGCGGCTGGCACGAAACAGGCTGTAGTTGGCCTGGTTGACGCGCACCTCGGTGCCGTCGGCCAGCTTGACAGACGGATACGGGAAGTCCGCGTTGGCGAGGATGTTGTAGATGTCGGACGGCGATCCGGCGAGCGGGCCCGCATCGGCGAGGATCTTCTCTTCGCCCGGCGTGAGCGTGTGCGGGGCGCGGCGGACGATGTCCTCGAGATAGAAACGGTAGGGCGCCAGGCGCGGCTCGGCGGCGACGAACTTCGCAACGGTCCCGGGCGCAAGACGCAGGATCTCCGGCTCGACGAAGGCTGCCCGCGCGCTGAAGGCGGCGGCCAGCTGCACCATTTCCTGGCGCATGCCCTCATGCGTCGCGTCGCGCGTGTCCTGATCGGCCAGCAGGCTGGCATAACCGTACGCGCGATACAGCTCCTTCTGGATGGCGTAGAGCCGATCGAGCGCGTCGGCGAGCACCGAGGCCGACGAACCGAGCCGGCCCTCGAAGGTGGCGATGGCAGGCAGATCGGCCTCGATCCCGGTCCTGGCGGCGCGCCACGCCTCGGTCGACGGATAGATCTCGCTGAGATCCCACGTGTACTTCTCGGGAATATCGGCACGCTCGCGCTCCTGCGCGACCGCACCCTGTAACGTCAGCGCGGCGAGCGCCGGAGCCATGAACAGGAGTCGACGGGACGACCGTGTCAGCATGCCGACATTGTAGAGCGACACCCGGCGGGTCGAACAGTCCGCCGTACACAGCACGGGCCCGGGGCGACCTGACGTCGTCCCGGGCCCGTTGTCGTGTGTGCAGCTCAGGCGCCGACTAGCGCGTCGGCACCTGATAGAGGCGGATGCGCTGGATCGACCACGCCGGCGCATCCGGCGTGGTCGCCGTCTGGTTGAGGCGCACGAACCGCGCGCGCACGGGCTGGTCGAGCAGCACGACGGTCGTCTCCGGCGAGCCGACGCCGGAGCCGACCGTCGTCCAGCTGCTGCCATCGGCCGAGATCTGCAGCTCGTAGCCGCGGGCGAACCCGGGCGACGGGGGCGTCGCGGGCGCGCCGCCGGCGCGGCCGCGGCCGCCGCGGCCGAAACCTGGAGCCGGCGTGTCGATCTGGATTTCGGTCAACAGCGCCGGGGCGTCCATCGCAATCTGCACGAACATCCCGGGCGCCTGCGGCGTGCCCGACGTCCAGCTCTGTCCCGGACCGGTCGCCACGATCCGCGAGGCCTGCTGCGCGTTGTGGCTGGCAGTCACCTCCCAGGTCGGCGTCGGTTCGACGAGCACCGGAACGGTAGCAGCGAGTTCGGGAGCCGTCCACATCGTGGTGCGGTCAGCCGTTGCCGCCCGCACCCGCGCCACCTCTTCGGCCGTGACGATCGAGGCGTTGTTACCCCAGCTCGTCCGGACGAACGAGGCGACGTCGGCCACCCACTGATCCGGGTTCTGCCCCATCGGGATCATCACTTCGGTGAACGACTGGCCCTCGATCGGCCCGGTCAGCCCCTGCAGGAGCACCTTGATCACGTGGTCGCGATGACCGAGCACCCGAGCCGAGCCCTCGAGCGTCGGCGCCCGTGTCGCACCTACCGCGCCGCCGGCCAGCGGGGCCCCGCGGCCGTCGTCGCCGTGACACGCAAAGCACAGCTCGTTATAGGTGGTCTCGCCGCGCTCGATCGATGCCGCCACGGCTGGCGGCATGGCGGGACCGCCGCGGCCGACGGCGGCCGCCGCGCGGCTCACGAGCTGTCCGCCGATCTCCTTGACGCCACGAAAGGCGCTCGCTTCCACGACGGGACGAATGGCGCTGATGGCGCCAGGGATCTTCAGCACGTTGAGCGTCACCATCGCCTGGATGACCGCGTCGGCGTCCG
Source organism: Acidobacteriota bacterium (assembly GCA_044507065.1). GTDB lineage: Bacteria > Acidobacteriota > Vicinamibacteria > Vicinamibacterales > SCN-69-37 > SCN-69-37. Next base: position 103,605 of record JBIQJY010000001.1, read on the forward strand.
TATCCGCGAGGGCGCTCCGGTAGTCGGCCTCGAACGACTTGTCGCCGGCCTTGTACAGCGTCTCGCTCGCGCGCATGGCCTGGATTCGCATGCGCGGGTTCGGATCGGCGAGGGCCTCGCGTACCAGCCCGGCGTCGAGCGCGCCGAGGCCTTCGAGCGTCCACAGCGCGTGGAACCGCGCGAGCAGCGTGGCGTCGGCACTGGCGCCGGGCACGGTCCCGCGCACCATCGCCTGCAGCGCAGGGACGACCGACTTGTCCTGCTTCAGCACGAGCAGCCGCTGAGCACTGTTGCGCCACCAGGCATTCGGGTGTGCGAAGTGCGACAGCAGTTGCGCGGGCGTCTCATCGAGCATGCGAGGCTGCGTGAAGTCGGGCTCGATTGCCGGCGAGGCCGGCGTGTTGGGCCCACCGGCCGGGTAGCCGTCGTAGCGCAGACGCCAGATGCGGCCGTACTGATTCACCTTGTCGAGCTGGTACTGCTCGATCTTCGCGCGCAGGTAGGAACCGCGCGGCGTCCACTGCGATTCCTGGATGATCCCCTGATACATGTCGGCGATGTAGAGCGTGCCGTCCGGCCCGGTCTTGATGTTGACCGGTCGGAAGAGCGGATCGGTCCCGAGGACGAACTCGGTACCGGGATAGGCGTTGCGCAGCTGCGTGAGGCCCTCGTCGCGCACGATCTTCGCCCGCCGGATGAGACGGCCGACCGGCTCGGTGAACAGGAGGTCGCCGCGCAGGTCCTCGGGGAGCCGATGCCCGTGTACGATCTCCGGTCCGGTCGTTGCCGTGAAGTGATTGAGGTTGGCAAGCGGCTGCCGGATGCGGGCCATGCCGCCCTGCATGTCGCCGATGCCGGGCGCCGGCCAGACGATGTCGAACCCCGGCTCGAACTGGTCGGCCACGCTGAACGCGCCGTAGTGGATGGGCACCTGGAAGTTCATGGGGCCGCGTTCGCCGCCGGCATCCACGAACCACATCTTGCCGTCATCGTCCTGCGTCAGGCCCCACTGTCCGCCATTGGCGCCGGTCGGCTCGCGGAGGATGCCATCCGGCGTCCAGCGGAAGCGGAACGCGTTGTAGGTGCTGTAGATCCAGTTGTCGAGGCCCCACACGAAGCCCGACTGCTGGTGCTCGAGGTTGTTGCCCGGCCGACCGACGCCGGTGTACCAGAGCTCGCGCTTGTCGGCGACACCGTCGTTGTCGGTATCGGTCCACTTGACCACGTCCTGCGTCTCGGTCTCGTTGGTGAGAATCGAGTTGTCATCGAGCGGCAGCACCATGCGCGGGAGCACCAGGTTGTCGACGAACACGGTGTGCTTGTCGTACACCCCGTCACCCTTCGTGCTCTCCCAGCGGCTGATACGGCTGATGGGCGCGTACTTGTCGACGCCGTCGGCGTTGAGCATGTAGGTGCGCATCTCGACGACATACATGCGGCCGTTGCCGTCCCACTCCATCGCCGTCGGCATGATGATGTCCGGGTCGGACATCACGACTTCCATGCGATAGCCGGTCGGCATCAGGAACGTGCCGGCCTGCTCGGCCGGCCGCTTTGGTTGAATGGGATCGACTTCCGACCAGTCGGCCCCGATGTTGCCCGGACCGCCGCGTCCCGGTCCGCCGGGGCCCGCGGCACCGCCGCGTCCCGCCGGCTGCGGCACCGGCGGCTGGGGATTGGCCGGGGCCTGGGCGAAAAGCGACAGGCCGGCCGTGCACACCAGCGCGGCCGCCAGAAGCCGGGTCGCGCCTGTCGATCGCTGAATCTGCTGTCTCTTGAACATGAGCATCCTTCGTTCACATGACCGACTGCAGGCGAGGCCGGCATCGGTCGCAGCCGAACCTCGGTGCCGACACGTACTGGCCCCCTGTGTCCTGGCCAGTCGCTGTCGCCTGGATGAGAAACGCTCAGATGTTACACCTGTTTGCGAACGAATATCCGCAAGCATGTCGCGCGTCGGGCCGCACGCAACGGCACCTGTGACAGAATCGGCCGATGCCGCCTCTCGCGGCGTCCGAACGGTTCATGTCCCACTCGCCAGTCGCCGAAGACCTTGCTGCCCACGTCGCCAGCCGCCGGACGTTCGCGATCATCTCGCACCCGGACGCCGGCAAGACGACGCTGACCGAGAAACTCCTGCTCTACGCCGGCGCCATCGAACTGGCCGGCGCGGTGCGCGGGGCCAAGACGCGCCGCCACGCCGTCTCGGACTGGATGGCCATGGAGCAGGAGCGCGGCATCTCGCTCACGTCGACCGCCCTCGAGTTCGACCTGGACGGGCGGCACGTGACACTGCTCGATACACCGGGCCACAAGGATTTCAGCGAGGACACCTACCGATCACTCGTCGCCGCCGACAGCGTCGTCATGGTGATCGATGCGGCGAAGGGCATCGAGCAGCAGACGCGCAAGCTTTACGAGGTGTGCCGTCGTCACCGGCTTCCCATCCTGACGTTCGTCAACAAGCTCGACCACCCGGGCAGGGACCCGCTCGAACTGCTCGACGAAATCGAAAGCGTGCTGGGGATCTCGGCCGCCCCGATGAACTGGCCCATCGGCCGCGCCGATCGATTCCGCGGCGTCTACGATCTGGCCGACCGTACGCTGCTCCTCTACGAACGGCATGCCCAGGGTTCGCGGCGCGCTCCGGTCGAGGTGACGCACTACACCGACCCGCGCGTGCGCGACCTCGTGGACGACTCGGTCTACGAGGAATTTCTCGAAGGCATGGACCTCATTACGGCGGCCGGCACGACGTTCGCGCTCGATGAGTATCTTGCCGGCCGGCAGACGGGTGTGTACTTCGGCAGCGCGCTCACCAACTTCGGCCTCGAGCCGTTTCTGCGCGGGCTCACCGAGATCGCGCCGGCACCGCGTCCCCGCCAGGCCGGCGACACGGTGGTCGACCCGTGCGACCCGGACTTCAGCGCGTTCGTCTTCAAGATTCAGGCGAACATGGATCCGCGGCACCGCGACCGGGTCGCCTTCGTCCGCGTCTGCTCCGGACGGCTCTCGAAGGACATGGTCGTCACCAACGCACGGGGCGGCGCACCGGTCCGCGTCTCGCGCCCGTACCGGATGTTCGGACGCGATCGACAGACCGCCGTCGAAGCCTATGCCGGCGACATCGTCGGACTGGTCAATCCCGGGCGCCTCGCCATCGGCGACTCGCTGTACACCGGGCGAGCCGTCCGGTTTCCGCCGATCGAGCGGTTTCCCGCCGAACACTTCGGCCGGCTGCGCCTCGAAAGCCAGCGCCACAAGCAGTTCGATGACGGCGTGAGCCAGCTCGAGGAGGAAGGCCTGATGCAGGTGTTCTTCACGCCGACCGGCGCACGCGATCCCATCGTCGGCGTGGCCGGCACGCTGCAGTTCGACGTCATCGTCGCGCGACTGCGGTCCGAGTACAACGTCGAGAGCCGTATCGAGCCACTCTCCTACGTGGCGGCGCGGTGGCTCGAGTCGTCCGCCGGCACGCTCCGCGACGTGCCGTCGAGCGTGTTGATGACCGTCGACCGCCGCGATCGCCCTGTCCTGCTCTTCCCCTCGGCGTGGACGATCGAGTACACCGAACGCGAGAACCCGTCCGCACGACTGGCCGCGCTCGGGTAGACTGGCCGCTGGCCCCGCACATGCTGCCCAGGGAAACACACGTCGGCCGAGTCTCGCTCCAGGTGGCTGACCTCGAGCGGTCACGGCAGTTCTACGAGGGCGTGCTCGGACTGCGTCCGGTCACGGAGTGGCTGGAGGATGGCCACCGGATGGCGCGGCTGGGCGCGGCCGACGGGGGCGAGACGTGGCTGGTCGAGTTGTACGAGAAGCGCGGTGTGCGCGCCGTCCCGCGGCGCGGACTCATCGGCCTCTACCACTTCGCGGTATTGCTGCCGGCACGCGCCGACCTTGGCCGGTTCATTGTCCACGCCTCGAACGCCGGCGCGCCGATGGGCGCGGCCGACCACCTCGTGAGCGAGGCGCTCTACCTCACCGATCCCGATGGCCTGCAGGTGGAAGTGTACGTGGATCGTCCGCGCGAGACCTGGACGCGACGCGCGGGCGAAATTGCCATGGCCACCGACCCGCTCGACTTCGATCCGATCGTCGCCAGCGCGGGCGCCACGACATGGTCGGGCCTGCCGCCCGGCACGGTCATCGGCCACGTCCACCACTACGTGGAGTCGATCGACGCCGCACGCGCGTTCTACGTGTCGGCGTTCGGCTTCGACGCGGTGCTCGAAAGCTTTCCCGGCGCGCTGTTCGTGTCGGCCGGCGGCTATCACCACCATGTCGGCCTGAACATCTGGGCCGCGGGCGCTCCGAGGGCCGCCGGGGACGACGCCAGACTGCGGTACTGGGAGGTCGTGCTGCCGTCGCGCGCGGATGCCGATGCGGCCGCGACGCGCCTGACGCACGCCGGCTATCGCGTCGAGCCGTCTCGCGAGCACATCGACGCCCTGGATCCGTTCGACATCCGCATGCGCATCGTGTGGGTCGCGACGCCTGCGCCGCAGCAGCCGTGAGAACACGGGGAGTGGCGGAGCGCCCCGCCACTCCCCCAACGCCTAGGGCACGCTCAGCCGCGTCACCGGCACGCGCAGCAGCGTGAACGGCAGCGTGGCGCTGTTGTCGTCGCGCGTGTTGAACTGCGTATTGACGACAACGAGATCCCCGCCCACCTTCACCGCCGTGGCCGGCCACGCCAGTCCGTCGTGCTCGAAGCGCGAGACCACCGTTGCCGTCGAGCGATCGGCGCTGAGCTCCAGCGTGGCAATTTCGACCGCCGTCTGCCGGACGACGTAGAGCGTGTTGCCATCGAGCACGAGCCCGTCGGCGCCGGTGAGGTCGGCGCCGGCCGTATCGACCGGCGTGATGGCCTTCGTCGCGATATCGATCGTGAACAGGAGCCCCTTCCCCATGTGCACGACGATGAGCGTCTGCCCGTCGGGCGTCACGGCAATGCCGTTGAGGTTCGGCCCCTCGACGTACTCGATGGGCGAGCCCGTCAGGTCGAGCCACGGCTCGGGGTCACCGATGGTGTCGCCCTCGACTGCGACGCGCCAGAGCGTCGGAACGAACGTGTCGGTGAAGTAGGCCGCGTTGTCGACCACGACGACGTCGTTGATCAGGCTCTTGCCGGCCGTGGCCACCGCCGCGTCCTTCGCCACGGCGCCGCTCGTGGTGTCAATCACCCAGATGCGTCCCGTGTTGCCGCCGGCAATCCACAGGCGGCTCGCCTCGTCGAGCGTCATGCCCAGGGGACCGGGGAACGTCGTGCTGTCGGGCGGGACGAGGATGCCGCCAGGCGTGACGACCTCGCTCGTGCCCGTCGCGGCGTCCAGTCGCAGCACCGCCCCATCGGCCGCGCTGGCGGTATAGAGCGCCCCGGCGGCCGCGTCGTAGGCAATACCTTCGGGAAAGGCCACCGACGCCGGCAGCGGGATCGCCACCGGTTCGGCCGCCGTGGCCGCCGCGGGCGGCGGTGCGGGCTCGCCGCTGCAGGCAGCCATCGACGCGGCCAGCATGGCGACCGCAAGTGTTGTGGCGGAACGTGACATCACTCTCATCCTCCTTCGGCACGCGACCGTCGCGGGGAGCAGCCTGTCGGCCGATACTCGCGTCGCCGTGAACAGGCCATGTTACAGGAGGGGCTCCGTCGCCGGCAGTGTTAGAGTCTCACCACTCCAGAGGCCTTATGCTCAAGAAGCTGCTCGTCGCAGGAATCGTCCTGATTGTGGCCGTCAGTATCGGTCTGTACTTCTACGCGCAGGCCATTTTCGCAAGCGACCTGGTCCGCACGCAGGTAGCGGCCCAACTCTCGCAGGCCCTCGGCCAGCCGGTCAGCATCGGCACGATCGGGG
>JBIQJY010000001.1:109559-123558 GCA_044507065.1 Acidobacteriota bacterium
GCGGCCCAACTCTCGCAGGCCCTCGGCCAGCCGGTCAGCATCGGCACGATCGGGGCGCGGATCATCCCGCGCGTCACCGTCGCACTCGGCGAAGTCCGCATCGGAAGCCCCGCGCGCATCACCATCGAGCGGCTCGATCTTGGCACGGCACTCGGCGCGCTCCTCACGCGCCGCATCGACCGCGCCACGGCTTCCCTGTCGGGCGCCCGGATCGAACTGCCGCTGCCGCCGTTCGCCTTCGGTGGCGACGCGGCCGACGGCGGCACGTCGGCCGTCAGCATCGCCTCAATCGACGAAGTCGTGCTGCACGACCTCGAACTGGTCAGCGGGGGCCGGACACTCCGCGGCGATGTCGAGGTGGTGCCACACGGCGCGGGCCTGACCATCCGGCGCCTCTCGCTCGGCGCGGGTGATGCGACGATCGAAGTCACCGGCGAGATCACCAACGTCGCCGGTCCGGTCGGCACCCTGACCGCGCGGGCCGGGACGCTCGATCTGTTCGAACTGCTGGACTTCGCCGGGGACTTCGCGGGTGGCGCGCTGGACGGGACGCCGGCAACTGCCGCGGCCACCCCCCGCGCCGCGGCAATGGACCTCACGGCGTCACTCGAAGCCAACCGCGCGATCATGGGGACCCTGGTGCTCGAGGGGCTCAACGGGCAGGTGCGCCTCACCGACGACCGTCTCGCGCTCGACCCCATCGACTTTCGCGTGTTCGATGGTGCCTATAGCGGATCGCTCGACATCGGGCTGGCCGAATCACGCGATATCCGGATGCGCGCCGCGCTCAGCGGCATCGACATGGCCGGCTTCACGGCGTTCGCAGGGCTGCCCGGCGTCATGACCGGCCGGCTGGCGGGTACGCTCGACGTCACCGGCCGGGGCCTGTCGCCCGCCGGGATCGCGCGAAGCGCACAGGGTAGCGGGCGGCTCGACATCACCGACGGCTCCATCAAGGGGCTCGGCCTGGTCCGCGCTGTTGTCGTCGCCACGTCGATGCGGGCTGATGCCGATCCCGGTCCATCGGTGTCAGCCGGCGCGGAACCCTTCTCGCGGCTGGGCGCGACGGTCGCGATAGGCGATGGTTTCGCCCGGACGAGCGATCTCCGATTCGAGTCCGACGACGTGTTGATGTCTGCGCGGGGACACGTGGCGCTCGATGGTCACGCCATCGACCTGGCGGGACCGCTGCAGTTGTCGGACGAACTGTCGAAGCAGGCGGGACGCGATCTGGTTCGTTATACGCAGCAGGATGGGCGCGTCACGATTCCTGCCCGGGTCACCGGCTCGGCCGACAACCCGCTCGTGACCATCGACGTCGGCGACCTGCTGCAGCGCGCGATTACCAACAAGGCCGTCGAAGAAGCCGGCAAGGCCATCGAGCGCGGGCTGGGGGGTCTGCTCAACCGTGGGTCGAACCGGTAGTTCCGTCGGCCAGGATCCCCGCGCCCGACCCGACGGTCATCCCCGCGGAATCGGCGTGCCGTGCCACGTCCTGGGCGATCCGGACTGCCGCTCGATCGATCGCGCTCGACACGCCGGTGCCTCGCCCGCGCGCGGCCACGACGATGGGGCGGCCCTCGGCGGCCAGCCGCGCCTCACACCGCACGGTGACAGCGCCGCGGCTGAACGGATCGCGCGCAAGCTGGACGCGCACGGTGTCGATGTCGCGCGAATACGGTGCGAGGGCTGAAAAGATCTTGTACTCGGCATACCCGCACATCTGCGCGCCGATATCCGGTTCTCCGGTGCTGACCAACACTTTCATGAGGACTCCTTCCGTGGCGTCCGGCGGCGCGCCACCGGTGGCTCATCCCCACCAACGTCGGCCTCCAGTTCGAGATCCCGAATCTTGCGCCACAGGGTGACGGTACTGATGTTGAGCGCGCGTGCAGCCAGGCGGCGATTGCCCTGGTACCGATCGAGCGCGCGGCGGATGAGCATGCGTTCGTGGACGCGCAGGTCGAGCGTGTCTTCGGGCGGCGCGGCATCCCGCGCCCGCAGGACCTCGGGCGGCAGTTCGCGCAGCCCGATGCGCGCGCCGCGGGCGACGATCACGGCGCGCTCGATGCAGTGTTCGAGTTCCCGGACGTTGCCCGGCCAGTCGTAACCGATGAGCACGGTCATCGCATCGGCCGAGATGGACGTGACGTCCTTGCCGAACCGCTCGGCGGCCCGCTTGATGAACTCCTGCACCAGGGTGGGAATATCTTCGCGACGCTTGCGCAAGGGGGGAATCGTGATGACGAAGGCGCCGAGGCGGAAGAAGAGGTCTTCGCGAAACGTGCCGGCGTCGACCGCCGCACGCAGGTCACGGTTGGTCGCAGCCACGACCCGGGTGTTCACGCGCGTCACGCGCTCGCCGCCGACGCGGCGCACCTCACGCTCCTGGATGGCGCGCAGCAGCTTGGCCTGCACCGACGGGGCGGCTTCGCCAATCTCGTCGAGAAACAGCGTGCCGCCGTCAGCCACCTCGAAGAGTCCCGGCTTGTCGCGCGTCGCGCCGGTAAAGGCGCCGCGGACATGGCCGAAGAGCTCCGACTCGAGCAGCGTCTCGGTCAGCGCCGCGCAGTTCACCGACACGAACGGTCCGTCGGCACGCGGGCTCATGTCGTGGACGAGCCGGACGACGAACTCCTTGCCCGTGCCGCTCTCCCCGTACACGAGGACCGTGGTGTCGAGCGGCGCCACCTGGGCGGCCAGCTCGAGCACCTGCACCATGCCCGGACTCTCGGCCACGAAGCTGCGCGATCGCGCGTGATCCATCGCGCGCTCGCGCAGCACGTTGAATTCGCGCTCGCGCCGCGCGAGCGCCCGCTCGCGCCGCGTCAGCGCGGCCAGCTGCCGGCGAGCGGTGTCCCGGATCTGTTCGACCTGCTGCGCCAGATCGGCGCCGCGGAAATCGAAGCGCAGCGCCCCGACGCGATCGCCCCAGGACGAGGCATCGCGCCCTTCGATCGTGCAGCGCGGCTCGCCCTGACCGTGGCACGCGTTTTCGACGAAGTAGACTTCCTGGCCAACACAGGCGGCGACATAGCCGCTCACGTAGCCGACGAGCGACCAGCACACCGGATCGGCGCTCTGACCGAAATGGTGGACGTGCTGCTCGGCTTCGTAGGATTGCCACCAGAGGGCCTCGGCCTCGAACGTGCCCGTCGGCTCGTCGAAGCGCAGCGTCTTGAGTTCGGCACGCACGATCCCCTCGAGCGTGTGAAGGACAAGGCCGGCGCGCACGCCATCGAGCACGGTGGCCCAGGACGACCGCGCGCGCAGGTTCACCGCGTCGTGATAGCCGTCGGCATATCCGAACCGCAGCAGCAGCCGACGCGCGCTGTCGAGGCCGAGCGTCTCGATCAATTCCTTGCGCAGCAGCCCCATGGCCGCCGCGCTCAGAATGACGACGCGCTGTTCGTGCAGGCGAATCACCCCGAGATCGGGGCGAAAATCCAGCACTTCCGCGAGATGAATCCGGTCCTGGGTCATGATCGAGGCGAGATGTACGGGCATTGTAGCGCCCGCGCCCGCCCCGACCGATCCCGACCGTTCGAGATTCACGCGTGCGCGTCCATCAACGATGTCGGCGACGCGGATGGGGGCGCTGCGGGTGTTCCCGTGGCACCGTGCCGCTTCAGGAACTCGAACTCCCCCGCCGCCTCGCCGAAGACCTTGCGCGTCGCCTGCCAGAGCCGACGCGCATCGGCGTGCGCGCACTCATCGTCACAGCGACTGAGCCCGGAGCCCTTCGGCGCGCGGAGGTGGGCCACCATCCTGTCGTGCCATTCCGACATCTCGTCGATCATGGCCACCGCTTCGGGTGTGCCGACGCGGTTCGCAACCTGCCTGTAGAAATTCATCGTGTTCACCTCTTTCCTTCCGTCCGGCGCTTTGGCGCACACGACGGACGACACGATACATGGCAAGTTACGGGCCAACTCTTGTCAGGCCATATTTCCTTTATATACAGGCATTTACGAGACGCGCGTGCTCGCTAGCGATTTCACTATGAAATCATTATTTCATAATGAAACACTCCGAGAGCAACATCCCGCCACGCACCCGCGAGACGCGGGGCCATCGGCCGGAGCCTGGCACCGCCTGTGAGCGCCGGTGAGGCGCTTCGATTCGCCCGGGCGGGATCAGCTGAGGACTTCGCGCAGTTGCTCGACCATCCAGAGCAGGTCGGTCTGTTCGATGACGAGCGGCGGCGCCAGGCGGATGACGCGATCGTGCGTCTCCTTGCAGAGCACGCCCCGGTCGAGCAGTTTCTCGCAGTACGGCCGTGCGGCCGTCGTCAGTTCGACGCCCGCCAGCAGGCCGACGCCGCGCACCTGATGGACGAGCGGGCTGTCAATCGTCGCGAGCGCTTCGAGCAGGACCGTACCGAGCTCGGCGCTGCGCTCGATGAGTCGTTCCTCGCGCAGGACGCGCAGCGCGGCGCGCGCGACGGCACATCCGAGCGGATTGCCGCCAAACGTGCTGCCGTGGCTGCCGGGTTCGAACACGTCCATGACGTCGCGGCGGCCGACGCAGGCCGACACGGGATAGAACCCGCCCGACAGCGCCTTGCCGAGCACGTAGATGTCGGGCTGCACCGCTTCCCGCTCGCACGCGAACCACGTGCCCGTCCGGCCGAGCCCCGTCTGGATTTCGTCCGCAATCAGCAGCACGTTGTGCCGGCGGCAGAGGTCGGCCGCCGCCCGCAGGTATCCGGCGGGCGGCATGATGATGCCGGCCTCGCACTGGATGGGCTCGACGAGAAACGCCGCGGTGTTCGGCGTGATGGCCGCGGCCAGCGCGTCGATGTCGCCGTAGGGCACGCTGACGAAGCCAGGCGTGAAGGGTCCGAAATCGCGGCGATACTCGCTGTCCGACGAGAACCCGACAATGGTGGTCGTGCGGCCGTGGAAGTTCCCCTCGCACACGATCACTTCCGCCGCGTCGGCGGCGATGCCCTTGCGGCGGTAGCCCCAGCGGCGCGCCGCCTTGATGGCCGTCTCGATTGCTTCGGCCCCGGAGTTCATCGGCAGGACCGTATCGAGCTTGCACAAACCGGCCAGTTCCTCGCAGAACAGCGGCAACTGGTCGTTGCGGAATGCGCGCGAGGTGAGCGTCACGCGCGAGGCCTGCTCGACGAACACGGCCAGCAGCGTCGGATGCACGTGGCCCTGATTGAGCGCGGAGTAGGCGCTCAGGCAGTCCAGATACCGGCGCCCTTCGACGTCGGTCACCCAGGCCCCCTTCGCGTGGGCGACCACGATGGGCAGCGGATGGTAGTTGTGGGCGCCCCAGGTGTCTTCGGTCGCCAGCAGTTCGGCCGTGCGTGAATGCGAGGTCGTGGGCATAACGGTCGAATGGATCTTACTTCTTCGAGGCGGATCGACCCAAGGCGTCCACGATTCGGGTGGCTTCCTCGACAGCGCGGGCCAGCACGGACCGGATCTTCCCGTCCTCGAGCATCAGCAGTCCCCCAATCGTGCTCCCGGCTGGCGTCGTCACGTCGTCTCGCAGGGCGGCCGGGTGGCGGCCCATCTGCTGGACCATCCGCGCCGATCCCAGCATGGTCTGGGCCACGAGCGTCAGGGCGAGGTCGCGCGGCAGGCCCACGCGCACGCCGGCATCGGCCAATGCCTCCATCACCAGGTACATGTAGGCCGGTCCGCTGCCACTGAGCGCGGTGACGGCATTGCAGTAGGCCTCTTCGACCACTTCGCACCGGCCAACGGCGGCAAAGATGCGTCGCGCCGTCTCGAGATGTCGGGCGGTCGCATGGGTGCCGCCACAGACGACCGTCATGCCTTCGCCGATGACACAGGGCGTGTTGGGCATGGCGCGAACCCAGGGATTGGGCAGGTCGAGCGCGGCTTCCAACTGCGCGGTCGTGACGCCGGCCAGGATGGAAATGAAGAGGGTGTCGGGTGCGGGCTGTGCGGCCCGGGCGCCGGCCAGGGCGGCGGCCATCTGCGCCGGCTTGACGCAGACCAGTACGACATCGGTCGTCGGCAGCGCCTCGCGGTAGTCGTCGTAGACGGCAATCCCCGTCTCGCGCGCCACGGCCTCACGCGTGTCAGCGCTGCGGTCGGCCGCCCACACCTGGTCGCGCGCGAGAAGGCCAGCCGACAGCAGGCCCTTGATCAGCGTCTGTCCCATCACACCGGCGCCTATCGCGCCGACCTTGCGCCCGGCCGGTACCAACGTCGCCGTGTCGCTCATCTCATCCCTCGCTTCCATCAGGCCGCGTGCGTCGCACCGCACGCGCCGACCTAGAATCCGATGCGGCGCATCACGCCGCGCGGCAGCCACCGAATGACCAGCATGACCAGGCGCCAGATGCCGGGCGTGTATGTCACCGGCGTGCCCCTGTCGATGGCCCGCACCACGTCGCGCGCCACGCCTTGTGGTTCGCCCGCAAATGGCGGCGGCTTCAGGCCGGCCGTCATGCCGGTCTTCACGAAACCGGGCTTGATGCACACCACCTTCAGCCCCGCGTGCCGGTACTTATGATCCAGCCCCTCGAGGTACTGCGACAAGCCGGCCTTCGACGCGCCGTACAGAATGACCGGCTTGCGCCCCCGGTCGCCGGCCACCGAGCTGATGGCGCACAACGTCCCCCGCGTAGCCAGCAGGAAGGGGCGGGCATGTTCACAGAACAGGACCGTGTGCGCGAAGTTGATGGTGAGCAGGCGACGCGTGTGCTGGAGGTCTCCTTCGAGCACCGCCTGGGTGGCGAAGTCGCCCGCGGTGACGACCATCGTGTCGATCGTGCCCAGCGCAGCCGCGGCGGCCGCCAGTGCGGGCGCGAACGTGTCGGGATCCGCCAGGTCGCACGGCGCCGTGCCGACGCAGGCCGGCCGCCCGGCACGCACGTCGAGGTCGGCGCCGCTGCGCGTCAGGTCGTCGGCCGATCGACCGAGCAGGAAGACGCGATCGCCGCGCTCGGCCAGCCGCCGCGCCACGGCCCGGCCGATGCCCTTTGTCCCTCCGAGAATCACGACATTCACGGCTGATCTCCCAGCAGGCGCACCGACTGCGCACTGCGGATGCGGCCGTCGGGGTCCCAGCGACGGCGAATGGTCTCCCACGCCGCGAGTCGCGGCTCCATGGCGCGGTAGTGCTCCGCCCGGGTGAAGGCATCCTTGGCCAGGTACACGCGCCCGCCGGCGGCGACGACGAAGTCGTTGAGCGAATCGACGACCTGCTGCGTGTCGTCGCGCACCGGGAGGTCGAGCGCCACCGACACGCCCGGCAGCGGAAACGACAGCAGACCTTCGCCCTGCTGCGCGCAGTCCTTGATCACGCACAGGAACGAGGCCGCTCCGAACGACGCCATCTTCTCGAGCAGTGCGTGCACCTGGTGCGAACCACCGCCCTCGGGCAGAACGCATTGATACTGCGTGAAGCCGCGGCGGCCATAGAGCCGATTCCAGTGCCGGATCGCGTCGAGCGGATAGAAGAACGGCTCGGGATGCAGGATGCCGGATCGCGCCCGCGCCGAATGCGCGTGATAGAACACGCTGTTGAACGCCCGTCCGACCAGTCGGCCCATCACCCAGGACGGGCAGGTGAACGGCACGGCCGGGCTCGGCCGCCGACGGGGAAACCGTCCTGGCGCTTCATCGGCGGTGGCCCAGCGGCCACAGATCAGCACACCGCGCCCAAGCCGTTCGCCACGTGACAGGCAGTCGATCCAGCCCATGGTGAACGGCCAGCGATCGCGCGCGTCCTTGAGCGCCACGAGGAACTGGTCGATGCCGCTGATGCGCCGCTTCTCCCCGTAGATCCACGGCGAGGGCACGCGGACCAGCCGCAGCCCCACCTCGATGATGTGGCCGGTCAGCCCCATCCCGCCGATCGTCGCGCGAAACAGGTCGGGCTCGACCTCACGCGAACAGGTGACGAACTCGCCGCTCGCCACCCGCAGCCGGAGTGAGGTGATGTGGCCCCCGATCGTGCCGTCGCGGTGGTGGTTCTTGCCGTGCACGTCGGCGGCCACCATGCCGCCGAGCGTGACGAACTGCGTCCCGGGGGACACCGGCGTGAACCACCCGCGAGGCAGAAAGGTGTCCCACAGATCACGCAGCGAGTAGCCTGCCTCGGCGTGCAGGTCCCCCGTGTCCGGGTTGAACGACAACAGCCGGTCGGCCAGGGGCGTGGCCGCGACGACCGGGTAGCCCGCCGGTGGCAGCGACGAGTCGCCGTACGACCGGCCCAGACCACGAGTCAGGGCCACGTCGGCCGTAATGGCCGCGAGGTCCTCGGACAGCCGCTCGACGCCGGAGACCGCGGTGCCGCCCCATCCAGCGATGCGGCGTGCGGTCGGCGATGGCGCATCGACTGCCGTCGTTCTGGCGCTCACCCTGTCGTGTCGGCCGGACCGGGGCTCACCGTCTGGGGGGACTGGAGCGCGTGGACGTACTGGCGAACGCCGTCCTCGAGACCTGTGACCCGCCGCACGTACCCGGCGGCGCGCAGGCGCGCCATCTCGGCCTGCGTGAAGTACTGGTAGTGCGCGCGAATGTCAGGCGGCGTATCGATGAACTCGATGCGTTCCGGCACACCCAGCGCGGCGAAGGTCGCGCGGCCGAGATCGAGGAAGGTGCGCGCGGTACCGCTGCCGAGATTGAAGATCCCACGCGTGGGAGGCCGCTCGATCAGCGCGACCAGCGTGTCGACCACATCGTCGACGAAGACGAAATCGCGCGCCTGGTGCCCGTCGGCCACGCCCGCCTTGTGGCTGCGAAACAGTCGGAGACCGCCGGTGGCGCGAATCTGATCGAAAGCCTGCAACACCACGCTCGACATCGGCCCCTTGTGCCGCTCGCCGGGACCGTAGACGTTGAAGAATTTCAGGCCGCACCAGTGCGCCGGCGCATGCCCCTCGCGTTCCTCGTGGAGCGCCCAGACGTCGAACTGCTGCTTCGAGTCGCCGTACGCGTTGAGGGGCACGAGCCGTGCGATGAGCGCCTCGTCGTCGTCGTATCCCAGGCGACCGTCGCCGTACGTGGCGGCGCTGCTCGCGTACACGAGCGGCACTCCGGTACGCGTGCACCATCGCCACACGTCCTGCGACGCCTCGAGATTGCGCCGCGTGAGGTAGGCGCGATCCGTCTCACGCGTATCGGTGCAGGCACCGAGGTGGACGACGGCCCGAGCCGTGCGGGCCTGCTCCATCCAGGCCGGAAACGCGCTCACATCGACGATCGCGGCCGGATCCACCGGGCGGTGTTCGGGCCGTTCAGCGAAATGTGAGCGTGTGTCGACCGCCACGACGGGCACGCCGCGGTCCTGCAGGGCCGTGACGAGCCGCGCGCCGATGAAACCGGCCGCGCCGGTGACGACCACCGCATCGGTGGCGGGCTGATGCTGGTGCTGGAAAGCGGACATCTCGAGGAGCCTGAAACGGGCCAGATGATATCACCCGGGCTGGATCGCGGCGCGGCGCGCGCACGCTGACGCACGCGGTCGGGCGTGCACGGGAACAAGCCTATACTGGGGTCATCGGAGTACTTGTGCGTCACATCGGCGTCGTACTGGTGGTCGTCAACCTGGCAGCCGGGCCCGGTGAGGATCCGCGTGCGTCGGTCTCCGGCCCGCCGATGGCCGCGCAGACGTCGATCGCGCCGGTCGTCCCACCGCCGCAGGTGCTCGTGCTGCCCGGCCTGCCGCGGGCGGCGCCCATCGACAGCGCGGAGGAGTCGTCCCGCCTGTTCTACAACGGCAAGTACGATGAGGCCGCCGACATGGATCTGCGGCTGCGTGCCGCGGCGCCCGACGACCTTGGTTCGTACGAGCGGCGCAGTTCGGCGCTTCACTTCCAGCTCAAGCGGGAGCTGGCAGCCGTCGGCCATCCGCGCGACCGCGATCGGGCGCTGCGTGAATGCGAGCGCTGCGCGGCGCTCATCGCGGCAATCGCGGCCGACGTGACGAAGGGCCGCGAACTGGCGCGCGCCCGACTGGCCGCCGATCCCGACGACATCGGCGCGCTCTTCTTCCTCGGCAAGCTCAACCTCACGCACGTCTGGGTGCACAACGACACGCTTGGCAAACGCACCGGCTGGAGCGAGTACCGCGAAGCCCGCCGCGTCCTCGACGACGTGCTCACGCAGCAGCCCGACCACGTGCGCGCGCGGGTCTCGCGGGCCTACATCGACTACATCGTCGACACCCGGGTGCCCTGGGCGTTCCGCTGGGTCCTCGGCGGCGGCAACAGGAAGCGCGCACTGGCCACCCTGCGCGAGACGGTGACGATGCCGGGGACGCCGGCCATGCTGGCCGAGGCGCGGTTCGCGCTGTGGGAGATGTTGACGCGGGAGGGCGAGATGGCGGAGGCGACGGCCATGGCCGAAACGCTGGCGCTGGACTACCCGGAAAACGCCGAGCTGGAGAAGTTCCTGGCCGAACAGGCTCCATGACAGCCCGCCGGACCCCAAGAAAAGGATCCATTTTTGTCGCCCATCGGCCGGTTGGTGGCTTGCATTGACGACCTCTGCTACAGCAATATGCCCTCAATCAACTCATTGCCGGGCTAGGACACCTCTGTGACATTGACGCCACGACTCCCCTCACCGCACCGCGCACGCCTGCTGGCAACCTCCGCGGAGCTGTTCTGGACCCACGGCTACCGCGCCACGACCACCCGACAGATTGCGGCAACGCTGGGCCTGCAGCAGGCCACGCTCTACCACCACGTGGCGAGCAAGGAAGACCTGCTCTACGAAATCTGCTCCGCGTCTCTCGCCCAGCTGCTGCGCGCCGCCGAGGAGGCCGTCGCCGCGACCGACGCCCCGGGGCAGCGTCTCGAAGCCATCCTGCGGACGTCCATTCTCGAACTGCTCGCCAACCAGCGCGAGCACGCCACGATGATCTTCGAACTGCGGGGCCTGTCGCCCGACCGGCAGCGCGACGTGCTCGAGGCGCTCGATCGCTTCCGCCAGCTGCTCCGCACGACGATTGCCGACGCGCAGCGCGATGGCACGCTGCGCACGGACATCGATGCGAAGTATCTGGAACAGGGCGCCTTCAGCCTGCTCACGTGGATCCTGCTCTGGCATCGGCCAGGTGAGGCGCTCACGCCCGACAGGCTGAGCGACCTCGTGATCGAAATCTATCTGCGTGGCGCGGCCGTCGATCGCCATACGGTCACCGACTACGAGCCGCAGTCCGACGCGCTCACCGAACTGCCGAAGAGCGAGGCCGTCCGCACGGCGGAACGCATCGCCAGCGTCGCCGCCTCACTCTTCCGCTCGCAGGGCTACGACGCCACGACCGCCCGGGAGATTGCCGCGGTCCTCGGTATCCAGAAGGCGTCGCTGTACCACCACACGCGCGGCAAGGCGCACCTGCTGCACGAGGTGTGCACGGCGGCGCTGCGGCAGATCCGCGAAGACGTGCTCGCGGCAACCAGCCAGGTCGACGACCCGATGGAGCGCGCGCGGCAACTGGTCATTGCGCACGTGACGAGCCTGCTGCGCTATCAGGACCAGCACGCGGCGTCGCTCCTCGAAACCCGTGCGCTGTCGGGTGAGCAGCGCACGGATGTGGCCCTGCTGCGCGACGCGCACGAATCGCTCGTGCGGAGCATCATCGAATCGGCGCAGGAAGCCGGCGCCCTGCGACGGGATGTCTCGCCGAAGTACCTCGGCCTGCTGCTTTTCAGCCTGACCAACCGCGCGATGCTCTGGTATCGGCCCAACGGGCCGCTCCGCCCCGAGCAGCTCGGCGCGATGTTCGCCACGCTGTTCCTGTCGGGTGCCGCAAATCCGGGCGTGCCCAGTCGTCCCTCGTAGGGAACCGCTCCCACATCGTTCGCGCGCGCGCCCGACCCGTCGTCGGCCGCGCCCGACTCCACTCGGCCGGGGGTATACTTGCCGCCGTACGTCATCACACCCGAGGGAGGCTTTCATGTCCGTTCGCGCACGCGTCGTTCTCGCGGCACTCACCCTGATGGTGATTGCCGGCCTGTCGCTTCGTAGTACCGTGACTCCCGTGTCCGCCGAACAGGCGCCAGCCGCCACAACCCGGGTCTTCGAGATCCGCACCTACGTCGCTTCCGCCGGCAAGCTCGATGCGCTGAAGGCGCGCTTTCGTGATCACACGATTCGTATCTTCAACCGGCACAACCTGACCAGCATCGCCTACTGGCAGCCGGTCGACGGTCCCGGGGCGAACTCGACGCTGACCTACATCCTCGCGCACGAAAGCCGCGAGGCCGCGGCAAAGAACTGGGCGGCCTTCAACGCCGACCCGGAGTGGGTGAAGATCCGCACGGAAAGCAACGCCAACGGCAACATCGTGGCGCGGGTCGATTCGTACTTCGCCAACCCGTCGGACTTCTCGCCCATCAAGTAACAGGCACGTCCCGGGCGGCGCGCACGGCATGGCTGTCCGCGTCGTCCGGCCTTTTCTCACGAACGAAGAACACAATGGCACACACGCACGTACTCGACAGTTTCCGCCTCGACGGCAAGGTCGCCCTGGTGACCGGCGGCGCCCGGGGCCTCGGCAAGACCATGGCCACGGCCCTCGCCGAGGCTGGCGCCAATGTGGCGCTCGCCGGACGCACGGTCGCAAGCCTCGAAGCCACCGCGGCCGAGATCGCCGCGGCCACCGGCCGCACCATCAAGTCGTTCGCGGCCGACGTCACGAAGCTCGATGACGTGACGAAGCTTGCCGCCGACGTCGAAGCAGCACTTGGCCCCATCGACATCCTCATCAACAATGCCGGCAACAACATCCGCGGCGCGGTGCAGGAACTGACCGAGGCCGACTGGGATTCGGTTCTCGATACGAACCTCAAGGGCCCGTTCCTCTGTTCACGCGCCATCGGACCGGGCATGGCCAAGCGCGGCTGGGGCCGCATCATCAACCTGGGTTCGATTCTCTCGGTGATCGCGATGCCCGGCCGTGCGCCCTACGCGTCGGCCAAGGCCGGCGTCACCGCGCTCACGCGCGTGCTGTCGCTCGAGTGGGCCGGCAGCGGCGTGACGGTCAACGCCATCTGCCCGGGCCCGTTCGGTACCGAGATGAACCGACCGCTGCTCGATGATCCGGTCAAGTATCAGGAGTTCGTGAAGAACATTCCGATGGGTCGGTGGGGCGAACTCGACGAACTGGCGGGGCTGGTGGTGTTTCTCGCGTCGCCGGGCTCGTCGTTCATCACCGGCAGCTCGGTCTTCATCGACGGCGGCTGGACGGTTCGCTAGCGGCGGCTCCGTCGCCTTTCATCTCTCGTCGCGGCGTGGGGCTCACACCCCGCGCCGCGCACGAATCGCGCAGCGGACTCTCCGCTCGCGTCCCGCCCACCCTACTGCATCAATCCGAGAATCCCCTGCCCGGCCACGACCGCGCCGGCGATGAGCGTGCCGAAGTAGACAATCGTGGCGACGTTCATCAGGTGGCCGGCGGCAATGAAGACCCCATCGCGCTCGACCAGCCCGAGCGCCAGCAGCAGGGCGGCAAGCGCCGGCAGCGTGTTGGAGAACGGCACGAGGCCGAACGGCAGCATCAGCAACAACGCGGCGAGAATCAGGGCCAGCCCGTGCGCGAAGCGAGCGGCCGGCGACCGCGTCAGCCACGACCAGCGCGGCCGCACCAGCCGCTCGACGCGCCCGACGACGCCCATGCTCTTGTCGAAGGCCTGACGCAGCGAGTCGGTCGACAGCGGCCGGTCGAGGATCTGGCGGGGCAACCACGGCACCCGGTTGATCGTGACGCCGATGCCAATCGAGAGGATCGCGAAGCCGAACACCGTGCTCACGCCCGGAATCGACACCGGGATCATGAAGGGCAGCGTCAGCAGTGCGCAGAGCAGCAGCATGCCCTGCTCGCCGATCGACTCGAGCAGGTGCCGCAGCGACACCGCGCCCTCCGGCAGGGCTGCCGATACCTCGCGCAGCGTCACCGACAACTTGCGTTCCGAATCCTCGAACCGTGCGCCTGTCACGTGGCGAGTATATCGTCGGCGCGCGGTCCGATGGCTGACGGCATCGTCAGAGCGGCAGGA
>JBIQJY010000001.1:123658-126074 GCA_044507065.1 Acidobacteriota bacterium
AGCGCCGCCGAGATGAGCACGCCGATGCCGGCACCGCCCGACCCGCCCATCATCGCCTGGATGGGCTCCTGGATACCGGCCTCGCGCAGCATCGCCCCGAACGCCCCGCCGGCGGCGGTAATCAGGATGATGACGCCGCCGCTCATCAGCGCGTGCTCGGTGTCCGATGACAGCTCGGCCAGCGACCGGCCGCGATAGCGCGCCACCATGTACAGCGAGATGGCCGCCGACAGCAGCAGCGCGAAGTTCGGGTTGCCGAGAATCGCGGCCCAGCCGACCACGCGTGCTGCGGTGGCCGTCATCGCGTCGGCGGGGCCGGCGAGGGCCGAGGCGAACGTGTTGGCGGAAATGAGCAGCACCGGCAACACCACCGGCGAGAGTGCCAGCCAGAGCGGCGGCAGCGCCCGCTGCTCGGCCGGTGTGTCCAGGTCCTCGCCCGCGTACGGGCGCATGTCGATGGGCATCCGGCGATCGAGCCAGCCGCTCACGGCCAGTCCGACGAGCGCCATGGGAATCCCGATGACGCCGCCGACAAGCAGCAGCAGGCCGAAATCGACGTCCAACGCGGCAGCCATGAACACGGGGCCCGGCGTCGGCGGCACCATCGAGTGGGTGACGGCGGCTCCGGCGACAATCGCACAGACGAACTGCAGGTAGTTCCTGCGCGACTTCAGCCACAGCGATCGCGCGAGCGGAATCAGCAGGTAGAACACCGTGTCGAAGAACACGGGGATCGACAGCGTGTAGCCGCTGGCCATCAGGGCGAACGGCGCCCGTTTCTCCCCCAGCCTTCCCAGGATTGCCATGACGATGCGCTCGGCAGCGCCGCTGTCCATCATGGCTTTTCCTATGACGGCGGCGAGCGCGATGACAATGCCAATCGAGCCGGCAACGCTGCCGAAGGCCGTGGCCACGCGCGTGATCTTCGTCGCCAGTTCTCCCGGCGCCAGCAGACTGATGGTGAAGGCCGCCACAGTCAGCGCGATGAACGCGTTCATCCGGAGCGCGAGGATGAGGCCCATCACGACGCCAATACCGACAACCAGAATCACAAAGGGGTGCAAGTCCATACGGTCGATTCCTGATGACCCGAAAAGGGCCGTGTCTGCGTCAGCGTCTCCGCCGCGCGTGCGCGGAGACCCGGGCTCGGGCACACCATGCCCGCCGCCGAATGAAATTCAGGTCGGTGAAAGGAGTGCAGACGAGCGGCTGTGATCGCCCGGGCATCCTACACTGCCCGTCCTCGTCGTGTCACGAAATACACCAACGCACATACACAGTCCGGGCATGAGCCATTCAACCGCCCATACCGCGCGGATGCCCGTGCGTCCGAACCGCCGTGGGGGTAGACTAGATGGCTGTTCGCACGAATGGATAGCCTCATGGATGATCTCAAAACCAAGAAAACGTATCGCTCCGCGGCCTGGTTCGGCAAATCGGACAAGGACGGCTTCATTCATCGCTCGTGGATGCGCAACCAGGGCCTGCCCGAGGACGTGTTCGACGGCCGTCCGGTCATCGGCATCTGCAACACGTTTTCGGAACTGACGCCCTGCAACGCACATTTCCGCACGATCGCGGAATACGTGAAGCGCGGTGTGTGGGAAGCTGGCGGCCTGCCGGTCGAGTTCCCGGTCACCTCGACCGGCGAATCGAACATGCGTCCGACGGCGATGCTCTTCCGCAACCTCGTCAGCATGGACGTCGAGGAGTCCATCCGCGCGAACCCGATCGATGGCGTCGTGCTGCTCTGCGGCTGCGACAAGACGACGCCGTCGCTCATCATGGGCGCGGCCAGTTGCGACCTGCCGGCGCTCGTCGTCTCTGGCGGTCCAATGCTCAACGGCAAGTTCCGCGGCGAGGACATCGGCTCGGGCACCGATGTCTGGCGCTTCAGCGAGGACCTGCGCGCCGGTCGGATGACGATGGGCGAGTTTCGCGATGCCGAGGCGTGCATGTCGCGCTCGGCGGGCCACTGCATGGTCATGGGCACGGCCTCGACGATGGCATCGATGGTCGAAGCGCTCGGCCTCGGCCTGCCGCAGAACGCGGCGATTCCCGCCGTCGATTCACGCCGCAACGCCCTCGCCCATCTCGCCGGCCGGCGCATCGTCGACCTGGTGAAGGAGGACGTGACGATCTCGCGCATTCTCACGCGCGAGGCGTTCGAGAACGCGATCCGTGTCAATGGCGCGATTGGCGGCTCGACAAACGCGGTCATCCACCTGATCGCGATCGCCGGACGACTCGGCGTCGACCTGTCGATTGACGACTGGGACACGCTCGGTCGCGACGTGCCGACCATCGTGGACCTGAAGCCCTCGGGCCGCTACCTGATGGAAGACCTCTATTACGCCGGCGGCCTGCAGGGCGTGATGCGGGTCCTCGGCGAGAACGGACTGCTCCACAAGGACGC
>JBIQJY010000116.1:0-1142 GCA_044507065.1 Acidobacteriota bacterium
CGCGTCGTGCGATGGCATCAGGTGCCCTGCACACGCGACGAGTGGCGCCTGTTCGACGCTCTTCAGCAGTTCGAACGTGTGGTCCTCGAGCGCACTGGCGCGGCCCGGCATGACGGCGCGCTGCTGCTGCTTTCCGTCTTCAGGAAACGCGCGCTCTCGACGACCGCCGCGCTCGACCGATCGCTTGCGCGACGGCTCGCCTGGCTCGACGCGGCGCACGACGTGGAGGCCGATGGGTGGAAACAGCGACGGCTCGACTTCGACGAGTCCGACGACATCACAGACGATGAGCGCGCGGCTCTGGCGGTGGACCTGGGAGTGCCCGCCGCACACGAGCGAACGTGGCTGCGTCGGCTGCGCACGCTCGCCGCGGCCGCGGAGCGTCGCGAGTCGAAAGTCGCCCGGCTGCGCAGTCTCGTGGCACGGGGGCGCGAACCGCTCGTGATCTTCACCGAGTTCCGTCACTCGCTCGAGCACCTGCAGCGGGTGCTGACTGCGACAAGGCCGGTGGCAGTTCTGCACGGCGGCCAGTCCGACCCCATGCGCCGGCACGAGCTCGCGCGATTCCTCGATGGCCGGGCCTCGGTGCTCGTCGCGACCGACGTGGGCGGCCAGGGGCTGAACCTGCAGTCGCGCGCGCGATGGGTGGTCAACCTCGAGTTGCCGTGGAACCCGGCCAGGCTCGAGCAGCGCATAGGCCGCGTCGATCGCATCGGGCAGCAGCGCAGCGTGCACGCCACGCTGCTGGTGGCAGCGCACCCGACGGAAGCTTCCGTGCTCGCAGCGCTCGCGCGTCGTACGCTTGCCGCACGGCGTTCGATTGATGCGTCCACGCTCGTCGACTGCGCGCCGCCCTCGCACCTGGCCGTGGCCTCGGGCGTTCTGACGAATCGATCGATCGACACGCACCCTGTCATCGACCGCGGAGTCCCGCTCAGCACGAGTCGCAGACGCCGCGCGCGCGCGGTAGCCCGCCTGGTCGCGCGGCGCCGCATGCTCTCACGCCGCTGGTGCGGCGCCGATGGCACCGGTCGCCCGCCCTGTTGCCGGGTGCCGCTCCAGCATCTCCCGCGCTCGGCGGCCGGCGTCGTCGTCTTCGCCATCCCGATCGTCGACCGCACCGGCGCGATCGTCGAACGGCA
>JBIQJY010000116.1:1242-3541 GCA_044507065.1 Acidobacteriota bacterium
GCACGCCGCGCGCGCCGCCGGCGCGTCGGCGGCGCGCGCGCGGAGCGAGTTCGACCGTCGGTTCGTCGAACTCGCACGACCGACGATTGTCTGGATTGGCGAGCGCCGATGACGGGCGGTGTGCCCGGCATCGGCGGCACGCTGCTGCCCGAGCGCTACGTCGCCGCGCAGCTGCTCGAGGATGCCGCCGCCATCGGCCTGCCGGCCGTGGCGCCGGCGACCACACGGCAGCTGGCCGCGTGGTGGGCGGCGGTGGAAATGGAACTGGGCCCGACAGCGGCCATTCGCGCGGTCTTCGACCGCGTCGCCATGCCGCTCTGCGCCATGCTCGGATTCTCTGCCAGCGACGCGACATTCGACGGCCCTGCGTGCCGCGCGCGGCTCACGACGCGCGCCGGCACGCCTGTCGCGCTGGTCGTCACCACGTGGGCCGCGCGACCCTCATCGCGCTGGGCCGATCTCGCGCGCCACGCGCGCGGGATCGGCGCGGCCTGGGGGATCGTGATCGCACCGCCGTTCCTCAGCCTGGTTCCGGTGCGCGGCGCCGCCACACGCCACAGCCTCGACGCCGCGCTGCCGCGCGCCCTGACACCCGACGCGCTGGCGCGGCTGTTCGCGCTGCTGCAGTCGCGGGCATTCGATGCCGGCCGCGTCGATGAAGCCGCAGGAGGCCAGGCGGCCATCGACCGGCTGCTGCGGCGCGCCGAACGTTACCAGGATGGCGTACGCGCCGACCTGCAGCGCGGTGTGGAAGTGGCGTTGCAGGTGCTGCAGCCGGTGGTGACGCAGGGCCAACGCGCGGCCGCGGGCAAGAGTCGCGCGGCGGCAGGGCAGCCGCCGTTGCACGGAGCGATCGACGAGACGCTGACGCTGGTCTACCGCATCCTGTTCCTGCTGTTCGTCGAGTCTCGCCGCCTCGTGCCGAACCACTCGCCCATCTACCGGCGGTCGTATGCGATGAGCCGATTCTGCCGCGCCGCGGCACGCGGTGCGGCAGTGGGCCTGTGGGACGCATTCGCGGCAACGACGCGCCTGTCGCGTATGGGGTGTCACACGGAGGACCTGCGCGTCGTGCCGTTCAACGGCGCGCTGTTCGCGAAGGTCGCGGCGCCGGTGCTCGAAGCGCGCCGGCGCCGAGCGTCACGAGACACGATCGCCCGCACGCGCGACGAGGCCCTGCGCCAGGCCCTCGTCGCGCTCGGGTCCAGGCCCGGCCGCGGCGGACTCGAGTCGATCAATTACCGCGACCTGGGCGTCGAACAGCTCGGGGCGGTGTACGAACGCGTGCTCGATCTCGAGCACGACGTGGCGGCGCCGTCGGCGGTGCCCCGGCGTCCGACATCGAATCGACGCCACAGTCACGTTCGCAAGCAGACAGGAACTTTCTACACGCCGCAGCCGCTTGCCGACTACGTGGTGCGCCGCACGCTCGCGCCGTTCGTCGACGAGGCATCGTCGGATGCGATCCTCGGATTGCGCATCGTCGATCCGGCCATGGGCAGCGGTGCGTTCCTCGTGGCCGCGTGTCGGTATCTCGCGGGCGCGTACGAGCAGGCGCTCATCACCGAGGGCCAGCTGGCACCGACCGACATCGACGACGACACACGCGCGCTGATGCGAAGAACGATTGCGGAGCGCTGCCTGTGGGGCGTCGACCGCAATCCGACGGCCGTCCACCTGGCGCGGCTGTCGCTTTGGCTCACCTCGCTTGCACGCGACAAGCCGCTGGGGTTTCTCGACCATCGACTTCGGACCGGCGACAGCCTCGTCGGGGCGTGGCCCGGCGATCTCGGTCGGCTGGCGATGCACCGCGCGAGGCAGGTCGGGCCGCTGCCGCTGTTCGACGAGGTTGGCATCGGGCACGCGATGCAGGCTGCCGCGGGGCTGCTCCGCACGCTGGCCGAGCGGCGCGACGACACGGTGGCCGACGTGCGGGCGCGCGAGGCCGACTGGCGGCAGCTGCAATCGGCCGCATCGCCGTTCCACCGCTGGCGCCTGGCCGCACACGTCTGGTGCGCGCGCTGGTTTGCCGATGGCGGTTCGGGTCACCCGCCGCCCGATGCTGCCGAAGCCCGCGCGCTCATCGACGCCATCGTCCGGCACGATCGCACACTCGAGCGCGTCCGCATCAGCACGCGCGTCGAACACGCCGCGGCCATCGCGCGCGACCGCGCGTTCTTTCATTGGCCGCTCGAGTTTCCGGACGTCTTCTATGCCGCCGACGGAAGTCCGCACCGGTCGCCTGGGTTCGACGCCGTGATTGGCAATCCGCCATGGGAGATGGTGCGGCGCGACGACG
>JBIQJY010000116.1:3641-4721 GCA_044507065.1 Acidobacteriota bacterium
CAGTACCCGTCGTGCGGGACCGGTCACCTCAACCTGTATCAGGCCTTCGTCGACCGCGCACTTGCGCTCACGCGGCCGGGCGGACGCATCGGCCTCGTGCTTCCGTGGAGCCTGGCCACCGACGACGGCGCGGGCGCACTGCGAGGCAGGCTGCTGCACGATGCCGACGTGGATGTGGTGGTGGGCATCGACAACATGAACGGGTTGTTCCCGATTCATCGCGGGCTGCGGTTCATGGCGCTGACGTGCACGGTGGGACGACCGACGCGCCAGTGGCGGTCGCGCACGGGCGTGACGACGGTTGGTGAACTCGACGCACTGCCGGCGAGCGGCGATGGAGCGACAGCGTTTCCCGTCACGCTCACGCCCGAGCGGTTGCGCGCCATCGGCGGTCCGGCGCTGCGTTTTCCCGGCGCGCGCCGCGATGGCGATTTGCGGTGGATCGAAACGCTCGCGCGGCGGTTTCCGGCGCTGGGCTCGCGAGACGGCTGGCACGCGTCGTTCGGGCGCGAGGTGAATGCGACGACCGCTCGGCCGTTCCTCGCGGAGGCCGGTGTCCCGGTCATCGAGGGCAAGCACATCGCGCCATTCGTCGTGGATGGCGCCACGGCGCGGCGACTCCAAGCGGATCGGCTGGCCCGGCTCATCGATCCCGTGGTCATCGGGCGTCCCCGGCTGGGCTATCGCGACGTCTCCGGCGTCGGCAACCGCTTCACGCTGATTGCCGCAATCATCCCGCCGGGCGTCGTCACCACGCACACGGTGTTCTGCCTGAAGACGACGATCGATCTCGAGCGACAGCACTTCCTGTGCGCGCTCTTCAATTCCTACGTCCTGAACGCGGCGGTCCGATTGCTGATGGGCGGCCACGTCACGACGGGTCTTGTCGAGCACCTGCCCGTGCCGCCGTGGAGGGGCGATGCCAGAGACCGGGAGATCGCGGCCCTGGCGATGGCGCTGTCAGAGCGGCGCGCGGATGTCGTCGACGCCGCGCGTCTTCAGGCGCTCGTCGCGCACCGATTCGAACTGACGGCCGTCGAGTTCGAGCACATCACCGACGGCTGCCGGCTCGACGCGCAC
>JBIQJY010000117.1:0-4711 GCA_044507065.1 Acidobacteriota bacterium
TTGGCGGAGAGGGTGGGATTCGAACCCACGTGCCGGTTACCCGACAAATCGCTTTCGAGGCGATCCCGTTACGACCACTTCGGTACCTCTCCGCAGCCGCTTAGTGTAACAGAGGCTCGCCGCCCGGTTGAAGCCCCGCCGCGGACGGACGACGCGAACCGACTTGACGGAGCTAGGACCCGACGCGGCGCTGCAGGAAGAACGCCCGGATCCGCTGCTGGCACTCCCCCGCCAGCACGCCGGCCACCACCGTGATGCGGTGGTTGAGCGATGGATGCTCCCAGACGCGCTGGCTCGATTCGATGGCGCCGGCCCGCGGCTCGGACGCGCCGTAGACCACCGTCGCCACGCGCGCGTGGATGGCCGCGCCCACGCACATGAGGCACGGCTCCACCGTCACATAGAGCGTCGCGCCCGGGAGCCGGTAGTTGCCCACCGCCTTCGCCGCCTCGCGCAGCGCCACCACCTCGGCATGCGCCGTCGGGTCGTGCGCGCCAATCGGCTGATTGTGCCCGCGGCCGATCACCTCGCCGCCCTGGACGACAACCGCACCAACCGGCACTTCGCCCGCCGCGGCCGCGCGATCGGCCAGGTCAATCGCCTCGCGCATGTACCGGACGTGGATGCTCACACCTCACCGTCCCGGCGCACGAATCCGGGCGGCCGCAACGGGCCGCCCGTGCGAAACGCCCGAAACGCCGGGCTGTCCGCGCGGGATGCGGAGACGCACGGACGAGACGCGGCACTCATCGTCGAATCCCGATGAGCACGCGCATGGTCGTACCGCCGAGGTCGGTCTCGCCGAACGCCTCGGACAACCCGCCAGCGCCCAGGGCGTCGGGCACGGTCCGATACTGCACCTCGGCCCCCGCCACGATCCAGCTGACGATCCTCGCCTCCACACCGCCGAAGTAGACCGATCCCCCGAACGTCCGGCTCGTGTTCTCGCCCGCCATCGCGAACGTCGACGTTTCGCGATACCCCATGCGCAGCACACCGCCGCCACCGTAGGGCACCAGGCGTCCGGACAGCAGCGGCACCCGCCAGCCGGCCGCGACCTCGAGCGGCCGCAGTTCGACGGTCAGCGGAATCCCGAGCGGAATGACCTCGCCGTTGAACAACTCGGCCCGGCTGCCGGTCTCCTTCACCGACGAGACCGCCACGCGCGCGAAGAGGCCCTTCCAGATGTCGAGCAGTTCGCCGCCGCCGCCCACCATGGACAGCCGCGGCTTGCCCACGATTGCGTCGAACGTCTGCGAGGCGGCAAGCGCCGTGGAGTCGAACGTCACGTAGCCGCGGAAGTACGAACGCGGCGCGCGCGGCCGCGGCGGTGCGGGCAGCGATGCGGACTCCGGCGCGTTCACGTCGGCCGGTGCCGGCTCGGCCTCCTGCGCGTGGACAGCTGTCGTGGTGAGGACGATTGCCGCCAGCGCGGCCAGTGCGGTGAGACGAATCACGTCAGTTCCTCGCTCGATGGGCGCTCGCGCGCTACCGTGTGATGCCGCGCCCGAAGAGTGCCGTGCGCGCCTGAATCAGCCCATCCCCGTACTCGTCGTCTCGACCGGCCGGACCGAGATCGCGCGTCGTCCGCCGGATGATGGCCTCGACGGCGCGCGGGTTGGTCACACCTTGACTGATGAGCAGCGCCGCCAGCGCGGAGACGTGCGGGGCGGCCATCGACGTGCCGATGTACCCCACCTCGACATATCGATCGAAACGCGGCACCGTCGTGATGAGCGGCGACGTGTCGGGTGGATAGAGCGTCACCTGCCAGACGTAGCCGGCATCCTCGCCGTCGTCGCTGTCGCGGTAGCTGCCGCCGGGCGCCACCACCTCGATGTGCGGGCCGGTGGACGAATAGAACGCGCGTGCGGTGGACTTGCCCACCGCGCCCACCGAAATCAGTCCTTCGAGCTCGGGCGCGTGGCCGGCCGGATACTCCACCCCGTTCCCGTCCTCGTACCCGTTACCCATCGCCGCCACGACGACAGCGCCGCGCGAGATGGCATAGACGATGGCCTCGCGCACCGCGGGGGCCATCGTCGTGCCGCCGAAGCTGAGGTTGAGCACACGCGCGCCCCCGTCAACCGCGTACCGGATGCCGTCGGCAATGTCCCCGTCGGCGCAGCCGCCGGCGTCGGTCGGCAGGAACCCGGGAATGCCGAACGTGGCCCGCATCAACATCAGTTCCCAGTAGCCGACGCACACCTTCACCGGCATGACGCGCGTCGCGTAGGCGAGGCCGGCCAGGGCCACCGCGTTGTTGGCTTCCTCGGCAATGGTCGAGATGACGTGCGTGCCGTGCCCCTCGTAGTCGAACGGCGGCCGTCCGGGCTCGAACGCCACGTCGCGCGCACCGACGACGCGCGCCTGCGAGAAATCCGACGACGTCGCGAACCGCAGCGGCACCTGCTGGAAGACCTGCCCCGTCCAGAGGGTGCGCGATTCGGTGAGCGCCTCGGTGCTGAACCCCGTATCGAGCACCGCGACGATGACGTCGGGTGAGCCGCCGGGATTGATCGTCCAGGCCGCGGGCGCCTGAATGAGCCGGAAGTTCCACTGCATGTCGCCGTAGGACGGATCGTTCGGCACGGCGAGCGGCGAGGCGCCGGTGCGGATCGGCGCCGTGCGCGGCTCGGCCACCCGCCGCGGCAGCCGGCGGATGTAATTCGGCTGCGCGTACTCGACCTCGGATTGCAACCGCAGTTGCGCGGCCAGCCGCTCGGCGTCCGGCTCGCTGGCATCACGCAACCGCGCGATGCCGCCCGACCAGCGCAGGGCATCCGAAGACGGACGGCTGCGCAGCGCGGCCAGCGCGCGCGTCTGCCCCGCCGGCTGCACGCCGGCGCGGAACTTCACGAGGACTTCGCCCGGCAGGTAGTCGAGTCCGCGATCGGCGGCCTCGGCAAACGCCTGCACCTTCTGAATCGTCAGGCCCGGTTCCGCCGGGGGCAGCCGCGGCGCGGCGCGCCCGATGATCGGACCGCTGCGCTGCGCCTGGATGTCGCGCAACGGCAGCACGAGGACGACGGCCAGCGCCGTCGCGATGACGAGCAACGCTCGCCGGATACCGGGGGCACGGTGCGCGGGTTTCATGAGGTGAGTCAGTGTAGCTGTTTCCGAGGTTCCGTTCGCGCGCGGGTTTTATCCATCCACCCGGAAGACCAATCGGCGCGCGGTTCGCGGGCTCCACATGGACATGGCGCAAATGAGGGCGATCGCGGAAGGGCGCCGGGTGGCCGGCAACTTGCAGGACGCGCAGGCATGTCCCTTTACGTCGTGGCGCGTCCGGGCTTCGCGAACGAGACACTGGCGACGCGCCAGCGAGATGAAACAGCGGCACGTCCTCCCGCGGAAAGCTGTGAGGCGCTCTTCTGGGCGCTCGATGGTCGAGACCTCGTGGTGCTCGGTCGGCGGTGGCGCGTGGGCGTGTTCAGTGTGGTGGAACTCGCAGGAAGACGGTACGTGCAGCTGTCGCTCGAGGGCTCCGCGCGCTACATGCTGACGCTGCGGCTGGTGCCCGACGTGACCGTCTCCCGCATCGTCCCCACCATCCTCGCCTGGCTCGCGCATCCGACCGCGTCGGGCGAAGTGATCGACATCGAATGAGTCTGGTTGCGCCCGCCACGCTGGGTCGACCGGCGCCTCCCAAAGCCCTGGACTTGCAGACGAATGTCTCCTCGGACAGCGACTTCTGCAACAGCGTCGACGGGCCGGTCGCGCCACCGCGGATTGTGGCTCTTGGGGTCGCGCGGCGTGGATGCGACTGGCGCGCGAACGGCAGTGGAGACGGGGCGGACAATCGCGGCGAAGTCCGGCGTTGGGAAGACTTCACTCTGCTCAACGGGACCTTCCGTAACGCTGGACCCGGTGGGCACACCATGAAAACGCCTGTGTTCGCGGGGAATGGCGCGATCGCCGGCAATTGGCCATTGTGGCCCGACATTTGCGATAGAAGGGGCCCGAACGCCGGACGCACAAGGCTGCGGCGCATCTTCACCAAGAGCCTTGAGGACTTCATGACCGACATGTTTAAGCGCATCCTTCTCCCTGCCGCCATGCTGGCATTCGCGACGTCGGCGAGTGCGGCCCCCCTCGAACTGTCGTTCGGCGGAGGTGGCTGGTCCAACCCGGGCGCGAGCGGCGTCTGTGTCGACGTCGACAACCGCAGCGGCGCGAACGAGGACCAGATCCGGTGGGGCGGCGGCGAACTGAGGACCGTCGCCGGACAGGCGGGCAACGATGCCTGCTGGCTCGAGGCCTCGGGCCCCGGCTGGTGGTACAACGACCTGGCGCCCGTGAGCGGCTACAACTTCGACCCGAACGACGCGACGCACACGATCAATGGCAGCGGCCTCGTGAACCTCGGCACGTTCCAGCACCTGAACTGGCCCGTCTCGGCCGCGATCACCACGACCACCTACAACCTCGCCATCGACCACAACGGCAACGGCGCACCGCTGACCTTCGCGCTCGACTTCCAGCACAACGAAACGCCCAACCAGTGCGCGGGCCTCGGCTGCTCGGACGACATCGTCACCGTGGCGCTGCCCGTGCTGTCGACGACAATCCAGGTCGGCACCGATTCCTACCTGTTCCAGCTGCTCGGCTTCTCGACGACCGGGCTGCCGAACACGTTCGATTCGGCGTTCACCTCGCCGGAGTACGGCCTGACGACGACGCAGCTGTGGGCGCAGGTGACGCACAGCCC
>JBIQJY010000118.1:0-4674 GCA_044507065.1 Acidobacteriota bacterium
CTTATTTATTCATGGCGTTGGGGCCCCACCCCCAACGCTTCTCCCTGAACTGACGCCGAGCCCTCAACGCGCCTGCTACGCAGGCGGTCTCGGGCTGCGGGTGTCACCGTCAGCGCTTCTCCCTGAACGGACGCCGAGCCCTCAACGTGCCTGCTACGCAGGCGGTCTCGGGCTGCGGGTGTCGCCGCGCCGCAGCTCGACCGACGCTCTTTCCGGCGGCGTGGAGACGAGGTCTGGCGGGCGAGTGACTCGGCCTGCGCCGGCGGGTGGTAGTGCGGAATCGCGCCGAAGGGAGCCCGGCGTTTCCCTACCGCCACCCGAGGCCGGGGGCGACGTGGCGGAGGATGCTCTCGATGACGTGCACGTTGTAGTCGACACCGAGCTGGTTGGGCACCGTCAGCAGCACGGTGTCGGCCTCGGCAATCGCCTCGTCGCCGCTGAGCTGGCCGACGAGTACGTCGGGTTCGGCCGCGAAGCTGCGGCCGAAAATCGCGCGCGTGTTCGCGTCGATGAGGCCAATCTGATCCTGCTGCGCGCCGCGGCTGCCGAACCACGCGCGGTCGTGGTCGTTGACGAGCGCGATGATGCTCCGGCTCACCGACACGCGCGGCGTGCGTGTGTGACCGGCCTGCTGCCAGGCCTTGCGATACGCGCGAATCTGCGCTGCCTGCTGCACATGAAACGGCTCCCCGGTCTCATCGTCCTTGAGCGTGGAGCTCTGGAGGTTCATGCCGAGGCGCGCGGCCCACTCGGCAGTCGCGTTCGAGCTGGCGCCCCACCAGATGCGGTCGCGCAGGCCCTCGGAGTGCGGCTCGAGGCGCAGCAGGCCCGGCGGGTTCGGGAACATCGGTCGCGGATTGGGCTGCGCGAAGCCCTCGCCGCGCAGCAGCTCGAGCAGCACCTCGGCGCGGCGACGCGCCATGTCGGCGTCCGTCCCGCCCTCGGGCGGTTCGTAGCCGAAGTAGCGCCAGCCGTCGATCACCTGCTCGGGCGAGCCGCGGCTGATGCCCAGCTGCAAACGGCCACCCGCGATGAGGTCGGCCGCACCCGCATCCTCGACCATGTAGTGCGGATTCTCGTAGCGCATGTCGATGACGGCCGTGCCGATCTCGATGCGCTGTGTCTTCGCGCCGATTGCCGCCAGGAGCGGGAACGGTGATCCGAGCTGGCGTGCGAAGTGGTGCACGCGGAAGTACGCGCCGTCGGCGCCCAGTTCCTCGGCGGCGACGGCCAGGTCGATCGACTGCAGCAGCGCGTCGGAGGCCGACTGTGTCTGCGACTGCGGCGAGGGCGTCCAGTGCCCGAACGAGAGAAACCCGATCTTCTTCATGATTGCGGCCAGGACGGTGCGCCAGCGTGTTGCATCTTCACACCATACAGCGTGTGGTGGGTGAGGATGAACAGCGTGCGCCCGTCCGGCCCGCCGAAGAGGACCTGGATCGGGCGATCGGGCACGTCAATCTGCGCGATGAGCGCACCCGACGGGTTGTAGACGAACACCTGGCCGTTGGTGATGTAGACGTTGCCAGCCGCATCCGTCGTCACACTCTCGCCGCCGCGTTCGGCAAACGGCTGCAGGTCGCCCAGTGTCCCGTTGGCATTGACCGTGGCGCCGTAGGTGCGGTTCTCCGCGCTGCTTGCCACGTAGACGCGCTGGCCGGGACGGGCGGTCAGAAGGCCGTACGCATTCAGGTTGTGCGACCAGCGCCAGCCCGTCGGATCCATGCCCGGATAGTTCCCGCCCGGTCCCTGCTGGAACACACGGAAGGCTGGCAGCACCAGGCTGCCGTCGGGCGATACGTACACCTGCGCCTGGGGCGTTCCGACCTCGCGTGCGAACATTTCGGGCAACGTCGTGTAGCGGAGCGTTGCGGGGTCGAGCTGGTCGGCAAACTGACCGTCGGTCCACACGTTGGCCGGCAGCGCGAAGGCCGCATCCGATCGTGGCGTCGCGGGCTGCGGCGCAATCACCTCGATCTCGTCGACAGGCGTGCCCGGCCGGAAGGAGTACACGGTGCTCTGCGGCCCGGACGACGACAGCACGAGAAGCGCCCCCGAGCGATCGACGGCGAGGCTCACCGGATCGAGCGGGTCGTGCCGCACGATCGAGAGCCCGCGCGAGGGCGACCACGCATAGATCCGGTGCTGGTGTTTGTCGACGAAGTAGAGCGTCCCCGACGCGTCGACGGCCGCGCCGCTGATGGCGAAGAATCCGCCCGCGAGCCTCTCGACGGTCGCCGCGTCTGCCACGACAGCCGAGGCGTCGGCCCGAGCCGGCGCGGGCGGGGAGGCCACGATGTCGAAGACGGCGAAGTCGCGCTCCCGTACGTCGATGCCATGCGTCACGTTCTGGATCGCGTTGTCGAACGGGAACTTGCCCACGCGGAGGAACGTGCCGGGACCGTTCGCGTCGATGACGCCGTAGCCGTGCTCGGAGTTGACGCGGATGTTGCGGATGCGGATGTCCGAGGAGTTGTAGACGCGCATCGCGGCCGGGTGCGGCTGGATGCTGCGCGTCACGCGATAGGCCTTGAAGTTGGCAATCAGGATGTTCTTCGAGTCGACGATCTCGAACCCGACGGCTTCGGGACTCGACGAGGCTTCCTCCTCGGTCTGCGGCGCGAGGAACTCCCAGTTCTCCACGCGCTCGATCTTGATCTCGTTGAAGAGGTGATGTTCGGCTGACATCTCGAAGACGCGTCCGCGTGTGGTCGTGTCCGAGACGTAGAAGCCTCCCTGCGAGCGTTCATACGGGGTCCAGACGCCGGAGAACGTGCCGCCGCCCCCCTTTGTCACCCAGATGCTGGGATACTGGGCGCCGTTGCGCGGCTGCACCGGCGGGCCCCCCGGGCCGGCGCCGCGTCCGCCGCCCGGACCTGCGCCGCGACCGCCGTAGAACGCACCGCGCACGGCAGCCGTCTGGAAGTTGCCGGCGCCGCCGTGAATCTGCACGCCGTCGACGAGCGACGTGGCGCCTGCCATCCACAGCAGGTTGAATGCCCGCGGGTTCACGTTGCCTGTGTAGAGGCCAATCGAGCTGACGATGTTCGTGCCGCCCTGCGGCGACTGCAGCATCGCCTTCGGTGCGCCCACGCCGACGAAGCCCGGCGTGTTGTCCGGCAGGTTGAACTGGGTCAGTCCGGGATGCAGTCCGATGACGTGTGTGTCGGGCCCGAGCTCGATCGTGTCGCGGATGATGTAGTGGCCGATGGGGAAGTAGAGCGTGCGGTTCGAGAGCGCCGCGCGCTTCAGGGCGTCGGTGTCATCGGTTTCGCCATCGCCGGTCACGCCGAGCGAGCGGACGTTCACCCACTCGGTCGAGGGCGGCAGCGGCCGGATGGCCGGTGGCAGCGCGGCTGGCAGCGCTCCGAGCGGATCGGCCTCGAAGCGGGTGTCGAAGCGTCCGGTCGTGCCGTCCGGCGGCAGGAACAGGCCGTAGTTGAACTGCGCCACGCGGTAGGTGGCGGCCGGCGCCGCCTGCGTGCGGCTGCTCTCGCGCCACAGCGCGAACGTCGGCACCTGCGAGCAGACGACGTTCTGCGCGCCAATCTGCGTCTGCGGGTTGCGCTCGTTGCTGATGAGGACCGCGGCGCGCGACACGCGCTCGAACCGGCTGTCCTGGATCCACAGCTGATCGGAATAGCGATCGTTGATCTCGATGCCCACGGGCACGTCGCGGAACGTCGTGTTGACGACGGTCAGCATCGCGTTGTGTTCGCGGATGGCTGCGTCGCGCTGGCCCTCGAACGTCGAGTCGACGACGGAGAACTGCCAGTAGGGTTTCGTGTTCTCGGTGAGGATGCCGTAGCGTCCGCCTTCGAAGTGCAGGTCTTCGACCAGGTTGGCGGCCTGCATGACACCCGACAGGCCCGATCCCATGCGGAAGCGCATGTGTCGCAGCACGGCGTGTTGCGCGGCGTGGAAGCGGATGCCGACGGCGGCCGGGTTGCCGTCGCCCACTTCGAAGTCCACGTTGTTCATGCCGGGGTAGAAGGTGCCGTGGTTCGCGTCGACGACGGTCGTGTTCGGCGGCACCTGTCCCAGCGCCGGGAACGGCACGCCCCGGGCGCCGGCGGCGGGTGGTCCGCCGCCCGAGACCATCACCATCAGGCCGACGCCCTGCTGATAGCCGGGCGTGTCGGGACCGAGGACCAGGACCGGGCGTGTCTCGCCGTAGCCGACGACGCGCACTGCGCGCCAGATGTAGATGGTGCGGCTGATGCGGTAGCGACCCGACGGGACGAAGACGATGCCGCCGCCGGGGCCGGCGGCCTTGTCGATGGCGGCCTGGAGGCCGGCGGTGTCATCGGCGATGCCGTCGCCTGTCACGCCGAACTCGTCGGGCGTGAGGTAGATGGCGGCCGGGTCGTCGGGGCGTGTCGTGATGACCGATTGCGCGAGTGCCGGGGCGGCTGCGGTGACGGCAAGGGCGGCGAGGACTACGCGGAACACGGACCGAAATCGCATGAAACCTCTCGTCGATACCGGGGCGCGCGGGTGCGCCACCGGGGATGTGGTGTCAGCGGATTATGGACCGATCAGGCGCGGGAAGGGTGGCGGGGAGGGACTGCGTCGGCCGGCCAATCGACCGGCCGCTTCGGGCGGAGGGGTGGCGGAGAGAGAGGGATTCGAACCCTCGGTAGAGTTTCCCCTACACACGCTTTCCAAGCGTGC
>JBIQJY010000002.1:0-32964 GCA_044507065.1 Acidobacteriota bacterium
TTCGGTGGGCGGCCCGGCGGGCGGTTCGGACTCGATTGCCGGCGTCCGCTGGGGACGGCTGCTGGATCGCGTGCGCTGATACTGAACGGAAGCCGGCTACCTCGAATGAGCAGGCCGCCTTGCGGCCGGGGCGTGCCCCTCCACGAGTGATCGGAGCGTCGCGGCCAGAACCTGCGGCCCCGCGTGGCACGATTCTGGAAGAGTGGGAGGCATGTCCGCCGGCACCTCCCGTTCAGGCCCTCTGCTCGACCTCGTCTGTCTGTCTCACCTGCGCTGGTCATTCGTCTTCCAGCGCCCGCAGCACCTGATGACACGGTGCGGCAGGAACCGGCGCGTCTTCTTCGTCGAGGAGCCCGACTTCCAGGCGGGGATCGAGCCGCACCTGCACGTCGAAGCGAACGGCGGCGTCCACGTCGTGGTTCCGCGCCTGCCGAACGGGATGAGGCGGCACGATGTGTCCGAGGTCCAGCGCCGGCTGCTCGACGGCCTGCTGAAGACCTGCCGCATCCGCGACTTCGTGGCCTGGTACTACACCCCGATGTCGCTGGCGTTCACCGACCACTGGTCCCCGCGCGCGGTCGTCTACGACTGCATGGACGAACTGTCGGCGTTCAAGGACGCGCCGGCCGGCCTCGAGGCTGCCGAGGCGAAGCTCATGCAGCGCGCCTCGCTGGTGCTGACCGGCGGTCACACGCTGTACAGGGCCAAGTGCCACGCGCACCACAACGTGCACCCGTTTCCGAGCAGCGTCGACGTGACGCACTTCGCCCAGGCGCGCCGGGCGATTGTCGATCCACCCGATCAGGCGTCGATCCCGCACCCCCGGATGGGATTCATGGGCGTCATCGACGAGCGCATGGATATTGCGCTCATTGACGGCGTGGCCGCGGCGCGGCCCGACTGGCAGATTGTCATGGTGGGACCGGTCGTCAAGATTGATCCGACATGCCTGCCGCGACGCGCGAACCTCCACTTCCTCGGAGCCCGGAACTACCAGCAGCTTCCGTCGTACCTCGCCGGGTGGGACGTCGCGCTGCTGCCGTTTGCCCGGAACGAGGCCACCAGATACATCAGTCCCACGAAGACTCCGGAGTACCTGGCCGCGGGCAAACCGGTTGTCTCGACGTCGATTACCGACGTGATTGAGCCGTACGGAACGTCCGGCGTGGTGCGCATCGCCGACGACGTGCCGGCGTTTGTCGATGCCTGCGCGGCGGCGCTTGCGGATCCCGGGGGATGGCTGCCCAGGGCCGACGCGCTGCTCGCGACGATGTCGTGGGACGACACGTGGGATCGCATCGACAGGCTCCTCGACGAGGCCGTCGGCATCGCCGCGCCGGGGATTCGCGCCGTCGCCGCGGGTACAGGGGCCGTCCCGATCGGGGCGCAGCCGGTTGCACGCGCATGTTCGACTATCTCATCGTAGGCGCGGGCTTCGCGGGCGCCACGGTGGCCGAGCGGCTCGCCCGCTCCGGCAAGCGCGTGCTCATCTGCGACAAGCGGTCGCACATCGGCGGCAATGCATACGACCATTACGACGATGCGGGCGTGCTCGTGCACCGATACGGGCCGCACATCTTCCACACCAATTCACGGGCGGTGTTCGACTATCTGTCGGGCTTCACCGCCTGGCGGTCGTACCAGCACCGCGTTCTGGCCTCGGTCGACGGACAACTCCTGCCCATCCCCATCAATCTCGACACGGTCAACCAGCTCTACGGCACGCGATTCACGTCGCTCGAGCTCGAATCCTTCTTCCAGTCAGTGGCCGAACCGGTCGAGCACGTGCGGACCTCGGAAGACGTCATCGTCGCGAAGGTGGGGCGTGACCTGTACGAAAAGTTCTTCCGCAATTACACGCGGAAGCAGTGGGGCCTCGATCCATCCGAGCTCGACTCGAGCGTCACCGCTCGCGTCCCCGTTCGTACCAACCGCGACAATCGGTATTTCACCGACGCCTACCAGGTGATGCCGCTCCACGGCTACACCCGGATGTTCGAGCGGATGCTGGCGCATCCGAACATCAAGATTCTCCTGAACGCCGACTACCGTGACATCAGGCAGGAGATGCGGCACGTCGAGGTCATCTATACGGGGCCCGTTGATGAGTTCTTCGAGTACCGATTCGGGCAGCTCCCGTATCGATCCCTCGACTTCCGGTTCGAGACGCGGGACGTGCCAGTCGCGCAGGCGGCCCCCGTCATCAACTATCCGAACGATTCGCCGTACACGCGCGTCACCGAGTTCAAATACCTGACGGGGCAGGAGCACGCGAAGACCACGCTCGTCTACGAGTACTCGAAGGCCGATGGCGATCCGTACTATCCGATCCCGCGTCCGGACAACGCAGCGCTGTACAAGAAGTACTACGCCCTGGCGGGCGAGACTCCCGGCGTGCATTTTCTGGGACGGCTCGGGACCTACAAGTACTACAACATGGACCAGGTCGTCGCACAGGCGCTGGCCTTCTTCGCCAGGCTGAGTGGTGCCCCCCTTCAGGGCGTCGTGGAGAAGGCCGGATGACACGGCCGCCGACGCAGGCGCCGCTCGAGCTGTGGGGCGGCGTCGAGTGCACGGTCAACCGGGTGGGCGACCGCTGGTTCGACGAGGTCGCCCGTACCGGTCACGACAGGCGGGATGCCGACCTCCTGAAGTTCGCCGCGATCGGCATCAAGGCCATCCGCTACCCCGTGCTGTGGGAGCGGCTGGCGCCCGGCAACGGCGATGAGCTTGACTGGCGTTGGACGGACCAGCGGCTCGCCACCCTGTCCGACCTCGGCATTCGGCCGATCGTCGGCCTGGTGCATCACGGCAGCGGACCCGCGTGCACGTCGCTGCTCGACGATCGGTTTCCGGCTCGACTGGCTGCGTTCGCCGGTGCCGTCGCACGCCGCTACCCCTGGGTGAAGGACTTCACGCCGGTCAACGAGCCGTTGACGACGGCGCGGTTCAGCGGGCTCTACGGTCACTGGTACCCGCACCACCGGAGCGACCGCTCGTACGTGCGCGCGCTCCTCAACCAACTTCGCGCCACGGTGCTGTCCATGCGGGCCATTCGGGCAGCGGTTCCGGATGCGCGCCTCATCCAGACCGAGGACTGTGGCAGCACCTTCAGCACGCCAGCGCTCCAGGCCCAGGCCGATCACGAATCCACGCGGCAGTGGCTGACCTGGGATCTGCTGACGGGACGGGTGGACGCCCGCCATCCACTGCACGACTTCCTCACGAGCGCCGGCATGACGACGTCCGATGAGGCGTTCTTCCTGGAGGCAGACTGCCGGCCGGATGTGCTGGGGCTGAACTACTACCTCACGAGCGATCGGTATCTGGATGAGCATCTCGAACGCTATCCGCCCGAGGCTCACGCGTCCAACGGCACGAAGCGCTACGCGGACGTGGAGGCCGTGCGCGCGAGGCCCGACGGGATCGCCGGACATCTTCGCCACCTCGCCGACGCCTGGCATCGATACCGAATACCCGTCGCGCTGACCGAGGTGCACCTTGCCTGCACGCGGGAAGAGCAGCTGCGCTGGCTGTGGGAAGCCTGGCGGGCGGCTGAAACCGCGCGCGAGCAGGGTATCGACGTGCGGGCTGTGACCGCGTGGGCGCTTCTCGGCTCGTACGACTGGGATTCCCTGGTGACGGTCGACGCCGGGCACTATGAGTCGGGCGTGTTCGATCTGCGGGCCCCTGAGCCGCGCCCCACCGCGCTCGCCATCCTCGCCCGACAGCTCGCGGCGGGCGAAACGCCGACGCATCCGACGCTTGCCGTTCCCGGGTGGTGGCATCGACCGGATCGACTCCTGTTCGGCGCCCGTTCGGCTTTCCCGCACCCGGACGACGCCCGTCCCATCCTCGTGCTTGGCGGGCCGGGACAATTGGGCCACGCATTCCAGCGGATCTGCGCCTGGCGCGGCGTGCCGGTCCGGGCTCTTGGCCGGCACGAGTGCGAAGCCAGTGATCCCCTGATGGTGGATGCCGCCCTGCGTCGATTCAATCCGTGGCTGGTCGTCCACGTGGCCGAATGGCCGGGCGGCCTGCTGACAATTGCCGCCGCGTGCCGAAAGCGGGGGATCAAGCTCGTGACCTTTTCATCCCTCCTGGTCTTCGACGGCCGCAAGGCCACGCCGTATGTCGAGAACGATGCCACGTGCCCGGTGACGCCCGTCGGCCAGATGATCGCAGCAGCCGACTGTCGCATGCTGGCGGACTTTCCCGAAGTGCTGATCCTCAGGACCGGTGCGCTCTTCGGCCCGTGGGATGAGACGAACTTCGCCCTCGAGTTCCTCGATTGCCTCGACCGTGCCCAGCCTGTACCTGTCGGGTCGGTGACGATTGCTCCCACGTATGTGCCGGATCTCGTGCACGCGGCGCTGGATCTGGCGATCGATGACGAGCGCGGACTCTGGCACATCGTGAATTCCGATCCAATGTCCTGGAACGAGTTCGCGCGCCGGCTGGCGGACGCCACCGGGCGGGGCGCCGATTCGATCGGCTGTGCCGACGAGACGTCCGCCGCGGCAGCCGACGGCGTCGTGCTCGGCAGCCAACGCGCAACGCTGCTGCCGCCGCTCGGCCTGGCCATCGAGGCGTTTGCGCACGCCAGGGCCAGTCAGCCCGATCTGGGGCGCACCTCATGCGTCTAGGCATCGAGTGTGCCTGCGACGATCCCTTCGGCCGGGCGGATTAGGGGGTAAACATGATGCACTCGTCGACAGCCGCACCCGGCGGGCACGCCTATCCTCGTCCACAGCTGCAGCGCGCCGAGTGGTGCTCGCTCAACGGTCCGTGGGATTTCGCCATCGATTTCGATGGCCGGATCACCCATCCGTCGCGCGTGTCCTGGACCGACACGATCGTGGTTCCGTTTGCGCCTGAAACGCAGGCGAGCGGCATCGGCAACACCGACCTTTTCCGCGCATGCTGGTACCGCCGGACGGTTCCGGCGGTCGATCTCGACAGCGGTGAGCGCCTGCTGCTGCACTTCGGCGCCGTCGACTATGCGGCGACGGTGTGGGTGAACGACTGTCAGGTGGGGTGGCACGAGGGCGGGTATACGCCCTTCACGCTCGACATCACCGATGTCGTGGCCGGGGCTTCCTCGATCGTCATCGTCGTTCGTGCCGAGGACGATCCGACCGATCTCGCCAAGCCGCGCGGCAAACAGGACTGGGAGAGACTGCCGCATTCGATCTGGTATCCACGCACGACTGGCATCTGGCAGACCACCTGGCTCGAACGCGTGGGGCCCACGTATGTGGGCCGCCTTCGCTGGACGCCGAATCTCGAGCGATGGGAGATCGGATGCGCCGTCTGGCTCGACGGCGAGCAACCGAACGAAGATCTCTATTTCACCGTCAGGTTGACGGCGCGTGGCGCAACCCTCGCCGACGACCGGTACCTCGTCGTCAATGGGGAAGTGCACCGGCGGATCGCGCTGTCCGATCCGGGCATCGACGACTATCGCAACGGGCTGCTCTGGAGCCCGAGGACGCCCACGCTCATCGACGCCGAGCTCAAGCTGCTGACCGCTTCCGGACGCGTCCTCGATGAGATCCAGAGCTACACGGCCATTCGCTCCATCTCGACCGACGGCGAGCGGCTGGTACTGAACGGCCGTCCCTACTACCTCCGGCTGGTGCTCGACCAGGGCTACTGGCCCTCCTCCGGGCTCACGGCCCCCGACGACGAGGCGTTGCGCACCGACGTGGAACTTGCCAGGGAGATGGGCTTCAACGGCGTGCGGAAGCACCAGAAGATCGAGGATCCGCGGTACCTCTACTGGGCCGATCAACTGGGTCTGCTCGTATGGGGAGAGTTCCCGAGCTGTTACCGCTTCACGCAGCAGTCCATCCGCCGCGCGACGCGGGAGTGGATGGACGCGCTCCTTCGCGACTTCAGCCATCCCTGCATCATCACCTGGGTGCCGTTCAACGAATCGTGGGGCGTGCCGAACCTGCCAATGAATCCCGCCGAGCGGCACTACGTGCACTCGCTCTATCACGTGACGAAGACGCTCGATGCGACACGCCCGGTCGTCGGCAACGACGGGTGGGAGAGCGTTGCCACCGACATCATCGGCATCCACGACTACGACGCCGATGCCGATCGCATTGCGGCGCGTTACGGGGCGAGCGACATCCGACCCCGGCTCTTCAAGTACGAACGCCCGGGGGGGCGCGCGCTGGTGCTTGGCGGCGAGCACGCAGATCAGCCGATCATGCTGACCGAGTTCGGTGGCATTACCCTGTCGGACGCCGAGGGGGCCTGGGGCTACTCGCGGGCCGATGCGCCGGAACGCCTGGCGGAACGGTACCGGGCCCTCATCGCCGCGGTGAGCTCCAGCGGGTTGTTCGCCGGGTTCTGCTACACGCAGTTCGCCGACACCTATCAGGAGGCCAATGGACTGCTGCGGGACGACCGCACGCCCAAGTTCCCGCTGTCGCAGATCGCCAGTGCAACGACCTGCACCGATCCCGCCACCCTTGAACCGCCGTCAGACCCGCCAGCGCTCGACGAGGAGCGCGAAGTCTAGCCCGGTGGGTACCGCTCGTGCATTGTCTCGGCGCGGCATCCCGGCAGGGCGTCGGGATGACTGAAAGTGAGCAAGACCATGCCTCGAAACTGGACGTTGCCGTACCACCGCCTCGACACGACACGTGGATCCCGGTTCATGCGGGGCGATGAAGACATCGCGCCCGATCCCGGACGTGCCGCCGCGGCGCCGCCCGAAGTCACCGCGATGCGCGGCCGGGATCGCTCCACCGAACCGACCGTACGCGCCGAACCCGCAGGGGTATCTTCGGACACCGCGCGCCGCCGGGCGTGACGCCGGCTGATGGCCGTCGATGCTGCCACTGTTCGAGGCGTTGCCGGACGGCCTTCGCTACCAAAGCGCGTTCGTGAGCGAGGGCGAGGAGCGGGACCTGCTGAATCAGCTCTCGGCCCTGCGATTCGGGACGTTCGAGATGCGCGGTGTCGTCGCCAGGCGGCGCGTCGCGTTCTTCGGCGAATCCTACCCGGGCACGGAAGGGCCCGCCGAGCCGATCCCTGACTTCCTCCTGCCCCTTCGGACGCGCGTGGCCCAGTGGGCCGGTCGAGAGCCCGACGAGTTCGGGATGGTGTTGATCAACGAGTACCGGCGCGGTTCACCGATCGGCTGGCATCGTGATGCGCCACAGTACGACGTGATCGCGGGAGTATCGCTCGGTTCGCCGTGCCGCATGCGATTGCGCCCGTACGCGCCGTCGGGCCGCGAGCGACCGTCATCCGGACGCCGCCGGGCCACGCACGAACTGGCGCT
This sequence comes from Acidobacteriota bacterium, assembly GCA_044507065.1. Taxonomy (GTDB): domain Bacteria; phylum Acidobacteriota; class Vicinamibacteria; order Vicinamibacterales; family SCN-69-37; genus SCN-69-37. The sequence continues at coordinate 7,304 of JBIQJY010000002.1, forward strand.
GATGCCACGGTCGGCCTATCTCATGTCGGGTGCGGCGCGAAGCTCGTTCGAGCACAGCATTCCCCCGGTGCCAAGCCTCAGGTACTCGATCACGATGCGCACGTTCCGGAAGGGAACGACGCGCGGCGGCTGACGCGCGAGGCCTATCGCAGCTGCGTCTCGACGCGCTCCATCGTGACCCCGTCGACCTCGACGGCCTTGTTGCGCGACGTGGTGCCGGCCACCACGCGCACCGACCGCTTCGGCACGCCAAGCGCATCGGCAACGGCGGCGACGACGGCGTCGTTGGCGGCGTGGTCAACCGGCGGGGCGGTCACGCGCAGGACCAGGCGCCCGTCGCGCATTCCGTCGAACGTGTTGCGCGGCGACCGCGGAATCACCCGCAGGTCGATGCGGACGCCACGGGCTGAAGGACGGAATGGCCTATCGCCCGACACGTCAGGCCTCGGCGGCGTAGTCGCGGTGGCCGAAGATGGCCGTGCCGACGCGCACGATCGTCGCGCCTTCCTCGATCGCCACGTCGAAGTCGTGGCTCATGCCCATCGACAACTCGCCGAGACGGTCGGCCGGAATGCCGGCGGCGACCAGCTCGTCGCGGATGCCGCGCAGCTGCCTGAACCAGGGACGTGAATCTTCGGGATTGTCGGGGTAGGGCGGCACGATCATCAGGCCGCGCAGGTCGACGTCTTCGGCCTCGGCCGCCGCACACACCAGGTCGCCGAGCGCCGCGCGATCGGCGCCGTGCTTGGTGGCCTCTCCCGCCAGATCCGCCTGGATGAGGATGCGCGGCCGGCGGCCGGCTTCGCGTGCGGCGACCTCGATCCGGCGCAGCAGGTCGATCCGATCGACCGACTGAATCCAGTCGAACGTCGCCACGGCCTTGCGCGCCTTGTTGCTCTGGAGATGGCCGATGAGGTGCCACTCGATCGCGAGATTTTCGAGCAGTGCCTTCTTGGCTTCGGCTTCCTGGACCCGATTCTCGCCAAACGCCAGGTGTCCGGCCGCTGTCGCGGCGCGCACGTCGTCGGCGCTGAAGGTCTTGGAAACGGCGATGAGGGTGATGTCGGAAGGGGAGCGGCTGGCCCGCTGCGCCGCCGCTGTGATGCGGCGGCGCACGGAGTCCAGTTGTGCTGCGATGTCCGCCGAACGCGGCATCTACATCATCTTCTTCAGCTCGGGCAGCATGTCCTTGGCCATCTGGGCGTTCGGACCGTTGGGCGCGAGCGTCAGGTACTGTTCGAGCGACTTGACGGCCTCGGCGACGTTGCCTTCGTTGATGAAGGTCATCGCCAGCTGGTAGTGCGCTTCGGCCATGGTCGGGTCGAGCTGGAGCGCGCGCTGGAACTGGGCCTTCGCCTCGGCCATCTTGCCCGAGTTCACGAGGATGGCTCCGGCGTTGTAGGCCGAGGTGGCGTCACCGCCGCCCGAGGCCGCGTGCAGTTCCACGGCCTTCGCGCTGGCTTCGGACGCCAGGTCCATCTTGCCCTGCGTGTTGTAGATCGCGGCGAGCCCGTCATAGGCAGCGGCCGAATCGGCCTTCAGCTCGATGGCCTTCTTGAAGGCAGCCTCGGCCTGGTCGAACTGCTTCTGGCGCGCGTAGACCTCGCCGAGCTGCACATGACACTCGTGGCAGTCCGGAATCCGCGTCGCGGCTTCGTTGAGCTTGGTGATGGCCACGTCGAAGTTGCTCGACGCCAGCGCCACATTGACCTCGTCGAGCAGGGACTTGAGCGCGGCCGCTTCCTTGTTGCGCGCCTCGATCTCCGCGTCGGTCATCCCGGAAGCCGCCGTGGCCTTGGAGATGACGATGTCGGGAACCGTGTTGACGGAACTGAGCGGCACTTCCACGTTGGCGGCCACGCCCGTCAGGCCGTCCTTCGACGCGGTAATCGTCCAGCGGCCGCCGACGGCCATGAGGCCGGCGCGAACCCAGCGACCTTCATCGTTGGTCGTGGTCTGGAACTTGAGATTGAGCTCGCCCCGGTACTCGAGCGTGATCTGGGCGTCGGGAACCGGCTTGCCGGACTCGTCGACCACCCGGCCCTGCAGCGACCCGAGCTGTGCATGGGCGGGCGATGCGACCAGCCCGATGACCATACATGCTGCCACGAGAGTTCCCAGACTGAACCACTGACGCTTCATTGCTGCCTCCACTCCGGAATCACCCGGTCTGCCAAGTTTACACCGTGCGCCGCGGGGGACGGCCGGCCTGCTGATCAATACGGTTCGCGGAGCGGATTCGTGTCGCCGGGTGGGCCGACGCGAGGTCGGCGCCCTGCGCTGCGGTTGGGCCCTATGCCGAGGTGCCACCCTGCGGGGCCTCGAAGAACCGGCGGACGTCGTCAATTGCTGTCGTCACGGGCGCCGGCGGCATGGACGCAAGAAACCGGCGTCCGTAGTGCATGCGCGTCAGGCGGGGGTCGAGCACGGCGAGCAGGCCCCGGTCCGAGCGCGACCGGATGAGTCGCCCCAGGCCCTGGAGCAGCGTGAGGGTGGCGAGCGGTACCTGGTAGTCGCGGAAGGCATTGCCGCCGCGCGCGGCCACCGCCGCCATTCGCGCCTCGACGAGCGGGTCGCCGGGCGAGGCAAAGGGCAGCCGGTCGATGATGACGCCGCTCAGGGCGTCCCCGACCACATCGACGCCCTGCCAGAAGCTGGATGTCGCCAACAGGACGGCATTGGGCGTCGCCCGGAAGTCGCGCAGCAGCGACGACCGCGGCGCCGTGCCCTGGACGAGCAGCGGCCAGTCGACGCGTCCGTCAAGTGCCTCGTGCACCTCACGCATCGCGGCGTACGAGGTGAAGAGGACGAACGCCCGTCCGTCGGTGCACGCCAGCAGGTCCGCGATGGCCACCGCGGCGTACCGGTTGAACTCCGGGCTGCGAGGGTCGGGCATCTCCGGCGGCAGGTACAGGACGGCCTGGGTGCGGTAGTCGAAGCCGGATGGCACCTGCAGCGTCGCGGCTGCCTCGAGGCCGAGCCGCGACTTCGCGTAATCGAACGACCCGTCGACCGTCAGTGTCGCTGACATCAGCACGGTCGACGCGTGCGCTGCGACGATCCGATCCCGGATGATGTCGGAGGCATCGATGGGCGCCGCGCGCAGCGCCACCCCGCGGCCGCGCTGTTCGATGAAGTGCACGTAGCGCGGATCGTCGGCAGCCGTGAGCGTGGCGAGATCGCGGCGCATGTCCTCGGCGCGTTGTCGCAGCCGATCGAGATCGTCGGTATCCTTGCCGGTGGCCTCCGCAATCGCGCGGATGACCGAGCCGATGTCGTGGTCGAGCGCCTCGCGCGGCTGGTCGAGCCGCGCCGCCATGTCGGGGGTCAGCTTCACGCGGTCGCCGCCCGTCCGGCTCCGCGCCTCCAGGCGCACGACGTCGAAGAACACGCGCCCGGCCTGCTGCAGGTCGCCGACGGCCGCCACGAGCGCGGCCGCGTGCGCCGCGTCGAGGGTGTGCGCACCGGCCGCGACCGTGCCGTCGCGCACGAACTCGTCGATGCGGTGTGCGCTGAGCGCCACGCCGAAATACTGCGTGGCCACATCCTCGAGCTGGTGCGCCTCGTCGATGACGAGCAGGTCGCAGTCCGGGATGACCTCCCCGAACTCACCCTGCCGCACGGCCGCATCGGCGCACAACAGGTGGTGGTTGACGACAACGAGCGCGGCCTCCGAGGCGCGCTCGCGCATGCGCGTGATGAAGCAGTCGGTGTAGTGCGCGCACTCGCGCCCGAGGCACTGCTCGTGCGTGGCCGTCAGCTCCGACCAGAGCGGCAGCGCGTCGGGCAGGTCGTCGATTTCGGCGCGATCGCCCGTATCGGTCTCCTCGCGCCACTCGCCGATGCGGTCGAGCCAGTACCGGTCCGGGTGCGGCGCGGCGATGGCCTGTGCCAGGCGCTCGAAGCGATGGAGACAGAGGTAGTTCGTCCGCCCCTTCATGTAGGCGGCCCGGATCTCCGTATCCAGCACGCGGGCAAGCGCGGGAATGTCCTTGTGAAAGATCTGGTCCTGCAGGTTGCGCGTGCCGGTCGAGACGAGCACGCGCCGGCCGGACAGCAGGCCCGCCGCCAGGTAGGCGAGCGTCTTGCCGATGCCCGTGCCGGCCTCCGCCAGCAGGATGCCGCCGTCCGAGAAGGCCTCGGCGACGGCGCGCGCGAGTGCCACCTGGCCCGGCCGCGGCTCGAATCCTTCGAATGCCGTGGCCAACGGCCCCGACTCCGGATCGAAGATCGCGTCGACGCGGTCGGCCAGCGTCGGCGACTGGCGCTCGCCCTCGAGCGCCCCGGCGCCTAGGCGAGCGTCGGGTACAGCGGGAACGTCCGGCACAGGGCTTCGACGTCGGCGCGCACGCCCGCGGTCGCCTTCTCGTTGTCCGGATCGGCCAGCACGCGCGCGATGAGGCCGGCGATGACGTCCATGTCGGCCTCGCGCATGCCGCGGGTGGTGACCGCCGGCGTGCCGATGCGGACGCCGCTGCCGACCATGGGCGGGTTCTTGTCGAACGGAATCGCGTTCTTGTTGACCGTGATGCCCGCGCGGCCGAGCGCGGCCTCGGCCACCTTGCCGGTGAGGCCCTTCGAAAAGACATCGACGAGCATCAGATGGTTGTCGGTGCCGCCGCTCACGAGGCGGAAGCCGGCGCCGGCGAGGGCCGTTGCGAGCCGCGCCGCGTTCCTGACGATCTGCTGCTGGTAGGTCTTGAACTCAGGCGAGAGCGCTTCCTTGAAGCAGACCGCCTTGGCCGCGATGATGTGCATGAGCGGCCCGCCCTGCACGCCGGGAAAGAGCGCGCGATCGACGTCCTTCGCGAACTGCTCGCGGCACAGGATCATGCCGCCGCGCGGGCCGCGCAGCGTCTTGTGCGTGGTGGTTGTGACGAAGTCCGAGTGCGGCACCGGGCTCGGGTGCTCGCCGGCGGCGACAAGGCCGGCGATGTGCGCCATGTCGGTCATCACGAGCGCGCCCACTTCGTTGGCCACGGCGCGGATGCGCGCGAAGTCGATGCGCCGCGGATACGCACTGGCGCCCACCACGACCATCTGCGGCTTGTGCTCGCGCGCCAGCCGCTCGATCTCCTCGTAATCGATCCGCTCGTCCTCCTGCCGCACGCCGTAGGGGACGATGTTGAAGTACTTGCCGGAGAAGTTGAGCGGATGGCCGTGCGTGAGGTGCCCGCCGTGGGCCAGGTTCATGCCGAGGATGGTGTCGCCCGGCTTGAGCATGGCCATGTAGACGGCCATGTTCGCCTGTGCGCCCGAGTGCGGCTGCACGTTGACGTGGTCGGCGCCGAAGAGCGCCTTCGCGCGCTCGATGGCGAGCGACTCGGCCACGTCGACGAACTCGCACCCGCCGTAGTAGCGCCGGCCCGGATAGCCTTCGGCATACTTGTTGGTCATGACGCTGCCGGCCGCCTCGAGGACGGCCAGGCTGACGAAGTTCTCGGAAGCGATGAGCTCGAGTCCCTCTTCCTGGCGTTGCACTTCGTGGCGGATGGCGGCGGCGATGTCGGGGTCGAACGCGGCGAGGTGTTTCATCGGGGAACCTGATCCAGTGCGGCAATCTTGTCGATGCGGCGTTGATGCCGCCCGCCGGCAAACGGCGTGTCGAGAAAGAGGTCGAGCAGGCGGATGGCGAGCTCGGGGCTTGTGACGCGGGCGCCGAGCGCCAGGACGTTCGCGTCATTGTGTTCGCGGCTGAGGGCGGCCGACGCCTCGTCGACCACTGGCGCCGCGCGGACCCCGGGAACCTTGTTGGCCGCGATGGCCATGCCGATTCCCGTGCCGCAGACGAGGACACCCCGGTCGAACTCCCCCGAGGCGACGGCGCGGCCAATCCGGGCCGCGTAGTCCGGGTAGTCGACCGAATCGGTGGTCGTCGTGCCGAAGTCCGTGTACTCGATCCCGCGTTGATCGAGCCGTTTCCTGACCTGTTCCTTGAGGGCAACGCCGGCATGGTCGGCGCCGAGCGCGATGCGCATAGACCGAAAATGATAGCTGAAAACGTACTATAGCTGCATGACACCCTTTGCCGTCGTCTCGCGACGCGGTGCCGAACGCGTCCGGAGCGGCCATTCGTGGATTTTTCGATCGGACATTCTGGAGGCGTCCGCTGATCGCGGCGACATCGTCCGTGTGACGGTCGATCGCGGCCGGCCGGTGGGCTGGGCCTACTGGAGCTCGGAGTCGCAGATTGCACTGCGGATGATTTCGACGACGGCAGCCCCGCCGCCCGACGACCGGACGCTCATCGGCGGCCGCATCGAGGCCGCCTCCGCCTACCGCGAGTCGCTCGCGGTCGAAGGGACCGCCTGGCGGGTCGTGCACGCGGAGTCCGACGGCCTGCCGGCCACGATCATCGATCGCTACGGCGATGGCACCGATACCTGGTTCGTCGTACAGACGCTGGCGCAGGGGGCCGACAGGCGACTGCCGGTGGTGGTCGGCACGCTCGTCGAGCGGTTCGCGCCGCGAGGCATCCTCGCGCGCAACGACCCGAAGGTGCGCGGGCTCGAGGGCCTCGAGACGAAGGTCGAGGTCCTCTACGGCGAGGTGCCCGAGCGCGTGCGCGTCCGCGAGGGTGAGGTCGTGTTCGACGTCGACCTGCGCACCGGGCAGAAGACGGGCCTTTTCCTCGATCAGCGCGAGAATCACGCCGCCGCCGCCCGCTACGCGCGGGGCGAGGCGCTCGATGCCTTCACCTACAACGGCGGATTCGCCCTGGCGATGGCGCGGCGCGCGTCGTCGGTGCTCGCAATCGACTCGTCGGCCGCCGCCGTGGCGCAGACGGCCGAGAATGCGCGCATCAACGGGCTCGACCGCGTGGAGGCGCGCGAGGGGAACGTGTTCGACGAGCTCCGTGAGCTCGAAGTGGACGGCCGCCGGTTCGACACGATCAGCCTCGACCCGCCGGCATTCGCGAAGAGCAAGGCCTCGGTGGAACGCGCCATTGGCGGCTACAAGGAAATCAATCTGCGTGCGCTTCGGCTGCTGCGGCCGGGCGGCCACCTCATCACGTGCAGCTGCTCCTACAACGTGGACGAGGCCCTGTTCGTCGACATCGTGCGCGCGGCGGCCGCCGACGCCCGCGCGCAGGTGTGGGTGGTGGAGAAGCGCGGCCAGTCACGCGATCACCCCGCCCTGGTGACAGTGCCCGAGACCACTTACCTGAAGTGCCTGGTGTTGAGAAAGGGGTAGCGACAGGCGCGCAGGGACGGTGGGTTCGGCGCCTTTGCGCTATAGTCAGTGAACCGTCAGGGGCATCCGCTTTCGTGGGCATTCGGCCTGCCTGGGCGTGATTGAGATTGCACCCTTGGAACCTGATCCGGTTTACACCGGCGGAGGGAGCGCGGAGTCGCGTTCGACGTCCGCCGGTCGTGGAATGACACCATGACCACCCGCGCCTACACCCCGCTCACCGAATCCGATTTCGATTCCGCATTTCCCAGCTCGCGCCGGGTCCACGTCGAGGGCGAGGGCGGTGTGCGCGTGCCGATGCGCGAGATCGCGCTTTCGGGCGGCGAGCCGCCACTGCGCGTCTACGACACCAGCGGCCCGCGCATCACGGACCTGCAGGCCGGGCTCCCGGGCCTGCGCAGTGAGTGGATTGCGTCGCGCGCTGACGTCGACGTGGTCCGGCCCGGGGCACTGCGGCCCGTCCTGCGCGCGAAGCCGGGGCAGGCCGTGACGCAGCTGGCCTACGCGCGGCGCGGCGAGATCACTCCCGAGATGGCGTTCATCGCCACGCGCGAAGGCCTGCCCGCCGATTTCGTCCGCAGCGAAGTGGCGCGAGGGCGCGCCATCATCCCGTCGAACATCAATCACCCGGAACTCGAGCCGATGATCATCGGCCGCAACTTCCTCGTGAAGATCAACGCCAACATCGGCAACTCGGCCGTCGGATCGTCGATCGCCGAAGAGGTCGACAAGCTGCGCTGGGCCACCCTGTGGGGCGCAGACACGGTGATGGACCTGTCCACCGGGCGCGACATCCACACGACGCGCGAGTGGATCCTGCGCAACTCGCCCGTGCCGATTGGCACCGTGCCCATCTACCAGGCCCTCGAGAAAGTCGGCGGGCGTCCGGAAGAGCTCACCTGGGAGATCTACCGCGACACCCTCATCGAGCAGGCCGAGCAGGGCGTCGACTACTTCACGGTCCATGCCGCCGTACTGCTGCGCTACGTGCCGATGACGGCGAAGCGGCTGACGGGCATCGTCTCGCGCGGGGGATCCATCCTGGCGAAGTGGTGCCTGGCGCACCACCAGGAGAACTTCACCTACACGCACTTCCGCGAGATCTGCGAGATCATGCGCGCCTACGACGTGGCGTTCTCGCTCGGCGATGGGCTCCGGCCCGGCTCGATTGCCGACGCCAACGACGAGGCGCAGTTCGCCGAACTGCGCACGCAGGGCGAGCTCAACAGGATCGCCTGGGAACACGACGTGCAGGTGATGAACGAGGGCCCCGGGCACGTGCCCATGCACCTGATCCGCGAGAACATGGACAGGCAGCTCGACTGGTGCCAGGAGGCACCTTTCTATACGCTGGGGCCGCTCACGACCGATATCGCCCCCGGCTACGACCACATCACGTCGGCGATTGGTGCCGCCATGATCGGCTGGTATGGCACGGCCATGCTCTGCTACGTCACGCCGAAGGAACACCTGGGGCTGCCCAATCGCGAGGACGTGAAAGCCGGCGTCATCGCGTACAAGATTGCCGCCCATGCGGCGGACCTCGCGAAGGGCCATCCACGCGCGCAGGTCTGGGACGACGCGTTGTCGAAGGCACGGTTCGAGTTCCGGTGGGAGGATCAGTTCAACCTGTCGCTCGACCCGGTCACCGCACGTGCGTTCCACGACGAGACGCTGCCGTCAGGCGGCGCGAAGGTCGCGCACTTCTGCTCGATGTGCGGCCCGAAGTTCTGCAGCATGGAGATCACGCAGCAGATCCGGGACTTCGCCAATGAGGAAGGACTGTCGGTCGATGCGGCTGTCAAGGCCGGCATGGCCGGCAAGGCCGCCGAGTTCAGGGCGGCCGGCGACTAGCGCGGCACAGGTCTATCGCCCGGGCGCCGGCGGCACAATCTGGATGATCGTCGGGTAACGCTTCTCCGTGGTTCCCGAGGGGAACAGGTAGCCGCCCGACGCTTCACCCGCGTAGTCCTTCACGACCACACTCGGCGGATAGGCCATCCGGTCATCGTCGAAGCGACCAAGCTCGAACTGATACGTACCGGGCGTGCGATAGATTTCGCGACCGCCGGTCTTCAGCACCGTACGGTAGTACGCGACGATCTCGCTGTAGGACGTGGACGTGCCGTAGAGGTGGTACTGCTGTCCCGATCCCGCGTCGATCGAATCGAGGTAGTCGGCTGTCGGGTAGATCGGCACGCCCAGATCCGGTCCTGCCGGCGCGGGCTCTGGCGCGGTTGCGGCCGGTGCGACGTCAACGACTGGTGCGGCCGGTTGTGTTGGCGCGGGCGCCGGCGTGGTAGCTGGCGGAGTGCGCGGCGCCGAGGGACCGGGCGGCGCCGGTGCGCCGGGAAACGGCCTGGGCACGGGCGTGCCTGTCGTCTGGGCCATCCCCGTGAGGCCGGACGCCACGAGGGTGACCGTTGCCAGCAGCAGTGCGCGTCGCATGTTCATCAACCCTCATTATATGGAGATATACCGCGTGCCAGACGTCGTCGCGTGACGTCGTGGCGAGTGGCTGCGGCACTCGGGCGTCGTGCATAATCGGTGCATGTCGGGATTCAAGACAGCAATCCTTCTTGGTGGTCTCAGTGCCCTCTTCCTGCTGATCGGCCAGCTGATCGGCGGCGAGACCGGACTGGCGATCGCGTTCATCTTCGCGCTCATCACCAATATCGGCAGCTACTGGTTCTCCGACAAGATCGTGCTGCGGATGTACAAAGCCAAGCCCGTGGCCGTCGATCATCCGCTCTACAAGATGACCGAGCGGCTCGCAGTCCGCGCGCGGCTGCCGATGCCCAGGGTGTACATCATTCCCGACATGTCGCCCAACGCGTTCGCAACCGGCCGCAACCCCGAGCATGCCGCCGTGGCGGCCACGGAGGGGATTCTGCGGCTGCTGCCGGAATCCGAACTCGAGGGCGTGATTGCCCACGAACTGGCGCATGTCCGCAATCGCGACATCCTGATCAGTTCGGTCGCCGCCACGATTGCGGCCGCCATCATGATGCTGGCCCACATGGCGCAGTTTGCCGCCATCTTCGGCGGCGGGCAGCGCGACGACCGCGGGGGCAGTCCGCTCGTCCTCCTGGCCACGGCCATCGTCGCGCCGCTGGCGGCGGGCCTCATTCAGGCCGCCATCTCGCGACAGCGCGAGTTTGCCGCCGACCGCACCGGTGCGGAGATTGCCGGGTCGCCGATGGGCCTTGCCCAGGCGCTGCGTCGCCTCGAGGCGGGCGCCCGCCAGATTCCGATGGACGCGAATCCCGCAACGGCGCACATGTTCATCATGAAACCGTTCTCGGCGCGGGGCATGGCGGCACTCTTCTCCACACATCCCCCGACCGAAGCCCGCGTCGCCGCACTGCTCGGCTCGCGATAGGGCACGCATCGACCTGTTCGGCTGCCGCGTTGGTCAGAGTTCCGATTGGACGCGTTGGCGCCAGTAGTCGAGCGTGTCGCCCAGCGTGTCGTCGATACCGATGCGCGGTGCCCAGTCGAGTTCGGCCGCGAGGCGTGTGCCATCGCCCAGCACCAGCGGCACGTCGACGGGGCGCAGCCGCGTTGGATCGGTTTCGACGCCAATCGCGCTCGTCGAGAGCGCCAGCAACCGATCGAGCAGGTCGCGTACCCGCCAGGCGTGCCCCGAACACACGTTGTAGGCGCGGCCCTTCGCGCCATCCTCGAGTAACCGTGCGTAGGCATCGACGACATCGCGGACGTCGGTGATGTCGCGATGGGTCTCGAGATTGCCGACGCGGATCGTGGGCGGGTCGAGCCCGCGTTCGATGCGAGCAATCTGACGTGCGAACGATGCGATCGCGTATGCGGGTTCCTGCCGCGGCCCGATGTGATTGAACGGCCGCGCCACGACGACGTCGAGGCCATCGGCCGATGCGGCCATGAGGGCCAGCCGGTCCTGCGCCAGTTTCGTCAGCCCGTACGGGCTTTGCGGCACCAGCGCATCATCCTCGGTAATCGGACCGTCGGTGGCCGCGTACACCTGCGCCGAGGTCACGACGACGATGCGGCACGGGTGCCCCGTGCGATGAACGGCCTCGAGCAGCGCGTCGGTGCCGAGCGCGTTGGTGCGCAGGTGCGGGACGGCGCTCGCCCACGACGAGGCCACGCTGGCCGCGCCGGCCAGGTGCAGGATGCGGTCGGGGCGCGCGCGATCGATCGCCGCGGCCACGAGCGCCGCATCCGTGATGTCGACCTGCTGCCACTCGGCCTCGTCGCCCTCGCCCGGCGTTCCGCCGGGACGCGACCAGGCCAGCAGTCGCCCGTGCCCCGCGAGCCGCTCGAGCGCGTAACGCCCGGCGAAGCCGGCCGCACCCGTCACGAGGACCGTCGGGTGTGGGGACGGATCCACGCTACCGGCCTCCGCCAAATGATCCCAGCGGATTCGAGAACGAGCCGATGCCCGCCAGCGTGAACGAGATGCCGAACCGGCGATCGGACGGGATGCCGAGGAGCGGCATCGAGACCTGCTGCCAGTCGAACGATACGCCGCAGCATTGGCCGTTGAGATAGACGATCACGCGCTGGTCGAGGAACGACGTGTTCTTCGCGTCGAAGTAGAACGAATATGTGCCGCCGACGCGGTTGCCGTGCGTGCGGAGGGTGACGGCCGAGTCCAGGAAGTGGCGCGCGTTGCCCTCGGTGAAGTACGGGTGGCCGTCGATGACGAGGCGCTTGGACCAACCCGCCGTGACGTCGACGAGCGTCGCGTGAACCGAGCCCGAGGCCGAAAGCGACTGCATCTTCTTGAAGACCGGGTCGAACTCCGTGCGGAACTGGCCTGACGTGCCATCGGTCGGCCGCGTCACGGCCGTCACCTGCACGGGCGAGAACTTGCTCGTGCCGGGCACGGCGTTCGCCTGGTACTGGGTGTCGCTCTGCGCCATGCGCGCGTCGGTGTAGTAGCTCTGGCTCACGTCCACCGAGAGGATCTCGCGCGCGACGCCGAGGCTGCCTGGTGCCGCTCCGGGCGAGGGGCGCCGCGCGAGCAGACGGTTGGTCAGGCGGTAGTTCACGCGCGTCGAGCCGCCAATCTGGTTGTCGACCGAATAGTCGTTCTTGACGATCCGGTCGAACGTCGTGTTCTCGAGAAACGGCATCGTGCGGTTGACCGAGAACGAAGGCTCAATCAGGTGCTTGAACCCGTTGGCGTAGCCGTTGTCGGGCGTCTGAAAGACGCGCGCGACGACGGGCCCCACGAACCGGGCGCCCACGTCGAAAATCTGCCGCGTGATCGGGATATCCACCGTCGTGCCGGTCGTCGTGTCGAGTGATTCCTGCCAGCGCGTGATGCGCCAGGAGGCCGTGCCGGTCGCCGTCAGCCAGGGCAGCGAACTGAGCGGCGCGCGGATTGAAGGTCCGCCATCGAATCGCCACAGGCTCGTATTGGTCTCCGGCCTGGACAGGTCGTTCTGACGGAGCAGGTAGGCGGCCTCGCCCGACGCGCCGTAGTAGACGCGCGAGCCGGCAATGGGCCGCTCGCTCATCGAGATGTTGACCGACGGCAGGCGTCCCGTGCGATTGCCGGCCTGGGTGCCGTAGAAGAAGTCCTGCTGATCGGCCAGCGCGGCAATCCGCAGGCGGCCAATCGTACCGCTGACCGACACGCGCATCGCGCGCTGGCGTTGCGAGTAGGTCGCGATGTTCTGGCTGGCCTGGGCGGCGGCAATGTCGGTGAAATAGTTGGCGTTGCCAATCAGCCGGAACCCGCCGGGCAGCGACTGGTTCACGTTGCCGTCCAGTTGGTACCACTGTTTGGCGGGGGCATCCGTGTCGATGCCGCCCGACACGTCGGGGAACCGCTGATTGCCCCGGTAGAACGTCATCCGCCCTTCGGAACCCGGCGCCGCGGCGTAGCGATACTCGCCGCCGACGCCGTAGCCGCTCCTCGTGAACCAGTCGTGGTAGATCGTGGCGTCGTGGCTGCGCCCGATGGCCCAGAAGAATGCGTTGCTGATGCTGGCGCCGCGCGAGGTCGACGACCCGTAGGTGGGCAGCAGGAACCCCGTGGCACGATCTTCCTTGTTGATCGGATAGTAGATGGCCGGCAGGTAGAGCAGCGGCACGTCCTTTACGCGCAGCACCACGTGGCGCAGCAGGGCGTAGCGATCCAGTTTCACCGTGCCGTTCGCCCCGCTCATCTCCCAGCGTGGTGACGGCTGCACGCAGGTCGTGAAGCCGCCGTTGCGGATCGTGTAGGTGGTTGGCGCGGTGCGCGCGATCTGTTCGCCGCGAAACATCACGTCGGGTTCCTGGGTGCCGAACAGGTTCCTGTCGGCCGGCGTGTCGCCGATGCGCGCGGTGCCCACCGCGTTGTAGAACGTCCCCAGCTTCGTGCGGCCGTCGATGTCGGCACGCTCGGCAAAGATCCGGAGATCCGGCTGCTCGAGCGTGACGTTGCCGGTGGCGAAGACCATGTTGGTGTCGCTCTCGTGCACGATCTGGTCGGCAAACAGCACCATGTCGTCGCAGACGATTTCGACCGGACCGGTGAGCGTGTTGCGCGTGGCCCCGGGCCGGTCGGCAATCGGCTCGGGCCGGTTGCCGACGAAGCGGACCTGGCTGGTCGTGCACGACGAAAACGGATTGTCCTGGGCGTAGGTCTCGCCGGGCCAGAGCAGGGACGCGCCGAGCAGCGCGAGGCAGGCAATCGTTCGACGCATGAGGTATCTGACGCGTGTCGGCAATTCCGGCCGTGTGGGTGGTCGCACTGCCGGCGCCGTGGTTCCGTTCAGCGGGAGGGAGGGCCGCAACGGTTTCGGGCAGCGTATCACGAGATATCGGCGCGTACTTCGCCAGCGAGATAGAGCGATCCCGCCACGACCACCGGCGAGCCGTGGGCGGCGGCGACGCGCAGGGCGTCGCGTGGATCGCCGGCGACGCGCACGTCAAGCCCGGGCGCGCGCCGCGCGACGATGGCGGCCAGTTCGTCGGCGGGCATCGCGCGCGCGTTCTGCGCCGTCGTACAGACGATGATCGATGCGGCATCGGCCAGCGCGCCGGCCACGGCCGCCACGTCCTTGTCGCCCATCATGCCGACGACAAGCGGCAGGCGGCGGCCGTACGCCTCCGCCAGGTACGCAACAAGGGCCGCCGCGCCGGCGGCGTTGTGCGCACCATCGATCAGGACATCGTGGCCATCGGCGCGCATCAGTTCGAGTCGACCGGGCCAGAGGACGTCCTCGACGGCGGTGCGAATGGCATGGTCGGGCACGTCGAAGAGCGATCGTGCGCGCAGCGTTTCGAGCAGGCGCACGGCCGTCACCGCGTTGTCGGCCTGATGTCGACCGCGCAGGCCGAGTGCCAATGTCCCGTAGTTGCCGTCAGGTGTCCGGAGTTCGAGCATCGTGCGATCGCCCTCGAGCCACGTCCGCGCTTCGACGCCGGCCGTTGCCCGGACGAGCCCGGCGCCAACGGCGCGGCAGCGATCGGCCACCACGGTCTCGACGACAGGCCCGTTCGCGCCAAGGACGGCCAGGCCGCCGCGCTTGATGACGCCGGCCTTCTCGGCCGCGATGGCCGCGAGCGTATCGCCGAGCAGCTGCTGGTGATCGAAGTCGACGGCGGTGATGGCTGCGGCAACCGGCGTGGTCACGTTCGTCGCGTCGAGCCGGCCGCCGAGGCCCACCTCGAGCACGGCCACGTCCACCTGCGCGGCGCGGAACAGCTCGAGCGCGGCCGCCGTCGTGGCCTCGAAGTAGCTCGGCGGTCCATCGAGCGAACCGGCCGCACGTTGCACCCGGGCAATGGCGCGATCGAGCGCCCGCGCGTCCGCGTCGGTGCCGTCGATGGCAAATCGTTCTTCGAGATGCAGGAGGTGCGGCGATGTGTAGCGGCCGGTCCGATAGCCTGCCGCACGCAGGCCGCGTTCGGTCATCGCGCTGACCGATCCCTTCCCGTTCGTTCCGGCCACGATGATCGACCGATACGCCCGGTCGGGACGCTCCAGGGCATCGACCAGCGCCTGGATACGTTCAAGTCCCAGGCGGATGCCCACCGGGTCGAGCGAAAACAGGAACTCCCGTGGGGGCGGCATCGGGTATACGCGGGCTGACGGCCGCGTCAGGCGCCGGGCGTCGGGTCTGCGGGAGCGCCGGGGGCGGGCGCGGGCGGCCGGACGACGGCGGGGCGGCCCGTGAAGACGCGAAGCGTGTTGGCGATGATGCCCTTCAGCTCGCGTCGGTCGGCGATGACGTCAACGAATCCCTTTTCGAGCAGGAACTCGCTGCGCTGGAAGCCGTCGGGCAGCTTCTGGCGAATCGTCTGCTCGATCACGCGCGGTCCCGCAAAACCGATGAGCGCCTTTGGCTCGGCGATGTTGAGGTCGCCCAGCATCGCAAAGCTGGCGGTGACCCCGCCGGTCGTCGGGTCGGTGAGGATTGAGAGGTACGGCAGGCCGGCGCGGTCGAGCCGGCCGAGCGCCGCGCTGATCTTGGCCATCTGCATGAGCGACAGCGCGCCTTCCATCATCCGCGCGCCACCCGAGCACGAGACGATCACCAGCGGCGAACGATTCGCGAGGGCCCGTTCGGCGCCGCGCGTGATCTTCTCGCCGACGACCACGCCCATGCTGCCGCCGATGAACGCGTATTCCATGGCCGCGACGACCACAGGAATCTCCTCGATCGTGCCGGAGGCGACGATGACCGCGTCGTTCTGTCCCGTCTTCTTGATGGTCGTGGCGAGCCGATCGCGGTAGGCCTTGGTATCGGTGAAGTTCAGGGGGTCGAGCGACTGCAGCCCGCTGTCGTGTTCGACCCAGCGTGCCTCGTCGAACAGCATCGAGAGCCGCTCGGTGGCCGACATCCGGAAATGGTGCGCGCAGTGCGGGCAGACCTGCAGGCTTTCGACCAGATCCTTGTTGTACAACGCGCGGCCGCAGGACGGGCACTTGACCCACAGCCCCTCGGGCACGCGGCTGACCTTGTCGGGGTTATCGATCGGCTTCCGGGTCTTCTTGAACCACGCCACACCGGGACTGTATCGGTTCTGGCCGGGCCGAGGCAATGCCCGCCGGGCTCACGCCCTGGGCACGTAGTACTGCGTGCCGCGCCCCATGGCGCGGATCTGCTTGAGCAGCTCGTCGATGGCCGCCTCATCCCAGGACAGGTCCATCTGCGACGTTTCGACGACAAGCAGGGGCGTGGCCGTGTAGTGGAAGAAGAAGTGGTTGTAGCCCTCGTTGAGCTCCGCGAGGTACTCCGCGTCGAGAATGTCCGCCGGCCCGTCTTCGGCCTGCCGGTCGGCGCGCTGCTTCCAGCGGCGGACGAGCACGTCGGTGGGCGTCTGCAGGTAGATGACGAGATCGGGCGGCGCGAGATCGCGGACGACCAGGTCGAAGAGCCGCTGATGGATGAAGAGTTCGTTGTCGTCGAGCGTGATGAACGCGTAGATCTGGTCGCGTTCGAAGAGGTAGTCGCAGACGGTGGTCTGGCTGAACAGGTCGGCCTGCCGCAGCGCGAGCAGTTGTCGATGCCTGGCGAGCGTGAAGAACAACTGCGCCTGGAACGCGGCACCGGGCCGCTCGGCGTGGAAGTCGGCCAGGAACGGATTGTCGCGGCTTTCGAGCACGACACTTGCGTCGAGCCGTGCACCGAGCCGCTCGGCCAGCTTCGACTTCTCGAGGCCGGGTGGTCCTTCGATGGCGAGGTAGCGGAAGTCCAATCTGGTCGCGGAGTATAGCCGAGGTTCGCGTGCGAACGGCTGCGCTACCATGAGGGGCATGCCACGAGAGCGGATGATATCGATGCGTTGCACGGCAACGCTGCTGACGCTGGCCCTGGCGGCCACAGTGGGATGCGCCTCGGCGACCGGGCGTCCCGCCTCGCCGGCAGCGACGCCCACGCCGCCGCCGTCCATCGACACCAAGGTGGGCTGGATCCTCCGACTCGAACAGCAACGCGTCCTGCGCGACGACAGCGTGCCGGCGTCCGATACCCCGGCCGCCGGCTCGACGCCCGCCTCCGGCGTGCCGTCGTCTGCCCCATCGGCGCGGCAGTTCACACACGCCATGGCGCCGGACCTCGCGGCGCTCGTGGCCGACCCGGAGGCGGCGGTTCGTGCGCGCGCCGCCATCGCCATCGGGCGGGTGGGCGTGCCTGCCGGTGTGTCGTTGCTCGAGGCGGCCCTGGCCGACCCGGACGACGGCGTCCGGGCGAATGCCGCGTTTGCGCTGGGCCTCGCACAGGCGCGCGCGTCGGTCCCGGCGCTGCAGGAGGCGCTGCAGGATCCATCGTCCCTCGTGCGCGCCCGGGCGATCGAGGGCATCGGCCTCGTCGGCGATCCGGCGGCTGCTGCCTCGGTGGCCGCCGCAGCGACGGGCTGCGCGACGCACCTCGCCGGGATTGCGCCCGATGATGAGGAATGGCCGAAGGCGCCCGAGATCGAAGTGTGCCGCCTCGCGCTCTTCGCGCTCGTGCGCCTTCAGGACTTCGACGCGCTCGCGCAGGTGGCGCTCGATCCGTCGGGTCGGCCTGTCTCGACGTGGTGGCCGGTGGCCTACGCGCTGCAGCGGAGTGGCGATGCCCGCGCGGCTGCCGCGCTGCGCTCGCTTGCCACGGCGCCTGGCACCTACACGGCGAGTTTCGCGCTTCGCGGCCTGGCAGCCCTTCAGGATCGGGAGACGCTGCCTCTGGCGCATCGGTTGCTCGCGAGCGCCGAGGCCGACACGAGGCTGCGCGTGGCCGCGGCGCGCCTCATCGCGCGCGTCGGCGGCGCCGAGGACGTCCCTGCGCTGATAGAGGTGCTGGGGCGGGAACCGTGGTGGTCGCCGCTCGGGCTCGAGGTCATCGACGTGCTGGGCGCGCTCGGGCGGCCCGAAGCCTTCGAGGTGCTGGTGAATGGGTTTGCCGCGCCGGAGGCGACCGTGCGCGCCGCCGCGCTCGTCGCCGCGGCAAAGGTCGACCCCGATGCCTTCCTCTTCGCGCTTTCGGGTCTCGGCCGCGATCGCGACTGGCGCGTCCGCGCCGCCGTGGCGACGGCGCTCGGCTCGCTGCCGGGCGACCTGGTGACGCCGGCGCTGGTCGATTTCTCCACGGACGAAGACGCGCGGGTGCACGGCCCGGCGCTGCGTGCGCTGGCGGCGGTGAAGGTTCCCGATCTGCCCGAGCGGCTGGCCGTCGCGCTCGAGGCGGACGACTTCGGCACACGTGAGACGGCCGCGGAATTGATGGCCGAACTGCGCCCGGCCGACGGCCTGGCACGTCTCGCGGCCGCCTACGAGCGTGGCCTCAGCGACACGGCCTACGGCGCCCGCCTTGCTGCGGTCGAGGCGATCGCGAGCTACGGCGAGCCGGCAGTCCCCGAACTGCGACGCGCACTGTCCGATCGGGAGTGGCCCATTCGCCTCCGCGCGGCCGCTCTGCTCGTGCGCCTCGGCGTGGTGGATGCGGAGCCGGAACGGCCCGCGCCGCTGCGCCAGGCCGCGGACTTCTTCCAGAGCGATGCGTTGCTGCACCCGCCGTACACGCCGCGGGTGTTCGTCGAGACGCGGCGCGGCGTCATCGAGATCGCGCTCGACCTGGTGTCGGCACCGCTGACGTCGGCGGCGTTCGTCGAGCAGGCGCGCAGCGGGCTGTTCAACGGCCTGTTCATTCATCGCCTTGTGCCGGGCTTCGTGATCCAGACGGGGGACCCGCGTGGCGATGGCCTTGGCGGACCCGGCTACACGCAGCGCGACGAACTGAGCGCGACGCCGTACCTGCGCGGCACGGTGGGCCTGGCACTCGGCGGCGCGGAGACGGGCGGCAGCCAGTGGTTCATCACCCTGTCGCCGCAGCCGCATCTCGACGCGAAGTACACCGCGTTCGGGCGGGTGGTGGGTGGCTGGGACGTCGTCGATCGGCTGGCGGCCGGCGACGTGATCGATCGCGTACGGATCTGGGACGGGGTGGAACTGCGGTAGGACCGGTCGTGCAGCAATAAAAAAAGGGGGCGACGGTCGCCCCCTTTCCCTAGCGGGAGGGCGTGCTTACCGCTTCTTCGCGCCCTTCTTCGTTGCCTTCTTGGCTGCCTTCTTCGCCATGCGATGTCCCTCCTTTCGCGTTGGGATTGTGCGGGGGCTGCTACTTCAGTACGACGCCGCGGCCTTTCGGCACGTGCGGCCCGCGCGTGAAGCGCCCCAGCCTCGTGGCCGGCGACCGATACGCGGTCGTGTCATCCGGCAATGCGCAAAAAGACAACAGTGTGGGGGTCCGGTGCGGCGGCGCGGGATTCCGGACTGCGCCCCCAGGGACACCGAAACGGGTCGTGGCCGTCATCGGCAAGGGCACGGCTGCACTCTTGTCGACCGTACCCAATAGGTGGTCTGAGTAAGATGCTCCCACGCAAGATGTAGATTACGGACGACGATGCGACTCTGTCAAGCACAAAGTCGCATTATTTGTCAAAAATGAGATCGGATGTGGCGTTGATGAGACTCAGAACGCGCTGGTGCGCGTGTCCTGCTTCTCGGCGTGCCGTTCGATCGCCAGCGCGATGAGGTGATCGACGAGTGCGGGGAACGCGATCTCCGACGCGCCCCACAGTCGCGGATACATGCTGATCGTCGTGAAGCCCGGCAGCGTGTTGATCTCGTTGAGGAAGATCTCGCCGGTCGATCGACTGACGAGGAAGTCGACGCGCGCGAGTCCCGAGCCATCAATCGCGTCGAAGGCAACGCGCGCCTGCCGCTGGATCTCGGCGGTGGTAGCCGCGTCGAGGTTCGCGGGCACGTCGGTGCGCGAACCGGCCTGCACGTACTTGGCGTCGTAGTCGTAGAACTCGCTGGCGAGGACGATCTCGCCCGGCACCGAGGCACGCGGGTCGGCGTTGCCGAGGATGCCGACCTCGATCTCCCGCGCGTCGGGCACCGCCACTTCGATCACCGCCTTGCGATCGAATTCGAGCGCGCGGGCGACCGCCGCATCGAGCGACGTGCGGTCGTGCGCCTTCGAGACGCCCACGCTCGACCCCATGTTGGCCGGCTTGACGAAGAGCGGATAGGGCAACGCACGTTCGATGCCGTCGGCCACCGACGCGGCATCGGCGCGCCAGTCGCGGCGACGCACGACCACCCAGTCAGGGACCCGCAGGCCGGCGGCGCGGAAGACGGTTTTCGAAAGTGCCTTGTCCATCCCGACGGCCGACGCGAGCACGCCGCACCCGACGTAGGCCACGTTGGCGAGTTCGAGCAGGCCCTGGATCGTCCCATCCTCACCGAGCGGACCGTGCAGCACGGGGAAGATCACGTCGAGCGACAATCCGGTCACCGCGGCCGCCGCTTCCGCGTCGTCCGAGCGACGGTCGACCAGGATCAGCGTGTCATCGCCGGGCCGTCCGGGCAGCACGACGTCGCGCCCGCTGCGCGCGCGCGCGGCTTCGCTGCGCATCTGATCGATGACGTCGGCCGCAGAGGCTGCCGAGGGCGGACGATCGGCCAGCAGCCAGCGGCCATCCTTCTCGATGCGGATGGCCGTCGGTTCGTAGCGTGTGCGATCGAGGTTGGCAAAAATGGCAGCGGCCGACGCCAGCGACACTTCGTGCTCGCCGGACCGGCCGCCATAGATCACGCCAACGCGTAGACGCTTCACGGAAGTGGGAGAGTCGCCGCCGCACGAGCGCGGCCGGTTGCGACTCATTATAGGCTAACGTCGTGGCTGCAACGTTCGCCTTCGATCGACTCAGCGCGGACGGCATGGCACGCCGGGGACGCCTCCACCTGCCGAACGGTGTTGTCGAGACACCGGCCTTCATGCCCGTTGGCACACGCGCGGCCATCAAGGGCCTCACCATCGATCAGGTGGTCGCGCTCGATCCGGCCATCATCCTCGCCAACACCTACCACCTGCACCTGCGGCCCGGCGACGAACTCGTGGCGGCACTCGGCGGGCTGCACGGATTCATGGGATGGGAGCGTCCGATCCTCACCGACTCGGGCGGCTACCAGGTCTTCTCGCTCGCGTCGCGCCGCAAGCTGAGCGAAGAGGGCGTCGTCTTCCAGTCGCACCTCGACGGGCGGGCACTCTCGCTCTCGCCCGAGACGGCCGTCGACATCCAGGCGCGCCTCGGAGCCGACATCGCGATGATGTTCGACGAGTGTCCGGCCTGGCCCGCGGCGCCGGACGAAGTCAGTGCGGCGATGGAGCGGACGCTGCGCTGGGCACGACGCGGCCGCGATCACTTCCTGAAGGTTGCCGCCGGCCAGGCGCCCGGCGTGATCCCGTCGACGCCCGGGCAGGTCCAGTTCGGCATCATCCAGGGCGGTACATATAAGGAGTTGCGCGACCGGAGCGTGGCCGGCACCGTGGCGGTCGGTTTCGACGCCTACGCCATCGGCGGCCTGTCGGTGGGCGAGCCGACCGACGTGATGTACGACATGGTCGACCACACCGCCGCCCAGTTGCCCGAGGATCTGCCGCGTTACCTGATGGGGGCCGGTACGCCGCCTGACCTGGTCGAATGCGTCGCCCGTGGCATCGACATGTTCGACTGCGTGCTGCCGACGCGCAACGCCCGCAACGGGCAGTTGTTCACCCGCCACGGCACGATCACGATCAAGAACGCCCGCTACACCGACGATCCGCTTCCGCCCGATCCGGACTGCACGTGCCCGACCTGCCGACGCCACTCGCGCGCGTATCTCCGGCACCTCTTCGTCTCCGGCGAGATGAGCGCGGCGGCCCTGAACACCGTGCACAATCTGCACTTTTACCTTGACACCATGAGGGCGATTAGGAAGGCTATTGAGTCCGGTCGCTTCAGTGCCTTCAGGCGGGAGTTCCACGAGACGTACTCGCGCCGTTCACCAGCGTAAATGACTCCAGCCACAGCCGTTCCACTCGTCGTCGCCATGGCCCAGCCTGGGCAGGCCAACCAGAGCCTGTTCGTGCAGTTCCTGCCGTTCATTCTGATGATCGGCATCTTCTATGTGCTGGTCCTGCTGCCGATGCGGCGGCGCCAGAAGAAGGTGCAGGACTTCCAGTCCGGGTTGAAGGTGGGCGACAAGATCATCACGACCGCCGGAATCTACGGGGTCATCACCAAGCTCGAGGAGCGCTCCGTGCAGGTCCAGATTGCCGACAAGGTGCGGATCGACGTGGCGCGTGTCGCCATTGGCGGCTACCAGGGCGAGGAACCGGTCGTGCCCGCTGGCAACGCCGGGCTTTAGCGCATGAACAAGAACAGTCTCCTCTGGCGCATCCTGACCATCGTGGGCATCACGGCCCTGGCCGTGTGGTCCTTCATGCCTCCCTCCGAGAAGATCAGTCTCGGGCTCGACCTCCGCGGCGGTGTTCACCTGGTGCTCGGCGTCCAGACCGACGACGCCCTGCGGCTGGATGTCGAGACGACGTCCGAGCAACTGAAGCAGGCGGCCGCCGATCAGGGCATCACGGTCACGACAGCGCCGGCGCTCACGGAGTTCACCGTGACCGGCGTGCCGTCCGATCGCGACCAGCAGTTCCGCACGCTGGCCGACACCTACGCCAGCAACTACGACCGGAATCCCGGGCCGGGCGGTTCCTATGTGTTCCGCATGCGCCCCAACGTGGTCGTACAGACGCGGCGCGACGCGGTGACCCAGGCGATCCAGACCATCGAACGCCGCGTCAACGAGCTCGGCGTCGCCGAACCGAACATCGCGGAATACGGCAGCGCGGGCGACCAGATCATGGTGCAGCTGCCGGGGCTGCAGGACGTCGCGCGCGCCAAGGAGATCATCCGGTCGACGGCCGTCCTCGAGTGGAAACTCGTCGAAGCCGGGCCGATGCCCGATCGTGCCTCGCTGCTCCAGGCCTACAACGGCGTCGTCCCGCCCGACATGGAAGTGGTGCCGGGGGTGAGCGACGCGGGCGTGCAGCAGTTCTACCTGTTGCGCCGCATTGCCGGTGTCACGGGGCGCGACCTGCGCAACGCGCGGCCGTCGATCGACGAGTACAACACGCCAACGGTGTCGTTCACGCTCAACAGTGAAGGAGTGGCCAAGTTCAGCCGCCTCACGAGCGCGAACGTGGGGCGCCAGCTGGCCATCGTGCTCGACGGCCAGGTCCAGTCGGCGCCGGTCATCGAGGCGCCCATCACGTCGGCCGAGGCGCGGATCACGGGGCGGTTCACGCAGCAGGAGGTTCGCGACCTCTCGCTCATCCTGCGGTCCGGTGCGCTGCCCGCGTCGCTGACCTACCTCGAGGAGCGCGAAGTGGGCCCGTCGCTCGGCGCCGAGTCGATCCGCGCCGGCGTCATTTCCTCGCTGGCCGGCCTCGCCCTCGTCACCCTGTTCATGCTCTTCTACTATCGGCTCGCGGGGGTCAACGCCTTCGTGTCGATCGCCCTGAACCTCGTCATCCTGATGGGCTTCATGGCCTACCTCGGCGCGGTGATGACGCTGCCGGGCATCGCCGGGTTCGTGCTCACGATCGCGATGGGCGTCGACTCGAACGTGCTCATCTTCGAGCGCATCCGGGAGGAGATGACCGGCACCCGGAGCGCCAGGCAGGCGGTGGCCGCCGGCTTCAAGCGCGTGCTCATCACCATCGTCGACACGCACGTCTGCTCGCTGATTGCCGCCGCGTTCCTGTTCCAGTTCGGCACGGGTCCGATTCGGGGATTCGCGACCACGCTGTTCTTCGGCCTCGTCACCAACGTCTTCACCGCCGTGTTCGTGTCGCGGACACTGTTCGATCTGATCCTGTCGAGGCGCCCGGCTGGTTCGACGCGGTTGAGCATCTGAGCCATCGGGAGTGAACTCGCGCCATGCGCATCTTCGATAAGCCGAACATCAACTTCATCCGCTGGCGGTGGCAGGCCATTGCCCTTTCAGTGGCCGTCATCCTGGCGGGTGCCGTCACCATCATCGCGCGCGGCGGCCTGCCGCTCGGCGTTGATTTCACCGGTGGCACGGTCATCGTCGTGGACTTCGTCAACCCGGTCAGCGAGGACGATATCCGCTCCGCGCTCGGGACCGACGACGTCGTGGTTCAGCGCTTCGGACCGGTGTCCGAGAATCAGATCATGGTGCGCCTGCCAATCCGCGAGGGCGAAACGGACATCGCCGAGGCGGCCCGCACCGTGGCCGAGCAACTCCGCGCGAGCGGCATCGGCGAGTTCACGCCGGTCAGCAGCGAACTGGTGAGCGCGACAATCGGCGCCGACCTGCGCCGCAAGGCGATCCTGGCTACGGTTACCGCGATCGGCGGCATCCTGCTGTACATCGGCTGGCGATTCCGGTTCAGCTTCGCGGCCGGCGCCATCGTGGCCACCGTGCACGACATTCTCGTCACGCTGGTGTTCCTCTCCTGGTTCGGCTACGACCTGTCGCTCAATATCGTCGCGGCAATCCTCACGATTGCCGGCTATTCGGTGAACGACACGGTCGTCATCTTCGACCGCGTCCGCGAGAACCAGCGTGCAGCGCGGCGGGAGGGCCTCGAGACGGTCGTCAACAGGGCCGTGAACGAAACACTGAGCCGCACGGTCATCACCGCCGGCACGACGCTGCTGGCCGTCTCGGCGCTGTTCCTGTTTGGCGGCGAAGTCCTCGAAGGGTTCGCGTTCACGATGATCGTCGGCGTTATCGCCGGTACCTATTCGACCGTCTTCATCGCGTCGTCGGTCGCGATCCTGCTGAGCGGCCGACGGACGCCGCCCGCTGCCGCCGCGCCGGCCGACGGCCGCCGCCGCCGCGCGGGCGCCTAGCCGGCGCCATCCGGTCACGGCCTGGTGGACTATCTCGCTGCGGTTCTGCTTGGCGCGGTCCAGGGGATTACCGAGTTCCTCCCCATCTCGAGCTCGGCCCACCTGATCCTGGCCAAGGCGTTTTTCGGCTGGGAGGGCGAGACGTTCGGCCTGGCATTCGACGTGGCGTGCCATGTCGGGACGCTGCTGGCCGTCGTCCTGTTCTTCCGTTCGGACGTGATCGCCATGGCGCGCGCGCTGCCGCTCGCGCTCGACCCGCGCTCGGGGCCGGACGGCCGGCGCATCCGTCTGATTGCCGTCGGGACGGTGCCGATCGTCATCGTCGGGCTGCTGTTCGCCGACGTCATCGAGCGGTCGACGCGCACGCCTCTGGTGGCCGCGACGGCACTCCTGCTCGGTGCAGGGCTGCTGCTGTTCATCGAGCGGCTTCGGCCCTCAGGCCGCGATGAAGCCGGCCTCGGCCTGGGTGGGGCCCTGGCAATTGGTGTCGCCCAGGCCTCGGCGCTCATCCCCGGTGTGTCCCGATCGGGCGCGACCATTGCCTGCGGCATGGCGCTCGGCCTGCGGCGTGACGTCGCGGCGCGCTTCGCCTTCCTGTTGAGCATTCCAGCCGTTGCCGCGGCCGGCGCGAAGGAGGGGCTCGCCCTGCGGGGCACGTCGTTCGGGTCCCACGAGGCCGCGCTGTTCCTCACGGGGCTCGTCGTGTCGGCTCTGGTGGGCTACCTGACCGTGAAGTACTTCATCCGGTTTCTCGTGACGCATCGGCTCGATGTCTTCGC
>JBIQJY010000002.1:33064-125438 GCA_044507065.1 Acidobacteriota bacterium
GATCGTGCTTGCCGTCGGCGCGCTGGCGACCAACGTCCTCGGCCGCCGCCTCCTGCAGCGCGGGGAGTGGCTGCTCCTCCACGTTCCGCTCTTCAGAACCATCTATGCGCCGGTCAAGCAGTTGATCACCGCGTTCTCGCCCGACAGCGAGGTCGGCTTCAAGCGCATGGTCTTCATCGAGGACCCGGTCCGGGGCTACCTGCTCGGGTTCCTGACCAAGGAGTTCACGGTCGATCGGGGACAGGGGCCCGAACGGCTGCTGGCCGTGTACGTGCCTACCAATCACCTGTACCTGGGCGACGTGCTGCTCTGTCCACCGGAACGGGCGGTCTTCCCGGACATGACCGTCGAGGAAGGCATCCGTGTCTTCCTGACCGGTGGCATGGCCCTTCCGGACCGCGTCGCGACGCACCGCGACTGACCCCCCCCTCGCATTTTCGCCACCGGTTCGCGGTGTGATCGTGATAAACGATCCCCCCACATTGCGATACCGCGGGGTGCAGGCTCCCCGCACATCTGCTCTCCGGGAAGGACGGGAACATGAAGGTGAGATTGGTGCGTCTGAAGCGGACGATTCTGGCGGGCCTGCTGGCCGCCGCAGCTCTCGCGGTTCCTCCCACGCTGTTCGCTCAGGAAGCGCAGGTACACACCGGCGGCGAGGCGAACCTCGTCCTGCCCGACCTGCGGCAGGTGACGTTTCTCGGGGGCATCGACGGCCACACCCTCCTGTTGTCGGGCCTGGTGGTCTCGATCATGGGCCTGCTGTTCGGGCTCGTCATCTACGCCCAGCTCAAGAACCTGCCCGTCCACCGTTCGATGCTCGAGGTGTCCGAGCTGATCTACGAGACGTGCAAGACGTACATGATCCAGCAGGGGAAGTTCCTGCTGGTCCTCGAGCTGTTCATCGGTGCGATTATCGCCTTCTATTTCGGCGTGCTGCAGCAGTTCACCGGCCTGAAAGTGGCCGTGATCCTGCTGTTCAGCCTGATTGGCATTGCCGGCAGCTACAGCGTGGCATGGTTCGGCATCCGGGTGAACACGTTCGCCAATTCGCGGACGGCCTTCGCGAGCCTGCGCGGTAAGCCCTATCCCTGCTATGCCATCCCGCTGAAGGCCGGAATGAGCATCGGGATGATGCTCATCAGCGTCGAGCTCCTGCTCATGCTCGTCATCCTGCTGTTCGTCCCGCGCGACTATGCCGGCGCCTGCTTCATCGGCTTTGCGATTGGCGAATCGCTCGGCGCGGCGGCGCTGCGCATCGCCGGCGGCATTTTCACCAAGATCGCTGATATCGGCGCCGATCTGATGAAGATCGTCTTCAAGATCAAGGAAGACGATGCGCGCAACCCGGGCGTGATTGCCGACTGTACCGGGGACAACGCGGGCGACTCGGTCGGGCCGTCGGCCGACGGATTCGAGACCTACGGCGTGACCGGCGTGGCGCTCATCACGTTCATCGTGCTCGCCGTGGCCGACACGTCGACGCAGGTCCAGCTGCTCGTCTGGATCTTCATGATGCGCATCGTGATGGTGCTCGCCTCCGGGGTGTCGTACCTGCTCAACGAGGCCGTCGCCCGGGCGCAGTATGCGGCGGCCGACGAGATGAACTACGAGGCGCCGCTCACGCGGCTCGTGTGGCTCACGTCGATTGTGTCGGTGGCAGCCACCTTCGGCGCGTCGATCCTGCTCATTCCGACCCTCGGCGTGAACGAAGATCCGACGCTCTGGTGGAAACTGGCCACGGTCATCTCCTGCGGCACGCTTGCCGGCGCCATCATCCCGGAGCTGGTGAAGGTCTTCACGTCGACCGAGTCGCGGCACGTGCATGAGGTCGTGACCTCGTCGCGCGAGGGCGGGGCGTCGCTCAACATCCTCTCAGGCCTGGTCGCGGGCAATTTCTCGGCGTTCTGGCTGGGGCTGGGCATCGTGGGGCTGATGGCCGTGGCCTACGGCGTCAGCATGCTCGGTCTGGCCGAGGTCGGCATGCTGGCACCGGCCGTGTTCGCCTTCGGCCTGGTGGCGTTCGGCTTTCTCGGCATGGGACCGGTCACCATCGCAGTCGACTCGTACGGACCGGTGACCGACAATGCCCAGTCGGTCTACGAGCTGTCGACGATCGAGCAGATCCCGGGGATTCAGGAGGAGCTGCACGCCGAGCACGGCATTCACGCCGACTTCGAACGGGCCAAACACAATCTCGAGGAGAACGACGGCGCCGGCAACACGTTCAAGGCGACGGCCAAGCCGGTGCTGATCGGCACGGCGGTGGTGGGCGCCACGACCATGATCTTCTCGATCATCCTGGGGTTAACGGGTGGCCTGCAGCCGGACCTGGTGGCGAGGCTGTCGATCCTGCACCCGCCGTTCCTGCTCGGGCTCATCGCCGGCGGCGCCATGATCTACTGGTTCACCGGCGCGTCCATCCAGGCGGTGACGACCGGCGCCTATCGCGCCGTCGAGTTCATCAAGGCCAACATCCGGCTCGACGGCACGACGCGGGCCTCGGTGGAGGACTCGAAGCGGGTCGTCGAGATCTGCACCGTCTACGCCCAGCGCGGGATGTTCAACATCTTTCTCAGCGTGTTCTTCAGCACGCTGGCGTGCGCATTCTTCGAGCCGTTCTTCTTCATCGGCTACCTCGTGTCGATTGCGCTCTTCGGCCTCTACCAGGCCATTTTCATGGCCAATGCCGGAGGGGCCTGGGACAACGCCAAGAAGGTGGTCGAGGTGGAACTGAAGGCGAAGGGCACCGAGCTGCACGACGCCAGCGTGGTGGGCGACACGGTCGGCGATCCGTTCAAGGACACCTCGTCGGTGGCCATGAATCCGGTGATCAAGTTCACGACGCTGTTCGGGCTGCTGGCCGTGGAGCTGGCGGTCCAGCTGACCGCCGAGCAGGGGAGCGGCCTGACACACTTCCTCGCCACGGCGTTTCTGGCCGTGTCGCTGGTGTTCATCTGGCGGTCGTTCTATGCCATGCGGATTGGCGTCCAGCGGTGACGGGGACGGCGCAGACGGGGGGCTTTCCCGGTCCGGGACGGATTGGGCGCTGCCTGAGGATTCCATGGCGCCATTTCCCGCGGCGTGGTGTCTAATCGGATCATACGGGGTTCGTTGACACTATTTTTCGGCTCTGACTATAATGCCGGGCCTTTCGAAATCGGTTGCGACATCAGCCTGTGTTGAGCCCGGCCGGTCGGATCTCCCGGGGCGGCGCCTGTGGGCGGCCGTTACGGGGTAGTGGAAGTTGTCTCGAAGTGTTGTAAGGAGGTTGGCCAGTGGCACGCGATATGTTCGGCGACGTCGTTGACCCTTCAATCAAGTTGGGCACCCAGAAGTGGTACACGGTGCCCCTCTCGATTCTGACGCACGTGGTCATCATCGGCGCGCTGGTCGTCATTCCCCTGATGGCCACCGATATGCTGCCGACGCCGCAGTCGGTCATGGCGTTCGCGGTGGCGCCGCCGCCCCCGCCGCCGCCGCCCCCTCCGCCGCCGCCGCCCGCCGCCGAGGCCCCGCCGCCTCCGCCGCCGGTCGAGGTGGACGTCAACCCGGCGGCCGCCCCGATCGAGGCGCCGAAGGCCATCGTGCCCGAGCCGCCGCCGATCATGCGCTCGGTCGTCGGCATTCAACCGCCGGCCGCGCCCGTGCAGCAGGCGCCAACCGTGATTGCGGCGCCCCCGCCCCCGCCCCCGCCCGCTCCGCTGCGCGTGGGTGGCGACATCAAGGAGCCGCGCAAGACGCGTAACGTCCCGCCGGTGTATCCGAAGATCGCCCAGGCGGCCAAGGTCTCCGGCATGGTCATCCTCGAGGCGACCATCACCAAGGAAGGCGACGTGCGCGACGTGAAGGTGCTGCGGTCGATCGCCATGCTCGACCAGGCCGCCATCGACGCGGTGCGTCAGTGGAAGTACACGCCGCCGCTGCTCAACGGCGTGCCCGTCGAAGTCATCATGACCGTCACGGTGAACTTCACGTTGAACTAGAGCTTTGTGTCAATCAGGTCAGTGGTTCGTTTGATTCTCTTTGGGTCGGCCCAG
The DNA here is from genome assembly GCA_044507065.1 of Acidobacteriota bacterium. Taxonomy (GTDB): domain Bacteria; phylum Acidobacteriota; class Vicinamibacteria; order Vicinamibacterales; family SCN-69-37; genus SCN-69-37. The sequence continues at coordinate 37,105 of JBIQJY010000002.1, forward strand.
CCAGGACGTGACTGGGCTTCTTCAACCGTCCAGGCAGTAGCGGCTGGGACAAGGTAGTTCGGAGGCTGGAAACATGGATATTCTGCAGATGTGGAGTGAGATGAGCCCGCTCGTCAAGGCACTGGCTGGCATCCTCATCTTTATGTCGATGTGGTCGTTCGGCGTCGCCATCGAGCGGTACTACACGTTCTCTCAGGCACGGAAGCAGTCGAAGCTGTATGCGCCCCAGGTGGCCAAGCACCTGAAGGAAGGCCGGCTGAAGGACGCGATTGCCATCTCGCAGTCGAAGCAGTTCCAGTACAGCCACCTGGCGAAGGTCGTGCTCGCGGGGCTGCAGGAGTACCAGTTCCAGCAGGAATCGGGTGGTTCGATTGACCGTGGCGACATGGTCGACACCGTGCGTCGCGCGATTCAGCGCGCCAGCGCGCTGACCGCCAACGACCTCAAGAAGGGCATTCCCTCGCTCGCCACGATCGGCGCCACGGCCCCGTTCCTCGGGCTGCTCGGGACGACCATCGGCGTCATCAACGCGTTCCACGGCATTTCGACGTCCGGATCGGGCGGCCTCGGCGCCATCTCGGGCGGTATCTCGGAAGCCCTCGTGAAGACCGCGCTCGGCCTGTTCGTGGCCATTCCCGCGGTGTGGATGTACAACTACTTCGCTGGCCGGCTCGAGTATCTCAACGTCGAGATGGCCAATTCGTCGTCGGAACTGGTCGACTACTTCATCAAGAAGTCGGCGTAAGGAGTACCCGCCATGGCAATGGATGTTGGCGGCGCGAAAGGCGGGATCAAGTCCGACATCAACGTCACACCGCTGGTGGACGTGATGCTCGTGCTCCTGATCATCGTCATGCTGGTCGCCCCTCTGATTCAGCAGGGCGTGCAGTTGACGTTGCCCACGGCCGGAAACACGGTGCCGAAGCCTGACACCGACGAACAGACCACGGTCTACGTCGATGGCAGTGGCCGGCTCTACGTCAATGCGATCGAGATGACCGAGACCGAAGTGATTACCAGGCTTCGGGAAGTCGTCGAGGGTGGCGATTCGCAGACGATCTACCTGAAGGGCGACGTGGATGCGCCCTACAGCTCCATCATGCAGATGATGGACGCCCTCCGGGCGGCCAGGATCGAGACGGTAGCGCTGATCACGGAAACGACGGCGGCGTTCGAAGGAGAGCAGTAATGTCGGATCAACGCCATCACGGAGCCGAGGAGATCACGCAGGTCGAGGAGGCCCACGTTTCATCCGACATGAACGTGACGCCCTTCATCGACGTGCTGCTCGTGCTGCTGGTCGTCTTCCTCGCCGCGCTTCCGCTGACGCAGCGCGGCGTGGACATCAACCTGCCGCTCGAGACCAGCCGCAATACCTCGCAGGCTGAAACGCTCGGTCAGGTGGTCGTCAACTACACGGCCGACCACCGGCTGACGATCAACCAGCAGGAAGTGCCGATCTCGATGGCCACCGAACGGTTCGCGGAAATCTTCCGTGACCGCCGGGAGAAGACGCTGTTTCTCATCGGCGCGGGCACGGTCCGCTACGGCGAGATCATGGCCGTCATCGACGCCGCCGTCGGCGGCGGCGTCGAGAAGGTCGGCATCGTCACCGACGGCATGCGTCGGGAAGCGGCCGGGGGCAACTAGCCGACGCGGCTCCCGCCGCGACGGGCACGCACTGAACCGGGGTGACCGGGCGCGCTTCGCGCCGCGGTCACCCCGGTTTTCTTTTTCCGCCGCAACTCCGCCGCCCCTCATGGCCCGCCCGCCAGACGGCCCGTCCATCGTTTTGTCCGCCAACCCTCCGTGGCATCGTGTCGCTGGACACGCCTGCACACCGCGCTGGCCTTCTCCATCAGCACCGAACCGTCCACCGACCCGTCGTGCCTCCGTGGTTTCAATTTGCCCGGCCGTGGGCCAGCGATGGCCGTCGCGATCGGCACCGCGAATCACGAAGGCGCGAATGCGCCCAGGCTGGACAGTCCAGGCACCGGGCGGGTCGCCGTCGCCTGCCGCGCCGCGACCCGCTCGCCCGGGCTGCAGTCTGCCCTGCGGCGGGCGTCTTGCCTCGTCGGAGACCGACGCTCATGCCAGGCCGTGGGTTGCGCGACGTGGGCTGTCACAGACAGGGGGCCGTGCCATGGCGAGGCGGGGCGTGGGCCGGCCGAGGGCGGTCCAGGATGTGCGCGTCAGCGCGGCGCGGGCGGGCCGACGACAGGCCGGAGATTTGTGGGGGAAGAGGGGGAGACGAGGGCGCGTGGCTGAAAAAAGCAAACGGGGCAACGGCTCCGATGCCGTTGCCCCGTTTGCGGGACGTGCGGTGCGCCGGTTCAGGCTATGACGCTGTCTGGGCGGCGTCTCCGGCCTGTCGGGACTCGATCTCCTCGACACGGTCGGCCAGCGCGTCGGCCTCGGCCACGAGCTTGTTGATGACGGCCCGGTCGCGCTCCTTGCTGGCGCGCAGCCGAATCAGCAGCTCCTTGTAGCGGACGGCGTCGACGTAGTCCTGGTTGAGCGCCAGGGCGCGGTCCTCGGCCTCCACGCCGCGCTGGAGGTACTCGATGCCCTGCTCGCGCGGGACCGCCGTGTCGCGGTAGACCTTGTCGTAGTAGTAGGTCCCCATCGTGTGCCAGGCTTCCGGGTTGTTCGGCTCGAGCTCGGCGCGCTTCTGGAGCGCGTCCATGAGCTTGTCGAACTCGAACTGGCGGTTGTAGAAGCCGGCAATCAGCTGATACCCGAGGGCGTCGGTTGGCCGCACCTCGATGGCCTGGCGGAACATCGCTTCGGCCTGTTCGAAATCGCCCTGGTCCTCGTACAGCCGCGCGAGGAGCTGGTAGTTGGCCGCATCGTTCGGCTGGAACTGGATGAGCTCCTTGGCCACCGGCTCGGCCCGGGAGAAGTCGTCGAGCTTGTCGGAGCCGTAGAGTGCGATGAGGAACTCGAACGAACGCTTGCGGAACTCGGCAGCCTGGGGGTCGGTAGCGGCCGGCTCGGCCAGCTTGTCGATTGCCAGGCGGTAGTTCTCGGCGGCCTTCGGCAGCAGGGCATCGTTCTCAGCCTCGCCGCGCCGGGCGGACCGGTACTGGTTGTCGTAGCTGTTGGCCAGGTAGAAGTAGGAGAACCCGAAGTCGGCGTTGTGGCTGATAGACTCTTCGAACTTCGCCGTCGCGCCTCGGTAGTCGCCCTTCTGGTAGAAGGTCAGGCCGTCCTTGAAAGCCTTGAGCGAGCGAATGCTGCTCAGAGAATACTTGCCGCAAGCACTCGTCGCCATGGTCGCGACGGCAAGGCCGGCGACGAGCGCGACCATGCGGGTCAATCGGAATTGCATGCCACGTCCCCTTTCGTGTCGCCGAGGTCTGCCCCAGGCGGCAATCGAAGTGTCTAGAACCGGCTCAGTATAGTGACCGGTCCGAAGGTCGTCAAGCAGAGCGGGGCCCCGGATGCAGCCCGTTTGCCTGCCAAAATCCAACAGTTTGGTCCGTTTCCGGTATCATGCGATCAGCACACCGGCTGATCCCACCCGGTTATCTGATTAGACACCGGCCTTTATGATCCGGTTCGAAGACCTACTGGAAAAGGTACGTGCGTTCAGTCCGGACGCCGACCTCGAGCTGCTCAGGCGGGCCTACGTGTTTTCGGCCTACGAGCACAAGGGACAGGTCCGCCGATCGGGGGAGCCCTACCTCGTCCACCCTCTGCAGGTGGCGGATCTGCTCGCGGACATGCGGCTCGACGTCGTCGCCATTGCCGCCGGCCTGCTCCACGACATCGTCGAAGACACCCCCAACACGATCGAGAAAGTCCGCGAGTTGTTCGGCGAGCAGGTGGCTCACGTCGTCGAGGGTGTCACCAAGCTGTCGAGCCTGCAGTTCGCGTCGAGTGAGGAGCGGCAGGCCGAGAGCTTCCGCAAGATGCTCATGGCGATGGTCGATGACATCCGCGTCATCCTCGTGAAGCTCGCCGACCGGCTCCACAACATGCGGACGCTCCACCACCTGCCCGAAGACCGGCGGGCCCGCATTGCGCAGGAGACGCGCGACATCTATGCGCCGCTCGCCAATCGGCTGGGCATGAGCAAGGTCAAGAACGAACTCGAGGAACTGGCCTTCCGCTACCTGGAGCCGGCGACCTACCAGACGCTCCGGCTCGAGGTCGAGCGCATGCGCCAGGCCACCGAAGGCCTGATCGACACGCTGCGTCGCCAGCTCGAGACCCACCTCGACGAGGCGCAGATTTCCGTCGTCCGGATCGACGGGCGCATCAAACGCCTGTGGTCGATCCACCAGAAACTGCAGCGGCAGAAGATCTCGCTCGACCAGGTCTACGACTTCATCGCCCTGCGCGTGATTACGACGAGCGTCAAGGACTGCTACGGCGTGCTCGGCATCGTGCACCAGGTGTGGTCGCCCGTCCACGGGCGGTTCAAGGACTTCATTGCGATGCCGCGCCCGAACGGCTATCAGTCGCTGCACACGTCGGTGGTGGGCGACGGCGGCGTGCCCTTCGAACTGCAGATCCGCACCGAAGAAATGCACCGCGTCGCCGAAGAGGGCATCGCCGCGCACTGGAAGTACAAGGAAGGCCGCGTCGGCGCCGACCGCGACGAGCAGTACTTCGCCTGGCTGCGGCGGCTGCTCGAACTGCAGCAGGAGGTGCGCGACCCGCAGGAGTTCATGCAGAACCTGCGGATCGAGCTGTACCCGGAAGACGTCTACATCTTCACGCCGAAAGGCGAGGTGAAGTCGCTGCCGCGCGGCGCGACGGCCGTCGACTTCGCGTACTTCGTCCACACCGACGTCGGCCACCGCTGCGTGGGCGTCCGCGTCAACGGGCGAATGGTGCCGCTGCGCACCCGTCTGAACAACGGCGACATTGTCGAGGTCCTGACGCAACCCGGCCACACGCCGAGCCGGGACTGGCTGACGTTCGTCGCCACGTCCAGGGCCCGCAACAAGATCAAGCACTTCATCCATGCGGAAGAGAAAGCGCGAAGCGTGGAGCTGGGGCGACGCCTGTTCGACAAGGAACTGCGACGGTTCACGGTCGACCGCGCGTCTGTGACCGACGACGCACTGGCACGGGTGGCAAGCGAGTTCAGCGCCCAGCGGGTCGACGACCTGTACGCGTCGATTGGCTACGGCAAGGTCACGGCGCGCGCGGTGCTGACGCGACTGGTGGGCAAGGATGCGCTGCAGGAGCGGGAGGTGGAGCCGGTCTCGCCGGCCGCCGCCCGCCGCGCCAGCCCGACGGCCGAGGACCAGAAGATCAAGGTCCGCGGCGTCGACGACGTCATGGTCTTCCGGGCGAAGTGCTGCAACCCGATTCGCGGTGAGAAGATCGTGGGCTACATCACGCGCGGCAAGGGTGTCTCCGTGCACGCGACCGGGTGTCCCAATGTGGTGAACCTGCTGTTCGATCCCGAGCGTCGGATCGACGTGGAATGGGACACCGGCACCGACACGCTGCCCTACACGGTCCGTCTCAAGGTGAGCGTGGAAGATCGGCGCGGCATTCTCGCCGACGTCACGGCGTGCGTGGCCGACGTGAACACCAATATCCGCGACGTCGAGGCCAACGCTGACGAAGACCACCGCGGCTCGATCCGCATGACGGTCGAGATCAGTGATCTCCGGCACCTGGAAAAGGTGATGTCGTCGATTCGAAAGGTGGAGGGGGTGCTGGCCGTCGAGCGCGCCGCGCGCGAGGCCGGGGTTACCGTGCGGCGATGACGTCGATTTCCACGCGGACGTCGCGTGGGAGTCTGGAGACCTCGACGGTCGATCGGGCCGGAGGCGGTGTCCCCATGTGGGCGGCGTACACCGCGTTCATGGCGGCGAAATCCGACATGTCGGCCAGATAGACCGTTGCCTTGACGATGTGCTGGAACGACAGGCCTGCCGCCGCCAGGACGGCACCGAGGTTCTGCAGCACCTGGGTAGTCTGTGCGGCGGTGTCCTGGCCGACAATGGCGCCGGTGGCCGGGTCGACGGGGATTTGGCCCGAGACGAACAGGAAGTCGCCGTGCCGGATGGCCTGGCTGTACGGGCCGATGGCGGCCGGCGCGTCAGGCGTCGAGACGGCTTCGCGGCCGTCTCGCGGGGGTTCGGTTGGCGGCATGGGCTCGCGGTCGACGACTGTCGTGAACCGGGGCTAGGCGGCCTTGACCACCTTGTTGGATCGGATGCACCGGGTGCACACGCGAAGCCGGCGGATCCCGCCGTTCACGATGGCGCGAACCCGCTGCAGGTTGGGCTCGAAGCGCCGGGAGCTGACGTTGTGGGCGTGGCTGACGATCCGTCCGAAGACGGGTGCCTTCCCGCAGATTTCACATTGCTTGGCCATGTTCAGATGCGTCCGTATGTGATGGCGGGACGGGCCCGCGGTACGAAAAACGCCCAAGTATAACAGAGGCGCCGGCTTCTGCGCGCAGGGCATATAATAAGTGTTCAAACAAGGAACTCTTCGGGCCTGGCAGGCGTCTAACCTCCCTGCATCCACCCCGTGGCCCGAGGCGCTTTGGGTGGGTGTCCGGGCAACGGGCTGTCCAATTGTTCCGTATACGAGTGACAGTCCGACAACCGCCCGATAGGCCTTGGGGGCTTTACAGGCGGTCGTTGTTAGGGTAGAATTGGCACTTTTATTGCTTTGGGTCGGAACATCATAGTGCGGACCATACATAGCTCGCTTCGGCGGGACGACCCCAGGAGGGCGCAATGACTCGACGGACAAGCAAGACGGAGATGGCTGGCGCGCGGTATGCGGAACTGAAGCGCATCCTCGAAGAGCGTCGCCGCGAAATCCTCAACGAAGTCCAGGAGAAGATGCGCGACGTCCGGGCCATCGGTGCGTCGGGCGAAGGACAGGGTGTCCTCGACGCCGCGGAGACGACCGAGGCCGACATTCAGGATGACATCGAGCTCGCACTCATCCAGATGAAGTCCGAGACCCTGCACAAGATCGAGGAGGCGCTGTCGCGCCTCGACGAGCAGACCTACGGCTACTGCTTCGAATGCGGCGACGAGATTTCCGAGCGTCGCCTGCGCGCGCTGCCCTTTGCGGTCCGCTGCAAGGATTGTGAAGAGGCACGCGAGATGGCCGAACTTCGCGAGCGTCATCAGACGCAGCGGCGTTCGGCGGGCTTCCTGCTCGACCTGAACTGAGTCCAGGCGATCCAGCTGCAAGAGACGCGCAGGCCCGCCGGATGGCGGGACCTGCGCGTCGCTTTTTTCGCGCACTTCCCGCCTTTTTGAACAGGAACAGGTCGGCTTCGTGCCGGCCGATGCGTCACGCCAGGCCCGGCCCGGCGTGACATCAAGGGGGAATCGTCATGAACGAGTCCAATCAGGTTCAATCCGGGACGACGGAACGCTCGTTTTCCGTCCCGAACGAGGTGCCGGTGCTCCCGCTCCGGGACACCGTCCTGTTTCCCAATTCCTTCATGCCGCTCGCCGTCGCGCGCGAGGCCTCGGTGGCCCTGATCGATGACGCCATCGCGAGCGCGAAGGTGATCGGTGTCTTCACGCAGCGCGATCCCGCGCTCGAGGACCCCGGCGAAGCCGATCTGCACGACGTCGGGACGCTGACGCACATCCACAAGATGTTCAAGCTGCCCGACGGCAGCCTGCGGCTGATCGTGCAGGGCCTGACGCGCCTGAAGCTCGAGCGGGTGGTGGAGACACGGCCGTACCTGCGCGCCGAGGTGAGCGAACTGCCTGACGCCATCGACGAAGCGGACACGCTCGAGATCGATGCGCTCGAACGCAACATCCGTGCGAACTTCACGCAGGTCGTGCAGCTCTCGCCGGTGCTGTCGGAAGACCTGACGGCGCTGGCGACCAACATCACCGACGTGGCCAGGCTGACCGACTTCGTGGCCTCGAGCCTCAGCACGATCGGGACGAGCACGCGCCAGGAACTGCTGGCCACCGCCGGCATCCGCGAGCGCATGGACCGGCTGAACCGCATCCTCACGAAGGAACTCGAGGTGCTGGAGCTGGGCTCGAAGATCCAGTCCCAGGTGCAGTCGGAGGTGGGCAAGGGCCAGCGCGAGTACTTCCTGCGCGAGCAGATGAAGGCCATCCAGAAGGAGCTCGGCGAAGGCGATGACCAGGCCCGGGAGCTCGACGAGCTGCGCGAGCGGATCGAGGCCGCCGGCATGCCCGAAGAGGTCCACAAGGAGGCCATGCGTGAGCTCGATCGGCTTGCCAAGATGCCCGCGGCGGCCGCCGAGTACACCGTGGCACGGACCTATATCGACTGGCTCGTGGCCGTGCCGTGGGAGAAGCGTACCGATGAGGTGATCGATCTCCCGAAGACCAAGGCCGTCCTCGACGCCGATCACTCCGGACTGGATCGCCTGAAGGATCGCATCCTCGAGTATCTCGCCGTGCGCAAGCTCAATCCCGATCTGAAGGGGCCGATCCTGTGCTTTGTCGGCCCCCCGGGCGTGGGCAAGACGTCGCTGGCCAAGTCGATTGCCTCGGCGCTCGGCCGGAAGTTCGTACGTGTGTCGCTCGGCGGGATGCGCGACGAGGCCGAGATCCGTGGACACCGCCGGACGTACATCGGTGCGCTGCCGGGGCAGATCATCCAGGGCCTGCGGCGCGCCGAGTCGCGCAATCCGGTGTTCATCCTCGACGAGATCGACAAGCTCGGTTCGGACTTCCGGGGCGATCCGGCGTCTGCGCTGCTCGAGGTGCTCGACCCGGAACAGAACAACACGTTCCGCGACCACTATCTGGACGTGCCGTTCGACCTGTCGGAGGTGCTCTTCATCACGACGGCCAACGTGATGGACACGATCCCCGGTCCGCTGCGCGACCGGATGGAGGTGCTCCAGCTCGCCGGATATACGGGCGAGGAGAAGCTGACGATTGCGCGCGATCACCTCGTGGCCCGGCAGATCGTCAACCATGGGCTCGCGCCCGAGCACGTCACCTTCACCGACGATGCGCTCCGGACGATCATCCACGGCTACACACGCGAGGCCGGCGTCCGGAACCTGGAGCGCGAGATTGGTTCGGTGGCCCGCAAGATTGCGCGCCGGCACGCCGAGGGCGACACCACCCCGGTGGAGGTCACCCCGGCCGTCGTCGAGGAACTGCTCGGCGCTCCGCGCTTCGTCGATGAAGAGATGCGCGATCGCACGCGCGATCCCGGCGTGGCCGTCGGGTTGGCGTGGACGCCTGTCGGCGGCGACGTCCTCTTCGTCGAGGCGTCGCGTATGCCCGGGGGCAGCCAGCTGACCATCACCGGCCAGCTTGGGGACGTGATGAAGGAGTCGGCGCGGATTGCCCTGTCGTGGTTCCGCGCCAACGCCGCCCGTTACGGTGTGGGCGCCACGTTCTACAAGGACGCGGAAATCCATCTGCACGTGCCGGCCGGTGCCATCCCCAAGGACGGGCCGTCGGCCGGGGTGACGATGGTGACAGCGCTGGCGTCGGCGCTGTCGGGGCGTCCCGTCCGGCGCGACGTGGCCATGACGGGCGAAATCACGCTGTCGGGTCGGGTCCTGCCCGTGGGCGGCATCAAGGAGAAGGTGCTGGCGGCCAAGCGGATGGGGATTCGCGAGCTCATCCTGCCCAAACAGAACGAGCGCAACATGATGGAGGACCTCACGCCCGATCAGCGGGAGGGCCTCACCGTGCACTACGTCTCCGAGATGGATGAAGTGCTCGTGCTCGCGCTGCAGCCGGCGGCGCGCAAGTCCGACGGCCCGCGGCGCGACGGCCCGAACCCGCGGCCGCGATTCAGTCTCGCCTGATCCCGAATGGGCCTCCCGGGCGGTGGGCAGCGCCTACCGTCCGGGCCGCGGCAACCGCCCGGTGGCCATGCCCAGTCCGACGACGGTCTTCATGTCGATCACGTCGCCGCGTTCCACCATCGCCCACGCCTCGCGTAAACCAAGGGTCGCCACTTCGATCTGTTCGTCTGGGTCGTGCGCGCGCGGCCGTGCCGGTCGCATCAGATCACGACACGCGTAGAAGGTCAGCTTTTCGTCGCAGAAACCTGGCGTCGGGTAGTACGCCGCCAGCCGCTCGAGCGTACGCGGCCGCCATCCGGTCTCTTCCTCGCACTCACGACGTGCACCCCGTGCCGGCGTCTCGCCCGGTTCGAGCGATCCCGCCGGCAGCTCCCAGATCCACCGACCAATCACGTAGCGGAACTGGCGAATCAGGATGACCTGCGTCCGCGTGGGTTGCGGAACGAGCACGATCGATCCCCGATGCCGGACAACGTCCATCGCCAGGGTCCGTTGCTGTCCGACATCCACGACATCGCGTTCCACCGTGATGACGCGACCGCGGTAGACGGTGGTTCGGGACACGGACACGGGACGGCGCAATCGCGTCATGACGGGTCTCCCGCAGGGTCGTCGTGCCGCGAGGTGCCGACCGAGGCGGCGTCGCCACGGCCGGTTGTCCGGTGGCGGCGCAGCGCATCGACGATGGCCTGCAGGTCGCGCGGCAGCGGCGATTCGAATGCGACCGGGCGTCCGTCGCCGGGATGGGCGAAGGCCAGCCGACTCGCGTGCAGGAATGGGCGGTCGATCCGCACCAGTCCTGAGGGGATCGACGGGTGTCGTCGACGTCCCGCGCTGTAGAGCGTGTCGCCGACGATGGGGTACCCGGCTTCACTCAGGTGCACGCGGATCTGGTGCGTGCGGCCCGAGCCGATGGTGACGTGGACGAGCGAGACCCCGTTGAGCGATTCCACCGTATCGACGCGCGTGAAGGCGGATCGGACGCGCCGTGCGCGGCTGGAGATCTTCTGCCGGTCCCGCGGATCGCGGCCGATCGGCTGCTCGAAGACCTGGCCCGGTTCCGGAAGCCCCCAGACCAGCGCCACGTAAACCTTGTGCACGGTGCGGTCGTGGAACTGCCGTGAGAGCGACTGGTGAGCTCGGTCGTGCTTGGCCACGACCATGACGCCCGACGTGCCGCGATCGAGCCGGTGCACGATCCCCGGGCGCGACCGGCCTCCGATGCCGCTCAGGCCCTTGACGTGGTGGAGCAGGGCGTGCACGAGGGTTCCGGTCTGGTGGCCTGCGGCCGGATGCACCACCATCCCCGCCGGCTTCTCGACGACCACGATGTCGTCATCGTCGTAGAGGATCGACAGGGGGAGGTCCTCGGGTACCGGATCGATGGGCACCGGCGGCGGCAGGTCGACGTGGATCTCGAGGCCCGGCGTCACCAGTGTGCTGACCTTGGCGGCCCTGCCGCCAGCCGTCACGCGGCCCTCGCGAATCAGCGCCTGGACGCGCGACCGCGAGAGCCCGTCGAGGCGGGTGGTCAGGAAGACATCGATGCGGATTCCCTCGTCGCCGGCTTCAGCAACGAGGTGGACGGCGGTCGGGTCCGCTGCGGTCATGCCCGGTGGCGGCGCACTAGCGCGCGACCCTCGTCCCGCGCGAGCGCAGCCAGGCCAGCATCGCCACGGCCAGCGGTACGGCAATCACCGAGATGAACTGCGACGTGGACAGCCCCATGATCGCCCCGCGTTCGTCGCCGCGGTAGAACTCGATGATGAACCGCGACACGCCGTAGAGCAGGATGTAGAGCCAGAAGGTCCGCCCGGCGAAGGTCCTGCCGCGGCGTTCGGTGGCGAGCAGCAGCACCATGATCAGCAGCTCCGCCCCGGCGTCGTACAGCTGTGTCGGATGCAGCGGGATGCCGAGCGGTGTACCGACATTGGCGGCCGCGGCGGGGTCGGTGAACGTGATCGCCCACGGCACGTCGGTGGGCCGGCCGTAACAGCAGCCGGCAAGCAGGCAGCCGAACCGACCGATGACGTGGCCGAGCGCGATGCCGGGCGCGAACAGGTCGGCCGTGGTCCACATCGAGAGGCCGTAGCGGCGGACCAGCCAGAGCGCCACTGCGACGGCCGCGATCAGTCCGCCGTAGAACACGCCGCCGGCCCTGAACAGCGACAGAATCTCGCGTGGCTGCGCCAGGTAGTAGTTGAAGTCGACCACCACGAGCATCAGCTTCGCCCCGACGAGCGCCGCGATGATCAGGTAGATCCCGAGATCCATGACGCGCGCCCCGTCGATGCCCTGCCGGCGCGCGCGCACCACGGCAAGCTGGAGCGCTGCCAGGTAGGCGACCGCGAGCAGGACGCCGTAGGAGTAGACCGGCCAATCGCCCAGTTCAAACAGGATGGGAAACATTGCGGCTCGGGAAGATGAGTTCGGCGAAAATCAGCACCGCGCCGCAGGTAATGGCGGCGTCGGCAACGTTGAACGCCCAGAAGTGCCAGCTGCCCCGGTAAACGTCCACGAAGTCCACGACGTGGCCGATGCGGAACCGGTCGATCAGATTGCCGACCGCGCCCCCGAGGATGAGCGACAGGCCCGCACGCGCCAGGCGCTCGTCCGGCCGCATCTGCCTCGAGTAGTACACGATGCCGGCCAGCGCTGCCAGTGCCAGGCCCGTCGTGAACGTGCTGCGCCACGGGTGATCGACGTCGTTCATCAGGCCGAAAGCCACGCCGGCGTTGTGGATGTGGACGAGATCGAGCAGGCCCGGGATGACTGTCACCGACCCGTACACCGGGACGAAGTGCTGGACGAGTGCCTTCGATGCCTGATCGAGGACGATGATGGCCGCGATGAGCCACCAGGCGAGCGACCCGCGCGGCCGTGTCGCTGCCGGAGCGGAAGGAGCGGCCATCGGGCCGTCGACGCGGCCCGGCTCCGTCTCAGGCGGCATCGGGCGCTTTCATGGCGTCCGCGCACCGATCACACGTGCCGGCCGTGGTGATGGCGCCAACGATGCGCCAGCAGCGCGGGCACTTCTCGCCTTCGGCCCGCGCCACTTCCACCCTCAGGTCCCCCGTCCCGGCGTCGATCGTCACCGCCGACGTGATGAACAGCATGGGCAGGTCGTCGCGATACCGACCCAGCAGGACGCTGTCGTCGCCCGTCGCGTGAATGGTCACGTGCGCGGCCAGCGCGCTCCCGATCTCCTTGCGCTGCCTGGCGCCCTCGAGGGCCTGGTTGACCGCGGCCCGAATCGTGAGCAGCCTGTTCCACCGCCCGTCGAGGTCCGCATCGGCCCAATCCTGGATTGAGCGCGCCGGGAACCGGGCCAGGTGAACCGTCTCCTCACGCGTGCCGGGCAGTGAGCGCCAGACCTCGTCGGTGGTGACGGAGAGGATGGGGGCGAGCAGCCGCGTCAGCGCGTCGGCGATGAGATAGCAGGCGGTCTGGGCGGATCGCCGTTCCACCGAATCGGCACGGAACGTGTAGAGGCGGTCCTTCGACACGTCGGCGTGGAAGGCGCTCACGTCCACCGTGACGAACTCGTTGACGGCGTGAAAGATCGCCTGGAAGTCGTAGTCGGTGTAGGCCTGCTCGATGCCGGCCGACAGGGCCGCGAGCCGGGACAGGACGAAGCGATCCACCTCGAGCATCTTCCCGCGCGGCACCGTGTGCTCGGCCGGGTCGAAGTCGTACAGGTTCGACAGGAGATAGCGGAAGGTGTTGCGGATCTTGCGATAGGCCTCGACCGTACGGGCGATCACGGACTTGCCGAGGCGGACCTCATCGCGGTAGTCCACCATCGAGACCCACAAGCGCAGCACTTCGGCGCCGTGCTCCTGGATGACCTGCTGCGGCACGACGGTGTTGCCGAGCGACTTCGACATCTTCCGTCCGCGTTCGTCGACGACGAAGCCGTGCGTGAGCACGCCGTGGTAGGGCGCCTTGTCGCGCGTCCCGATCGCGACGAGCATCGACGACTGGAACCAGCCGCGATACTGATCGGTGCCTTCGAGATACAGGTCGGCCGGCCAGGTCAGGTGCGGCCGCTTGGCCAGGACGGCTTCGTGGCTGCAGCCGGAATCGAACCACACGTCGAGGATGTCGCGTTCGCGCTCGAACGTCCCGCCGCCGCACGACTCGCACACGAGACCGTCGGGGACGAACGTCCCGGTCGGCTGCTCGTACCACGCGTCGGCCGAATCGGCCTCGAAGACGTCGGCCGCGCGCGACAGGATCGCGGGTGTCAGCATCGAGTGCCCGCACCCCGTGCACATCAGGGCGGGAATGGGGACGCCCCACGCACGCTGCCGCGAGATGCACCAGTCGGGTCGGTTGACGAACATGCCCGTCATCCGTTCGCGGCCCCATGCCGGGTGCCACCGGACCGCGTTGGCCTCGGCAACCGCCGGCTCGCGCAACGCATCCATGCTGATGAACCACTGCGGCGTGGCCAGGAAGATGACCGGCTGGTGGCAGCGCCAGCAGTGCGGATAGGCATGTTCGACATCCGACCGCGCGAACAATCGGCCGCGTTCGGCCAGCGCGGCTTCGACGACCGGGTTCGCGTCGAACACCTTCATGCCGGCGACGATGCCGACGTCCGGAAGAAACCGCCCGTCGTTGCCGATGGGCGCGTAGACGTCGAGGCCGTATCGCTGGCCCGTGACGAAGTCGTCGGCCCCGTGACCCGGCGCCGTATGGACGACCCCCGTGCCCTGCTCGAGCGTGACGTAGCCGGCCAGGACGCCGAGCGACTCGCGTTCGTAGAGCGGGTGCGTGAACGTCAGCCGTTCCAGCTGTTCGCCCTTGAACGAGGCCACCGGCGCGGCAAAGGTGCGTCCGGTACCCGTCGTCACCGCGTCGGCCATTCGCTCCGCGATGATGATGGTGCGGCCATCGACGTCATACGCCGCGTAGGTGAAGTCGGGGTGGAACGCCACGGCCAGGTTTGCCGGGATGGTCCACGGTGTCGTCGTCCAGATGAGGACCGAGAGGCGGCGGCCCGAAAGGGCCGGGTGCTCTGCGGTGAGCCGGCTCGCGGACTCGGCGGTCAGGTCGAACTCGACGTAGATCGATGGCGAGGTATGCGATTCGTACTCCACCTCGGCTTCGGCCAGCGCGGTCCGATCGCGCAGGCACCAGTACACGGGCTTCCTGCCCTTGTACACGAGCCCACGGCCGACGATCGCGCCGAGCGACCGGACGATCTGCGCCTGGTAGGCGGGCGTCATCGTCAGGTACGGATCAGCCCAGTCGCCGAGGATGCCGAGGCGCTTGAAGTCGTCGCGCTGCGAATCGACGAACCGGGCGGCGTACTCGCGGCAGGCGCGGCGGAAGTCGACCGGCGATCGATCCTTGGCGGCCGGGCCCAGCTCCTTCTCGACGTTGAGCTCGATGGGCAGGCCGTGGCAATCCCAGCCGGGCACATACGGCGCGTCATAGTCGGCCATCGTGCGCGACTTGACGATCATGTCCTTCAGCACCTTGTTGAGCGCGTGGCCGATGTGGATCTGGCCGTTGGCATAGGGCGGGCCGTCGTGCAGGACGAACTTCGGACGTCCTTTCCGGCTTTCCCTGATGCGACGATAGAGATCCATGGCCTCCCATCGGGCGATTGCTGCGGGCTCGGCGGCCGGCAGGTTCGCCTTCATGGGGAACGCCGTGCGGGGCAGGTTGAGTGTGTCTTTCCAGTCGGACATGATGGGGCCGAAACCCTCATTCTATAATCGACACGGTGGTTACGACCGAGGCGGTCTTCTTCGACGTCGATTTCACGCTCATCGAGCCCGGCCGCCGGTTCCAGGGGGCCGGCTATTTCGAGACCTGCGCCCGGCACGGCGTCACGGTCGATGCCTCGCGATTCGACGAGGCCGTGGCGGGTGCCGCCAGCCTGCTGCACTGCGCCGATTCACTCTACAGTCACGAACTCTTCGTGCGCTACACCGCGCGCATCATCGAGCTGATGGGCGGCGCCTCGCCCGAGGTCGACACGGTGGCGCGCGAACTGTTCGAGGCCTGGGCGGATCACGCGCATTTCGAGCTGTATGACGACGCCCGTGACACGCTGGTGGACCTGGCCGGGCGCGGCGTCCGGATTGGCCTGATTTCGAATTCCCATCGGTGCCTGACGTCGTTTCAGGCCCACTTCGGACTGGAAGGGCTGGTTTCGACGACGGTGTCATCCGCCGAACTCGGCTACCTGAAACCGCATCCCAGGATCTTCCAGGCGGCGATGGACCGGCTGGGTGTTACTCCCGACAATGCCGTCATGGTGGGCGACAGCCTGGCGCACGATGTGGCGGGCGCGCGCGCCGTCGGCATGCGCGGCGTCCTGATTGCGCGCCGCGGATCGGCGTCGACCGATGCCGACGTTCCCGTCATCAGCTCGCTGCGCGAGCTTCCGGCCCTGCTGTTCTGAGGCGCGTCAGCCCGGCGGCCAGGCCATGCTGCGGCCGCCGATCACGTGCAGGTGCAGGTGGAAGACGGTCTGGCCCGCATCCCGGTTGCAGTTGAAGACCGTCCGGAACCCGCGCTCGGCGTGACCACGATCGGCCGCCAGCGCCGCCGCCGTCCTGACCATTTCACCCACGAGCGCGTCGTGCTGCGGCGCGAGCGCGTTGAGCGTTGCGACGTGTTGCTTCGGGACGATCAGCACGTGCATGGGAGCAACCGGGGCGATGTCGTCGAAGGCCACCAGCCGCTCGTTCTCGAAGACCTTCGAGGCGGGAACCTCGCCTGCGACGATGCGGCAGAACAGGCAATCCATGCCGGGATTATACGGACTCCGCCGGCCGGACGGTTTCGACGACGCGGATGATGCCGGCGAGGTCGTGATGCAGGGCAGGCGGCGCGAATCCGGCCGCGCGCGCCAGGTCCGACACCGCGTCGGCCTGACCGGCGCCAATCTCCACGATGAGCGCCCCGCCCGGACGCAGCGCGCCGTAGGCGGCCGGCAGGAGCTGTGCAATGACCCGGAGGCCGTCGCCGCCGCCGAACAGGGCCAGCGACGGCTCGTAATCGCGCACGTCGGGCATGAGATCCACGCGGTCGGCCTCGGGGACGTAGGGCGGGTTGCTGACGATCAGGTCGAAGCCCGTGGCGGCCCCGGTGAGCGACGCGCGCTCGAAGGTGATGCGCGCGGCGACGCCGTGCCGCGCGGCGTTACCGGCGGCGATGGCAATGGCGTCGGCGGACAGGTCCGTGGCAAGCAGCCGCAGGCCGGCGCGTTCGGCTGCCAGGGTCACGGCAATACATCCGCTGCCCGTGCCGACATCGGCAATCCGCAGCCTTGTCGGCTCGGCCGTCGCGTCGATGAAGGCGAGCGCGCGCTCGACGACCAGCTCGGTTTCCGGGCGCGGGATCAGGACGGCCGGCGTGACCTGGAACGGACGTCCGTAGAATTCCTTTTCACCGAGCAGATAGGCGACCGGTTCACCCTCCGCCCGCCTGGCCACCAGCTCGCCCAGTTGCGCAACCACGGTGGTGGGAACGATCTCACCCTGACGCGCGAGCCAGTCGGCCGTGTCCCAGCCCTGCAGGTGCCTGAGCAGGACAGCCACGTCGCGACGGGCGTCCTCCCTGTCGCGGCCGGCCTGGACGAGTACCGCGGCGGCCTGGCGCGCGCACTCGACGACCGTCATGGTCAGTGAATGGCGGCGTCCGACTCGGTGGCCTGCCGCAGCTTCTCGGATTGCGCGTGCGCCTCGAGTTCGCCCACCAGTTCGTCGAGATTGCCGTCGAGCACGTCGTCGAGCTGATGGATCGTGAAGTTGATGCGATGGTCGGTGATGCGGTTTTCCTTGAAGTTGTAGGTGCGGATCTTCTCGGACCGGTCGCCCGACCCGACCTGCCCGCGCCGGTCCTTCGCGATGGCCTCCTGCTGCTTGCGCAGTTCGAGCTCGTAGAGGCGCGCGCGCAGCACTTTCATGGCTTTCTGCCGGTTCTTGATCTGCGACTTCTCATCCTGCTGCGACACCACCGTGTTGGTGGGGAGGTGCGTGATGCGCACGGCCGAGTAGGTCGTGTTGACGCTCTGGCCCCCCGGTCCGCTCGAGCAGAACGTGTCGATGCGCAGGTCCTTCGGCTCGATCTGGACGTCGACGTCCTCGGCCTCGGGCAACACGCTCACCGTCGCGGTCGACGTGTGGATGCGGCCGCTCGCCTCGGTGACCGGAACGCGCTGCACGCGGTGCACGCCGCCTTCCTGCTTCAGCCGGCGATAGACGCCCTTGCCCTCGATGGCGGCCACCACTTCCTTCAACCCGCCGACGCCGGTGTCGTTCATCGACATGACGTCGACCTTCCAGCCCTGACGCTCGGCGAACCGCGTGTACATCCGGAAGAGGTCCGCCGCGAACAGCGCCGCTTCGTCGCCGCCGGTGCCCGCTCGAATCTCGATCATGACGTTCCGGTCGTCGTTCGGATCCCTCGGGATGAGGAGCACCCGAAGGCGATCCTCGAGCGCGGCAAGCTGCGCCTCGATACTCTCGACTTCATCGGCCGCCAGTGCCCGCAGTTCGGCGTCGCCGCTCGCAGCCATGTCCCGTGCGTCGTCCAGGTCGCGCGTTCGCTGCTGATAGTCGCGGAAGCAGTCGACAAGGTCCTGCATTTCCGCGATGGCCTTGGAGTGCGTGCGATAGGCGTTGGCGTCGGCCTGCACGGCTGGATCGCTGACCAGTTGCGTGAGCTCGTCGTAGCGCGAGGCGATGGCCCGGAGTTTGTCGAACACCTGCGGTGTCATGGTTCTGTTCCGTTTCCGCCGGACACCGGCGGAAGAAAGGCGACCTCGTCGCCATCATTGATCGGCGCATCCATCGCCGAGAAGTCGTCGTTGACGGCGCACGACACGCTGCCGTCGAGCACGGCAATGGCCGGATAGGCCTGCACGCAGGCACGCCAGACGTCGCGGACCGTCCCGCCGTCGGGCACCTCGCAGGCGTGCTGGCGCGAGCCGATCAGGTCGCGCAGCCGGGCGTAGAAGCGGACCGTTACGCGCACGCGCGCTCCAGGGCCTGCCGCCGCAGGTCGTCGTTCGAGGGGTCGGCCAGCGGGCCTTCCACCCAGGCGTCACCGTCCTCGAAGAACTCGTGTTTCCACACCGGGGCAATCTGTTTCACGCGCTCGATCCCGTACCGGCAGACCTGGAACGATTCGGCCCGGTGCGCGGCTGCCGCCGCGATGGCCACGCTGGCCTCGCCAATCTCGAGCCGGCCAATGCGGTGGTGAATCGCCAGCACGGCATGCGGCCAGCGCTCGGCGACCTCCCGGGCGATGTGTTCGAAGGCGCGCACCGCCAGCGCGATATGGGCCTCGTATTCGAGGTGCCGCACCGCGCGACCCTGGTGCGTGGCGCGCACGACGCCGACAAACGTGCACACCGCGCCAATGCCCTCGTCGCGCGTGCGACCGGCCGTTTCGACGTGCGCGACCAGGGGCTCGAGTGCGATGGGATCGATTGACACGGCCAACGGCCGGAATGCCATCCTCTGAGTGTACTGCGGGACCGCGCCGCTACGGATCGAGCAGCGCGGCGCCCCACGCAAGCGGCCCGTGACCGTGCCCGAGGCCCGGGGCGCGTTCGATGGCGCGCGTGACGTAGGTTTTCGCACCGCGGACCGCATCGATCAACGGTTCGCCGCGCGCGAGCCTCGCCGCAATGGCCGCGGCCAGCGTGCACCCGGTTCCGTGCGTGTGCACCGTATCGATGCGCGGCCCCGCGATCTCGGTGACCGTCGTGCCGTCGTCGAGCACGTCGATGGCGGGACCATCGAGATGGCCACCCTTCACGAGGCAGGCCCGGGCTCCGAGTTCCACCAGCCGGCGTGCGGCGAGCCGGGCCTCGGCGATCGTAGCCACGCGCAGGCCCGTCAGGGCCTCGGCCTCCGGCACGTTTGCCGTGACGAGCGCGGCCAGCGGAAGGTGACGGCGCCGAATGGTGTCGACGGCCGCCTCGTCGAGCAGGCGCGCGCCACCTTTCGCCACCATGACCGTGTCGAGGACGACGGGATGGAGATCGTGCCGCTCGAGGGCGTCGGCGACTGCCGCGGCGATCTCCGCGCTGGCAAGCATGCCGATCTTCACGGCGTCGGCGCCGAGGTCGGAGACCACCGCGTCGATCTGCGCGACGACCATGGCCGCCGGCACGGCGTGCACCTGGGTGACGCCGCGCGTGTTCTGTGCCGTGAGCGCCGTGATGGCGCTCGTGCCGAACACGCCATGCACGGCAAAGGTTTTCAGGTCGGCCTGGATGCCGGCGCCGCCGCTGGAATCGCTGCCGGCAATCGTGAGCGCGGTCTTCATCGTCCGAAAATCAACATGTACTGGTAACGCAGCGTCAGATCGTCGCGCAGCAGCCGCAGGCCTGCCTTCTCGGCGTCTCGTTTGATGTCCTCGGGGTCGGCGCGGTCGGCCGGCGGTGGGCCCGGCCCGCCCACACCGTCCCGCTTGAAGTCGACGATGCCCAGGCGCCCGTGTGGCGCCAGCGCGCGCGCCACGTGCCGCAGGATCGACACTGGGTCTTCGAACGCGGGGTACGTGTCGACGACAAGCACCGCGTCGAGGTTCTCGGGCAGGTGCGGATCGGTGTAGGTGCCGAGAATCGTCTCGACGTTGGTCAGCCGCTGATTGACCACGCGCTGCTTGATCGATTCGATCATCTCGGGCTGCACGTCTTCCGCGTACACGCGCCCGTTGGGTCCGACGCGTTGTGCCAGCCGGATCGTGAACCAGCCGCCCCCGGCCCCGAGATCGGCCACCCGGGAGCCGTCGGCGACGAGCAGCGCGTCCATGATGCGATCGGGTTCCTGCCAGTCGTCGCGATCCGGGCTCTCGAGAATACCGAGATCCTCCGGCGCGAACAGCCGGCCGTGCGCTGGCGGCTGCGACGGCGCGTCGGGCGTCGACTGCGCGGTCAGCCGGAGGCCGACGGCCGCGCAGGCGAGCAGGACGAGGAGGCTTCCCCGCAGCATGTCAGTTCAGACTGCTCAACACGTGTTCCAGCCGCGTGACGACGTCGGCCGATGGGCTGTCGAAGTGGCAGTGAATGACGTGCCGCCCGCCGGCGACCAGGGCATCGAAGTCGCCGAACGCCTGTGCGTGCTTGAGGGTACTGAACGTATAGCCGGCGCCGGGCACGGGAGTCGACGTGGCGTCGCCCGATGTGACGAGCACGAACACGCCGGTGTTGGGCCCGCCCTTGTGGTACTGACCCGTCGAGTGCAGGTACCGCGGACCAATACCGTGCGTACTGGCGAGGCTCAGGCGGCTGCGGATCGATGCGCGCAGGCGCGTGATCGCGATCGCGCGCGACGGATCGGCCGGCAGATAGTCGAGGATGGCCACGTAGGCGTTGGCCGGGCGCGCGCCTCCCGTGCCCGCGTATTCGCGCCGCGAATAGAGCGGCGTGTCGACGAGCGGTGGTTCGATGCGGAACCCACCGGTGGCCAGATAGGCGTCGAGCTGGGCCTGTGTGCGCTGCTTGGCGCTGCGCACGTCGGGCTCGTCGAACGGGTTGATGCCCAGGACGGCGCCCGCCACCGCCGTGGCGAACTCCCAGCGAAAGAACTCGGCGCCGAGGTTCTCCGGCGTGGTCTCGATTCGGAACACGGGATGTCCCGCGGTCTCGGCCGCGTCGGCCAGGCGGGCCGTCTCGGCGTCACCAGGGGCGAGGATCGCGACAACGACCCGGTCCTGGCCGTACTGGGACGCCGGGCCGATGGGCTCTCCGATCACGGGGAGGAGGCCGCGACCCTGCTTGCCGGTACTTTCGGCCACCAGTTGTTCGATCCAAGGGCCCAGCGACTGAAGCCCGGGCGACATGATGAGCGTCAGCTTGTCCCGGCCGGCTGCGGCATGGACACCCATGAACACGCCCAGGCGGAGGCCCGGGTTGGCGGGCGAGTCCTGCCGACACAGGTCGGACATCTCGCGTGCGGAGGCGAGGAGGGTGCCTTCCGAGATCCCGACCAGGGCCGCGGGAACGAGTCCGAACATCGACAGTGCCGAATAACGACCGCCGATGTCCGGGGGATTCAGGAACGTGTGACGGTACCCCTGGGCTGCCGCGTGGTCGACCAGGGCGGTCCCCGGGTCGGTAATCGCCGCGAAGTGCCGCCCGGGGGCGGGGACAGCGGCGGCCATGACCCCGTGGAAATACCGTTCCAGCGAGGTGACCTCCAGGGTCGACCCGCTCTTGCTGGCCACGAGGAAACACGTGCGTTCCGGGACGATCGCATCGGTGGCCGCGCGTATCGCGTGCTCGTCGGTCGTGTCGAGGACGACGAGCCGATTGGCATGGCCGGGTACACCCAGGACGTCGCGCAGCACCTCGGCGCACAGGCTGCTGCCGCCCATGCCAAGCAGGTAGAAATCGGTCAGTCCGTCGTCGGCGGTGGCCCGGCGGAACTCGGCGATCTCGGCCGCCCGGGCCGACATGTTTTCGGGGGCGGCAAGCCACCCGAGGCGATTGAGGATGGCGTCGTTGACGGCCTGGGGCGCGTCCGGGCCCACAAAAGCGGCCGGTTCGCGGTTCCAGATGCGGGAGGCGAGGCGGGCAACGGCGTGGGCGGCGAGCGTCTGGTCCATCGAGTCCTTGCGGGGTTTCCGGGGACCGCCACCGGGCGGCCGCCCCACAGCATAACCAACCTGACCGGGACGGCCTAAATGAGACGGGACGGCGCGCGTCCCGTATAATCGAACAATGATCAACGTGACCGAAACGGCGGCGGAGAAGATCAACGAACTGCTGGCGGAGGAAGCCAAAGTCGGCGCCGGGCTGCGCGTCTTCGTGCAGGGCGGCGGCTGTTCCGGTTTCCAGTATGGCCTGATGATCGACGAGGGCGAAGGCGACGCGGAGTCGGATCAGGTGTTCGAAGTTCAGGGCGTGCGCCTGTTCGTCGATCCGATCAGCCTGCGCTACCTGAATGGCGCCGAGGTCGACTTCGTCAGCAACAACATGGGCGGCGGCTTCACCATCAAGAATCCGAACGCCAAGTCGACCTGCGGCTGCGGCTCGTCGTTCAGCGCGTAACGTTCCACGGAAGCGGGGCGCGCGGCGCGTGTCCCGCTCGAGTCCGTGGTGTCCCTGCGTCCCCGCATGGTCTTCACGACCGAAGGCCGATTCGCCGATGCTGTCTCCGTCTCAATTCGTCGAAACCCACCGGCCTGCCGGAGGCCGCCGCTCGAGCAAGCGCGACTTCATCGTCGATGTCTTCCTGCGCCAGAGCGGTCACCTCGGGGCCGATGAACTTGTCTCGCTGATCCGCGCGGAAGACACCCGGATCAGCCGCGCGACGATCTACCGGACGCTGCAGTGGATGGTCGATGCCGGCATCGCCAGGCGCGTGGATTTCGGCGACGGCAAGTTCCGCTTCGAACACTCGTATCGCCACCCGCGTCACTTCCACCTGATCTGCAAGTCGTGCCAGCAGTCGTTCGAGTTCCTCAGCTCCGACATCGAGGTGCTGATCGAGGACGTCGCCACGGCGCGCCGATTCACGCCGTCCGAGAGCGTGTTGCAGATCTATGGCGTCTGCGAGCAGTGCCAGACGGGTCTTGCTTCGTCGACGCCGCGTGTGCCCCTCGAACTGGTCTTTGCCCGCGATGCATTGCGCGTGGCCATTGCCACCGAACGCAGCGGCCTGGCGTTCTACACCCGCGCGGCGCGGCTTGCGCGTGATCCCCGCGGCAAGCGGGTCTTCGAAAAGCTTGCCGGTGAAGAGCGTGAACACCTTGCCACCCTCGAGGCGCGGTACAGGGAGTTGACGACGGCGGAACCCCTGCTCGAGTCGCAGCCCGCGTTCCTGTTCTTCAAGAGTGCGTCGAATGGGCTGTTTGCCGCCGGCGTCGAGGAACTGAGCGCGCCGGGCGTCGACGACCGCGAGGCGCTGCGCATCGGGATCCGCTGCGAACGGGCCTCGCACCGGTTCTTCAAGCAGTATGGGGAGCGGTTCGAGGAATCCGAAGGGAAGCGTATCTTCCTGGAGTTTGCCGACGAGGAACGCGATCACTTCGAACTGCTCGTGCGCGAATTCCGGTCGCTCGTCGCGCGCCAGCGCGCCCGCCGCGATCGACGACGTCCCGCGACGACGGCGTCGGTGACGCAACGGGCTCGAACGGCGCCAGCCGCCGCGGCGCGGGCCAGGCGCCGGTGATCGACCTTCACGCGCACACCACGGCGTCGGACGGCCGATCGGCGCCGCATGCGCTCGTCGACGAAGCCATCGCCGCCGGCTGCGTCGTCCTCGCTGTTACCGATCACGATACGGTGGCCGGCATTGCGTCGGCGCGGCAGGCCGCGGCAGCCGCCGGACTGCGCCTCGTCGATGGCATCGAGATGTCGGCCGTTGCCGATGGCGTCGACCTGCACATCCTCGGCTACTTCATCGACGTCGACGACGAATCGCTCGGCGCATTCCTCCGCCGACAGCGCGAGCAGCGGATCGATCGCGTGCGCGCCATTGGCGATCGGCTCGCACGCGCGGGCGTGCCGGTCGATACGGAAGCCATCGTGGCGGCGGCGATTGGGTCAGGACGCGCCGTGGGACGGCCCGCCATCGCCCAGGCGCTCATCGCCGCGGGCCACGCGGTCGACGTGCCCGACGCGTTCGCACGGTATCTGTCGATAGGCCGCCCCGGCTACGCGCCGCGGGCGGGGGCGCCGCCCGCTGACGTCATCGCGCGGATCCGTGCGGCCGGCGGCATCGCCTCGATCGCGCATCCGGGCAAGACGCGCCGCGACGAGCTCATCCCGTCGCTCGTCGACGCCGGTCTCGGCGCCATCGAGGCGTACCACACCGACCACACCGTGGCCGACGTTGTCCGCTACCAGACGATGGCCGATCGGCTCGGTGTCGTTGTCAGCGGCGGGTCGGACTATCACGGGCCCGGCAGCGGCCGCACGCAGGGACTGGGGCTCGTCGGGCTGCCCCCGGCGGCCTTCGAGCGCCTCGTCGAGCGCGCGGACCACCTGCGACGGCAATGACGACGGCAGGGGTGCCGCTCATCGAGATGCGCGGCGTGACGAAGGATCACGGCGGCAGCCAGCCCCTCCGCGTCCTGGCGCTGGCCGTCAGTGACGATCACCGCCTGGTGCTGTCGGGTCTCGATCCGGCGGCGGCCGAGACGTTCTTTCACCTCGTCAGCGGCGCCGCGGTGCCCGACGAGGGGCACGTGAGCGTGGACGGCGTCGATACGCGCACGATTCGCACCGATACCGAATGGCTGGTGTCGCTCGATCGATTCGGGTTCATGACGCATCGCGCCGCGTTGCTCGAGTCGCTCGACGTGGCGGCCAACCTGGCCCTGCCGATGACCCTCGAAGTCGAGCCGATGCCGCCATCGGTCCTGCGGCAGGTGCAGGGGCTCGCCGATGACGTCGGCCTGACGCGGGCGCAGCTGGCGCAGGCCGTTGGCGCGCTCGACGCGCTGGCGCGCGCCCGGCTCCACCTGGCGCGGGCGCTGGCCGTACGTCCGCGGTTGCTGCTGCTCGAGCATCCGACCGAGGGGCTGCGCAGCGATGCCGAGCGCCAGGCGTTCGGGCACGCGTTGCGGCACGTGGGCGAGCACCATCGAGTGGGCTGGATCGCGCTCAGCGACGATTTGGTGTTCGCACGGGCGTCAGGCGCCACCCATCGGCGGTTGCTGTCATCGAGTGGCCGGATCGTGCGTGCGCGTGCGTTCTGGCCGTGGAACTGGAAGTAGATCGATTCGTGGAGATGTAATGTCGCTCGCGCAGACGGTTCTTGTACTTTTCGATATCGACGGCACGCTCGTCGACACCACGGGCGCCGGCGTTCGCGGCATGAACACGGCATTCGAGCGGCTGCACGGCCGTCCGGCGGCGCTCTCGGGCGTTGCGGTGGCGGGGCGAACGGATCTGGCCATCCTGACCGAAATCTATGGCGCCAGCGGCATCGGCTTCGAGGAGGCCCATGTGCCGACGCTGCGTGACGCCTATCTCGACGAACTGCGCCGCGAGATGTCGCAGGACGCCGGCGCGGGGTTCGGCGTGCTGCCCGGCGTGCACGCCGCGCTCGATGCGCTCGATGCCGACCCGTCGTTCACGCTCGGCCTGCTCACCGGCAACTTTGCGGGTGGTGCGGAGATCAAGCTTGGACATTTCGATTTGTGGCGACGGTTCCGGCTCGGCGCGTTCGGCGACGCGCATACGAACCGGCGTGACCTGGTGCCGGTCGCGCTGGAACGGGCGCGCGAGCACGGTCTCGAGCCATCGCACGTGATTGTGGTGGGGGACACGCCGCTCGACGTGGACTGCGCGCATGCCAATGGCGCCATGGCCGTGGCGGTGGCAACCGGCCACTACGATGCGGACCAGCTGGCGGCAACCGGTGCGGAACTCGTCGTCGAGACGCTGGACGCACTGGAACCGATTACGGCGTGTCTGAGTGCGTTGTGTGCGGCGGCTCGGTGACCTGTGTGGTCAGGCGGCTGAGCGCCCGCGGAGGGACGCAGGCGGTCAATCGTACGGTCGGGCTTCGAATCGCCGATGAGAGGCGAAGGCGTCGGCCTGTGCCGGGGCGGCATGGGCGGCGCGGCACAGGCGACGGGTTCGCTAGCTGTCGAGAAGGCGGACGTCGGCGGCTCGCGGTCCTTTCGGAGAGTCCTCGTTGGTGAACTCGACGCGCTGGCCTTCCCGCAGCAACTCGAATACCGCACCACGTACGGACGAACGATGAAAGAAATGCTCCACGCCACTTTCGTCGCGAATGAAGCCGAACCCTTTGTCGATCAATAGTCGTGCAATCGTGCCACTGGGCATGATTGTTCCTTTGACGAGAGGCCGGTGCCTCGAGTTGATGGTGTGAACAGGCGCCAGTCTAGGCACGGACCTCCGGCCAAGTCAAGCCGGCGTGCGCGCTGTGGCCGCCGGCCGCGGCGCCCGATTCGGGGCGCTTTGACGCCGGCCGGCTCCCGCCGTATACTTGAGCGTTCCAGCGTTCGACGCATGGGCCTGTAGCGCAGTTGGGAGCGCGCATGAATGGCATTCATGAGGTCACCGGTTCGATCCCGGTCAGGTCCACCAACCTTGTCCTTCTCCATCAACCTTCGCTCTGATTCGGCCGGACAGGGTTGAACGAGTCGAGCGAGCTCCGCTCGTGCTCTTCCCCCTCCAACCAATGTGCACCTCGTAGCGGCGGCGTCCTTGTCGCGGCGTGGATCTGCGTGGCTCGGGACCGATCCGATGCGATGCCTTGACATCCGACAACAGCGCGCGTACGTGCTTGCTGTCGACAATCTAGGCACTGGGCCTCGAGGCGCCAGGCAAGCTCGGGCGCGGCGGCTGCCGTCGGTTCGGCGCTGCCGTTGCTCACGTGCTCGAAGCGGAACAAGGTCATGCGCTGGCTGACACGATTGGGACGCACGATCACCGGGCGCACGGACCACTGCGCCGTGCGCGATGAGCTGCGACAGCACGTCGAGTTCGAGACCCAGGACGTCATCGCCCAGGGCATCTGGTGTCCGGTCTCCTGTACGGCATCAATCCCGTCGATCCATGGACCCTCGGTGGCGTGGCCCTGCTGCTCTCACTTGTGGCGGGCGCCGCGGCCGGCGTGCCGGCGTGGCGCGCCAGCCGCCTCGATCCGCTTGTGGCCCTTCGCCAGGTGTAGGGAGGACTCGGGGGCCTTCGTCGACTCCGGCAGCTTCGAACGCTTCGTCTCGTGAGCGCGTTCGGCGCGACGCACCCACCGGGACACCTCTCGTTCGACGATCGCCTGAAGTCGAGCCTGCTGCGGCTTCGGCAGCCAGGGCAGAAACCTTGGCATGCCCAGGTCCTCGTTCTGGCCCAACCACTCCAGCTCGACGTTCGTGGACTCGAGCACGTCACCGGCGCACTCCATAGCCAGGTGAAGCGCTTGAAGCCCGTCGATGCCGAACACGTATCCGGGTTTACGCCAGGGTGTGGCCAGGCCCGTAATCTGCAGGGCGCAGCCCCAGTCCGAGCCCGGCACAGCCTGGGGCACGCCAAGCGTGACAACGACAGGCTTTCCGCTGGGTGCCTTGAACACCCGCCGAGCGGCAATGCGTCGGATCGTGCGCGGCGCGGCGAAGGATCTGGTCATACGTTTGGGCCTCTCATGCCAGCGCCTCCGCGTCCTTCGCCAGGAGGCTCGCCATCATTTCGATGCTGTCAACGACGAGCGCGGCCTCGTCGCTGACGGCATCCGGCGAAACCGTGGCGAGCGACGCCTGCGTGTCGCGCACCGGCGGGAGGGCTGGTGCTCCGGACCGGTTTCGTACGGCCATCGCAATCGACAACAGGCTCGAACCGACCTGCGAGGCAAGCTCGCGCGCCGGTGAGGGCAGATCGGGCGACCCGCGCTCGAGGCCCGCATGCACCGAGAGCGCCGCCAGCGCCGTCCGGCGCGCGGCGCCCACGAGCCCGACCGCCGTGCGCGGCCTCATCGTGTAACGAGACCGCGGCTCGATCATCATGCGCTCGACGACGGCTTCCGCGTTGGACCGCGTCAGCCGCGCCGCGGACCGGGCCTGACCGAGCGCGGCCAGATCCGGAGGCGCCGGGTCCGCACACGCCACGAGCAGATCTTCCACATAGCGCCCCTGTGCCTCGAGCATCGCGGCTATCGCGGGACGCGCTTCGGTTGCCGTCCACGTCGGCCACGCCAGGTAGGCCAACAAGGCCAGCACGCCTGCAGCCGCCGTGTAGACGATTCTGTCGCTGGCCGCGGTGGCTTCCGGAATGCCCGCCAGGGTCATGAGGAAGATAACGTAGCCGGTGATCGAAATGCTCACCGCGGCGTAGTTGGCGCCCGCGAATGCGTAGGCGCCCCACACGAACGCGAGCACGAGGGCGACCAGTGCGACCGGCCCCGGCGCGAACAGGTAGGCAATGGCCGTCGCGCCCGCCGCCCCGAGCACGGTGCCCGATACCCGTCCGAAGCTGAATGCGAACGTGTCGTGGAAGTCGGGCCTGAGGACCAGCGCAATCGTCAGCGGCAACCAGTATCCCCGCGGGAACTCGAGCCATCTGGCTCCGGCCGTGGCCAGCGTGAGCACCGCCGCCAGGCGCAGCGCGTGCCGGTAGGCGGTCGATGCTGTCGTGAGGTTGGCGCGCAACGTGATGAGCCCCTCGCGCACGGCCGGCCGTGAGCGGCGCTGTGTGATGTGGTGGTCCCCGCGTGGCGCCAGGTGTCCGGGGACGGCGGCGGGAACACCGGCCGTCCGCCACGCCGCGCGGATCTGATCGATGAGCGGCTCGACGATGGCGCTTGGCGGCAGGCGCTTGACGCAGTTGGCGAGGATCCGCGAAAAGTCCGGTGGTTCGCTCGGCGCGCGCCCGGCGGTAATGGCCTCGGCGATTTCCTCGAGCGCCCGCGTCACCAGGTGGGCCAGCACGACGGCGCAGCGGTACTCGGAGGGCTCGAGGTGCCGCGAGCGGACCGCGAAAGACGCCAGGCTCGCGCGAATGCGTTCGGCCTCGTCGAACAGCGCCTGGAAGACGAAGAGTTCCGCGGAGCGCGCGAACGGCTGCGGATCAGCGAACGGCGAGGGCGTCTCGGCAAAGGTGTGCGGCTCGGGCGGCAGGCCCTCGGCCACCGGGATCTTCGACGCGTACGCCGCCAGGCTCCGGTAGACGGCAGCGATGTTCCGGCGCTCGACCGGGAATCGACGCAACGGCCAGATCACGACGACGAGCAGTGTCTGCACGAGGCCGCCAGCCAGCGCGAGCGCGGAACGCGCGGCCGCCCCCTCGAAGTCGGATGGGTACGCGCCGGCAATCAACAGCGCCACGATCGACTGCAGTCCGACGTACGACGCACCGTTCCCGAGCGCGACGAGAAGCCCGCCTGTGAGGGCCCAGAGGCCCGCAACGAGGACCGTTGCCGCGGTCGAATGGCCCGCGAGCGATCCGACGAACACCGAAAACGCCATCGCGGCGGCGGCCAGCAGCATGAACACGGCCCGACCGCGGTAGGCACCCTGAAACGACCCGAAGCCGACGCCGACGGCGCCAGCCGCACCGAACACGCCGACGAGAGGCTCATCGAGCGCGAGCCCCGTCAGAAGCGGAACCGCAACGCCCACCGCGCATCGTGCCGCCACGAGCGGCTCGACGCGCGAGCGGTCCACCGCCAGAATCGACTGAATTGCCCGACGTGCCGCACCAGGCATACGCACCGTCTCTGTCGTCGCTTCGGTCGCTGCTCACCAACGATGTCCGTTGCCGCGTGCAGCGGGAACTCTGCCTGGGGGAGCCGGGGGAACGACGCGCGGCCGGTCGCCGCCCGGGCAGGCGACGCGGCCACGCGCCGGCACATGAGTGTCAGTTCACGACAAGTACGACTTTGCCAATGTGATGGCCGTCCTCGAGCACACGATGTGCTTCGGCGGCATCCTCGAGCGGGAACGTCGCGTGGATGACCGGGCGCACGGTGCGGTCGGCAAGCAGCGGCCACACGCGCTTCTCGAGCTGCTGCGCGATGAGACCCTTCTCGGCCGACGGCTGCGGACGCAGCGTCGACCCGGTGAGCGTCAGGCGCCGCCGCATGATCGTGTTGAGGTCAATCTCGACTGACGAACCGTGCAGGAGCGCGATCTGCACCAACCGGCCGTCGGGCGCGAGCAGCTCGACGTTGCGGGGCGTATAGTCGCCGCCCACCATGTCGAGGATGACGTCCATGCCGTGGCCCCCGGAGTACTCGCGCGCGACGACAACGAAGTCTTCGGTGTTGTAGTTGATCGCGCGCTCCGCGCCGAGCTCGTCGCAGGCCGCGCACTTCGCGTCGGTGCCTGCGGTGGCCAGCACATGGGCGCCGAACGCACGGCCGAGCTGGATGGCCGTCGTGCCGACGCCGCTCGATCCACCGTGGACGAGAAAGAACTCGTCGGCCGCGAGCCGCCCGCGATCGAACACGTTGGTCCACACCGTGAAGTAGGTCTCGGGCAGCGCCGCGGCCTCGACGAGGCTCAGGCCGTCGGGCACGGGCAGGCACTGGACCGACGGCGCAACGGCCAGCTCGGCGTAGCCGCCGCCGGTGAGCAGGGCCGTCACCCGGTCGCCGACCGACCAGCGCTCGGGTTCCTCGCTCTCGCCGATGGCCACGACGGTGCCGGCAACCTCGAGCCCGGGCACGTCTGACGCACCGGCAGGCGGCGGGTACCGGCCCTGTCGCTGGAACAGGTCGGGCCGATTCACGCCCGCCGCCGCGACCTCGATCAGCACCTCGCCGGCGGCAGGGACCGGCGGCTCACGTTCAGCCAGCTGAAGGACATCAGGCTCGCCAAAGCTGGAGATTTCGATGACTCGCATGTCCGGAAGTATTACATCGCGGCGCCGATCGAGCCACCCGCGCGGGCCTGCGCGCTGTGTCGGCCATGACAGCCGACCTGCGGTGTCACCGAGGAGCGGCCGCCGGCCTTCCCACGCGTGACAGCCATCGTGACAGCTGCGCGACGGCCTCGTCTGGCGTGCCGCCGTAGAAGGGCATCACCGCGTTGGTCGTGCCGCTCTGCGCGAGCCGCGCACGCCACCGCCCGGCGTCGACGGGCAGCACCTCAATCACGTATGCGCGGCCGTTGATGTCTTCTGTCACACGGATCGGCTTCGCCGCTGTCGCTGGGGGCATGGTTCGCATGTCGGTAACGATGATGATTCTAGTGAGCCGGCGCGCGCGTGCAAGCGAAAGCACGTGCGAAGCTGCTGCACGGTGGGGCGGGTCGAGGAGTTTGTTCCGGTTACGTCGGAAAATAGTTCGGCGTCGACAGCAGTTGCACAGGTCATCCGCGACCTTTCCACAGGATTTCCACAGTCGCGGCAATTCGGCGACAATGTGCGTCGTGGCTTCGCGCGTCCTCCCCGCCGCATGGCTGCTTGCCACGCTCGCCTGGCCGACTGCCGCCGTCGCGCAGGCGCCGCTTGCTGCCTCCGCGACGACCTATCGCGTCTTCCTGGCAACGGGTGAGCCGTTGCCGAGCTACGGCGAGCCAGCGCTGGTCGGCGACCGCGTCATCTTCAACCTCCTGATCGGATCGGCCGACGACGTGCGCGACATGCAGCTCGTCAGCCTGCCGGCCAGCGGCGTCGACACCGACCGCACGGCGCGTTACGTCCACGCGATGCGGGCCGTGCACTACGCGGCCACCAGGGGCGACGCGGACTATGCGGCCCTTACCGCGGAAGTGGCCCGCGTGCTCGACGAACTGGCCGCGGCCACCGACGCCGGACGTCGGCTCGCGCTGGCGGAGAGCGCGCAACGCAGTCTTCTGGCCTGGTCGGCCGATCACTTCCAGTACCGCGCGGCCGACATCCACGAACTCGCCGCGCTTTTCGATGACGTCATCACCGAGTTGCGTGCCGCCGCGGGTCGACCCGGCGTTTCGCTCACGCTCGTTGCCGGTGAGCCGCCGCTCGAGCCGCTACTGCCCGAGCCGACGGCGCGCGAGTCGGTCGCCCTTGCCCTGGCGGCTGCGCGGACGGCCGATGTCGGCGCCGAGCGCGTGGACATTCTGCGCCGCGCCGCCGACGTCGCCGAGAAGACCGGCAACGCCGCCGCGGCGCGTACGGCCGAGGCCACGCTCGCCGAAGAGGTCCGGGCGGGCACCGCCTACGCATCGCTCATAGCGGCCCTGCGGACACGCGCCGATGCGGCGCGGCGCCGTGGCGACGTCGCGGCCGTCGAACGGCTTGCCGACGAGCTCGATCGCCGCGACCGCCAACTCGGCCGCCGCCGGCCCGCCGAGGTCCAGGCGCTCTCTGGCCAGCTTTCGGCTGCGGTCGAGGCGACCCGCGCGTTTCGCCGCGCGCTCGACGAGCACACCCGGCAGCTCGGCGCGCTGCGGCGGTATGACTCGCAGATCCGGCCGCTGCTGGCGCGTTTCGATCTGCTCGCCACAACGCTCATCGCCCTCCGCGACATGCGCGGCATCACGCCAAACCAGCTGGCGACCGTCGAGACCACGGTGCAGCAGGTGCTGCGCGACCTGGCCACCATCAGGCCGCCGGCCGCTCAGCTCTCCGTCCACGCCACGTTCGAGAGCGTGCTGCGCATGGCGCACGAGGCGTCTCAGCGCCGGCGTCTGGCGACGTCCAGCCAGGCTGCGGAAATGCGCGAAGCGTCGGCGGCCGCCTCCGGTGCGCTCCTGCTCGGCGGCCAGGTGCGCCGCGATCTCGCTGCGAGTCTTCGTCGCCCCGCTATTCAGTGACACACTGAACGACGCTGATGCAGCGTCGCTTCCTCGTCAGAACCCGTGGTCTGGCCTCGTTCCGCCAGGCGCTCGTCGAGCGCGCACTGGCCGGCGGTCCGGCCGCCGCGCGCCGGCGCGTCGTCGTCGTGCCCACCCGCGCGGCCGGCGCGCTCCTGCGATTGACGATGGAGCAGGCGGCCGTGTGCGAGGGACGGACGGCCATCGTGTGTCCCGATCTGTTGACGCGCGAGGAATGGCTCGTCCGGATGCTCCTGGCCGTCGACGGATCGCCGCGATGGCTCAGCCGACTCGAGCGGCGCGTGATTCTCGAGCGCGCCTGTCGGGCCACCCTGGCCGGACGACGCCTCGCCCAGCCGTTCGAACTCCGGCCGGGCCTCGTTGCGGCGATGCTCGAGTTCTACGATGAAATCCGCAGGCGGCAGCGGCGCATTCGCGCCTTCGCCCGCACGATCTTCGATGAGCTCCGCGTGGAGCAGGGCACCGATCGCGGCAGCGACGACCTGATCAACCAGACCCGATTCCTCGGCTACGCCTTCCTCGCCTACCAACGCGCCGCGCGTGCGAGCGGGGGAGTGGACGAACACGAACTCGGGCGCCTCCTGCTGGCGGGCCAGCCGGTGCTGCCGTTCAATGAGCTCGTCATCGCGGTGGCCGACCACCCGGCCGACCCCCGCGGGCTCTGGCCGGCCGATTTCGACCTGATCGGCCGCCTGCGCACGCTCGCGTCGGTCCAGATCGTCATGACCGACGAGGCGCACGACGCAGGGTTCCGCGAGCGCGTCGAACAGGAGTTGCCGGGGATCGAGGAAGTCCGGGCGCCAGACGTCGAGCGGTCTCCGGTCCTCGTCAGCCTGCCGACCGACGCGCCGCTCGATATCGACGTGCCGATGGCCGTCGCTCGCGATCGCGAGGAGGAACTGCGCGGCGTGGCGCGACATGTGCGCGCGCGGGCCGCCGACACGCGCGCGTTGACGGGCACGACGGCCGTGGTCTTTCATCGCCCTCTGCCGTACCTGTATCTGGCGCAGCAGGTGATGAACGACGCGCGCGTGCCGTATCAGGCCGCCGACGCCCTCCCCCTGGCCACCGAGCCCTACGCGGCGCTGCTCGACCTGGCGCTGGCCGTTTCCCGCACCGGTGGCGGCCGTGACGCCGTGCTGGCGCTGTTGCGCTCGCCGCTCGCACGATTCGACGTCGACGGCCGCACGGTGGTCGCCCAGGATGTTGCCGCGCTCGATGCCATCCTCACCGACCGGCGCGCGACCGGTGGTGCGGACACGTTCCTCGACCACGTCGACGGCTGGCGGCGCCAGCAGGGTGACCGTGCGACGGCGCGCGCGGAACGCGCCGGCCGCGCGGCTACCGCGGCGGTCGGGGCCGCGCGCGATCTGCGCGAGGTCGAGGCGGCGTCGACCGGTTCCGGCCAGGTGCGCGCGCTGTCGTCGTGGCTGCGCGCCGCGGAGCGGACCGACGGCGGCCATCGTCCGGTCGATGAGCGCTATCGCCGGGCACGCGCGGCCGTGCTTGCGGTGCTCGATCAGCTTGCGGACGCGCTTTCGCGCCACGACGATCGGACGCGCACGCTCGACGAACTGGCGGCCATCGTCTATCACGCCATCGAGGATCGCACCTTCGTCCCGGCGCGACCCGGTGAGGGCGTGCACCTGGTGGATGCGGCGGCCGCCCGGTTTGGCGAGATCGACGATGTGTTCCTCGTGGGACTGGTCGAGACCGACTGGGCCGAACGTCCCCGCCGCAGTTTCTTTTATTCGGCCGGCCTGTTGAAGGCGCTCGGCTGGCCCCAGGATGTCGACCAGACGCTCGCGCAGCAGGCGGCCTTCCGCGACGTCCTCACCCTGGCGCGCCGCAGCACGCGGCTCTCGGCTTTCCAGCTCGAGGGCGACTCGGCCGTCGCCCTGTCCACGATGATCGACGCGGCACGCGGCCTGCCGCGCTGGTCCGAGGTTCTGCCGGACCAGCCGTTCGTCTTCGCTGACGAGACACTGACGTGCGGCGTTTCCCCCATCGGTCTGGACCCTGGCGTGGCCGGCTGGTTCGCCGCGCGGAAGGATCGCCCGGATCTTTCCAGCCGCGACTACAGCGGGTTCGTGGCGCCGCGGGCACCGCAGGTGTACTCGGTCAGCCGCGTCGATCGATATGTGACCTGCCCGTTCAAGTATTTTTCGGAACACGTCCTGCGGCTGAGCGAGGAGCGGGAGGACGCGGCCGGCATGACGCCGCTCGAGCGCGGCACGTTCCTGCACCTGCTGCTCGAACGCTTCTATCGCGACTGGCAGGAGTCGGGGCATGGATCGGTCACGGCCGCCAACATGCCGGACGCCCAGGCGCTGTTTGCCACGATCGCCGATCAACTGCTCGCCGGCCTGCCCGCACCCGATCGAATCATCGAACGCCTGCGCATCGTCGGATCGATCGTCGCGCCGGGAGTCGCCGACCGCGTGCTGGAACTGGAGGCCGCCATGCCCGGTGAGGTCTCCCGGCGCCTGCTCGAAGTGCCAATCGAGGGAGAGTTCACCTTCCCGGCGCAGAGCGGGTTCACAGTGCGACGCGTGGCCATCCGGGGCAAGGCCGACCGCGTTGATGTTCTGGCGGATCGCTCCCTGCGCGTCGTGGATTACAAGCTTGGACGGATGCCGGACCTGGCCACGTCCGTGCAGCTGGCCGTCTATGCGCACTGCGTGCGCCAGTGGATGGAGCAGCAGGGGGCGGAAGGCAGCCATCCGGTCGCCGCGGCCATGTATCTCGCATTCGGCGACGACCGACGCTTCGAGGGCCGGCTGGCCGACTCGCCAGGGGAACTGGAATACGCGATTCACGCGCGGACGAGCGCGTTTGCGGCCGTCATCGATCGGATCGAAGGCGGCGAGTTTCCGCCGCAGCCCCGACGGACGACCGAGTGTACGTGGTGCGGCTACGCGGGCGTGTGCCGCAAGGAATACCGGATCGAGGACGATGACGCAGCCGAGTCTGTTTGATCAACCGGACGAGCAGCCGCCCCGTCCGGCGCCGCCGCCCGACCAGCCGGCACGCGACTTTGCTGTCGATCCCCGCAATGACGTGGTGCTCGAGGCATCGGCCGGTACCGGCAAGACGCGTGTCCTGGTCGATCGCTACGTGCAGCTGCTGGCCTCCGGCGTCGATCCGCGCCATATCCTCGCGATGACGTTCACACGCAAGGCGGCGGCCGAGATGCGCGACCGGGTCCTGGCCACGCTGCGGCGCCGGGCGGCTGCCGGCCAGTTCGCCCCGGACGTCTGGAAGGCCATCGCCGCTCGCCTGCACGACGTCCAGATCACGACCATCGACGGGTTCTGCTTCGGGCTGCTGCGCGAGTTCCCGCTCGAAGCGGGCGTCGATCCCACCTTCGAGGTGGCCGACGAGACCGAGATCGCGCGGTTTGCGAGTGAGGCACTCGACCAGTCGCTGCGGGCGGCACGCGGGCTCGTCGAATCCGACGAGCACGTCCGGCTGCTGCTGGTGCGGGTGAAGTCGCCCGTCCTGCGCGAGGCCGTCGCTGCACTCATCGACCGGCGGCAGGTGGCGCTGCCCGCCGTGCGCACGTTTGTGGCCAGGCACCCCGAGCCATCGACAGCCGCGGCGGCGTGCGAACGCTTCCTGGCGCGCCTTCGCGCGGCGCTTCCGGCGGGCCTGCGCGCGCAACTGGTCGATGACGGGCCGCAGGGATCGCCCGAGTTCCGCTGGATCGCCCAGGATCTCGAGGCGCTCGACCACATCGGGAGTGACGATGCGGCGCGGGTACACCACCTGCGTCGCCGGCTGCAGGCGTATTTCCTCACCACGGCCGGCAAGCCGCGTCAGCGACTGGCGCGCGCCTTTCGCCCGGAGCACTTCGCCAGTTCCCAGGCGCGCACCCGCCACCAGCAGGCCGTCGCATCGGTGGCCCCTGCGGTGTGCGACGCGATCGAGGGACTCGACGCCGACCTCGACCCGCTGCTCGCGCGGGGCCTGCTCCGGCTGCTGACGATTGCCGTCTCGATCTACGACGGACTGCTGGCCGAACATGCGCTGCTCGACTTTGCGGGCATGCTCGATCGCGCGGTGCTGCTGCTCGCGCGACAGGAGGAGTTCGCACGCAGTCGCCTGAAGCTGCAGGCCCGCTACCATCACCTGCTCGTCGATGAGTTCCAGGACACCAGCCGCCAGCAGTGGCGGCTGGTGGAGTTGCTCATCGATACGTGGGCCGAAGGCGAGGGCGCCGCCGATGCCGGCACGTCGATTTTCGTAGTGGGCGACCGCAAGCAGTCGATCTATCGCTTCCGCCACGCCGAGGTGACGCTGCTCGACGAGGCCGCGCGGCGCATTGGCGGACTGCGCGGGCGCGACGTGCGTCGCGCCATCTCCACGAGCTTCCGCTCCGTCCCGGAACTGCTCGCGTTCGTCAATGCGCTGTCGGCGGGCATGGCCGGCGACGCATCAATTGCCGATCGGTGGCAGTATCGCGACACCGACCGGTTTCCCACGCCGGCCGTCGCGCCCGGTGCACGTCGCGACGGCGTGCCGGTTGTCGGCCTCATCGCCGAATCCTCGATGGCCGACTCGGCCGCTTCGGTGGCCGACGAGATCGTGCGCCTGCTCGAGACGGCGCACGTTCGGGACCGGGAAGGCGGCGCCCGGCCCGTGCGGCGCGACGATATCGCAATCCTCTTTCGCGCCAGGGCCGGTCATCAGTATTTCGAGGACGCCCTCGAGCGGCGCGGTGTTCGCACATATGTCTATAAGGGCCTGGGGTTCTTCGACGCACCGGAGGTGCAGGACCTGCAGGCGCTGTTGCGGTATCTCGCGCGGCCGGATTCGGATCTGCGCGCCGCCGAGTTCCTGCGGTCGCGGTTCGTGCGGCTGTCCGATCAGGCCCTCACGGCGCTTGCCCCTGGATTTGCGCGTGCGCTCGCATCCGACGATGCAGCCGATGGCACGATCGGCGCGACCGACCGGGCGCTGCTGCTGCGCGCGCGGGACGACGTCCGGCGCTGGCTCGCCCTGTCGCACCGCGTGCCTCCCGGCGAGGTGCTCGACGTCGTCCTGCGCGAATCCGCCTACATGTTCGAGATTGCGGGGCGCCGGCTGGACCAGGCGCGCGAGAACATCAAGAAGGTGCGTGCGCTCGTGCGCCGCGTCGAGAACCGCGGGTACGTCACCCTCGATCGACTGGCGTCGT
This sequence comes from Acidobacteriota bacterium, assembly GCA_044507065.1. Classification (GTDB taxonomy): domain Bacteria; phylum Acidobacteriota; class Vicinamibacteria; order Vicinamibacterales; family SCN-69-37; genus SCN-69-37. The sequence continues at coordinate 75,255 of JBIQJY010000002.1, forward strand.
ACTTCGAGACGCTGCGCGCCGGCGATGACTCGAATGCGATTGTGCAGGCCGCCGACGCCGTGAACCTCATGACCATTCACGCGGCCAAGGGGCTCGAGTTCCCCATCGTGTTCGTCGTCAATGTCCATGCGGCGGGGCGCGGGCGGACGGGTGGGTTCTCGGTCATCGAGGAGGGGCCGTCGGGCGAACCCGAAGTCGCCTTCGGCAGCACGCCCGCCACGCGACTCGAGGACAGGCGCGAACTGGAAGAACTGCGGCGCCTGCTCTACGTCGCGGCCACACGGGCACGCGATCGGCTGTATCTGGCTGGTGAAGTGGACGGGCAGGGCCGGTTGCGGCGAGGGCAGCGCAGCCTGGCCGGGCTGCTGCCCGCGTCGCTCGCCGCGCTGTTCCAGGCGGCGCGAGCCACGACGGCCGACGAGGTCGAGTGGGTGACCGAACACGGGACGTTCGCCTTCAAGGTCTGCCGCGCGGCCGGGAACCCGGCTGTCGGCACGCCGGCCCCGGCCGGAGTGGACACCGAAGCGACAGCTCCCGCCGTGCACGCGATTGCCGCGACAGGACTTGTCGCCAGGCCGGCCTCGACCGCCTGGGCCGGCGGCAACGGCAGCGCGCCAGCGGAAGAATCCCCGGCGGGCGCCGCCGATGCGGGCGATCGCCGCATGCTCGGCACCATCGTCCATCGCATGTTCCAGCGTCGTCTCGATCCGGAGCAGGACGAGCCGCAGTTGGTAGCCGCCGTGCTGTCACTGGTCGCGGCGCCGGAACTGGTGGACGTGGTCGATCCCGAGGAGACAGCGAGGATGGCCGTGGCGCTCTATCGGTCCGTGCGACGCGACGGCGGACTGACGTCGCTGCTCGAATCGGGCGAGGCGCACTACGAAGTGCCGTTCTCGCTGCTGGCGCCCGACCAGCCGGATGTCTGCCTGCGGGGCTCGGTCGACTGCGTCATCGTTGGCGCCGACGGAGCACTGACGGTGGTCGAACTCAAGACCGGACGGCCGAGGCCCGAACACCAGGTGCAACTCGACCTGTACATTCGCGCGATGGCGGCCGCCTTCGGCACATCGGCGGTCACCGGCCGCCTGTGTTATCCGCAGCCTGGCTGAAGCGAAGAATCGGGGCTGGCCGGTCCGCGTTTTCGTGGCTGAGGACGTGCATAAAACAGCCGTCCGGCGCGGTTGATTGAGATACACTCTTGCCGGGCCGTGACAGACGGGCCCGAAACGGAGTCATTGACTTGTCCCTTACGTGTCCGAACTGTGGAAATTCCGAGACTTTCCTCGCCAAGACGCTGCAGATGCATCTGCTGCAGGTCAGCGGGGACCAACTGCAGCCGGCCCAGGAAGAAGGCCGCCCGGCGCTCGTCGAGCTGCTGTGTGACGAGTGCGAGAGTTCGGTCGATCTCGACGCGCTGGGCGAGGACACCCGGCGGGAACTGCTCGTCACGCTCGGCGCGCGCTGACGCGCGCGGCAAGGGCACGCCCGTGCACGACCTCTTCGATATCGTCGGGCTTTCGCGTTCCGCCAGGCCGCTCGAAGTGCGCCGCGCGTGTGCCCGCGTGGTGCGCCGCACCCACCCCGATTTCCAGCGCGAAGGCTCCTCGAGCGAGGCGCCGTGGGCCGCCATGATGCGGCCGGCGCGGCGTGATGTCGCGGTGGATTTCGTCGACATGGCCGCCGTCGTCGACAGCATGCAGGCGTCGTTCTTCTCGGGCGCCTCGACCTAGACACCGAACTCCGTTCCTCCATTCGTCCATGCAGGTTCACCTCGACGTGCTCGGCTGGCTGCACGTGCTCGTCGGGTGGGTGGCGCTGCTCGCCGGAACGGCGTTTCTCATGCTGGCCGGCGGGACGGCGTCGCTCGCGCCTCGTGTCCTCGAAGAAATCGTGCGGAATCCCGTGGTCTGGATCCTGTTCGTCTCGGGCCTGCTCCTCCTGGCGGGTGGCGGCCTGATGGTGGCTGCCGGGCGCGCCGTCGTCGCCCGGCGACCCTACGGACGCCCGGCCACGCTGCTGCTCGCGGTCGTCAACCTCTGCCTGCTGCCGTTCGGCACGGCGCTCGGGATCTATTCGCTGTGGGTGCTCCTCAACGACGACGCGCGGCGCGCGTTCGGGCGGCGACTGCGCGCGTCGGCGTAATCCCGGCGGCGTGCCCGGCGCGGGCTACAATCAGGGTATGAGCTCCCTTTCCGACGCGGCGGTTCTTCACGCGCTGCGGACCGTCATTGACCCCGACCTGCACAAGGACATCGTGTCGCTCGGGTTCGTGAAGAATCTTCGCATCACGGGCGGCGACGTCCACTTCACCGTTGAACTGACGACGCCGGCCTGTCCCATGAAAGACCTCATGCGCGAACAGGCGCATGCGGCCGTGTCGGCCCTGCCGGGCGTCTCGCGCGTCGAGATCGAGATGACAGCGGCGGTGCGGGCCACGGCATTCCCGGCGGACGGTACGCGACCCGCCGTCGAGGGTGTCAAGAACATCATCGCGGTGGGCGCCGGCAAGGGCGGCGTGGGCAAGACCACGATGGCCGTCAATCTCGCGGCGGCACTCAGCGCCCGCGGCAGTCGGGTGGCGATCATCGACGGCGACCTGTACGGTCCCAACGTGCCGATGATGCTGGGGCTCAGGACGCGGCTCGAGACCGACGGCCAGAAGATCCTGCCCGCCGAGAAGTACGGCATGCAGATCGTCTCGATGGCCTCGCTCACCGAGGACGATGCGGCGGTGATCTGGCGTGGACCGATGCTGCACGGCGCGATCCAGCAGTTCTTCCGCGAAGTGCGCTGGACGGCCATCGACTACCTGATCGTGGACCTGCCGCCGGGAACCGGTGACGTGGCCATCAGCCTCAGCCAGTCGGTGCCCGTGGCCGGCGCAGTCGTCGTGACGACCCCGCAGAGTGTCTCGGTTTCCGACACGCGCCGTGCCGTCCAGATGTACCGCAAGCTGAACATTCCCGTGCTCGGCCTCATCGAGAACATGAGCCACTTCGTGTGCCCGGGATGCGGCCGCGAGAGCGACATCTTCGGCAAGGGCGGCGGCGAGCGTCTCGCGGCCGATCTGTCCGTGGCGTTTCTCGGTCACGTGCCGCTGCACGAACCGGTTCGTGCAGCCGGGGATGCGGGTGTGCCGATTGTCATCGGCGATCCGCAGTCGGTGCCCGCCGCGGCCATCGCGGCGGCCGCCGAGCGCCTCGCGCAGCAGGTCTCGATCGCATCCTTTCCCGGCCGCGCCATTCCGCTCACCGAAGTACGGTAGGGTTCCGGTAGGCCGGCCGCGTCGTCCGCACGCGGGCGGCCGGTTGGTCCCACCGGGGGATTCATGCTGTCTGTTCCGTTCACGAAGACCACACTCGCCAACGGACTCGATGTCATCGTCCATGAGGATCGGCGGATGCCGCTCGTGGCGGTCAATGTCTGGTACCACGTCGGGTCGAAGAACGAGCGCCGCGGGCTCACCGGGCTGGCGCACCTGTTCGAGCACCTGATGTTCGAGGGATCCGAACACCAGCCTGACGGGTACTTCGGTCCGCTCCAGGAGGCCGGCGCCGCGCTGAACGGCTCGACCAGCACCGATCGCACGAACTACTGGGAGCTCGTGCCGGCCGGTGCACTGCGTCTCGCGTTGTGGATGGAAGCCGACCGGATGGGATGGCTCCTGCCCGCGCTCACCCAGGAGCGACTCGACACCCAGCGCGGCGTCGTGCTCAACGAGCGTCGCCAGAGCTATGAGAACCGTCCCTACGGACTCGCGCAGTTCGTCCTGATGGACGCGATGTATCCGTCCGATCATCCCTACAGCTGGCCGACGATTGGGGAGCCGGCCGATCTCGAGGCGGCGGGCCTCGACGACGTGCGCGGCTTCTTCGAGCGCTACTACCCGCCGCGCAACGCATCGCTTGCCGTCGTCGGCGACGTCGACACGTCGGCGGTGCTGCGCGAGGTCGAGGCGCTCTTCGGAGAGATTCCGGCCGGCGAGCCGGTTCCGCCGGTGCTGGCCGATCCGCCGACGGCCCGCGCGTCGCGGCTGGTCATGGAGGATCGCGTGGAACTGCCACGGCTCTACCTGGCGTGGCCGTCGCCCGCGCTGTTCGCGGCTGAGGACGCCGAGCTCGATCTGTTGTCCGACCTGCTGGCCAATGGCCGGACATCGCGACTCTACGCCCGGCTCGTTCACGATCGTCGCATCGCCGTGGAACTGGCGGCCGGGCAGACATCGCGCGAGTTGGGCGGCACGTTCCAGGTCGTCGCGTCGGCGGCGCCCGGCCACACGCTGGACGAACTGGAGACGGCCATCACCGAGGAAATCGCACGTTTTGCCGCCGATGGACCCACCGACGACGAGCTCGAGCGCGGCCGTGCCCAGGCAGAAACCGCGTTCGTTCACCGCGTGCAGCCGCTTGGCGGCTTCGGTGGCAAGGCCGACGCGCTCAATGCGTACAACACGTATGGCCGCTCGCCCGATTCCTTCCAGGCCGACCTCGACCGTTACCTCGGCGCCACTCGCATGTCGCTGCAGGCGGCGGCCGGCCGGTGGCTTCTGCCCGATCGGGCGACGACGCTTGCCGTGATCCCGGCGGGTACCGACACACCGCTCCTGAAGGACGCCGTCCGCGTTCCGCGGGAGCGCCAGTGACCGGCCGGTTCACGCGGCCGTCGGCCGGGGCACCGACACCGGTCCGTTTCCCGCCGATCGTGCGCGAGCAGCTCGACAACGGGCTGCGGATCTGGAGTGTGCCCTTCGGTGCCGTGCCGGTGGCCAACGTCACGCTGGTCATCGCGCGCGGGACGGGTGACGACCCGGCCCATCTGCACGGACTGGCGAGTCTCACCGGCGACCTGCTCGACGAGGGCGCGGGCGCGCATGACGCGATTGCACTGGCCGAAGCCTTCGCGCGAGCCGGCACCCAGCTCGATATCGACGTCGGGCCTGACGCCGCGACGCTCTCCTGCGCGGGTCTCGCGCGGTCGCTCGATCGCACGCTCGAGCTGATGGCCGATGTGGTGTGCCGCCCGGCGCTCGGCGAGCCCGACTTCCGGCGCGTGCGCGAGCTGCGCATCAACCGGTTGCGCCAGTTGAGCCGATCGGCGGGCACCGCCGCCGATCGCGCATACGTGTCGGCCGTGTTTGCCCATCACGCGTACGGTCACGGCGCGCTCGGCACGACGTCGTCACTCGACGCGATGACGATCGATGACGCGCGCGAGTTCTGGGCCCGGAAGTACGGACCGTCGATCGCCACGCTCATCGTGGTGGGCGATGTCGTCTCTGCCGACGTGACGGCCGCCGCGCGACGCGCCTTCGACGGATGGGTGGCGCCGGTCGGGGCATCGACCGCGAAGGCAACGCCGGTCGTGCCCGATCCACGAATCCTGCTCGTGGATCGCCCGGGGGCGGCGCAATCAGAGCTGCGCATCGGGCACGTGGGCCCCCCGCGCTCCACACCCGACTATCACGCCCTGATCGTCCTCAACGCGCTGCTGGGCGGACAGTTCACGAGCCGCATCAACCGCCGCCTGCGCGAGGAGAAGGGCATCACCTACGGCGCGCACACGTCATTCGACCTGCGGCGGCTCGCCGGATCGTTCTCATGCGACACGAGCGTGCAGCAGGATGCGACGGCCGACGCGATTGCCGACGTGCTCCAGGAGTTCGAGACGATTCGCCGCGAATCGGTGGGCGACGACGAACTGGCGGCGGCGCGCGCGTCGCTCACGCGCGGCTACGTACGCAGTTTCGAGACGGTGAGCCAGATTGCCCGCGCGGCCGTGCAGTTGACCGTACACGGTCTGCCCGACGACACGTTCAACCGCTTCGTACCGGCCGTCGAGACCATCAGCCGTGATGAGGTGCACGCTGTCGCGTCGCAGCGGGTGCGACCCGACGAGGCGACCGTTGTCGTCGTGGGCGACGCCGCCGTGTGCGGCGCATCGCTCGAGCGGATCGGTCGTCCGGTCGTGCGGGTCGTTCCCGAGTTCTGAGCGCGTCGGGGCTGACCCGGCCTGACATGGGGCAGTGCTAGACTTGTTGCTCCTATGAGCAGCGTCGCGCGCTGGAGCATCAGCCTGATTGCGATGGTCGGCATCGTCGCCGCCACGCTCGCGGGCGCGACCATCTGGCTGCTCATCACCGATCCGGTCGGCGGTGCCGATGTCGTCTCGACGGCGATTTCGTCGGGTGACGTGGGGCCGTTCATGCGCGCGATCGGCACCGTCATCTACGAGGCGCTGCGCGGCCTGTTCGGCTACCTCTGACACCGGCGCCGCCCGATGGCCGCTCACATCGCGGTGCGCCGCACATTGCGCGCCGCGAGACTATGATGGTTCAGAGGGTTTCCAACATGCGAGTCGTTCCCGCCATTCTCGCGGCCGTCCTGTCGCTCGTTCCGCTTTCCGCCGCCGCGCAGCGCCGGGTGACGCCGGTCGGGCCATTCGTGAAGGCACGCGCCATCGAGTGCGCCTTCACCACCTACGGCGTCGCCTCGTGGAACGGACCTGCGGCTCGCGTGCTCACGGGGGACGACGACGTCCGGTTCCGTGTCGAGAACCTGGACCTGCGGCGGGGGGCCGCGCGGGTCGTCAGCGCCTCGGCGACGGTCGAGGTGACCGCCATGGCGACCGAGACCGGCCTGAACATCATCGAACAGACCCCGATCGGAAATTTCATCCTGACGACCATATTCTCGGCGGGCGGATCGGCCGATAGATACGTTGCGGTGCACTCCCGGCACCTCGGCGATCTGACGACCCCGCCGAGCGCCTCCCAGTACTACGGCACCTGCGAGGTCGTGAACTAAGCTCCGTGTTGCCCGTACTGACAAGCCCCACTCCGTCGCCCGTCGCCATCCCGCCGTCGTGCCCTCGGGCGTCCGGCCCCGGACCGCGTCGACGTCCGCTCATCGGCCTGCTGATGCTCGTGCTGGCCCTTGCCGGCGGCTGCGAGGCGTTTCGCGACCCCAGCGGCCCCACACCGCTCGATACCGTCGTCAACTACGACGCGCTGGGTGCGAGTGACGCCATCGGGTACGGCGCCAGCGACTACTGCCTCCCGCTGATTCCGTGCACGACCGGGAATGGTTATGTGCAGCAGGTCACACGGCGGCTGCAGGGCGATGGCAAGACGGTTTCACTCGTGAATCTCGGCGTGCCGGGAGCCGTGCTGAGTCCGGCCGTGCAGTCGCTCGGGGCGTCGGTCGGCCTCGAGATCCTGCGCAACGTGCTCAACGACGAGGCGCCTTACGTTCGTCGGTCGGCGACGCTCGTAACGGTGTTCATCGGCGCGAACGACGCGAACACGGTCGGGCGGGCCATTCGCAACGGGCATGCCGGCGCCGACCCCACCGCGTTCATCCAGTCGCACATCCAGGCCTTCGGGCGCGACATGCAGACACTGGTCGCCACCGTCCGCGGCCGCGCTCCCGAAGTGCGCATCGTCGCGCTGAACCTGCCGAACATGGCGAACACGCCATACGCGGCTGGCCTGCCGATCGACGAGAAGCGCGTGCTCCAGGCCCTGACCGTGGGCTTTTCCGCGGGCATCAACACGTTGGCGCTCCAGGGCGTGGTGGTTGTCGACCTGATGTGCGACGCGAACTTCTACAATCCGGCGATCTTCTCGGCCGACGGGTTCCACCCGAACGACGCTGGCTACAACTATCTGACCGACGTCGTCTACCGCGCCGCGACGACCGGCGCCCCGGCACCATCGGCCAGCTGTTCCTTCATGTCGAAGTTCTGAAGCGCCACGCTGCTACAGCTTGCGTACGAGAAACCGCGTGAGGTGGTAGCCGTCGAGGAACTTGAACGGCGCCTTGCCGGTCGTGTAGTGGCCGCAGGGCAGCACGGCGGTGTCGTGCGCGATTGCCTGGCGCTGGAACTCGGCCAGGAACTGCCGCGAGAGGTCGACGGGGAACGTCTCGTCGTAACGCGCGTAGACCAGCAGGAGCTGCCGATCGCGCACCCGGGGGATGAACGGCCACGGACTGATGGGCATCCAGCAGTCGCGCAGGTCGTCGAGCGCCACGTGTCCCTCGATGCCGGCGCGCACGTGCTGCGTCGACAGGCCGCGCCAGACCACGTCGGCAAAGTACGGCGACACGTGGTTGAAGGCCCCGGCCGAGATGCGCGGCTCGTGCGCCATTGTCAGCATGGCGAGGCACGACCCGAGGCTCGTGCCCATGATGCCGATGCGCTCGAATCCCTGCCGTGCCAGCCAGTCGACCACCCGGCGCGCATCGAGCACCGCCTGCCGGTTCGCGTGGATCGTGCGTCCGATATTCGAGCTGACGATGAACTCGGCCCGGGCGAGGTCGGCCGGCCGTCGCTGGTCGTGATAGGGCAGGCTGAGCCGCACGGCGGTCAGCCCGAATCGCGCAAACAGGCGGCACAGGCCCACGTGGCCGCCGGCATCCGCATTCCACTGGGGCAGCACCACGACGGCGCGTTTCGGCGTGCCGTCGGGCGTGCCGTCAGGCCGGAAGACGCGCGCGACGACCGTGTTGTTGACGTCCCACGGCGTGACGAGCGCGCTTGGGAATCGCAGCGTGTCGTCGTCCAGTTCATAGTCGTCGGTCGGATCGAGCGCGTAGAAGGTGTCCGAGGCCTCGACGGCCTCGCGGGCAAACGTGCGGACGGCCTCGAGCGGATCGGCGCTGTCTGCCGGCAGGCCGAGCCAGTCGAGGCCCCAATCGAACGGACGGATGACGCGATTGGTATCGACCGACGCGAGGCGGCGTTCCCAGGCGCTGAACAGTGGCCCGATCATGCGGAAAGACGCCGGGCGTTCGTGCCGAGCACGGCCTCGCATGCGGCGGCGATCGACAGCAGCTGCGCGGTCTGGCCGTGCCGGCCGACCAGCTGCAGGCCGATCGGCAACGAGTCGGTGGCGAGCGGCAGCGTCACGGCCGGATGGCCGGTGAGATTGAACGGCTGTGTGTGCTTGAGCATGACACCACGCACCGCCAGTGCCTCGCCGGACGGATCCACCCGAATCTCTTCCTGGCCGAGCGCCGGCGCGACAATCGGCAGCGTCGGCAGCACGAGGGCATCACACGTCGCCAGCAGGCGCGAGACCTCACGCGAGAGCCTCGCCGCGGCGTCGCGCGCCTCGAGGTAGGCCAGCGCGCTCACCGTGCGGCCATTGGCGATGCGCGCGCGGACGCCCGGCTGATACCGATCGGCGCGGCTGTCGAGGTACGGCGCGTGCCAGTGTGCGGCTTCTGGCAGCGCGATGTTCACGTAGGACGGCGCGATCGCGGCGGTGTCCGGCAGTTCGGCGCTGCCGTGAAGGACACCGGCTTCGGCCAGCCGTTCGAGCGCCGCCGAAAATGCGACGCGCACCTCCGGTGCGAGCGGCGCGTCGAAATAGCCCGACAGCCGCGTCAGCCGGAGGCCCTTCGGCTGGGCGCGCGAGAGTCGCGAGGTGGCGCGGGCCGCCATGACCTGCCAGAGCCATGCGGCGTCCTGCACCGTCAGCGCCAGCGGACCGGCATGATCGAGCGTCACGCTCATCGGCACGATCCCGTCGTTGGGAATGTCGCCATGCGACGGCTTGAGGCCGACAAGGCCGCAGGCCGATGCCGGGATGCGGATCGACCCACCCGTATCGGTGCCGATCGAGGCGAGTCCCATGCCGACGGCCACCGCCGCGGCCGATCCGCCGCTCGAGCCACCGGCCACGCGCGAGGGATCGAATGGATTTGGAACCGGGCCGAAGCCGGATTCTTCGTTCGTCGTGCCGAGCGCGAACTCGTGCAGGTTGGTACGGCCGATGATCACGGCGCCCGCGCGGCGCAGGCGCGTCACCAGCGGTGCGTCGGAGGCCGGCAGCCGGTCGTCGAGCGCCAGCGATCCGGCCGTCGTGGGAATTCCGGCCTCGTCGATCAGGTCCTTCAACGAGAGCGGGATGCCGTGCAACGGTCCGCGGTCGAGACCCGCGCGCCGGTCGGCGTCGGCCGCGCGCGCTGCCGCGCGCGCCGATTCGGCATGCACGAGCGTGAAGGCATTGGTGGCGGTCCCATGGGCGGCGATCGCCGCCAGGCTGTCATCGGTGAGTTCGAGAGCGGTGATGGTGCCGGCGCGAAGGCGCGCGCCGGCCGTGGCGATCGAGATCGGGTCTGTCATGTCAATTCATGGGGGCGGTGAGCAGGCCCCGCGCGCGCAACCAGGTTGACAGCAGCGGCGGCCAGGCGTTCAGCACGGGGTCGTTCAGGCTGAGGCCGACGCCGTGCGGACCGGGTTCGAAGATGTGCAACTCGGCGGGAACGCCCGCCTTTCGCAGCGCCATGTAGAACAGGATGCTGTTCTCGGGCGGCACGGCCGTGTCGGCGTTGGTATGAAACAGGAACGTCGGCGGCGTGTCGGCCGTGACCTGCGTGTCGTTCGACAGGCTGTCACGCAGCGCGGCCGGGGCGTCCTCACCCAGCAGGTTGCGGAATGATCCCTGGTGCGCGTACGGGGCCGCCGAAGCAATCACGGGGTACCCGAGGATCACGAAGTCGGGTCGGCTGCTCACGCGATCGATGGGATCGGGTGCCGTCGTCTGGCCGGCATCGAAGCGTGTGGCCGCCGTCGAGGCGAGGTGTCCGCCGGCCGAGAATCCCATGATGCCGATGCGGTCCGGCTGCAGGCCGAACTCGGCGGCGCGTGCCCGCACCAGGCGGATTGCCCGCTGCGCGTCGTTGAGCGGCACCGGGTGGCGATACCGCGGCCCCAGCCGATACCGCAGCACGAATGTACCGATGCCCTGCGCGTTGAACCAGTTGGCCACCTGCCGCCCCTCGTGATTGAGGGCGAGATTGCCGTAGCCTCCGCCGGGTGCGAGCACCACGGCCGTGCGCGAATTGCCGCGTGGCGCGTAGTAGGTCAGCGTCGGGATGTCCGCAGGCTCGGTGCCGAGCGCATCGGGGACTGCGCCGTCCCAGAGCGGAATGGTGATCGGATCGACGGATGTCAGCGGGCCGGCGCCGCGCCCGCGGCCCGGTGTCTGTGCTCCCGCATGGGCGACAGTGATGATCACGAACAGGCTCGCGAGTGCCGCGAGAGAGAGCCACGAGCGCGACAGTCGGGCGCCGCGATTTACCGGTTGATGGCCGCGGGAGATAGTATGCATGGAAGGGTTCCTTCTGCCGGTTCGTTCGCCGAAGTCTATCGCAGCACGGGGCCGCAGGCCGGCCGACCCCAATCCGCAGCACCCAGACCATGCTTTCTCTACTCGCGTTCGTCCTGCTCCAGTTCGCCACGCCCCAGGGGGCGGCCACTGTTCCCGCTCCCATCCCCGGCACCGTTGCCGGAATCGTCGTCGACACCAGCGGTGATGGCATCGCCGGCGCCCAGGTTGTCGTGCGTCCGTCGGGCGGCGGCGACGTCCGTGCGACGACCCGTCCCGATGGCCGCTTCACGCTGAACGTGGGCGACGCCACATCGGGCGTGCTCATTGTCTCGGCGCCGGGACTCATGGAAGCCCGCCGCACGATCGCGCCCGGCGATGCCTGGACCGACGTGCGCGTGATGCTGGCCGCCCGCGTGTCGGAAACCGTCACCGTCACGGCGACGCGCAGCGAACGGCTCACCCGCGATGTGCCGGCAAGTATCAGCGTGATGAGGCGGGACGAGATCGCACGGACGCCGGCCGTCGTGTCCGACGACCTGCTGCGACGGATGCCGGCCTTCAGCCTGTTCCGGCGCACGAGCAGCCTCTCGTCGCATCCCACCGCGCAGGGTGTCTCGCTGCGCGGCATCGGTCCGTCGGGCGTGAGCCGCACCCTCGTGCTGCTCGACGGCGTGCCGTTCAACGACCCGTTCGGCGGCTGGGTCCACTGGACGCGCGTGCCACTCGACAACGCCGAACGCATCGAGGTCGTCGACGGCTCGTCGTCGAGCCTCTACGGCAACTATGCGATGGGCGGCGTGATCAACATCGTGTCGCGGCCGGCGCTCCCGCGGAGCCTGGAAGTGCGCACGCAGTATGGCAACCACAACAGCCCGAAGCTCGACGTGCGTGGGTCACACGTCTGGGGGCGGTTCGGCGCAACCGCATCGGTCAGCACGTTCGACACCGACGGATTTGCCGTCGTGGCGCCCGACGAGCGGGGCCTCGTCGATACGAAGGCCGCCGTGGACTTCACCAACGCCAACCTGCGGCTCACCTACGACGCCTCCGAACGCGTCCAGGCGTTCGTCCAGGGCGGGTACTTCCGCGAGAACCGCGACAATGCCAAGGTCACGACGACCGATGGCACGCCTGAAGCCAACAGTACGCGCTGGCGCTCGTTCAGCGCGGGTGTACGCGCGCAGCTCGAGGGTGGACACAACATCGAGACGCGGCTCTTCATCGACTCCGAGCGCTTTCGCAGCAATTTCATGGCGGTTCCAGCCGCCACGCCCGCCCGCAGCATCGGCCGCATGACGCTCCTGCAGACCGTCCCGACCACGGGCGTCGGTGCCTCGGCCCAGTGGTCGCGCGCGTTCGGCGCCCGGCACGTGCTGTCGGCCGGCCTCGACTGGCGCCGCGTGACGGGCGAGAGCCAGGAGCAGTCGCTCGATGCGGTGGTCGGCGCCACGGTGACAATGGACCGCTTCTCGGGTGGGCGCCAGAACAGCACCGGCGTGTTCGTCCAGGACATCGTCTCGCTGACCGACGCGCTCATCGTCACCGCCAGCGCGCGTCTCGACCATTGGAACAACGCCGACGGGCACAACATCGAGACCCTGCAGCCGTCCGGCCTGCCGGCGCCTGGCCACATCGATTCGCTGCCCGATCGGTCCAGCACGGTTGGCAGCCCGCGCGTCGCTGCGATCTATCACGTCAACGATCGCGTGAGCCTGTGGGGCAGCGCCGGCGCGGGATTCCGCGCGCCGACGCTCAACGAGCTCTACCGCCAGTTCCGCGTCGGTACGACGCTGACGCTGGCCAACTATGACCTCGGGCCCGAGCGGCTGATTGGCACCGAGGCCGGCGTGCGACTCTCGCCCGTTTCATCGGTCAACGCGCGCGTCACGTGGTTCGACAACCGCGTGAGCGACCCGGTGTCGAACGTCACCATTGCCACGGCCGGCGCCCTCGTCACGCAGCAGCGTCAGAACCTCGGACGCACGCGCATCTATGGCCTCCAGAGCGATGTCGACTACAGCCCGTCGGCGGCGTGGCGGATTTCGGCCGGTTACCTCTACAGCCACGCGACGGTGGAGGAGTTCGCCGCCAATCCCGAAATCGAGGGCAACTTCCTGGCGCAGGTGCCGCGTCATCGGGGTTCGATCGAGGTGGCGTATACCAACCCGCGGTGGGTCGACCTGACGCTCGACCTCCAGGCGGTCGGCAGCCAGTTCGACGACGACCTCAACTCGCGTGTCGTGCCCGGTTACAGCTCGCCGGGGCTGCCGAAGTACGCGGTGGTGTCGCTCTACGCGTCGCGTCGCGTCAGCGACACCCTCGACGTGTTCGTCGGCGCGCAGAACCTCTTCGACCAGACCTACTACGTCGGCACGCTGCCCACGACCATCGGTACGCCGCGGCTCATCAACGCCGGGCTGCGCATCCGCGTCGGCGGAAGATGAGCTGACGGGCGGTCAGCGGGAGGCGGCCGCCTCCGCCAGGGCCGCGTCGATGGCCTTCTCGAACTCGGAGAACGGCTGCGCGCCGCTGATCGCCTGCAGCAGCCGCACCTGTTCGGTTGCCGGATCGCGCAGGCCGACAAAAAAGGAAGGCGTCCCGTTCGCCCCGAGTCGCGAGGCCGTCTCGATCGACGCCTGTATGGCGTCGGTATGGCGTCCGCTGGCCATGCACTCGCGGAATCGCTCGATCGGAAGACCGATCGCGACCGCGTGCGCTTCGAGCTGCTCCATCGTGTGCGACCCGGCGGGGCTGAACATCCGCCCGTGCATCTCCCAGAATCGGCCGTCCTCGGCCGCGCACCGTGCGGCTTCGTGCCCGCGAATGGCATCCGGGTGCAGTTGCGCGATGGGGAAGTCCTTGAAGACGTAGCGGATGCGGCCCGGCCGGATGTACTTCTCCATGATCTCGGGCATCGTCAGCGCGAAGTGCCGGATGCAGAACGGGCACTCGTAGTCCGAGAACTCGACGAGCGTGACCACCGCGTCGGCGGGCCCCACGGCCGGCACACCGGTAACGTCGAGCGAGGAGACGCCGCGGATCGCGTCGAGAATCTCGCGCTGGTCGGCTCGCACCGCCGCCAGCTCGGTCGTCGTCTGCCACCAGAGGGCGGCAGTCGCGGCCAGAGAGAGCACGGACACCAGCGTCAGCCAGATGGCCAGGCTGGGTGTCGGTCGGTCGCGCGCGGGCACGGGGTTGCCTGGCGGCAGGGGCGACGGGGCGGGCGTGTCGTTGTCCATGTAGCGTGACTCCGCGCCCGTCGCCGTTTGCGCGGACGCGTGGGTGATTGTACGCTCGTCCCTGCATGCGCCGGACACGTATCCTCGCCACCATTGGTCCAGCGTCGAATACTCCCGCCATCATTGCTGAGCTCCTGTCGGCCGGTGTCGACGCGTTTCGACTCAACTTTGCGCACGGCACGCGTGAGGATCACGCCGAGACGTGCGCGCGGATCCGGCAGGTCGCGGCGGCAGCGGGCCGCCCGGCCACCATCGTCCAGGACCTCGGCGGCCCGAAGATCCGCACCGGGCCTCTGGCCGAGCCCGTCCGCCTCGTGCCGGGTGCGACACTCACCATCGAGCGCGGCGATTTCGTGGGCTCCGCCGTGCGCGTCTCCTGCTCCTTCGACGCATTGTTCACGTCGGTGTCCCCGGGCGAACGCCTGCTCATCGACGACGGGCGCATCGAACTGGAAGTGGAGGAGTCGTCCGACGATCGCATCGCCACCCGGGTCGTTTCGGGCGGCATGCTGCACGCGTCGAAGGGCATCAACGTGCCGAACTCGACGCTGCGCACCTCGGCGCTGACCGAGCGCGATCGTGAGGATCTCGAGGCCGGCATTGCCATGGGCGTCGACATGGTGGCGGTGAGCTTCGTGCAGACGTCCCAGGACCTCATCGACGCGCGCGAAGCGGCGCGGCAGTTCGGGGCGCCCGACATCCCGCTGATCGCCAAGATCGAGAAGCCCCAGGCCATCGAGTGCATCGACGAGATTCTCGACGAGGCCAACGCCCTGATGGTGGCCCGCGGCGATCTCGGGGTCGAGATTCCGCTCGAGAAGGTGCCGGCGATGCAGAAACGGATCGTGACGGCGGCGCGGGCCCGCGGCGTGCCCGTGATTCTCGCCACGCAGGTGCTCGAGTCGATGCGCACCGAGCCGCGTCCGACGCGGGCGGAAGTCACCGACGCGGCGCACGCCGTTGCGGAAGGCGTCGACGCCATCATGCTTGCCGGCGAAACGGCGGCCGGGGCCTATCCGGTCCGCGCGGTGATCGTGCTCGATTCGATCATCCGCGAGGCCGAGCGGACACTCGGAGCGGCCGGCATCGTGCCCGAAGGCGAACGCTGGACGCCCCACAGCCGCGCGTTGTGTGAGGCCGCCGTCGCCCTGTCGGACAGTGCCGAGGCGACGGCCATCGTGGCGCTGACGCGCGCCGGCAAGACCGTCCTTCTACTGGCCGCGCTGCGCCCCGACGCGCGCATCCTCGCCGTTACGCCCGATCCGGCCGTGGCCGCGACGTTCGCGCTCGTCTGGGGTGTGACGCCCGTCGTGACCGATCACCGGGCGATTGGGGCCGTGCGGCGACAGCTCGTGGCGCAGAACCTGGTGACCGGCGGCGACGTCATCGTGTTCGTGTCCGCGCACGTCTCCCTCGGACACGAAAACATCAACTTCGTCCACGTCGAGCGCGTCTGACCGGCGCGGGACGCCGGGATGCGGGCGGGTTCGTGTCGGTCCGGCCCGGCGCGCGAGCCGCTAGGTGCCCGCCGCCGGCTCCTGCCGGTCTTCGGCGTAGCGACGGAGTGCGATGAGTGAGACCTGCCAGCCGCGCGCGACCACGGCGTAGTAGCGCCGCCAGCGCGGCGACGCCTCATAGCCATCCTGACGGACGTGCAGCCGGCACCCGGCCGGATCGGGCCGACACGTGATCTCGAAGACCATCGGTCCGATCGGTTCGCCCTGCGGTGGCACCCAGTAGGCGTCGGCCACCAGGAACTGATGGCCCATTCGGACCTCGACCACCGTGCCGTGGAAGACACCGCCCAGGGTGCCGAGGATGTCGTCGCGAAACGGTGTCGGCGCCCATTCCACGGCGTAGACGCCGAAGGCAACCGGCGTCGTGACCGATCGGATGACCTGCCACCAGGCGCGCAGGGCGTCGGCCTTGAAGAAGCAGTCGAACACCACGGCGGGTGGCGCGGCGATGACGAGGTTCTGCTCGAATCGCTCGTCGGGTTCAGGCGTTGTCCTGGTCTTGGCCACGTCTCCGGGATATCGGCTCGTGCGCGCCGATCAGTAGAGCAGGAACTGCTGGCGGATTTCGTCGAACGACTCGATGGCCGGGACCCACGCTTCGGCGATGGCCTGCGCCGTGTCGCCACGGCCGAGCCGTTCGCGCATCTCGGACGAGCCGTACAGGATATCGATTGGCGCGAGACGGTGTTCGTACTCGTACGGCGGATCGCGCCACGCAAAGGCCGTCGGCCCCATGCCGAGGAACGCCTCGAGCAGCGCCACGCCGGTCTCGACGGACCGGAACGTGCGCCGGTCCGTCACGTGAATCTGGCACCCGCCGCACGGTGTGCCCACGTGCTTGTGAAAGGTCGGTTCGAACAGCGCCGGACGGAAGAAGACGCCCGGCAGGGCGAGCCCGTTCATCCTCGAGGCAAACGCTTCGGGATCCACCCACGGCGCACCCACCAGCTCGAACGGCTTTGTCGTGCCCCGACCCTCCGAGACGTTCGTGCCCTCGAACAGCACGGTGCCGGGATAGACGATAGCGGTGTCGAGCGTGGGGATGTTGGGCGAGGGCAGCACCCATGGCAGGTCGGTCTCGTCGTAGTAGGCCTCGCGCGACCAGGCGGGCATCTCCACGACCTCGAGTTTCGCGCCGATCCCGAAGTGTTCGTTGAACAGCCGCGCCAGCTCGCCAATCGTCATGCCGTGGCGCATGGGGATCGGATACTGCCCGACGAACGACTCGAAGCCTGCCTCGAGCATCGGCCCTTCGACGGCGTGGCCGCCAATCGGATTCGGGCGGTCGCAGACAACGACCGGCAGGTCGTGCCGGCGCGCGGCCCGAAGGCAGTTGGCCATCGTGTAGATGTAGGTGTAGATGCGCGTGCCGACGTCCTGCAGGTCGATGACGAGCGCGTCGAGGCCGTCGAGCATCTCGGTGGTCGGCTCGCGCGTGTCGCTGTAAAGCGAATAGATGGGAACCTGACGCCGGCGATCTTCGGCGTGCGCCGACTCGATCATGTTCTCCTGCAGATCCGATCGGAATCCGTGCTGTGGACCGAAGATCGCGCCGACGCGGACGCCGGAGGATTCCGCGCGTTCGACGACGTGCTGAAAGTCCGCATTGATCGAGGCCGGATTGCAGACAACGCCGACCGTGCGGCCGGTGAGCAGCCTGCGATCGAAGAGGACGTCGGAGCCGAGCGTGAAGGGCACGGTCGATATGATACCGGGAAGGCGATGGGCGGCAGACGCCCGATCGGCTATCGGCGACGGGTCTGGCGCTTCGTCGCGGCAGGTGCCTGGCTGGTCAGCTCCGCGAGGTCGACGGCCGGACCCGTCAGGAAGCGCGACCACAGGTCGCCCACCCGCTCGAATCGTTCAGGCGCCGTGCGGATGGTGAAGGCCCGCGGATCCAGCCCGCTCGCCACTTCCTTCCAGTGCAGCGGCGTCGACACGCCCGCATAGTCGCTCGCGCGCGCCGAGTAGGCCGTTGCCAGCGTCTTGCCCAGGATGTTCTGCAGGAAGTCGACATACACCGTCTTGCGCGGCCGCTTCTTCACCATGCGTTCGACGGTGGCCTGACGCGGGTGCTTCGTCGCGACCGCCGTCGCAATCAATCGGCAGAGCAGCTGGCCGGTGTCGTACGTCGTGTCGGGCGGCAGCCGGATGTAGATGTGCAGTCCCGTGGACCCCGATGTCTTCGGGCAGGCGGGAATTCCGTGCGCGTCCAGCTCGTCCTTGACCCACCGCGCCACGTCCACCACCTGATCGAACGTGACGGCATCGTCGGGATCGAGATCGATGGCCGCGAAGTCGGCGTGGATCGGATCGGTTACGCGTGAGAACCACGGATCCTGCGAGATGGCCGCCAGTTGCGTCATGTAGAGCAGGGTGGTGAGCGAGCCGCCGATGAGTCGTTCGCGCGGGCCGTCCTCGTCCGGTGCATCGATCTCGGGTGGCAGCACCTCGCGGCGCACGCCCGGCGGCGGCGTTTCCGGGTGCTTCTGCTGGTAGAACGCCGGCTTGCCGACCCCGTGCGGGAACCGGCGCATCACGAGCGGCCGATCCTCGACGGCCGGCAGCACGAACGGGGCGACGCGCGCGTAGTAGCGCAGCAGGTCGCCCTTGGTCAGCCCGAGCGCGGGCCAGTAGGGCTTCGACAGATTGGTGACGCGCAGCGAGTCGCCGTTCGGAAGCGCCAGATCACCGTCCCGGCGCGCGTCCTCGAGTTCGCGCAGTTGCTCGACGACCGCATCGGGGCTGTCGGCGCCGGGCTGCCGTTTGGACGGCGCCGCGCGGCGCCGCGCTCGGAACATGCCGGACGGCGGCACCGCGGGAGGCGTCGGCGGGACCACGGCCGGGTCGCGGACTACTTCGCGGGGCGGTTTGTCATCGCGCAGGCCGAGAAAGACGGGCTGGCGCAGCAGGCCATCGCTCGTCCACTCGATGAACCTGACCTGCACCACCAGATCGGGTGTCACCCAGTGCGGCGGTGCCATGGGTTTGACAGGCCCGGCAAACGGGCTGGTGCGACGCTCGCGTTTCCTGAGCAGGGCCGCGATCCGATCGAGGTCCTGTCCGGTGAAACCCGTGCCCACGTGCCCGGCCCAGATGAGTTTCGGCCCGTCGTAGTAGCCCAGCAGCAGCGAGCCGAAGTGCTGCCGTGACTGCCGCGGCTCGGTCCAGCCGCCCACGACGAACTCCTGCTCGGCCAGCAGCTTGAGCTTGCGCCACGCGGGCGTGCGGCGACCGGAATGGTACGGCGCGTTGCCGTCCTTGACGATCAGTCCCTCCCAGCCCTCGGCACGGGCCCGCGCCAGCATGTCGGTGCCGTCGTCAATCGCGATGTCGCTCAGCCGGACGACGCCCGCTCGTCGTGCCGCGGCGCCAAGAGCCTTCTGGAGCTTCAGCCGTCGCGCGGCAAACGGCAGGCCGCGCAGGTCTTCGTCGCCGTCGCGCAGCAGGTCGAAGGCGATGAACACCGCGGGCTGCGCCTTGCCGGCTCGCGCGATGTCCGCGTCGGCGCGCAGGTGGATGCGGCCCTGGATGTGCTGGAAGCCGAGCGGGTGGCCCGCCTCGTCAATCGCCACGACCTCGCCGTCGATGATGAGCGGGCGCTTCGCCTTCCGGCCGATGGCTTCCAGGGCGGCCGTCACTTCCGGGAACTGGGCGCTCTTGTCGAGACCGTTCCGGGAATAGAGCGAGGCCGAGGCGGACGCCTTCGGACCCGGCTCGACAATGGCCAGCGCGCGGACGCCGTCGTATTTCGGTTCGTAGACGAGCCCGGCGCCCGTGATGGGCGGATGGTCGAGCGAGGCGAGCATCGGCCGTACCTTTGCGGGATCGTCGCGCCAGCGCCCCATGCCCACAGCCTAATACGACAGGCGCCCTCGCCGTACAAACCGGCCGGCCCTGCGGATACTCTTGTACGCCATGCTCGAGATCGATCGCGCCATCGCCCGGCTGCTGCCGGACATCGTGGCCATCCGCCAGCATCTGCACCAGCATCCCGAGTTGTCGAACCGCGAGTTCCAGACGGCCGCGCTCGTCGCCAGGCACCTGCGCGAGGCCGGGCTCGAGGTCACCGAACGCATCGCGCACACCGGTGTGCTGGGCGTGCTCCGTGGCGGTCGACCGGGCCCGGTGGTTGCCGTGCGGGCCGACATGGATGCACTGCCGATCACCGAAGAGACGCTCTATCCGTTCCGATCGACGGTGCGCGCGGTCGTCGACGGCCAGGATGTCGGCGTGATGCACGCGTGCGGTCACGACATGCACACCGCCATTGCCCTGGGGGTGGCCTCGGTGCTCGCGGGTCGACGCGCCTCGATTCCAGGCACCGTGCTGTTCGTCTTCCAGCCGGCCGAAGAAGGACCGCCGCCCGGCGAGGAAGGCGGCGCGGCGTTGATGCTGAAGGACGGCGTCTTCGCCCCGCTTCGGCCGTCGGCCATCTTCGGGCTCCACACCGACGGCGAGATGGAAGTCGGCGCCGTCGGCTACACGTCCGGGGCGACCAACGCCTCGAGCGACAACTTCCACATCACGCTCACCGGTCGATCGGCGCACGCCGCCTGGCCGCACATCGGCATCGATCCCATCGTCATGGGCGCCCAGGCGGTGCTGGCCCTGCAGACGATTCGGGCGCGCAACCTGTCGCCGTACGACGCCAGCGTCGTCTCGGTGACGCAGTTTCACGGCGGCGTCCGCAACAACATCAGTCCGGACGCCGTCGTGCTCGAGGGGACCGTGCGGCTTTTCGACGAAGCGCAGCGCGACCACGTCGAGCAGCGGTTTCACGAGATTCTCGACGGCGTGGCCCGGATGTCCGGTGGGACGTACGCGCTCGACTACATCCGGAAGAACCCGGTGAACGTGAACGACCCGGCACTGCTCGAACGGATGCTGCCGTCCATCCGTGCCGCGGCCGGTCCGGACCGCGTCGTGCCGAGGCTCCCCTGGATGGCCGCCGAGGATTTCGCCTGGTTTGCCCGGGAGATACCGGCGCTGTTCCTGCACCTGGGCACCGTGGCGCCTGGCACGACCTCGGGCAACAACCACACGCCCACCTTCATGGCCGACGACTCGGCCATCCCGGTCGGCATGCGCCTGATGTGCCGGATGGTGCTCGATTACCTCGACATGGGGTGATCCCGGGCGGTGTCGGAATGGGCGGTCACTGCCGATACACTGGAACGCGGCCGGTCTGGTTCCCCGCCGCGCCGGAAACCGAGGACACTCATGGCCGCGCGCCCCACCTGGAAGGGCTATCTCAAGATCAGCCTCGTCAACATCCCCGTGCGGGTGTTTCCCGCCACCGACGCGGCCGCCACCATCAGCTTCAACCAGCTGCACCGCGAGTGCGGCAGCCGCATCCAGCAGAAGAAGTGGTGCCCGCAGTGCCAGGTCGAGGTCGCGCAGAGCGATCTCGTCAAGGGCTACGAGTTCGAAAAGGGGCGCTACGTCACGCTCGACGAGGAAGACATCGCGAAGGTGCGGCCGGCCTCGACGCGCGTGATCAACGTCGTGCAGTTTGCCGACGCCTCGACGATCGATCCCGTCTATATCGAACGCCCGTACTACCTGGCGCCTGACGGCAACGTTGCCGCCGAGGCGTTCGCCGTCGTGCGCGAGGGCATGACGGGACGTGCGGCGATTGGCAAGCTGGCCCTTTACGGCCGCGAATACCTTGTCGCCATCCAGCCCCGCGAGAAGGGACTCGTCATGTTCACGCTGCGACACGCGTCGGAAGTGCGTGCGATGTCGGCCATCGACGAGCTGAACCTGGTGCCGGCGAGCATCAAGGCCGATGAGGTGAAGCTCGCGCGCCAGGTCATCGGGAGCTTCGAGAGCGAAGGAGACCTGTCACAGTATCGCGACGACTACCAGGCGGAGCTCCGGCGCATCATCGATGCGAAGATTGCCGGCGAGGAGGTGGTGCAGACCGCCGATGAGGCGCCGCCGAAAGTCGTCAACCTCATGGATGCGCTTCGCGAAAGCCTCGAGCGCGTCTCGGCCGACAAGAAGCGCGCGGCGAAGATTGCCAGGCCCGCCGCCGTGCGCGAGTCGCGCACGCCCGCCCGCAAACGCGCCCGCGGTTGAGACGCGCGCCGCGCGCGCCGAATTCGGTGAGCGCGTCCGGCTACTGACTGCCGTCGGCTGGCGGGAACGCCCCGTCCTGCAGCGGGAACGCGGCCTCGGGAGGCGTCTCGACGACCGGATCGGGCGGCGGCATCGGAACGAACCGGCGGATCGGGTGCAGCGCCTGCAGTTCTTCGCGCGTGGTGGGCGGAATGACGGCCGGGGGCGCACCGCGATCGAGCGCCGGGCCGGGCGGTGGCGGCGGAATCGCAGCACCCGCCGCACGCACGTCCCATCCCCAGGCGGCATAACCGATGCCGGCCACCACAGCCACGACAGCCGCCGCCAGCAGCAATCGTCCGCCGCGCCCCTCGCGGGGCTTCTCCTGGCCAAAGCTCAGCTCGCGCGCAGCGGCGACCGATGCCGCCTCGTCGGTTACTGCCGATTCGGGCAGGAACTCTGACACATCGTCATTCGTGTCGACATCGTCGGCCCTCGCGTCGACCGGTGGGGGCGGCGGCGGTCCCACCGGGGTGCGCGCGACGATGACGGTGTCGGACGTGGGCGAAGAGACAGCGGTGGTGCTCGTCTTCGCCAGCGGCGGTGCACCAATCGGCGCGCTCGACCTGACCGGCTCCGATGTCGCCGCAAGCGGGGTGCCGGGCGCTGCCGGTGGTTCGGCGGCCGCGGCGACGTCTGTCTTCGATGCAGTGTCCGCGACTGCAGTGGTACGCGGGGCCTGCGCTGCCGCGGCCGGGGATTCGGCCGGCGGCGTGCTGCCAGCCGGTTTCGTTTCTGCGGCGGCCGACGTCGTTGTCGCACCAGCCGGCGGGGCCGGTGCCGGCGGCACCGCCGATGCGGCTGGCGTAGCGGGGACTGTCGGCATCGCCGAAGCGGCGGGCGTCGCCGGTGCCGTTGGCGCCGCAGGCGCGGCCGGCACTGATGTCGACGAGGCCGGGGGCGCGGCGGCTGTCGCCGGGGTGAACGCCGCGGGCGCCACGGGGCGGATCGGTTCGACGGGCAGCACGGGCAGCGGCTCGTGCACGCCGGCCACTGCTCTCGCGGCGCGTTTCACGAGATCCGACGTGATCTGGGTGACGCCCTCGATGCGGCCCTCCTGCAGCGCGCGATCGCAGAGGACGTTGATGCGCCGCGGCAGTCCGCGCGCCAGATCGGCCACCGCCTGGATGGCCGCCGCGTCGAAGTGCACCGCGTCGGTGCCGCCAGCCACGCCGAGGCGGTGCTCGATGTAGCCGCGCACGTCTTCGACCGGAAGCGCCGCGAGTTCCACGCGGCGCGTGATTCGCTCGTTGAGCGCGAGAAGCGAGTCGGCCTTGATCGTCTGCAGCAGACCGGGCTGGCCGCAGAGGACGACCTGCACGAGGCGTTTGCCCTGATACTCCAGTGCCGTCAGCATCCGCACCTGATCGAGGACGGTGGGCGTGAGCGCCTGCGCCTCGTCGAGCACGATGACCGCATGCGATCCGAGCGGCACGAGCGACTGGAGGAATCCCTCGAGCGTGTCGAGCAGTTGCGCGATGTCGGCCGTGGCCAGGCCGCCGCGCCGAAGCTCCTCGTGTGAGACGAGGCCGAAGTCGCGCAGCACGATCCGCAGGACCTCGGCGCCGGTCATGTAGGGATTGAGGATGATGGCGGAAAATGTACGATCGCCAAGCGCCGCGAGCACCGCACGACACAGCGTCGTCTTGCCGATACCCGTCTCGCCCGTCAGCATCAGCAGTCCCTCGCGCCGACGGAGCCCGTTGAGCAGCTCGGTGAAGGCTCGCTGGTGCGACGCGCTCAGATAGAAAAAGCGCGGATCGGTCGTGATCGCGAACGGCTGTTCCGTGAGACCGTAGAAGGCCTCGTAAATCGGATCGCTGAGGGCCTTGAGGGATGCCGGGGGTTGCACGGGCAGATTATAGAACCGAATGCGGGCGCCGGGTCCGTTCGACCGGACGGCGGCCCGCACGATGAGGTCGTCGCGCCGGTCGCCCGTCGGCCCGGGTTTTCTGCTCGCTACGACAATCGTCTGGGTGCTGATGACCGTGACGCTCGTGCTGCTGCCCGACGCCCTGGACGGATGGGTGGGGCGTGACGTCGCCCGGGTCGTGGCCTGGGCCGTCGCGTGCGGCGTCTGGGTCGTGACCATCGAGGCCGAATGGCGCCAGCGCGTGGGGCCATTCCTGCGCTTCGTGCTGCAGCTGATTCTCTGGATTGGCGCCGCGCTCGTCGCACTCTGGGTCGAGGACCTCGTGACGATGTAGGGGAGCCGGGCGCCGTCCCCGGACCGCGCGATCAGCTCTGTGGCGCCCTCACGAGGCCAGCGCCCACAT
The DNA here is from genome assembly GCA_044507065.1 of Acidobacteriota bacterium. Taxonomy (GTDB): domain Bacteria; phylum Acidobacteriota; class Vicinamibacteria; order Vicinamibacterales; family SCN-69-37; genus SCN-69-37. The sequence goes on from JBIQJY010000002.1 coordinate 99,526, forward strand.
CGTGCGGGTCGAAGCCGGCGGCCATCATCGCGGTGTCCGCCGATCCGACGAGCCGATCGGCCAGCAGTTGCCCCCGGAGTTGTCCGGTTGCGGCCAGTTTCTCGGCCCACAGGGCTGCGACGCCCGCCACGTGCGGGGTCGCCATGCTGGTGCCGTTCATCGACACGAGGCCGCCGCCCGGCGCGGCCGACAGTACCCCGACCCCCGGGCCCGCCACGCGCGCGCCGACGTTCGAGAAATTCGCAACCGTCAGGCCCCCGTTGCCCTGGCCCACCGCGGCCACCGACACCATCCCCTCGGCCGCTGCGGGTGGACTGACGGCAATCTCGAACTCCGCGTTGACCTCACGTCGGCTTTCGTTGCCCGCCGCGGCGACAAGCAGTGTCGTCTGCACGAACTCACTCTGTGCGCGAATGAGGGATGCCAGCCGTTCGAACAGCAGCACGTTGGCGCGATAGGCGTCGAGGCCGATCGATGTGGCGAGCTCCGCCGGGACGTCCCGCTCGATCAGGCTGCTGACGTAGCCGGGAAAATCGATGCCGAGCGACATCGAGATCACGTGCGCGCCTTCGTTGACGGCCCACTGGATGGCCTCGACGATCGTGTCGCTGCCGCCGCCGTTGCCGCCGAGCACCTTGCCGATGAGCGCCCTGGTGACGCCGGGCGCCACGCCGATGCGCGTGCCGTCGACGTTGCGGCCGAAGATCGTGCCGGCGCAATGCGTCCCATGCCCGTGCTCGTCGGTGTCCGCACCGTTCGTGAAGTTGCGCCGTTGCAGGTCGACGCCCGCGAAGGCCGGATGGGTCGGGTCGATGCCGGTGTCGAGCACGGCGATGACGACACCCGCGCCGGTGAACGGGCTCGCGGCAGCGCCGACCGCCGACACGCCCCACGTCGTGCCGCCGGCCAGCGGATCGGCGGCGACCGTCATCGGCACCGGCGCGATGAGCCGCATCGGCACGACCGGCGCGACGGCCAGCACGCCGGGCCGTCGGGCGGTTTCGAGGGCCTTGGGCGGGCGCATTTCCTCGATTTCGACCGTCATTGGCGCCGAAGCCGGCTGGTCGGCGCCCGACGGACCCGCCCGGTGCGACTCGAAGACGCCGTCCGACGGTCCCCTGAGCACAACGTGTTTCTGAGCCACACATCCTCCTCGCGCCGCAGGGACTCGACGGCCCGCGGCGCACGACCCGGTCGGCCTCGCCCTGGCGAATGGCCACCGCCGGGAAGTCACCGCCGGGTAGTGTCGCGGCGCCATCGGGCGTTTCACCCGCGCCGCCACGTCGGGACGCCCGTCGATCTTTCTTTCTTGCGTCCGGCCCGGCAGGTGGCTACCCTCTGCCTGACAGACCTGCGGCAGGACGACCCTCCCCAAGTCCCCGCTGAGCCGACCCGTTCGTTCGCGTCAGGAGCAGCCGGTGTTGCGATTCGGGGTTCGGATCCGTGTCGTCGTATTGATGACGGCGGCTTCTGCGGCCGCCGTCGTGCACGTACCCCACCCGGTCGCGGCCCAGGACGACATCCTCCGGCACTTCAAATACGGATCGATCGGCGGGGAAGAAACGGTTGGCATCCCGTACCCACTATGGCGTGTGCTTCCACTCGTCTTCGCCGACAAGCTGCCCGATCGTCCCGGCAGCGGCTACGAGCGACTGGGTTTCGTCTTCGAACCTGATGCACCGCAGGGGCGCCCGATTGGCACGTCCTATCGGGATGGCCTCGTCCCGCTCGTCGGGCTGAACTGCGCGACCTGTCATACGGGCACCGTGCGCGAGACGGCCGATGGTCCCGTGCGTGTCATCGCCGGCATGCCGGCCCACCAGATGGACCTTCAGGGGTTTGCGAACTTCCTCACGGCGGCCGCGACCGATCCCCGCTTCACCGCCACGACACTGATTGCGGCAATCCGCGAAGTCGATCCCGGCTTCTCCTGGTTCCAGTCGCTGCTCTACCGCCTCGTCGTCGTCCGACGTACCCGCAGTGGCATTGTCGAACGCGCGAAGGTCAACGCCTGGTTCGACGACCGGCCACCCCAGGGGCCCGGGCGCGTCGACACGTTCAATCCCTACAAGCGGTCGTTCGGATTCGACATGACGGCCGACCGCAGCGTGGGCACGGCCGACCTGCCGCCGCTGTTCAACCAGCGCGAGCGCGACGGCCTGTGGCTGCACTGGGACGGCAACAACGATACGGTCGAGGAGCGCAACAAGAGTGCGGCCATCGGTGCCGGGGCTACCGAGGCCTCGCTCGACCTGGCGTCGCTCGATCGGATCGCGGAGTGGGCGCTCGACGCGTCGCCGCCGCCGATGCCCGCGCACCGGATCGACGGCGCGCGCGCCGAACGCGGCGCGCCGCTCTATGCGGCCGCGTGCGCACGCTGTCACGACATCGGCGGCTCGGACGTGGGCCAGGTGACGCCGCTCGAGGTGATTGGCACCGATCCCGAGCGCGTTCGGTCGTTCACCACCGAACTCGCCGAGCGGATGAACACGATCGGCACGGGGACATCGTGGCAGTTCTCGCACTTCCGCAAGACGAACGGCTACGCGAACATGCCGCTCGACGGGGTGTGGCTGCGCGCGCCGTACCTGCACAACGGGTCGGTGCCGACGCTGCGGGCGCTGCTCTATCCGGACGAACGCCCGGCGGTCTTCTACCGCGCGTACGACGTCTACGACTGGGAGCGGGTCGGCTTCACGGCCGAGGGACCCGAAGCCGAGGCGCATGGCGTGCGATTCGACACGGCCCTGCGGGGCAACGGCAACGCGGGCCATACCTACGGCAGCGATCTGCCGCCGGCCGATCGCGACGCGATCATCGAGTACCTGAAAACGCGGTGACGGGCCCATGGCATTCGATCCCATCTTCCAGCCGCTCGCCTTCAGGAGCCTCACGACCAAGAACCGCGTGTTCCGGTCGAACGTGTCCGGGCGGTTCGACAATTACGACGGCTCGGGCAACCAGGCGCGCATCAACTGGGAAACGAAGTTTGCGCGCGGCGGCGTCGGCGCCATCGTCTCGTCATTCGTCGCGGTGCAGGTCCGCGGGCGCATCGTGCCCAACTACGCCACCATTCACGACGATCGCACCATTCCGTTCTGGCGCGCCCTCGGGCAGGCCGTCCACGCGCACGACTGCCGGTTCATCCTCCAGCTGAGCCACGGCGGCCGGCAGCGCGACCTCAGTGGCATCGAGTTCCCGGTTGGCCTGAGCTCGACCGACACGTCCGATCCGACGCACGGCTTCAAGGCCGAACGGATGACGCGGGCCGACATCGGCGAGACGGTTGCGGCCTTTGCCGAGGGCGCGAGGCGCGCGCGTGAGGCCGGGCTCGATGGTGTCGAGCTGCACGGCGCGAATGGCTATCTGATCACGCAGTTCCTCAGTTCGGCCATCAACGACCGCACCGATGAGTACGGCGGCACGCTCGAGAACCGCGCGCGGTTCGTCCTCGACATCGTCCGCGCCATCCGGCAGCGGGTCGGTGACGACTTCCACCTGCAGATGAAGATCAGCGTGCGCGAGGATCTCGACGCGGTGGCGTTCTTTGGTGTGGGTCCCTCCGGCAATTCCGTGACCGAGTCCGTCCAGGTGTGCCGCTGGCTCGTCGATGCGGGCGTCGACGCCATTCACGTGTCGACCGGCGGCTTCTTCCCGCACCCCCGCAATCCCGCGGGGTCGGACCTTCCCGTGGACGAACTGGCGACGACCTACGACGGCATGGTGTCGGCCGGCGATCGGGCCTTCCGCAACTATCTGCTGTTCCGGACGCTTCCCGAACTCGCGCGGACGCAGTGGCAGCGCGCCGCGCCGCCTCCCGATCGCATCGAAGGCGCGAACCTCCCCGACGCGCGGCTCGTGAAGGCGGCTGTGCCGGTCCCGGTGATCTGCACCGGGGGATTCCAGACGGCCTCGGTGATCGCGGCCGCGCTCGATCGCGGCGATTGCGATGCCGTCAGCATCGCGCGCCCGCTCATCGCGAACAACGACCTGGTCGAGACGTTCCGTCGCGGGCAGGATCGCGCCGAGCGGCCCTGCACCTACTGCAACCGCTGCCTCGTCAACGTCGTCGAGAACCCCCTCGGCTGCTATGAGCCGGCGCGCTATCCCTCGCGCGAGGCGATGGTGCGGGAAATCCTGTCCGTCTACGATCCGCCGCCGTTTGTCTGACGTCGGCTGCATGGAGGAGCCTCGACATGGGTGACGACCTGCTGGGACGGATCGGTGAACTGCTCAACCGCAGGCCGTGGCACGAGCTGCCGCGTCTGCTGGCGATGGGGCGCCTGCTCGAGATCCGCAACGACCTGCGCCGGCTGAACCTGCATGACACCGACGAACCCCCGCTCCCGGTGGGGCAGATTCCCGAGGACCTGGACCCGGCCCTGCGGGCAGCGCGTACGACCGACGGACACCACAACGATCTCAAGTGCCCGGCCATGGGCGCTGTCGGCCGGCGGTTCGGTCGCAACTTCCCGCTGGAGGAGACGCGACCCGACTCGGCCGCCCTGTTGGTCCCGAACCCCCGTGTCGTCAGCCGCGAACTGATGACGCGTGACCAGTTCCAGCCCGCGACCATCCTCAACCTGCTGGCCGCCGCGTGGATTCAGTTCATGGTGCACGACTGGTTCGTGCACAAACCGTCGCCCGGAGACGTGCACGAGATCCCGGCCGCGCCGGGCGACAGCTGGGGTGAGCCAGTGATCCGCGTCGAGGCCACCGACAGGGATCCCGCACCGCACGGGTCCACGCGACCGCCGGCCTACGCGAACCTCAACAGTCACTGGTGGGATTCGTCGCAGGTCTACGGATGCGACGCCGATGTGGCCCGTCGCCTCCGCGTGGGATCGGGCGGCAAGCTCTGCATCGAGCCGACCGGCCTGCTGCCCGTCGACCCCGAGACGGGCATCCACTTCAGCGGATTCACCGACAACTGGTGGATCGGGCTGGCCATGCTTCACACGCTCTTCACGCTGGAACACAACCACATCTGCGACCTGCTCGCCTACGAGCACCCGACGTGGTCCGATGACGAGCTCTACGCCAGGGGCAAGCTGGTGAACTCGGCGCTGATGGCCAAGATCCACACGCTCGAGTGGACACCGGCCATCCTGCCGCACCCGGTCGTGCAGGTGGCCATGCGCACCAACTGGTCCGGGCTTGCGGGCGAAGACCTTCAGGACGCGATCGCCCTGCTCGACGACAGCGAACTGCTGGGCGGCATCGTGGGGTCGCAGGCCGATCATCACACGGCACCCTACGCGCTGACCGAGGAGTTCGTCGCCGTCTATCGCATGCACCCGCTGATTCCGGACACGTTCGCGTTCCGCTCGCTGGCGACCGGACGACTCGTCGAAGAGCGCGAACTCCCCGAAGTCGCCGGCGACCGGACGCCCTCGATTGCCGATCGCCTGACGATGCCCGACCTGTTCTACTCGTTTGGCGTCAGCCACCCGGGCGCGGTGACCCTGCACAACTATCCGCGACACCTGCAGAACCTGACGCGGCCCGACGGGCGGCGCATCGACCTGGCGGCCGTCGACATCCTCCGCGATCGGGAACGCGGTGTACCGCGTTACAACCGGTTCCGGCGGCTGCTGCGCAAGGCGCCGGTGCGTTCGATCGACGAACTCACCGACAACGCCGAGTGGCGGCGTCAGATCAAGGCTGTCTACAACAACGACGTGGAGCAGGTCGACCTGATGACCGGCCTCTATGCCGAGCCGCTGCCGCCCGGCTTCGGCTTCAGCGAGACGGCATTCCGCATCTTCGTGCTGATGGCCTCGCGCCGCCTCAAGAGCGATCGGTTCTTCACCGACGACTACCGGCCCGAGATCTACACGGAGCTGGGCCTCGACTACATCCGGAAGAACACGATGATGTCCGTCCTGCAGCGGCACTACCCGCAGCTGGCGCCGGCCCTTGCGGGCGTCACCAACGCCTTCCACCCGTGGAAGACGATCGAGGGGCCGGCCGCATGACGCGCACCGAGTACCTCGTGCGATCGGCCGCGGCCCGCTTCGAGGCGGCCGACGTTGCGCTCCGGGGCGAACTGCGCGACGTGCGCGACGCCCGGATGGCCGCCGGCCGGGGCGCAGGGACGTGGCTCGAGTCGCGCTTCGACGGGGTGCTTTCGGTGCCGACCGCCGACTGGTCGCTCGAAACCATCGTGCTGCGCCTCGGCCGTCCGGTGCTCGCCGTCGTCGACGGCGCGCCGCGCCTGGAGTTCGCCGACGCCGAGAGCCGTGTCTGGCGGTCGCGCCTGACCGCCATCGAGGGACCGCTGCGCCTGGCAGCCCGCGCCGTCGGTCGTATCGAGGTCGAAGGACATCCGCACTTCCAGTGGGTGGGCACAGGCTGGCTCGTCGCACCGGATCTCGTCGTCACCAATCGCCACGTGGCCCAGCAGTTCGCGATGGGATACGGAAGCGGATTCACCTTTCGTCGCGGCACCGCGGGGGCGCTCGGCGTCTCGATCGATTTTCTCCGGGAGGTCGAGTCGTCGGATCGCTTCGAGGCGCGGGTGCACGAGGTACTGGCCATTGCCGATGAGGACGGGCCGGATGTGGCCGTGCTCCGTGTGGAGCCCGCGCGGGCTGCTTCGCACCCGTCACCCGTCGATCTGCACCCGTGGCCGGTCGAGAGCGGGCGGCAGGTCGCCGTAATCGGCTACCCGGCGCGCGATCCCCGCGTGCCAGACCAGGAGCTCGTGCGGACGATCTTCGGAGACGTCTACGACAGCAAGCGCCTGGCGCCCGGGCAGATCACGTCCGCCGAGCCGGACCTGCTGCTGCACGACTGTTCGACGCTCGGGGGCAACTCCGGTTCGGTGGTCGTCGACCTGGAGTCGGGGAATGCAGTGGGCCTGCATTTCGCGGGACGTTTTCTCGAGGCGAACTATGCCGTTCCCGCGCCCATCATCGCCGAATGGGTGCACAGAGCGAGGCGGGGCGCCAGGGTCACCTCCGCCAGGCGACGACAGGCGCCGCGCGCACCGCTGCCGCCGGTCAACGGTCGTCGACGGTCCGATCCGGTGGCGTTTGTCGAGGCCCATGCGGCCGACTACGTCGATCGCAGGGGCTTCGACCGCACGTTCCTCGGCGTCCCGATCGAACTGCCGGAACCGGCCGACCACGCCGACGTGCTCACGTTTCCGTGGAATGGTCGCGACGATGAGCACGAGCTGACCTACGAACACTTCTCGGTCGTCATGAGCCGCAGTCGCCGGATGTGCCTGCTGAGCGCGGTCAACATCGACGGACGTGAGCCTCGCCGCGTGCGACGCCCCGCCTGGCGCCTCGACCCGCGCATCCCGCGCGGCGCGCAGATCCGCGACGAGTGCTACGGCACCGCACCACGGTTCAGCCGCGGACACATGACGCGCCGCGAGGACCCGGTGTGGGGACCTCCCGTCGTGGCCGATCGCGGTGGCGACGACTCGATGCACGTGACCAATGCGGTGCCGCAGATGCAGCCGTTCAACGCGGGTATCTGGCTCGGGCTCGAGGACTACGCACTGGGCCACGCCCGCACCGATCGCATGCGGATTTCCGTCTTCACGGGACCCTTCCTCGAGGAGGACGACCCGGTGCGCTTCGGCGTGCGCGTGCCGCGCGAGTTCTGGAAGGTCATCGCCTTCATACACGACGAGACCGGCGAGCTGTGCGCCACCGGCTACACGATGTCGCAGGCCGATTTTCTTCGCGACGACGAGTTCGTGTTCGGGCAGCACCAGACATGGCAGACGGCTGTCGCCGACATCGAGCGGCGGAGCGGAGTGCGGTTCGGGGAACTGGTCCGACGCGATCCGTTCATCGTCGACGACGAGTCGCCGGCGACGCCCCTCGAGACGTTCGAGCAGATTGTCTTTCACCGGTGATGGTGGACCGGCGCGGACGGAGGAGCAGCACTGATGGCCGAGCACTTCGACGTGATCGTGGTAGGCAGCGGGTTCGGCGGTGCGGTGACCGCGGCGCGGCTGGCCGAGCGGGGCTACGGCGTGCTCGTGCTGGAGCGTGGGCGGCGATGGAGTCCGGAAGACTACCCGCGGCGGCCCGGCGACGCCTGGGTGTGGGACGACCGCCGCCCCGCGGCGCGGCACGGCTGGTTCGACTTCCGCCTGTTCCCCAGCATGGCGGTCGTGCAGGGGGCGGGTGTCGGCGGCGGCTCGCTCGTGTACGCCAACATCTCGATCGACGCGAAGCCGGACACCTTCGATGCCGGATGGCCTCCGGAGATCACCTGGGCGGAGATGGCGCCGTACTACCAGATGGTCGGCGCCATGCTGGACGTACAGAAGGTGCCGCCGAACCAGTGGCCTGAGCGCACGCGCATTCTCAAGGAAGCGGCCGAGCAGAACCAGATGGGCGATCGGTTCCGCCAGCTCGACCTCGCCGTCACCTTCGATCCGGACTGGACGTACGACCAGCCCGATCCGCATGCCGCCGGAAAGTCGCGCGCGTTCACGAACGCGCAGGGCCAGGCGCAGGGCACCTGTGTGCATCTCGGCGAGTGCGACATCGGCTGTCCCGTACGCGCGCGCAACACGCTCGACCTGACCTACATACCCCTCGCCGAGCGTCACGGCGCGGTCGTGCGGCCGCTTCACATCGTCCGCAACATCACGCCGACGGCTGGCGGCTACCGCGTCGACTACCAGCGCATCGACGCCGGTGCGCTGCATGCGGGCCAGGTCGAGGCCCGCATCGTCATCGTGGCCGCCGGCTCGCTGGGATCCACCGAACTGCTGCTGCGGTGCCGCGACGAACACGGCAGCCTGCCGATGGTCAGTCCCTTCCTGGGACGCAACTGGAGCAGCAATGGCGACTTCCTGACGCCGGCGCTGCATCCGATGCGCAAGGTCCACCCGACGCGCGGCCCGACGATTACGGCGGCCGTGGATCTGCTGGATGAGGGCGTCGACGGGCAGTCGGTCTTCATCGAGGACGGCGGCCTCCCGGACATCGCACTCGGCTACGTGCGCGATCTCGCGGCCGACGACGATCTGGACCCGCGCCGGCGCGCACTCATCGAGAGTCTTCGCGTGCTGACGCGGCTCAACGCGTTCGAACGCATCATGCCGTGGTTCGCGCAGGCGCGCGACGCGGCCGACGGCCGCTTTTCGCTCCGCAACGGCGCGCTCCACCTCGACTGGGACATCGCGCGATCGCGGCGGACGATCGACGCCGTGGTGCGGACGCACGAGGCATTCGCGCGGAGCACCGGCGGCATTCCGCTCGTGCCGCTCACCTGGACGCTCGGGCAGGACCTCATCACGCCGCACCCGCTTGGTGGTGCGAACTGCGGCGCAACCCCCGCGCAGGGGGTCGTCAATCACGCCGGCGAGGTGTTCGGCTACCGGAACCTGTTCGTCGCCGACGGCGCGGTCGTTCCCGAGGCCATCGGCCTCAATCCATCGAAGACCATTGCCGCCCTGGCCGAACGCACGGCGGCGCTGATTGCCGCCGACGGGCGGTAGACGAGGAGTCACATGGCGAGCGACGACCTGGACCGTGCGATTGTCACGTATCGGAGCTTCGGCGCGGCATTCGACCGGCCCGCAGCGGGACCGGCCTCGCCGCGCGCGCTCGAGTCAGGCCGCGATCCCGCGGCCGACGCGGCCCTGCAGGCCGAACTGAGTGCCGCGCTCGCCGCGCTGGAAGAGGAAACACTCAAGCAGGGGCCGGGCGTGCTGGCCACCGTGCAGAGCCAGCTCGCCTCGCTCATCCAGTCGCGCATGCTCGAGGATCCCCCCGGCGATCCGCAGAAGCTGACGGCTCCGCCCGGCGCGAGTCCATTCGAGGTGAAGTTCGACGAGCACGACATCTTCGGCTGGGTGGGCAGCGTGCTCACCTGGTGGAAGCAGATCCGGAAGGAGCCGTGGCTGACGCCGTCCGATACGCCGGAGCCGATTGGCAACGGACGATCGATGCGCCTGGCCATGGTGGCCGACTGGGGCACGGGTCTCTACGGCGCTCCGGTGTGCTCGGCGAGCATCGATGCCGATCCCCGTTCGTTCGACCTGCTGCTGCATCTGGGCGACATCTACTACTCGGGGACGCGGAAGGAAGTGCGGTCCCGGTTTCTCGACAGATGGCCCAGCCGGGCGGGTGCGATCAGTCGGGCCTGTAACGCCAACCACGAGATGTACACCGGGGGCGAAGGCTACTTCCGCGACGTGCTCCCGGCCTTCGGCCAGCCCGCCAGCTACTTCGCGCTGCAGAACGACCACTGGCTGCTTGTCGGCCTCGACAGCGCCTACGAGGATCACGACCTCGCGGGGGCGCAGGCCGACTGGCTCGGCCGCATCGTCGCCAACGCCGGCGGACGCAGGCTGGTGCTGTTCTCGCATCACCAGCCCTTCTCGCTGCTCGACAAGCAGGGGCCGAAGCTCGTCGGCAAGCTCGGCGCGCTGCTGGCCGACCGGAAGATCTTCGCGTGGTACTGGGGACACGAACACCGCTGCGTGCTCTACGACGCGCACCCGGCCTGGGGCCTGCTCGGCCGATGCGTGGGGCACGGCGGCTACCCGTACTTCCGCGATGACTTCAGCCATCTGCCGACCATTGACGCCCCGTACTGGCGCCGCATGGAGGCCAGGAACCTGGTGCCCGGTGCCGTCCTGCTCGACGCACCGAACCCGTTCGTCGAGGAGAACCCGGAACGGTACGGCGCGAACGGGTATGTGACGCTCGAGTTCGACGAGCAGCGCCTCAACGAAGTGATTCACGACGCCGACGGTCGCATCCTGCGCGAACGTCAGCTGGCGTAGGAGCCACGGGGATGCCATCGCTCGATCTGCGGGGACCGGACATCGAGGCGCTCAGTCAGGCGCTGCGCAAGGCGTTTCCCATCCAGCGCCTGCGCGAGTTGTTCGCGTTCCGGCTCGACAAGCGCCTCGAGGACTACTCGCTCGGCGGCGACTACAAGGAGGTGATCTTCGACGTCATCATGGCCGCCGAGGCCGAAGGCTGGACGGCCGAGCTTGTCGTCGTCGCGCGCCAGTCGAACCCGGGCAACGCCGCGCTGCAGGCATGTGCCGAGCGCGTCCATCTCGGGGCGAGCACGCCGACGCTCGAGCGCATCGTCAAGGCGGACAACCCCTTCCTCGACGTGGAGCGATTCCGTACGCGGCTCGGTCGGATTGAAACGCAGGTCTGCCGGATCGAAATCCCCACGCCGCGCGGCACCGCCTATGGGACCGGGTTTCTCGTGGCGCCGGACGTGCTGGTCACCAACCATCACGTCATGGATGTCGTGATCGGGGGGCAGGTCCGGCCCGAAGCAGCCCTCTTCCGATTCGACTACAAGCGGCTGTCGAACGATGTCGTGACCGAAGGCGTCGTGTTCCGGCTGGCGCCCGACGACTGGCTGGTGGATGCGAGCCCGCCAAGTCCGGTCGATGCCGAGCGCGAGCCGAAGTCCGGCGTGCCGAACCCCGATGAGCTCGACTACGCGATTGTCCGGCTTACCGACGCACCCGGGTCGCATCCGGCCGGCGACAGGGCCGACCCGAGCGCTCCGGCGCGCGGCTGGATCGACTGCAGCAGGAGCATGCCGGCAACGCCGCAGTCGCCGCTCCTCATCATGCAGCACCCGTCGGCCGCGCCGCTCAAGCTCGCACTCGACATGCGGGCGGTCGTCGGGCAGAACGCCAACGGCACGCGGCTGACCTACAACGTGAACACCGAGGGCGGGTCGTCCGGAGCGCCGTGTTTCGACGCGAACTGGGACCTCGTCGCCCTGCACCACAGCGGCGACCCCAACTTCGATCCCGGCCATCAGGCCACCTACAACGAGGGGATTCCGATCGGCGCGATCCTCCAGTTGCTCGAGGCGCGCGGCAAGCGCGCCGTGCTGGCCGCACCGGCCGGAACGTGAGCGAGAACGGAGAACGGCCATGACGACTGCCACAGCTGTCCGGACCGAACGGACGATCGAATTCCGGGCCGGCGACGGCCTGATGTGCAACCTGATTCACGTGGAGGGGCACCACCCGCCGACGCGCGGGCCGGTCGTGCTGGTCCACGGCGCCGGTGTGCGCGCCAACATCTTCCGCGCGCCCGTCCGGACGACCATTGTCGACTGCCTCGTCGAGCACGGATACGACGTGTGGCTCGAGAACTGGCGGGCGAGCATCGACCTGGACCCCAATCGCTGGACGCTCGATCAGGCGGCCCTCTACGACCATCCGGCCGCCGTCGAGACGATCGTGCGAGAGACGGGATCGCCCGAGGTCAAGGCGATCATCCATTGCCAGGGTTCGACAAGCTTCATGATGTCGGCGATTGCCGGCCTTGTGCCCGCCGTGAAGACCATTGTCAGCAACGCCGTGGCCGTGCACACGGTTGTGCCCAAGCCCGCCGAGGCGAAGCTGCGCTTCGCGATGCCGATGATGCGCCGGATGACCGAGTACCTCAATCCGCAGTGGGGACGCCACGCGCCCACGCCGGTCGCGCGGTTCGTCGACAAGCTGGTCCGCGCGACGCACCACGAGTGCGACAACGCCGTGTGCCGGCACTCGAGTTTCGTCTACGGCGCCGGCTTTCCCACGCTGTGGCGCCACGAAAACCTCAACGACGCCACCCACGAGTGGCTCTCGGACGAGTTCGCGGAGGTGCCGCTCACGTTCTTCGAGCAGATGGCCACCTGCGTCGAACACGGACACCTGCGATCGGTCGAGGGGCATCCGGAACTGCCGGTCGACTACGTCGAGGCGGCGCCGGCCACCTCGGCCCGTATTGCCTTCATGTCGGGCGAGCAGAACGCCTGCTTCCTGCCCGAGAGCCAGGTGCGGAGCTTCGAGCACTTCGATCGCCTCCGCCCCGGCTACCACTCGCTCCGGATCGTGCCGTCCTACGGCCACCTCGACATATTCATGGGGCAGGACGCCTGGCGCGACACGTTCCCGTTGATCCTCGACGAACTCGACAAGCCGGCGGGGCTGGAAGGATGAGGGACACGATGCAGGCAGAACCTATCGGAATCACGTTCCAGGAAACCATGAGCGGACCGTTTGCCCTGGGCGAGTCGGACCCGGTGGCCGGCGAACAGGCCGGCAAGGCCGCCGGCACGTCGCTCGCATTGCACGCGACCATCACCATCGCCGACCTGGATCGGTTCATCGCCGACCGCTCGCACACCGGTGAGATCAGCGGACGGATCGATTTCGATCCGTTCGGGCGAAAACTGCCGGCGCCGACGGGCGTCTTCCGGCTCTTCTCGCCTACCGAAGAGCCGCACCTGAGGCACATGGTGTACGAGGTGGCGTTCGAGCACGATGGGCGTCCCTTCTATCTGGCCGGACACAAACGCGTCCGCAACGACAAGCACGGAGCGGATCTGTGGGACGACACCACCACGCTGTTCACGCGCCTGCACGAGGGGACCGACGCGACCGGTCCGGTCGTCGGCGCAGGCGTGCTCCGCCTCGGCGTGCCGGCCCTGGTCCGGATGACGGCCTCGATGAAGGCCGTCAATGCCACGCGCAAGGCCGATCGCGTGCGCGCGATCGCCACGTTCGGCGGCTTCTTCATGGGGGGGCTGTGGGACGCGTACGGCCCGCAGCGTCGCGCGTGACGGCGCACGGCCCGCTACCGCGCGTCGAGGCGCACGAACGGGCTCTCGGTGACGAGGTAGTCGACGCGCGACGCGTCGCGGCGCGCCTCGAGCGCGCCGGCGCCTGGCGGCATCGGCTTGAACGCCGTGTAGCGGCCCTGCTCGTAGAAGAGCCGCGCGGCCTGGAACCCGAAGACCAGCGGCTGCGCGCCCTGATAGACCATCTTCGCGTTGGATTTCTGGTCGATCGAGACATTGACGCTTGCGCCGACGATCTGCTGGATGTCCGGGACCGAAAGCTTCACCGGCGTGCCGGACTCCTCGCGCGCTTCGACGATGAACGTGCGGCTCTTGATCGTCGAGGTCGTCACGTGGATCGAGTCGGCTTCGAGCAACTCGGCGGCGTGGCTGCTGAACGGTGCGATGTCGGCGTCGGTCAGGTACTGGTCGACATCGGCGAGGTCGACGCGATCCTCGAGCACGTCGGTGAACTCGAAGGCGATGGTCTTCGCGCTGCGATATCCGACATCGAGGCCGAGCCGAGACCCGCCCATCGCACCGATGACCGAACCGAGGATGGTGAGGCCGACACCGAGGCTGAGGTCGCGCGTGCGTTCGCCCGAGACGTTGGCGGCCGCGGCATTCTCCTTCACCCGCGGGAGCGGCACGGCGGCGCCCGGGCGAAGGATCGTCTCGACGTCCCCGAGGCGCGACAGGCGCGAGTTCTCCCGGATGAACAACTGCAGTGGACGGATGTCGGTCCGGGGCAGCCGGACCACGCTGTAGCCGAACGACTTCAGGTAGGTAAGGAACGGATCTGAGTTGCCCATGCGATCCTCCTGGTCCGATGCCGCGATTATGCTGCCGCCCGACGCGACGGCACAAGGACGATGCACAGATGGTGTCGCCCGGTCCCCGATCGCTTCCCGGGGCCGGTGGCACCTCTGGCTTGCCGTCGTGCTCGCCCTGTCGACAGTCGTGCCGGCCTTCGCGCAGGGGCAGTTGCGCTGGTACGAGGCCTATCGCGATGGCGTGGCCGCCGCCAACCGGGGCGACAGGGAGCGGGCCGTCGCCTTGCTGGAGCAGGCCAGGCGCGACGGGCCGGCGCCCGGCCGACGCGTCTTCACCTACGGCGGCCAGTACATCGCCTTCCTGCCCGACTACTACCTGGGCGTGGCGCATCTTTCCAGCGACGACTTCAGCGCCGCGCTCGCGGCCTTCACCGAGGTCGAAAAGCAGGGCCTCGTCCGCCCCGGCGATCCGGAGTACGCCGCGTTCACGAGGCAGACGCGATCGGCAACGGCCGGCGCCGCCTTCGATGACGCACGCCGACTGCTGGCCGGCGGCGACTTCCAGCAGGCCGAGGTGCGGCTCGAAGCCGCGCGCGCCGGCGGGTTTGCCACCGCCAAGGTCGAGGGACTGGCAGACGAGATCGCGTCGCAGCGGCGAGCCGCATCGGCAGGTGCCGCGCCGGCAGCCACCGCGGCGGCGCCGCCCATTGCCGCGCCGCCCTCAGTGACGCAGACATTGCCGACGCCGGCCGCAAACGTGCCCGTCGATTCCGGCCTCGGCACGACGAAGTCGCCCTACATTCCTACGGGCCCCGTCGGCAAGCGCCCTGACGATGTCGGTCCGCCCGTGGATCCATCGACGACAATCTCGGCGGCCGGACGACGCGGACTGATCGCGTACTTTTCCGGCGACTACCGCGGCGCCGTCGCGCTGCTGGCGCGTGCGGCCAGTGCCCGCGAGGCTGCGTTTCTCGCGTGTGCGAAGGCCAGCCTCGTCCTTGCCGGTGGCGCCGACGTGGCACTGTTACAGGAGGCGCGGACGGACTTCCGCGATGTCGGGCCGGGATTGGCCCCGGCGGATCGTCGCTTCATTTCACCGCGCGTCCTGCGGGAACTGGAGACGTCGCAATGACGACGCGCCGGTTCGCGCGTGCCGCCTTGACCTCGACGGCTGCCGTGCTGCTCATGGCGCACGCGGCACTCGCACAGACGAGCGTGCAGATTCCCCTCCAGCTCGACTTCGTCAATCCCGGCGCGCGAAGCCTGGCGATGGGCGGCGCCTTCGCGGGCCTGGCCGACGATGCGACGGCGGGCTTTGCGAATCCGGCCGGGCTGCGAGAGCTGGGACGGCCGGAGTTCTCCATCGAGTTGCGCGGACGCTGGCTCGAATCGTCGTTCCTCGAGCGGGGACGGCTCTCGGGTCGCGCGTCGGGTGAGGGAACCGACGTCATCGACGGGCCGCAGTTGGGCACCAGCCGCGACGACAGCGCGCGCGTCCCGTACGCGAGCGTCGTGTTCCCACGCGCGCGGCAGGGGTGGGTCATCGCCGCTTTCCGGCACGAACTGGCGCGGGTCGATCAACGCTACTTTTCGGAGGGCGTCTTCCAGCAGGATCCCGCCGAACTGACGGCGCGACGCGACGTGCCGCAGGAAGGTGTCCGATCGATCTCGATTACCGGCTACGGCGCGGCGGTTGCCTGGGAGGTCACGCCGCGTATCGCAATAGGCGGGACGGCGAACCTGTACGGCTTCGACATGACGTCTGTCTTCCGGCGATTCGACGTGAACGGCTTCTTTGGCGAGGCGGTTCGGACCGTCGAACTCGGGCGCGCGACCCAGACGGGCTCCGACGTTGCCTTCGCGCCCACCATCGGCCTGCGCGGGTGCTTCAAGCCCTGCGCCGATCGAGCCCGCGCCTCGACGCGTGTCGGCGTCGTCTATCGACACGGGCCTTCGTTCGACTACGACACGCAGGATGGCGACGCCTTCCGACGCAACGTGTTCAGGCTGCCGCACGTCGTGGCGGGCGGGGTGGCCGTGGAAGTGCCGCGTCCCGGTCGCCGCTGGCTGCTGACCGGCGAGGTGAAGTGGGTGGGCTACTCGCGGCTCTTCGACGACTTCATCGAGGACCAGGCGCTGTCGACCAACGTCGAGGACCGCCTGCGCCTCGACAATGGCGTCGAACTGCACGTCGGCCTGCAGTACACGATCGAGACGATGCGATGGATTCCGCAGCTCCGCCTGGGCGGCTGGCTGGATCCCGATCACTCGGTGGCGTTCGTTCCCGGTCAGCCCGCCGATCATCCCGCCATTCGGCTGCGGGACGAGAAACTGGCCATCGCGTTGTCGACGGGGCGCCGGCGGGCACATGTCGGCGGCGGCGTCGGCTTCACCTTCTCGCCGGACCTCGAGTGGAACCTTGGAGTGGACGTGGCGGCCGACACCGTCAGCCTCTCCACATCGGCCATCCTCCGCTTCGGCTCGTAGGCGTCGCCGAGTCGGTCCTCAGTACGCGGCGGCTGGGGGGGCGCCGAGGCCCAGCTGACCCAGCGCATCGTTCGGGTCGAATCCAGGCATGTCGACGCGGAATGTGCGGGGACCGTCGACAGTTACCTCGATGTGGTGGTCGAGCGGCGCTGTGAGTCCGTCGTTCTCCAGGTGAACGTCGTATCGGCCTTCCGGCAGGCGGAACGCGGCGGGGGACAACTGCTCGAGGTCGGGCACGGCGCCGTCCGTCGATCGCACGGTGATTCGTGCCCAGGGCTGGGCGTCGATGACGATGACCACCGATGGGGCCCAGATCGTGTTGCTCAGCGCCAGCCCGCCACCGGGCTGCGCCGCGCGCGCCTGATAGAAGTGCGCCGCCGATCCCGCTTCGAGTGGAATCGTCCCGCCGTCGGCCCCGTCGATCGTGATGGCCGCGCCATACGGAACGGTGTCGCGGTAGATCTGCACGGTAGCGGGGACGCCCGACGTGGGATCGCGCGTGGTGACCCGCAGGACACCCGGCGTGGACGCGTCCGCCGACGCCTGGTAGTCGAGGCGATAGGCATCGAGGACGTGCATGGGTTGGACGCGCGGCATCCCGCTTGCGACTCCGGCCAGCAGGACGACGACCGCAACAGCGGTGGCGCCGACGGCGTCTCTCCAGTGCGGCGGACGCCAGTGAAAGGGCAGCGGCTGCACCAGTCCGGTGTCGTCGTGGAACGCCGGAACGCTGCCGGGCCTGTCCACGCCTGCGGCCCTGCGGAGCGCGCCGGCATCGCGCCCGGCTGGTTCCAGGCGCTCGATGGCCTCACGCAGTTCCCGCCAGACGGGCCCGCGGGCGAGCCGCGAAAGTTCGGCAAGCGCGGCTGTGGCATCGCCGCCGGCGAGCCTGTCGATCCGGGCCTGGTGCAGCGCGCGCGAGAGTTCCCACCGCAGGTGCGCTGCGGATCCGGCGACGGGCTCCGAGTCGGCCAGCACCTTCATGAGGTAGCGCCGGACTTCGACCTCCAGTCCGGGCCGTTCCCGACGCAGGTCGTGCAGGTGCGAACGGATGTCGCCGTCACTCATCCGGATCTGCGCCCCTTCGTAAGCACGCAGATCCGTCGCGACGTGCAGCACGGCGCCTTCCGGGACCGCGGGCGCGAACCGCTGGCGCAGCAGCTCGAGTTCGGCCGCCGTCGGGTAGGGCACGACGCTGGCGAGCTGGCGGAGTGTGGCGACATGCCCCATCGTCACGGGCACGACGTCGTCGACGCGCGTGCGCGCGACGGACCCCACGTCGTAGCGATCCTGCGCGAGCACGCGGGCGGCCTCGAGCAGCCCGTCGCGGGTCATCGGCAGCACGCGGATCGGGATGCGCCCGAGCGCGTCGGGCCATTGCGCCGGATCGCGAATCGGCGAGAGCCACACCCGTCGCGCCCACGTCCGCAACGCCTGCTGCCAGGCACGATCCGTTGCCGTGAGAGTGGCGCTCAGGCCGAAGCCCGAACTGACGATCAGCACCGGCCGGTCCTCGTTGCGCCTGGCCAGGACCTCCAGCGCCACCAGCGGTCCGTTGGGGCGATGCGCCGCGTAGCGGACGTCGCCGTCGAAGTACCAGCGGTCGAGGACGACGCCCTGACGTCGGAGATCGGTGACGAAGGCGTCCACGCGTTCGCTGTAGACGCGCATCACCTGCGCGGTGTCCTGAAGCACGAGAATGGCCTGCTGGATGCGCCGCGGCTTGAAGATGAGCTGCGGCCGCATGCCCGATCGCAGCGTGCGCTGCAGGCTCAGGCGCACGTCCAGATCCTCGCCCAGGCCCATGCCGGAGAAGGCCCGTGCCAGCAGCGTTGCCGCGTCCTCGATATCGCGCCTTGGCAGCCGCGTGTGGAGGTCGCGCAGGACCATCCGCGTGTGGAACGGACCGGGCAGCGACGCGAGCGCCTTCTGCCACGCGTCGACGGTCCACTGCCGTGCGCTCGCCCGGATGCGCGAACTCCACAGCGCGACGAGCGCGACGATGAGGGCGAGGCCGGACAGGCCCAGGAGCCACGGCCAGTTGACCCGGCCGGCCGGCGGCGCGAGTTGAGCCGCAGGTGGATCAGGCGCCTGCTGGATCAGCGCTTCGGGCAGGACGGGGACGGCATCCGGGAGTGGAGCGTCGGGTTCGGGCACCGCAAGTGGTCCAAGGGCGACGGGCGTGGCCAGTGGGGGGAGCGGCGCCGGAGGGATGGCGACGTTCGCGTAGTAGTAGGCCGCGTAGCCGATTGCACTGGTGAGGACGAGCGCGGCCACGCCGGCCGCCCAGCCGCGCCGGCTGTCGAGCAGCCCGATGAGCCGGTAGGTGCGCGGCTTGCCCGCCCCGCTGTCCCGATCGATGGCGTCGTCGGGCGGATAACACTCGTCGAACAGGCCGCGAATCGTCTCCACTTCGCCTTCGTGCCGCGCCACGAGCGCGGCCAGGGCGTCGCGCAGTTCGGTTCGATTGGTCGAGTGCCAGTGCTCGAGCAGTCGGCCGACGGCCAGGTGTTCATGGAGGCCGACGCCCAGCCCACGCGCGCGCAGCAGCTCGAGAAAGTCGCTGAACGGAAGCGCGCTCATGGAGACGTCAACTCGCGGCGCGGATCATCCGTGCGTCCTGTTCGGTCTTCAGGAGCGCAGCGGTCGACGGCAGATCGGCGAGGGGCACGCGTTCGAGCGCCTCGGGGCTGATGCCGGTGGCCCGAAGCACCTTGACCCACGCAATGAGCTCGCCTGTCGCCGGCTTCTTCTCGAGGCCGGGCAGCGCCCGCACCTCGTCGAATCGGCGTACCGCAACCGAGACCAGACGATCGGGCAGCGCCAGGTGGGCGAGCCGTTCGGTGAGGATGGCTTCGAGGCGTGGTGCATCGGGGAATTCGATGCGGTGGAAGACGCATCGGCGAAGGAACGGGTCGGGCAGTTGCCGCTCACTGTTGCTCGTGATGATCACGACCGGACGGTGCGCGGCGCGCACCTCGATCGCCAGTTCCGGGACACGGAACTCCATCTGGTCGAGCTCGTTCAGCAGGTCGTTGGGGAAGTCGCGCGGGGCCTTGTCGATCTCATCGATCAGCACCAGTCGGCGGCTCGTGGACCGGATGGCTTCGCCGAGCGCGTTCCACCGGACGTAGTGCTCCGGATTGGTGGCGCGATCGTCGTGGACCTGCGCGTGGTAGAAGCGCAGCAGGTGATCGATTTCATACAGCGTGTCGCGGGCCTGGTGGTCGCTGCGCGTGTGGAAGTTGAGCACGTGGCCGAGCCCGAGTTCGCTTGCCACCGACCAGGCCAGCGCCGTCTTTCCCGTGCCGGGCTCCCCCGTGACGAGCAGCGGCTGCTCGACAATGAGCGCCGTGTTGACGGCGGCCACCAGTTGCGGATCGGCCAGATAGCGGCCGCGCTCGCCGCGCGAATCGGTCGCCGCGCCACCGGGGGTCGTGCCGTCGCCGCGATAGGGTCCGAATGATGTGGTCATGACTGCCCGCCGATCGATCGCCAGTAGTCGTCGATGGTCTTGAACAGGTAACCCGGCACCTGCGGGCCGCCGAGCAGTTGCGAGAGCAGGATCCGCTGGTGTTCCACGGTGAACTCGCTGTCTTCGAGGAACTGTTCGAGCTCGCGCGGCTCGAGGTCGGCGAGTTCGTCGACGTCGAGGACGCGCAGGGCCGCGGCCTGGCGCGCCTTGAGCGCTGCCATGAACTGGAGCGCGCCGGTGCGCGCACTCGAGCCGCTGCCGCCGAAGAGTCGTCCGATGAGGCCGGACCGCGCGCGGACGGGCCATTCGATCGGCTGTACGCACTTGAGCGACGCCGTGCCGCGTTCGGGCACCGCGGCCGGCAGCCACGCGGTGTAGTACTCGAGGAAGTGCGGCTGGTCGAAGCCCTCGGTGATGCAGGGATGCAGCAGCACGAGGTTCTGGTAGGCGAGCCGCGCCTGGAGGACCTGGCGCAGGTCGGCCTCGGTCTTCCCGAGTTCGCCGAGGCTCGCGGCCAGCGCCTCGAGCATTTCGGCCAGCGATTTCGGCGGCGTGGGCCAGTGCACCGTCAGCATGGCGCGCGATGGATCGGGCGTCAGCCACACCTGGATGCGATCGCGGAAGTGCATCGGGTCCTGGCCCCGCCCGCCGGGCACGAGCAGCACCTGGTGCCGCCGCACGGGAGCCATCTGGCAGACCTCGTTCCACTGCAGCGCCCGGCCGCAGAGCAGCGACGGACGGTCGATGTGGCTGCGGCCGAGCGCGGGGAGGCTGGCCGGGGCGAGGTCGGGCAGCGCCGCCAGCACTCGCGTGAACGTGTCGTTCTGTGGGCGGTCCTCGGCCGCCTTCTGTACCAGATCGCGAAGCCAGCCCTGGTCGTGCGCCCTGGTCACGACCTCGGTGACGGCTTCCTTGAGCGGGATGTAGCGCGAGGTGAGATCGTCGAACCGACGGTCGAGTCGCGTCAGCAGGAATTGATCGAGCTGCGAGGCGCGCAGGTAGCTCTCGCGGAGCGCGTCCGAGAGCTCAGCGAGCAACGCTGAAGGAATTCTCGGCATGCGAGCACATGCTGCAGGTGGGCAGCGGCGAAGTCAAGAACGCCGCGCACGACGGCGCGACCGGGCCGGACGGCTCAGAAGCCGCACTGGTTCTGGTGGAAGAGGCGCACATTCTGGTTGCGTAGCTCGGCGCTGACGGCGCCCGCCGCGTTGCGGACCTCGAGCTTCACGATCATCTGGACGAACCCCGGTCCGACCTCATCCGGCTTGTCACTGAAGAAGCCGCATCCCGGTTGCGGCGTCAGTGTGGGGTCGTCGTCGGTGACCGGGCCTCCGCTGTTGGTGCCCACATCGAACCGCCAGGTCCAGGCGACCACGGCGCCGCCCGACCCCCCGGTTGACGCCGACCCGTCGAACGTGCAGTCCAGGTTGCCGCCGGAGCCGATGATGATCTGGCACGCGTCGACGCCGCGCGGGCCGGACACGGTGAAGCGGGCCACGGGCGGGTCGGCGGCCACCGCCAGCGGCGCAGAGCCGGAAAGGCCGCCCGATGTGGCCTGAATCTGCGTGGTGCCCGCCGCAACGCCGGCGGCCAGGCCGGCGCCATTCACGGTGGCGACGCCCGGCGTGGCCGACGCCCATGTGGCGGTGCTCGTGACGTTCTGGGTCGTACCGTTGGAGAAGTTGGCGGTAGCCGTGAACTGCGCCGTCGCCCCGACGGCGACCGATGCCGGTCCGCTCACGGTCGTGCTCGTCTGCGCCGCGGCAGGCGGCGGATTCTGCGTTGGCGGTGTGCCGCCGTCTGAGCCGGAACACCGCGCGCTCATCACGAGCGCGACGACCAGCAGCGGCGCCGACAGGACCGGCAGGCGAAAACCCTGGACAGAGCGAGATGCACTCATGACCCACTCCTCCCGGCCGTCCGGCCGGCAAAGGACTGTTCGTTCACGCCTGGTAGTGCGACGGGTTGCGGAAGCGTTGCAGATACAAGTTCGATACCTTCGGTCTCCCGTCTTCCTGCGCCGTGCGCCGCACGTCGCACGCGGAGGGGAACGACGAAATCGGGTTGTCGGCATACCAGATTGCACACCTGGTCGGCCTACCCCGGATGCCGCCACCAGGCCTGTCGCGTTTGAAGCCCGCAGCTGCCGGGATGGTGGCGCAACAATATTCATTTATGGCTTGACATTGTTAATGTCTAAATGAATATTATTGCTTTCCGATGGCTACTCTTCCCGCGGAGTGTCCGAGTTGCCGGGGCGCGCTGGCGATCACGCGGCTGGCGTGTGATTCCTGCCGCACCCAGCTCGAAGGCACATTCGAACTCCCCGCGCTGATGCGGCTGTCGCCCGAGGACCTGACGTTCGTGCTGCGGTTCGTCCGGACGTCGGGCAGTCTCAAGGAGATGGCCGCACTCTACGGTCAGAGTTATCCGACCATCCGCAACCGCCTCGACGCGATCATCGAACAGCTGCGCGCGGCCGAAACGGCCGTCGAGCAGGATGCCGAGCGCCACGCGATCCTCGACGCCATTGCCAAAGGCACCCTCTCGGTGGTGGCCGCCGAGCGGAGACTGCGAGCCCTGTCGTGACGGGGCCGGACGCACGCGTCAGGGACCTGGTCGCCGGCGGGCGGATTACCGTCGAGGAAGGCGAGCGCCTCCGGCTTGCGCTGCGCGGCACGGGCGGCGTGCCCCGGATCGTGCGCAATCCCGCCGAGTATCTCCGACCGCTTCACGCCACGCTTCTCGCGGTTGCCGTCGTCGTTGCGTCGCTGGCCGTCTCGCAGCTCGGTGTGCGGTTCGATGGTGCGCTCGACATGCACCGCGTTGCCGGTGTGCCGTCGTGGCGGACGGCGCTGCTCGATCAGGTCGTGGCCGTGCCGTTGACGGCGTGCATCCTGTGGATCACGAGTCTCATGGTGCGGCGCCAGGGACGTGTGCAGGATTTCCTCGTCGCCGTGGCCGTCTCCCGGCTGCCGCTCGTGCTGGTGGCCCTGTGGGCGCTCGTCATGCTGCCGGCGCCGGCCGAGCTGATGCGGCAGGCCGTGTCCGGCCAGGTGTCGATCCGCGTGATGATTGGCGCGGTGAGCAGCCTGCCATTCACCGTCTGGAAATTCGTCTGGCTCTACCGCGGCTTCGCGATGAGCGCCGGCATGCGCGGGCCTCGCGCCGGCATCTCGTTCGTCGTGGCCGTGGTCGTGGCCGAAGTCCTGTCGAAGGTGGCGCTGACGGCGCTGCTGCGTTGACGCGAGGTTTCTCATGATGACGTTCAGATCAATGGCATTCGGCGTGCTGCTCGTGTGCATGGCCGCCGGCGCGACAGCGTCGGGCGCGCCCGTCGCGGCCGAGGCCGGCCAGGACACTTCGTCGGCCGCCGGCGCCTGGACGGGCCGCATCAGCCTGCCACCCGGTCCGCTCGAGATTGCCGTGGCGCTTGCGCAGGATGCGGCGACGCGCGCGTGGACGGGGAGCATCGACATTCCCGCGCAGGGCGCGAAGGGCCTGCCGCTGGGCGGGATTGCCATCGACGGCCGAGCCGTGGCGTTCGACATCGCCGGCATCCCGGGCAAGCCGACGTTCAGCGGCACGTTGTCCGGCGACGGGACGAGCATCACCGGGACGTTCAGCCAGAACGGCGCGACGTTTCCGTTCGAGCTGCGCCGTGGCGGAACGGCGACGGTCGCGCCGCCGCCGCCTCGACCGCAGGAGCCCAGGCCACCGTTTCCGTACCGCGAGGAACAGGTCGTCTACAGGAACGAGGCCGCGGCCGTTCGGCTGGCGGGCACGTTGACGCTGCCGCAGGGCGCCGGGCCGTTTCCCGCCGTGTTGCTCATCACCGGATCGGGCTCGCAGGATCGCGATAACACCATCCTCGGGCACAAGTCCTTCCTTCTGCTGGCCGACACCCTCACGCGACGAGGCATTGCGGTCCTGCGCGTCGACGATCGCGGCATCGGCGGGTCGGATCGCGGCACGATGGAACCGACCACGGCGGACCTGGCGGGCGACGTGCGCGCGGGCGTCGCGTTGCTCGACGGGCGCGCGGACATCGACTCGAATCACATCGGCCTCATCGGCCACAGCGAAGGCGGCGTCATCGCGCCGATGGTTGCCGCCGACGACCCACGCGTGCGGTTCATCGTCATGCTGGCCGGCAACGGCCTGCCGGGCGAGGAGTTGATGATGCTGCAGATTGCAGCGATTGCCGGGACGCAGAAAGTGCCCAAGGCGGTGATCGACTGGGATCTCTCGATGCGGCGTCGCGTCTACGACCTGATCCAGTCGGAAGCCGACGGCGAGCCGAACGAAGCCGCGCGCGAAGCGTTGATCGAATCGATCGAGCCGATCCCCGGCGTGCCCGACAGGGAGGTCGCGCGGCAGAACGTCCGGCTGCTGCTGGCGGGATCATCGGGGCGATGGTTCCGGTACTTCCTGGCCCACGATCCGCGTCCGGTCCTGCAGCGCGTGGCGGTACCGGTCCTCGCGTTGATCGGATCGAACGATCGGCAGGTGCCCGCCGCCGAGAACCTCGCGGCCATCCGCGAAGCGCTCGAAGCCGGCGGCAACGGGAACGCTGTAGTCCGCGAGTTGCCGGGCCTGAATCATCTCTTCCAGACGAGCCAGACAGGGGCGCCCGACGAATACGCGCGCATCGAGGAAACGATGGCGCCCGCGGCGCTGACCCTGATTGCCGACTGGGTGGTCGAGCAGACCAGGTGAGCAGGCTTCACTATCTGCAGCACGTGCCGTTCGAAGGCCTGGGCAGCATCGAGCCATGGGCTCGCGCGGCCGGGCTCGAGATCACCGGAACGAAGCTGTTCGAGTCCGCCGAGTTTCCGGAGCCGGGCGACATCGCTCTGCTCGTCGCCCTGGGCGGGCCGATGAGCGTGAACGACGAGGACGCGCTGCCGTGGCTCGTCGCCGAAAAGGCGTTCGTGCGCCAGTGCGTGGAGCGTGGCACGCCCGTCCTCGGTGTGTGCCTGGGCGCGCAACTGATCGCGAGCGCGCTCGGGGCGCGTGTCTACCCGAACCGCGAGAAGGAGATCGGCTGGTTCCCGATCCGCGGCGTGGCAGACGCGGGAGGGGATGACCGGTTCCGGTTTCCCCCCGAGGTCGACGTGTTCCACTGGCACGGCGAGACGTTCGACCTGCCGGAGGGGGCCGTGCGGCTGGCGACGAGCGCGGCCTGCGAGAACCAGGCGTTCCAGGTGGGTCGCACGGTCATCGGCCTGCAGTTCCACCTGGAAACGACGCCGGACTCGGCGCACGCGCTCGTCAGCCACTGCCGCGACGAACTGGTGGAGGGTCGGTACATCCAGCCCGAAGCGGCGCTCGTCGACGTGCCGCCGGCCCGCTACGCCGGGATCAACGCCCTCATGGGGAACGTGCTGGACTATCTGCTGGGGCGTGACGGTGCGAAGACTCGCGCCTGACGGGGTTGAAGGGGGATGGAAAGGCCTGGACGCGGCCGGGGAATGGGGCGAGCGACGGGAATCGAACCCGCAACCACCGGCGCCACAAGCCGATGCTCTGCCATTGAGCTACGCTCGCCACAACGGCAACATGGCATCTTAGCGCAAGACAGCAGCAGGGTTCCAGCGCGGGGG
>JBIQJY010000039.1:0-7527 GCA_044507065.1 Acidobacteriota bacterium
GTTGTCGCGGTCGGCGCCCTGGCTGCGTCACACACAGCCAGGGCGCGCGACGCGATCCTCGCGCCGCCGCTCGGCCTCTGGTTCGCCGCCGCGCACGACAATGCCGCTGTTGGCGACACGCCGACGCCCGTGCGCGGCGTCCTCGAGGAGGACGCCGCGCGGACACCGAGCGGCGCTATCCGCCTGATGGTGTGGGTGACGCACGTGTTCGACTCTGGCGGATGGCGGTCCGTCCCGGGCCGCGCGCTCCTGCACGTGCAGGGCGACCTGGCGGTTGGCGCCTACGGCGCATGGACGGCGGGCCGGCGCATCGAGGCGCCGGCCTCGATGCGCTGGCCCGCCGTGCTGCAGAATCCGGGCGGCGCCGATCCACTCGTGCAACGACTGCGCCGCGCGTATGTATTGACCGGCACCATCAAGAGCGCGGCGCTCGTGCAGGTGAGTCCGGCGCCGTGGTGGGACGAAGCGGCCGCTGCCGTGCGCCGCCACGTGCGGCGCGCGGCGGGGGAACTGTTCGCGTCCCACCCCACGACGGGCGCCATCGTCACCGCGATCCTGATTGGTGACCGGGCCGGGCTCGATCCGGCCCTCACCAGCCGCCTTATCGACGCGGGCACCTACCATGTGGTTGCCATTTCCGGTGGCAACGTCGCCATCGTGACCCTTGTCGTCGTGCTGGCCCTCCGCCACCTGGTTCGGTCACCGCGCGCGATGGCTCTCGGCGCGCTGGCGATGGTGGCCGTCTACGGATGGATCGTGGCTGGCGATCCATCCGTGCAGCGCGCCGTGACCGCGGCGTGCGTCTGGCTGACGGCTGAAGCGGCCGGCCTCCGGGCGCCGCCGCTGCGCGTGCTCAGCCTGGTCGCACTCCTCGTCATCGCCCTCGATCCGCTCATCGTGATCATGCCTGGTGCCTGGCTGTCGTTCGGTGCCACCACGGGCATCCTCATCTGCGCGGAACGCATCGCCAGGTCCGTCGTCGGCGGAACTGGGGTCACGACACACTCGCGTACGGTCGCGCGGCGTGCGGCGGCGGCACTTGTCACGCTTGGCGCGGCGACGCTTGCAGCCGAACTGATGCTGCTGCCAATCGGCGCCTGGGCGTTCTCCCGCGTCAGCCTGGCCGGCCTGCTGCTCAACTTCGCAGCGATTCCGGCCATGGCGGTGATCCAGATCGCGGGTATCGTCGCGGTGGCTTTCGTCGACGCCTGGCCGATTGCCGCCCGATCAGCCGGCGCTGCGGCCCGGGTCGCGACCATTGGCCTGGTGGACTCGGCGCACCTGGTGGACTGGGTGCCGTGGCTCGCCTGGCGCACACCTCCGCCGCCGGCATGGGTTATTGCGGTTTACTACACCGCCGTCGGGATTCTCATCTCCGGACGCGGCGCCAGAGCGTCGCGTGCGATCGCGTGGACGACGGCCGCGAGTACGGCAGTGGCGATCGCCCTGGCACCCGGAGTGCGGCACCGGGCGCCGCCGGCCGGGGTGCTCCGCGTCACGATCCTCGACGTCGGCCAGGGAGACGCGAGCGTGGTGCAGTTTCCCTCCGGACAGGTCCTCGTCGTCGACGCGGGCGCGTCGACCGAGTCGTTCGATACGGGCGCGCGCGTGGTGACGCCGGCGCTCTGGGCGCTTGGTGCGCCGCGTGTCGACTGGGTCGCGTTCACCCACGCCGATTCGGACCACATCGGAGGCATCGAGGCCGTGGTGGCCGAGTTCGCGGCGCGCGAAGTCTGGGAAGGCGTGCCGGTCCCGCAGGACGGCAGGCGCGCCGCACTGCGCGAGGCCGCGGATGCGCGTGGTGCCGTGTGGCGGTCGCTGCACCGGGGCGACCGCTGGGAAGTCGGCGGCACGATCGTCGATGTCGTGCATCCACCGCCGCCCGACTGGGAACGACGGCAGGTGCGCAATGACGACTCGATCGTCTTTCGCCTGCGGCATGGGGACCTGGAGGTGCTGCTCACAGGAGACGTGGGCATACCCGTCGAAGGCGATCTCGTGCGCGACGACGACCGACGCGCGGTGCGGATCCTGAAGGTGGCCCATCACGGCAGCCGGGGGTCGTCGTCGGCCGGATTCGTGCGGGCCTATCGCCCGTGGGCCGCTGTGGTCAGCGCTGGGCGGAACAACCCGTTCGGTCATCCCGCGCCGGAAGTGCTCGCGCGCCTCGACAACGTCGGGACAACGACGCTCAGGACCGATCGCGACGGCGCGGTGATGATCGAGACCGACGGGCGGGTGGTCTCGATGCGGACGTGGACCGGGCGGCGCTGGCGGGTGAGCGCCGCGCCGCGGTCTCCGCCTGCTTGATGCCCGTCCAGGCGGCCTCCATCTCGTCGAGCGATGCGATGTGGACGCTGCGGCCACGGTCTTCGAGTGCGCGCTCGACGGCGTCGAATCGCGCGGTGAACTTGTCGTTGGCGGCCGCGAGCGCCGCCTCGGGGTCGATGTCGAGCTTGCGCGCCAGGCTGGCGACGGCAAAGAGCAGGTCGCCCATCTCCTCGGCGGCCCGCTGCGGCGTCTCGTCGACCGCCTCGCGCAGTTCCCGCAGTTCCTCGTTGACCTTGTCGACGACCTCGTCGACGTGCGTCCAGTCGAAGCCCACCGCCGCCACCCGCGCCCCGATCTTGTGCGCGCGCAGCAGGGCCGGAAGGGCACGAGGGACACCGGCCAGCACGCGTGGGGTGGTGCCGGCGTCGGCCTGTTCGGCGGCCTTCAGTCGCGCCCACTGCTCTCGCACGGCCTCGGGCGTCGTCGCGCCACGCCCGGCGCGCTGGCGCGCGGTCAGCCGACGGCCATCGGCCGCGAAGACGTGCGGGTGCCGGCTGACGAGCTTCGAGGCAATCGCGTCGACCACGTCGACAATGTCGAAACGGCGCCGCTCGGCCGCCAGTTGCGCGTGAAAGACGCACTGGAGCAGCACGTCGCCCAGTTCGCCGCAGAGTGCGGCGAGGTCGCCGGCGTCGATGGCGTCGACCGCCTCGTAGGCTTCCTCGAGGAGGTAGCCGCGCAGCGAGGCGTGCGTCTGCCTGCGATCCCACGCGCACCCGTTCGGTCCGCGCAGCGTCGCCATGATGTCGACGAGTCGTTCGAAGGCAGCTCCCGGGCGTCGTGCGGCCGGGCGGGGGCGGGGCTGTGTGCGAGTGGCCATGCGAGAGGCATGGTATCGCGGGGCTTGCAGGGCCGCCGCCTTGTCACTACCATTCTTCGGTTGTGCGCGTGACGTTTCTCGGCACCGGGACCTCGCACGGTGTGCCCATGATCGGGTGCGACTGTGACGTCTGCCTTTCGCCCGATCCGCGTGACAAGCGGCTGCGATCGTCGATTTGCGTCGAGGCGTCCGACGGCCTGCGCCTGCTGGTCGACACCACGCCGGACCTGCGCACGCAGGCACTGCGGGCGGGCCTGCGCCGCATCGACGCGGTGTTCTACACGCACTCGCACGCCGATCACCTGATGGGCCTCGACGAGATCCGGCGCTTCAATGCGATGTCGCGCGCGCCCATGCCGCTCTACGGCATGCGCGACACGCTCGACGACCTGCGCCGGACGTTTGCCTACGTCTTCGAGGCCGAGGCGCCACGCGGCGGTGGTGGTGTGCCCGATCTCCGGCTCTTCCCGATTGAGGGACCCTGTTGCTTCGGGCGCACGCGGGTGGTGCCCGTACCCGTGCGTCACGGCGTGTGGCCGGTCCTCGGGTTCCGGTTCGACAACTTTGCCTACCTGACCGACTGCAACGCCGTGCCCGATTCCTCGGTGGCGCTGCTGGGCGGCCTGGACGTGCTCGTGCTCGATGCCTTGCGGCACCGGCCGCACCCGACGCATTTCTCCCTCACGGAGGCCATCGAGATGGCCCGGCGGATAGGCGCGCGCCGGACATACTTCACGCACATTGCGCACGAGCTGGGCCACGCCGCCACGAGCGCGATGCTGCCCGAGGGAACTGCGCTTGCCTCGGACGGCCTGGCAATCGACGTGTAAGCTGGCATCCGGCATGGCGATGGTCCGCTATTTCCCCGACGCCCCCCGGCCCCGATGGCCGTACCCGGTGGTGGCACTCGGCAACTTCGATGGGCTGCACCGCGGCCACCAGCAACTGGTCGACGAGGTGCGACGGCGCGCGGCCGAACACGCCGGCACGTCGGTGGCCATGGTCTTCGACCCACACCCGCCCCGTGTCCTGCGGCCCGACAGGGCGCCATCGCTCCTGATGACGCTCGACCAGAAGATCGAGGCGTTCGATCGCGCCGGCATCGATGCGGTC
The DNA here is from genome assembly GCA_044507065.1 of Acidobacteriota bacterium. GTDB lineage: Bacteria > Acidobacteriota > Vicinamibacteria > Vicinamibacterales > SCN-69-37 > SCN-69-37. The sequence continues at coordinate 4,265 of JBIQJY010000039.1, forward strand.
GTCGTGGTGCGCTTCACCCCGGAACTGTCGCGGTGGGAGCCGGAGCTGTTTGTCGAGACCGTCATCCTCGACTGGTTGCAGGCGACCGAGGTGTGGGTCGGCGCGAACTTCCTCTTCGGTCGGGACCGTGCCGGGACGTTCACGCTGCTGCGCGCGCTCGGCGAGGATCGCGGGTTTCGCGTCGACAAGATCGAGCCGGTCCTCTACAAGGACTTCGTCGTCTCGAGCACACGGGTGCGGCACCTGCTGGGGGAGGGCCGCGTCGACGAGGCGGCAGCCCTGCTCGGCCATCACTACTTCATCGACGGAGAGGTCGTACGCGGCGACGGGCGGGGACGGCAGCTCGGGTTTCCCACGGCCAACCTGCGGACCGGGAACGACCAGGTCCTGCCAAACGGCATCTACGCCACCATTGCCACCGTTGGCGGCGTCAGCCATCGCGCGGTGACGAGCATCGGCATCCGCCCGACGATTGGCGACGGTCGGTTTGCCATCGAGACGTTCCTGCTCGAGGGCACCCACGATCTCTATGGCGCACAACTGCGGGTGGAGTTCGTCAAGTGGCTGAGGCCCGAGGTCCGGTTCGAGGGCCTGGACGCACTCAAAGCCGGTATTGCCCGCGACTGCGCCGATGCGGCGGCGCTCTTCGACCGCATGCCCCTTTGAGCCGGCCTGATAGAATCCTCCCGCGCATGCCGCCCCCCGTACTCACGCTCAGCGTACCGGCCGACGAACGCCTCCGAGGGCTCGTGGCCGACGTCGTTCGGGCCTGGTTCGCGCTGACGGGCCGGGCCTCATCGGCGACCGACCGGTTCGTGGATTCACTTGCGGCCGCCGTCACCCGCATTGCCGTCGATCCGTTGGACGAGGTGGCCGTGGCCATCGAGACGACCGACGCGGGCGTCGACGTGCAGATCTCGTCAGGCGACAGACACGAAACGCTTTCATGCAGCTCTACAACACCCTGACACGCTCCGAGGAACGGTTCGAGCCGGCCGACGGCCGCACCGTCCGCCTGTACAACTGCGGCCTGACCGTCTACGCCCGCGGGCACATCGGCAACTTCCGATCGTTCGTGGCGATCGACGTGCTGCGTCGCACGCTGCGATACCTCGAGGGCTGGGACATTCGCCAGGTCACCAACTTCACCGACGTCGACGACAAGACGATTGCCGCGGCCGCCGGGGCGGGTGAGCCGCTGCGCGAGTACACGGATCGCTACGTTGCCGCGTTTCTCGAGGATGCCGCCACGCTGGGGCTCGAGGCGGCTGAAGAGACGCCTCGTGCCACCGACGAGGCGAACATGCGGGCGATGGTCGCGATGATCGAGGCGCTCGACGCGCGCGGCCACACGTACCGCGCCGACGGGTCGGTCTATTTCCGCATCGCATCGCTGCCGTCGTACGGCAGCCTCGCGAGGCTCGATCACGAGGGCATGCAGGCCGGTGCCCGCGTCGACAGCGACGAACACGCCAAGCAGGACGCACGCGACTTCGTCCTCTGGAAGGCGGCCAAGCCGGGTGAGCCCAGCTGGGACCTGGGTCTGGGTCCCGGACGGCCCGGCTGGCACATCGAATGTTCGGCAATGGCACTGCGACTGCTGGGCGACCCGCCGATCGATATCCACGGCGGGGGGCGCGACCTGATCTTTCCGCACCACGAGAATGAGATTGCGCAGGCCGAGGGGGCGACAGGGCGCCAGTTTGCACGCTTCTGGTTCCACGTCGAGTTCCTCAATCTCGACACCGAGAAGATGTCGAAGTCGCTCGGCAACGTCTATACGGTGAAGGACGTGCTCGATCGCGGCCACCGCGCCTCGGCGCTGCGGTATCTGCTGATGTCGGCGCACTACCGCAAGCAGCTCACGTTCGGGTGGGAGGGACTGGAACAGGCCGAGGCCGCGCTCACGCGATTGTCCGATTTCCTGGCCCGTCTCGATCGGATCGACCGGCAGGGCGGCAGTGACGTCGTTGCCGGCCGACTCGACCAGGCCCGCGCCGACTTTCGCGCCGCGATGACGGCCGACCTGAACGTGCCGAAGGCGCTCAGCGTGCTGTTCGACGTCGTGCGCGAGATGAACGCGGCCATCGACGAGGGTACGCTCGGACGTGCTGATGCGGACCGTATCGCGAGCCTGTTCGAGGAAGCGGATCGCGTACTGGGTGTCCTGTCTCTCCGGCGCGAGGAAGACGCACGGCCGCCGGTGCCCGCCGAGGAGATCGATCGGCTCATCGAGGAGCGGCGCGAGGCGCGTCGGACGCGCAACTTCGCCCGTGCCGACGAAATTCGCAAGGACCTGGACGCCCGCGGCATCGTGCTCGAGGATTCGGCGACGGGAACGCGCTGGAAGCGCAAGTAGCCGAAGCCGGGGCTTCGACCCCGGCGCGGCTGGGGAAGGGGAGCAGACATGGCGACGGACATGACGCGGCGTGACTTCGTGACAACGGGCCTCGCGGCCGGGGGGATGATGATGGCGCCACTGGCAGCCGCCGGGGCGGACCAGGCGCCGGCTGCGGCGTCGCAGCCGGAGTACTACGAGCTGCGGAAGTACACGCTGCGGCGCGGTCCGGCACAGGCGCTCGTCAACGCGTACCTCGAGCGCGCCCTGATCCCGGCCTGTCAGCGTGCGAACCTCGGACCTGTGGGCGTGTTCAACGTGTCGATCGGGCCCGCCAGCCCGTCGACCTACGTGCTGATTACGCATCCGACGATGGAAAGCGTCGCAAGCCTGCCGGCGCGGCTTCAGGACGATGCGGCCTACCTCGAGGCGGGCCGCGATTACCTCGACGCGCCGGCCACGGCGCCCGCGTTCGTCCGGATCGAGTCATCGATCATGCGTGCCTTCTCGGGCATGCCGAAACTCGAGCTGCCGTTCGGCGGGGGCGAGGCCGGCCGGCGCAGCCGGTTGTTCGAGATCCGCACCTACGAGAGCCACAGCGAGAAGGCAGCGCTCAAGAAGATCGAGATGTTCAACGAGGGCGAGATCGCGATCTTCCGACAGGCCGGGCTGATGCCCGTGTTCTTCGGCCAGACGATTGCGGGTCCGGCCATGCCGAACCTCACATACATGCTGGTCTATGAGGACATGGCGGCGCGCGACAAGTACTGGAGCACGTTCATCGGCCTGCCCGAGTGGAAGAAGTTGTCGAGCACGCCCGGGTATACCGACCCGGAGATCGTCAGCAGCATCAGCAACGTCTACCTGCGGCCGGCCGCGTTCTCGCAGATCTGACGCACGGTCGATTCCCGCGCGCCTCGCAGCC
>JBIQJY010000039.1:7627-8981 GCA_044507065.1 Acidobacteriota bacterium
AGCCCCGTCGCCTCGCATCTCATGAAGATTACCGACGCACGTGTATTCGTCTGCTCGCCCGGGCGCAACTTCGTGACGCTGAAGATCACGACCGATGCCGGCGTCTACGGCCTGGGTGATGCGACATTGAACGGACGCGAACTGGCGGTGGCCAGCTATCTCACCGACCACGTGCTGCCGTGTCTTGTCGGCCGCGACCCCTTCCAGACCGAGGACATCTGGCAGTACCTCTATCGCGGGGCGTACTGGCGCGGCGGACCGGTGACCATGACGGCCATCGCAGCGGTGGATGTCGCGTTGTGGGACATCAAAGGCAAGGCGCTCGGCCAACCCCTCTACAACCTGCTCGGTGGCCGATGCCGGGATGGCGTGACGGTCTACTGCCACGCCAATGGTCGCGACATCGAGGAAACGGCCGACGAGGTGGCGCGGCATATCGAACTCGGATACACGGCCGTGCGCGCGCAGTCAGGCGTGCCCGGCCTCGCGTCGACCTATGGCGTCTCGAAGGATGGGCGGGCGTATGAACCCGCCGAACGCGGACGGCCCGCCACCCACGTCTGGTCGTCGGAAAAGTACATGCGGCACGTCCCGTCGCTGTTCGAGGCGCTGCGCGTGCGTTTCGGCTCCGAAGTACACCTGCTGCACGATGCGCATCATCGGCTGACGCCCGTCCAGGCCGCACGTGTCGGCAAGGCGCTCGAGCCATATCAGCTGTTCTGGCTGGAAGATCCCGTGCCAGCCGATCTCCAGGAAGGCTTCCGTCTCATCCGGCAGCACACGACGACACCAATCGCGGTGGGAGAGGTGTTCGCCAGTGTGTGGGACGCGAGGCTGCTCATCACCGAACAGCTGATCGATTACCTGCGGATGACCGTGCTGCACGGCGGGGGGCTCACGCCGCTCGTGAAGGCCGCGGCCTTCGCGCACATGTATCACGTGCAGACCGGCTGCCACGGCGCCACCGATCTGTCGCCCATCACGATGGGGGCGGCCCTGCATTTCGATCTGTCGGTGCCGAACTTCGGCATCCAGGAGCACATGCCTCACGCGTCGGAAACCGACGAGGTGTTTCCACACGCCTACTCGTACGCCGACGGTCTCATGCACCCGGGCGACGCCCCGGGCCATGGCGTGGATTTCGACGAGAAGCTGGCCGAGCGGTACCCCTACCAGCGTGCGTATCTCCCGACAAACCGGAAGGAAGATGGGACGGTGTGGGAATGGTGAGAGCCGGGTGCGATAGGTGCGGTTGGTGCGACGGGGGCGGTGGGAAGGTGCGTTTGGTGCGTTTGGTGCGATGCGTGCGGTCGGTGCGAGAAGGAGCGTGCGGTCGGTGCGAGAGGAAGGTGCG
>JBIQJY010000039.1:9081-15619 GCA_044507065.1 Acidobacteriota bacterium
CCCACCGCACCCATCGCACCAACCGCACCTATCTCTGAACCCTCCCCGATCCATCGCCCTTGACCAGCCGATCCACTTCGTCGACCGTTACGCGATTGAAGTCGCCGGGAATCGAGTGCTTGAGTGCGCTGGCGGCGACGGCAAAGCGCAGCGACGCTTCGGGTGTCCGTCCTGTGACCAGGCCGTAGATCAGGCCGCCCGCGAAGCTGTCGCCGCCGCCGATGCGATCCACGACGCGGATGTCGTAGCGCTGGCTGCGGTGAAATGACGCGGATGCGGCGTCCCAGAGCAGCGCGCTCCAGCCGTTGTCGCTTGCCGAGGTGCTTTCGCGCTGGCTGATGGCCACCATGCGCACGCCCAGTTGTTCGCAGACGGCGCGTGCGGCCCGTTCGTAGCTCGCCGCGTCGAGAGCGCCCGACGTGACGTCGGCGTGCTCGACGCTGATGCCCAGGACCGTCTGCAGGTCCTCTTCGTTCGCGATGACGACGTCGATCCCCTGGACGATGGGGCGCATCACGGCCTGGGCCTCGGCCTCGGTCCACAGTTTCCGCCGGAAATTCAGGTCGATGCTCACCGACGCGCCGGCCGCGCGTGCGGCCGCGATGGCGGCGCGTGTGCAGTCCGCGGCACGAGCGCCCAGGGCGGGCGTGATCCCCGTCACGTGCAGCCATGACGCGTCGGCCATGACCGTTGACCAGTCCAGGTCGGACGGCGTCATTTCGGTGATGGCCGACTGCGCGCGGTCGTACACGACGGTCGAGGCGCGTTGACTGGCGCCGGACTCGGCGTAATAGATTCCCACGCGGCTGCCGCCGCGGACGATCGCGTCGGTGAGGACGCCTTCGGCGCGCAGCGCGCGGATGGCCGCGTCGCCAATCGGGTTCCGGGGCAGCCGCGTCACGTACCGGCTCTCGAGACCGAAGTGGGCGAGGCTGACGGCGACATTGGCCTCGCCGCCGCCGAACGTCGCCTGCAGCACTGGCGATTGCAGGAGCCGCTCGTGCCCCGGCGGGCTCAGCCGCAACATGATCTCTCCGAACGTCACCACCTTCTTCATGACTGCCCCCGCGCCGCGCGCACGTTGGCGATGACGCGCCGGCTGTTCTCGACGATGACGTCGAAGTTCCCTGCCGCGATGGCCTTCGAGTCGAGCAGTGACGTGCCGAGCCCCACGGCCGCGGCGCCGGCCGCGATCCACTCGCCCGCGTTGTCGACGGTGACCCCGCCGGTTGGCATCAGCTTCACCTGCGGCATGGGGCCATGCAGATCCTTCAGATAGCCGGGGCCAAGGGCTGTCGCCGGAAACACCTTGATGATTGGCGCACCGGCTTCCCACGCGTCGAGCACCTCGGTGGGCGAGAAGCAGCCGGGCGCGGCCACGACGTCGCGCGCGGCGGCGGCCGCGATGACTTCGCGGCGGAACACCGGACTGACGATGAAGGAGGCGCCGGCGTCGGCGACACGGGCCACCGTCTCGGCGTCGGTGACCGTGCCGGCGCCCAGCAGGAACCCCGCCGGCAGCCGCGGCGCCAGTGCGCGGATGTGGTCGACGGCGCCGGGGACCGTCATCGTGACTTCGAGCGCGCGCACGCCGCCCGCCACGAGTGCGTCGACCACGGCGCCGATGCGGGACGGATCGGCAATACGGATGATGGCGACGACGCCAGCCTCTTCGAGGCCGGCGAGGACGGATTCCGGGGACTTGGACATCCCGGAATCTTACATGCGGGGACCGCCACCGGTTGACCGCGGACATCCTGGCCGCAGCGTCAGCGAGGCCACGCGGGGCCCGAACGCAACAGTCCGAAGCCGCCGGCGTCGCCGGCGCGCTGCGGACGCAGCGTCAGTGCAGCGAGCAGCGCTGGGGGTGGGGCCCGAGCGCCATGAAAATCAGAAGCGGTATTCTCTTGCACTGGAGGAAACGGCGTGAGCGTAAAGAACGTGTGCGACTTGTCGGGTCGGGTGGCGGTGGTGGTTGGGGGGACGAGCGGAATTGGCAGGGCGCTGGCGCTTGGGCTGGCCGAGGCGGGGGCCGATGTGGTGGCCACCGGCCGGCGGCAGGCACAGGTTGACGAGGTGGCGACCGCCGTCGAGGCACTGGGGCGCCGGTCCCTGCGGCAGACAACCGACGTATCCGACACGACGTCGCTCGAGGCGCTGCGCGACGCGGTCGTGTCGTCGCTCGGCCGGATCGACATCCTCGTAGCGGCCGCCGGCCAGACCAAGCGCGTCCCGTCGCTCGAGATGACCGACGAAGACTGGACGAGCATCATCGAAACGAACCTGACGGGGGTCTTTCGCACGTGCCGGGTCCTCGGCGCGCCGATGGTGGCGCAGCGCTCCGGCCGCATCATCACCATCGCCTCGTTGTCATCGTTCGTGGGACTCTACGAAGTGGCGGCCTACACGGCATCGAAATCGGGCGTGGCCGGGCTGACGCGCGCGCTGGCCGTCGAGTGGGCCCAGCACGGCGTGACGGTGAATGCGATTGCGCCCGGCGTGTTCCGCACGGCTCTGAACTCGGCCTTGCTCGACCAGCCGCGCGGCCAGGAGTTCCTGCTGCGGACGCCGATGAAGCGATTCGGGCAGGTCGAGGAACTCGTCGGCGCGGCCGTCTTCCTCGCATCGGATGCCTCAGCCTTCATCACGGGGCAGATCCTCGGCGTCGACGGCGGATTTCTCGCAAGCGGCGTCAATCAGTGACGCGGGTCGCTGCTGGCGGGTCGACGGCCGCCTTTGCTACCATTCCCGGGATCTGCCGCCATGCCTCTGGAGACCACACCGATGTCCGATCTCTCGCGTACTGATGGTCCGATTCTGCGCCGGGCAGGCCGCCTGCGCCTGGGCGTCCTTGCCTGTGTCACCGTGATCGTGGCGCTCCTGCCGGCGAATGTCTCCGTGCAGACGCCGCTCGTGCCGCCGCAGAAGGTCGGAGAGGTCGTGCGGGTGAGCGGGGAGGAGGCCGGGCGCATGGCGCGCGAGATCCGTGAACGCGAGCCGATCACCACGGCCGACGGTCTCGAGGTGTCCATCTGGGCGACCGGGCACCTGGTGGCCGACGCCCTGGCGCTCGACGCCGATGCGAACGGCGTCATCTACGTCGGCGGCACGCCGCGCGGCAGCCAGTGGCTCGACACGCGGCAGCATCCCGACTGGGTGCCCGAACTGCACCGGCTGAAGACGACAGAGGACCTGCGCCAGTTCTTCCGCGAGAAGATGGCCACCGAGCTGAGCGACAAGAACACCTGGATTACCGACTTCAACAACGACGGCGTGCACGACTACCGCGACGTCATGGTCGTCGAGGAAAAGATCTACCGGATCGAGGACACCGACGGCGACGGCCTCGCCGACAAGTCAACGCTGGTTTTCTCGGGTTTCAACGAGGACCTGGCCGCCGACATTCTCGGCGGCATCATGGTCCACGAGAGCGGCGACATCTACGCGACCATCGCGCCCGATCTGTGGCGGCTGCGCGACACGACCGGCGACGGCACGCTCGACTTCAAGGAGTCGCTCAGCCACGGCTACTCGATCCACCCGTCGTTCTCCGGCCACGACATGTCGGCGCTCACGCAGGGACCTGACGGCATGATCTACTGGAAGATCGGCGAGATCGGCATGAATGTCGTCGACAAGACCGGCAAGCGCTGGGCGCACCCGCACACCGGCGCGGTCCTGCGGTCCAACCCGGACGGCACGGACTTCGAGGTGTTTGCCTACGGTGTGCGCAACCCGCAGGAGATGGACTTCGACGACTACGGCAACCTGGTGAGTGTCGACAACGATGGCGACTATCCGGGCGAGACCGAACGATTCATCTACATCGCGGAAGGCAGCGACACGGGCTGGCGATCGACCTGGCAGTTCGGCAAGTACACCGATCCGGACAACAACCGCTACAACCCGTGGATGGATGAAGGGCTCTCGAAGGTCCACTTCGACGGGCAGCTCTCCTACATCACGCCGCCCATCGCGCCGGCCGCGTCGGGCCCATCCGGCTTCGCGTTCAACCCGGGCACGGCGCTCGACGCGCGCTACAGGAATCACTTCTTCTGGACGAGCTTTACCGGCAACGCCACCACCGCGCGCATCTTCGCGTTCACGCTCACGCCGAAGGGCGCCGGCTTCGACCTGGGGGAGAACAAGGAGATCGTTCGCGGCGTCCTGAGTCCCGGGATGACCATCGGCCCGGACGGCGCGATCTACCTGAGCGACTGGATCCGCGGCTGGGGCCCGACCGGCGAGGGCCGGCTCTGGAAGCTGGACTCGCCCGAAGGCGCCAAGAGCCCTATCCGCGCGGAGGTCAAGGCCCTCATGGCGGCGGACTTCAGCGATCGGCCGGTGCCGGGCCTGGTCGAGCTGATGCGCCATCAGGATCGCCGCATCCGTCAGAAGGCGCAGTTCGAACTCGTGCGGCGAAACGAGCGGGCGGCGCTCGAGGCGGCGGCTGCCGCCACCACGCCGGCGGACCGCGAGGGGCAGCTGTCGCGCATTCATGCCATCTGGGGCCTGGGGCAGTTCCTGCGCGCCGGAAGCGTGGAGGCCTCGGCGCTGACGCCATTCCTCGCCGACACCGATCCGGAGATTCGTGCGCAGGCCGCACGCACGCTGGGCCACGCGCGCAGCGCGGCTGCCGCCTCGGCGCTGCTTCCGCTCGTGTCGGACGAAAACGCCCGCGTGCGATCGCTTGCGACCATCGCACTGGGACGGATCGGTCATCGACCGGCCTTCGATGCGGTGGTTGGCATGCTTGCCGCCAACGCGGGGCAGGATGTCTACCTGCGCAATGCGGGCGTCGTGGCGCTCGAAGGCATCGGCGATCGCGCCGCGCTGGCGGCGCTGGCCTCGCACGAGTCGGTTGCCGTGCGCACGGCCGCCGTGGTCGCGCTGCGCCGCCTTCGGGATCCCGGCGTGGCGCGATTCCTCCAGGATCGCGAACTGGTCGTGCTGAACGAGGCCGCCAGCGCCATCAATGACGAGGGCGGGATCGCCGAGGCGCTGCCGGCTCTCGCCGCCGTGCTCGATCGGCAGGATGTCTCGGGCGAGACGCTCCTGCGTCGGGCGCTCAGCGCCAACCTCCGCGTCGGCGACGCCGCCTCGGTCTCGCGTGTCGCCGCCTTTGCCCGCCGCCCTGCGCTGCCTGAGCCGCTGCAGGTCGAGGCCATTGCAGTCCTTGGCGTGTGGGCAGCGCCCTCGCGGCTCGATCGGGTCGACGGATCGTGGCTCGGTGAGGCGCCGCAGCGCAGCAGTGACGCCGCGCAGCAGGCGCTCGTGGAGCTTGCCGGTGTGCTCACCGCCGGTGATTCGACGCCCGCGGTGAAGGTGGCCTGGCTCGACGCGGCCGCCAAGCTCGGTGTGAAGAGCCAGGCGGCCGCCATTCTTGCGCGGCTGCAATCGGACAGCGACACCTCGGTGCGCGTGGCCGCGCTGCGCGCGCTGCAGGCGCTCGAAGTGCCGGAGCTCGCCGAGGGTGCGCGGACAGCCATGACCGACGCCAATGCGCAGATTCGCATGGCGGCCATCAGCGCCATGCCGGCAATGCCGCTGCCCGACGCCGCGAAGGTGGAACACCTCTCCGGCGTCATCGGGAAGGGGGCAGTGGGCGAGCAGCAGAGTGCGCTCGAGGCGCTGGGACGCATCGACGGACCGGAAGCTGCCGCGGCCCTGGCGCGGCTTGCCGATGGCCTGACGACCGGCGCGGTCGAGCCGGCCGTGCAGCTCGATCTGCTCGAGGCAATGCAGGCGAGTGCGTCCGAGCCGCTGCAGGCGCGGCTCGACCAGTTGAAGGTGGGTCGCGACCTGGGGAACGTCGGGACAGCGTTTCCCGACGCGCTGGCGACCGGGGGCAACGTGAACCGCGGGCGCCAACTGGTCATGCAGCATCCCGCGGCGCAGTGCGCCCGGTGTCATACGGTTGGTAACAGTACGTCGGAAGTCGGCCCGAGCCTGAATGGTGTAGGCAGCCGCCTGTCGCGGCGGGAACTCCTCGAGTCGCTGCTCGATCCGAGCGCGCGGCTGGCACCCGGTTTCGGTCAGGTGTCGGTGACGCTCAAAGATGGACGCAAGGTGGAGGGCACGCTGCGGTCGGAGACGGCAGCGGCGATCGAGATCGATGCACCGACCGGCGGCGTGCAGCGCATTGCGGTCAGCGAGATTGCCACGCGTACGAATGGCGTGTCGGCCATGCCGCCGATGGGCACGTTGCTCACCCCCGCCGAAATACGCGACATCGTCGAGGCGCTCGCAAACCAGAAGTAGGCGAGGGCGTTTGGCGGTTGGGACGTCGATCCGTGTCGCCCGTCCGGACGATACGGCGGCAATCGTGGCACTGGTCAACGAGGCGTATCGCGTCGAATCGTTCTTCGTCCAGGGCAATCGCGTCGAGGCCCCGGAGATCCGCGAGCTCACGAGCGCCGGCGAGCTGCTCGTGGCCGAGCAGGACGGCCAGGTCGCGGCCTGCGTGCACGTGAGCGTGAGGGGCGAGGGCGGCTACTTCGGGATGCTGGCCGTGCACCCGCGTGTGCAGGGGCAGGGC
>JBIQJY010000039.1:15719-32272 GCA_044507065.1 Acidobacteriota bacterium
CGAGGGCGGCTACTTCGGGATGCTGGCCGTGCACCCGCGTGTGCAGGGGCAGGGCGTCGGACATCGGCTGATCGCGGCGGCCGAAGCACGCGTCCGTGAGGCCGGCGCCCGGCGCATGGACATCAAAGTCGTGAACCTTCGGACCGATCTGCTGCCGCTGTACCAGCGACTGGGCTACCTCGCCACCGGTACCGAGCCGTACACGCACCGATCCGTGCTGCGGCCCTGCCACTTCATTCTGATGACGAAACTTCTGTGAGCCCCGAGTCGGGCCGGCACATCGCTGCCGGCCCGTGCGGGGCGCACCTGTCGCCGCGGTCGCTCGTTACTGCGCCGCCTGCTTGTCGTAAACGCCTTTCGCCTGCCGGCCGACGCCGCCGCTGAAGTTGTCGATGCGCATCGTGAACTCGATGCGATTGCCCTCGCGGTTCAGTTCGTACGTGTGCGAGACCTTCGTCTCGTCGTAGATGAACTCCTGCCGCAGGGAGCGGCCGTCCCACCGCGACTTCTGCGTGATCTCGGCGCCCTCACCGACGTCGACGCGATGCGTCTTGTTGTCGATGGCGTAGGTGCGCGAGCCGCGCGGATCGGTGAAGGTGACCGAGTCGGCCGTGGCGGCAATCGTCATCGTGTCGGCCACCTGCTGCAGCCCGCGCAGGGCCGCCTGGCCGGCCATCTGGCGAGGGTCGGGTGGGGCAGCCGGCGCGCCGCCGCCACCGCGACCACCGCGCTGGAGGGCAAGGGCTGGGGCCGAGCGACTGGTGCCGAACGCGGGGGCCAACGGTCCGGCGGACCCCTGGCGCTGCGCCGGCGGCCTGAACTGCGGGCTCAGCTCGATGTTCATGGTCCAGGTGCCCGAGATGGCGGCCGCCAGTTCGGCCGGCGTCATCCGTTGCGCGGCCACCGGCGTGGCCGCGGCGCCGGCCAGCAGGGCCAGCCCCGCCAGCGCAGCGAACCCCGTTGCTGCAATTCTTCCAGTCATCATTGTGTCCCCTACCAAGGACTTGCGGCCGACCCTGTCGCAGCGCGTCGACGCCAAGGGAGGCATCCGGCTGTGGCGCGTGCGGCGGCCGGCGCGCGCCCGGAATGAGTTACGCTCATGGCCCGCGGCCCGCTTACAGCATACAGACCTCGAGGAGTCTCATGACACGCACGCACATTGATCGCATCGAGAGCCGGCGGGTCTCACGCCGGCAGGTGATTCAAGGCGCGGCCGTTGCCGGCGTTGCGGCGCTGGTGCCGTCGCTGGCCGTCGCGCAGGGGCCCGCCGATCCGCCAACGGTCGTCTCGTCGCCGCCACGTGACTTCGGGCCGGATGCGGCGCCGTCCGTCTACTTCACCGACCCGGATGTGCTGGCCGTCGATCCCGCGTTCGGGGGGCTGGTGCAGCCCAACGCGGCCATCGAACGGGTCTGGCGCGGCGCCGTCTGGGTGGAGGGGCCGGCCTGGAACAACGTAGGCCGGTTCCTCATCTTCAGCGACATTCCCAACAATCGCCAGCTTCGGTGGATCGAAGACGACGGTCGCGTGTCGGTCTTCCGCGCGCCGTCGAACAACAGCAACGGCAACACGTTCGACTTCCAGGGCCGCCAGGTCTCCTGCGAGCATCTCACGCGGCGCGTTGTCCGCTACGAACACGATGGTTCGATAACCGTGCTGGCCGATCGGTGGGACGGGCGCCGCTTCAGTTCACCCAACGACGTGGTGCCGCACCCGGACGGGAGCTACTGGTTCACCGATCCGCCCTATGGCGCCAGCCTGTTCGAAGGGCAGCCGGACGAGGCCGGTGGTCCGACCAACCCCGCTGGTCTACTGCGCCCGCGCGTGGGCCAGCCACCCGAATCCGGGTCGATGCGGCGCGAGCTGCCCAACGCCATCTATCGGGTGGACGCCAGCGGCCGCGTCGACCGCGTCGCCACGGTCGACGACGTGCCCAACCCCAACGGGCTGGCATTTTCACCAGACTACCGGCGGCTGTACGTGTCGAGCACCGGGCGAGGCCCTGGCGACACGCACGAGGGCGGCCTGGGGGATCTGCACGTATTCGATGTGACGACCGACAATCGGCTATCCGGGCATCGGCTGTTCTCGGATTGTTTGATCGATGGCGTGCGATGCGCGCCGGACGGTGTCCGCACGGACGTAGCGGGGAACGTCTGGTGTTCGAGCAACGCGGGGCGCGCCGTCGGGTACAGCGGCGTGACTGTCTGGGCCCCCGACGGCCACCTGCTCGGCCGCATCCGGCTCCCCGAAGTGTGCGGCAACATCTGTTTCGGCGGACCCAAACGCAACCGGTTGTTCATGGCCGCCAGTCAGTCAATCTATGCGCTCTACGTCAACACGCAGGGCGCAGCCATCGCCTAGCCCGAAGCCTCGCGCGTAGCGCGGTCGCCGAGGGCTCGGCGTTCCGAAGGGACACCCGCGCCTGCGGTCCCCGATGGTCTGATGCGCGGATCGCCTCAGAACAGCGTCAGCCCGCCATCTACCCGGATGAACTGGCCGTGTACGAATCGGGCCGCCGGCGAGCACAGGAATGCGACGACGTTGGCCTGGTCGCGCGGCGATCCGTAGCGGATGAGCGTTCCGTCCTCCACGAGCATCGCCGGATCGATCGTGCGGGTGCGCTTGAAGCGCGCGGTCGCCGTCGCGCCAGGGCTGACGCAGTTGACGCGGACGTTGTGAGGGCGGACTTCGTAGGCCAGGCACCGCGTGTAGTGGACGATGGCGGCCTTGATGGACGAATAGGCGACCTCCGGAGACACGCCGAAGTGGCCGGCGCTCGATGCCACGTTGACCACGGCTCCCGCGCGGCGCTCGACCATGCCCGGCACCGCGGTACGGCACACCAGCATGGTCCCGATGAAGTTGCGGTCGACCAGCGCGCGGACGTCTTCGAGCTTGATGCCCAGGCCCGTATTCGGATCGGGTTTGCCACCGGCCGCCGCGATGTCCCCGCCGGCCGCGTTGACGAGGATCGTGAGGGGGCCCAGCGCCCCTTCCACTTCGCGCACCATGGCGGCGACGCGCGCCTCGTCGGAGATGTCGCCGACGACGGCCGTCGTCGGCACCCCATGCGAGGCGACGGCGGCTTCGGAATCCGCGATGGTGGGAAACTCGCCATATTCGGCCGGCGCGGTCTCCGTGCGGTCGTGCACCGCAACGGCGGCGCCCAGTTCGGCCAGGCGCATCGCCATCGCATGGCCGAGACCGCGCCCCGATCCGGTCACGAGCGCCACCTGTCCGGCCAGGGAGAAATCGCTGTCGATCATCATGGGGTCTCCGTCGGGTGTGTGGCCGCTGCCTGCGGTTCGAGCCAACCGAGCCCGCGCAGGTAGGCCACACTGCGCGCGAGGTGGTCCATTTCGTAGTCCACGATCGCCTGGGGTGCCGCGCCGCGCTCCCACGGCGTCCGCGAGTCTTCATCGTCGGCCAGCGCGCCCTGTCGCAGCCGACCCAGGGCCTCGCCGAGTTCGCGCGCCTCGCGCGGCGGATACCCGTGCCACCACTCCGGGGTGAACAACCGGATGTGCCGCGACTCGAGCGCGGCCGGTTCGATTGACGCGGTCAGTGTCGCCATACGCGACCCGAGGACGTCGACAATCCGCTCGAAAGGGACGCAGCCCTCGCCAATCGCGCACCGCACGAGCCGATAGCCTTCATCGGTGAACTGGGCACGATAGTCCTTGAGGTGGAGATGGACGATGCGGTCCGCCGCGCGCCTGGTAAAGGCGACAGGGTCCTCGCCGACGGCGAACGGGTTGCCGGTATCGAGGACGATTCCCACGTTGTGCCCGGCCTCCGCGGCAAAGTCCAGCAGTTCTTCGCTGCCGAACTCCTGATGGTTCTCGATGCCGATGCGCAGGCCTTCGTCGCGCGCTCTGGCGGCTTCTGTCCTCAGCACGTCACGCGCGTGCTGCACCATGAGGGGCCAGCGAGGCCCCTGAGCGGCTCGTGCCCCCTCGAGCACCGGCGCCAGGTGGAGGCGCAGCAGCGAGGCGCCGACCGCCGCGGTTACGCGCCGGGCCTCGTCGAGGGCCTCGCCCGGCCGGTGGGCGAGCCACGCGCTGCACACCACGCGCATGTCGCTCTCGGCGCATGTGTCAGCCAGCCGGCGCAGATGGTCGGCCGGCAGCGGCATGAGCCAGCGCCAGTCGAGTTCGATGACGCGCGCGCCGATCTCGCGCGCGATCCGCACGAAGCCCTCCAGCCCAAGCGGCCGCGGGTTGACGCGCGGCGTGTCCATGCCCTGCAGGCCGAGCGTGTAGGTGAGGCCGTACGGATTCAACCCGATGCGCACGGGAAGAGTATAGACAGAAGGGGCGGGCGACTACGGCGTGCCCAGCATGGACGTGCCCGCGTAGAAGACGCCGGCCACCGCGGCCAGCGTGTAGCTGGCGAGCGCGCCGCCGACCATCGCTTTGAGGCCCAGCGACGCGATGTCCTTGCGGCGCGATGGCGCCATCGGCGAGATGCCGCCGATCTGGATGGCAATCGAGGCGAAGTTCGAGAAACCGCTGAGCGCATAGGAGGCCAGGAACACCGAGCGCGGATCGAGTGGCGTGACCTCGCCGCGTGACGCGGCACCCAGATAGTTGCCAAGGTCGGCGTAGGCCACGAACTCGGTGAGCACGAGCTTCTCGCCAAGCAGGCGGCCGACCTGCAGGCAGTCCTGCACCGGGGTCCCCATCGCGAACGCCACCGGCCAGTGCAGCCAGCCGAGGATGCCCTGCAGCGAGAGCGACGCGTCGAGCGGCAGCGGCCCGAACACGAGAAAAAGGGTGTTGGCGAACACGACGCCGCCGATGAGCGACGGCACGGCATAGGCGGGCAGTGGCGCTCGGTTCATGAGCAGGAACGCCGTGAGCCACACCACGGCCACGACGCCGGTAATCGTCACGGCGGGACCGGCCGGCAGTCCCGCGTGTGCGAGGGCCGACAGGGCGATTGCCACCGGCAGCGCCCACCAGACCGACACGTCGCCGGGCGTACCCCAGCGCCGCATCGCCACGATCGTACCGATGGCCGCGAGGGCCAGCAGGTCGAACCGCACGAGCCCGAACCCATCGTGGAACAACCCGCCGGCCCATCCGATGAAGAGATTGACCATCGCGAGGAGCGCCAGGAATGCCATGAGCATCGCGGTGACGTTGATGGTCAGCTGCCAGCCGACCGTCGATCCGTTCGCTGCGGCATCGAGCACGTTGGCATCCTCGATCGGCACGTCCATCCGTACTGTGCCCATCGTTGTCGGCTGTCCCAGCTCGGGCACCATCACCTTGGCCATGATGAAGGCGGCCGGGGCCGAGAGGACCGATGCCGAGATCAGGTGCGCCGCGATGTTCGGGAAGTATCCGGAGAGCATCAGCACGTAGGCGCCCAGCACGCCCCCGGCCGTATTGGCGAATCCGCCCACCATGATGGCCATCAGTTCCGAACGCGTCATTGTCGCGATGAACGGGCGGACGACGAGCGGGGCCTCGGTCTGGCCGACGAAGATGTTGGCGGAGTTCGACAGTGCCTCGGCGCCCGAGACGCGCATCGTGCGCGCCATGATCCGGGCGAACAGGTCCACGATCTTCTGCATGATGCCGAAGTAGTAGAGGACCGAGAGCAGGGCGCTGAAGAAGATGATGGTGGTCAACACCTGGAGGGCGAGCACGAAGCCCGGCACCGTGCCGCTCGCAATGGCCGCCTGAATCACCGGGTCGTCGGAATCGGCGGCCAGCCGCGTGAGAAATTCCTTCAACGAGATGGGCGAGGCGCCGCTGACGTCCGTGCCCAGCGCGCCGAAGACGAACATCGTGCCTTCGCGGCTGAACGCGAGCAGGGCGTTGAAGACGTCGTTCAGTTTCAGGAAGAAGCGCGACCCCGGCTCCCACCAGAGCACCAGGGCGCCGAACAGGAACTGCAGGCTCAATCCCCATCCGACCACCCGCCAGGGAAATGCGCGTCGGTTCTCCGAGAGGACCCACGCGCAGCCGATGAAGAAGAAGATGCCGGCGAACGAGATGAGGTTCTGCATGTCCCGCGCGCTATCATAGCGGCGCGGAACCTCCTATTGGCGCTTCATACACGACTTCTGCTCGCGCTCGTGCTCGGCCTCACGCTGGGGACAATTCTGTCGCCCTGGGCCGACGGCACGTGGCTCGAGGTGGTCAACCTGAACGTCTTCCGGCCCATCGGCCAGCTCTTCCTGCGCCTCATCTTCATGATCGTGGTCCCGCTGGTCGTATCGGCGCTCGTCGTGGGCGTCTACGAACTGGGCCGCAGCCGCGACCTGCGCGGCGTGGCGATGCGGACGCTGCTCTGGACCGTGGCGCTCAGCACCGCGTCGGTCGTCATCGGCATCCTCGTCGTGAATCTGGTGCGGCCCGGAGACGGGCTCGACATGAGCGGTACCGATGGCGCGGAGACCGCGGCGCTCCAGGCGAATGCCGCCGCCCGATCCTCATTCGCCGACACGATCGTCGACCTGGTGCCGCAGAACCCGGTGGCGGCCGCCACCGGCGCCCTCGAAGGGCAGATGCTGCCGCTGATGGTGGCGTCGCTCGTGTTCGGCATCGCCCTGAGCCGGCTGCCGTCCGAGGGGCGCGCGCAGCCGCTCATCCCGCTGCTCGAGCAGGTGTTCGCGGCCTGCATGGCCATTGTCGGCTACGTCATGCGGTTTGCACCGCTGGCCGTCTTCTCCATTGTCTTCGGAACGGCCTTGACGTTCGGATCGAGCCTGCTCGGACCGCTCCTGCTCTATGTCGGAACGGTGGTGCTCGGCCTGCTGCTGCAGCAGGTCGTCGTCTATCCGTCGGTGCTTCGCGCCTTTGCCGGCCGCTCGCCGCTCGCGTTCCTGCGCGCGTGCCGGTCGGTCTACCTGTACGCCTTTTCGACCGCATCGTCGAACGCCACGCTGCCGCTGTCGATGGAAGCGGCGCGGGTACGGCTCGGCATTCCCGAACGCATCGGTCGGTTCGTCCTGACGGTGGGCGCGACGGCCAACCAGAACGGTACGGCGCTTTTCGAGGGCGTCACCGTGATGTTCCTGGCGCAGGCCTACGGCCTCGATCTGTCCCTCGGCGAGCAGGTGCGTGTCATGGTGATGTCGATCGTGGCCGGCATCGGCACGGCCGGCGTGCCGGGCGGATCACTGCCGATGGTGCTGGTTGTCGCGCAGTCGGTGGGCGTGCCGGCCGAGGGCATGGCCCTCATCCTGGGCGTCGACCGGTTCCTCGACATGTGCCGGACGACGGTCAACGTGGGCGGTGATCTGGTCATCGCCGCGCTCGTGGCGGAGGGGGAACCGGGCGACGAGGCCGCCTGACGGGCGCAGGCCCGGCTCGTCTACTCGTCGCGCAGGGCGTCGATGGGGGTGAGGCGCGCGGCGCGGCTGGCCGGGAAGTAGCCGAACACCAGTCCCGCGCCGACCGCAAATGCCACGGCTGCGGCCACGGCGTTCGTCGAAATGATCGTGCGCCAGCCCAGTACGGATGTAATCACCTCCGAGGCCGCGTACCCGAGCACGATTCCGAGTACCGCACCGAACAGGCCCAGCACGACGGCCTCGATCAGGAACTGGATGCGGATGTCGCGTTCGCGTGCCCCGATAGCCAGTCGCAGCCCGATCTCGCGCGTGCGTTCGGTGACCGACACGAGCATGATGTTCATGATGCCGACGCCCCCGACCACGAGAGAGACAAGCGCGACCGAGGCCAGCATCAGCCCGAGTGTCCGGGCCGATTCCAGCCGCAGGTTGAGCGTTTCCTGCGGACGGCGGATGTGGAAGTCGTCGTCCTCGCCCGGATCGATGCCGTGACGCAGGCGCAGGATGGTCGCGACGCCCAGTTCGGCGGCCAGCGTCTCTTCCGGCGATCGCGTCGAGCAGATGATCTCGCTGACGTAGGTGCGGCCCTCGATGCTGCGCTGCGCCGTCGAAAACGGCATGACGACGACATCGTCCTGGTTCACGCCCGAACGATCGGAGCCACGGGGAGCGAGCACGCCGATGACGGTGAAGGGAAACTGGCCGATGCGGATGGTCGCCCCAACCGGATTCTCCGTGCCGAACAGTTCGGCCGCGACGTTGGCACCGAGGAGCGCCACCTTGCCGCGCTGCTGCACGTGATTCTCGGTGAAGATCGTGCCGGTGGCCACCTTCCACCGACGGATGTCGAAGTACGCCGGCGAAATGCCGACGAGTCGGGTGTTCCAGTTGCGATTGCGGTAGATCATCTGGTCGCGGCCGTTGACGACCGGAGAGCAGGCGCCAATCTCGGGTACGCCGGCCTCGATGGCCGTCGCATCGTCGGGTACGAGCGTGCGGCGACTGCCCGCGCCGCCGCGCACGCCGGCCGTCACCGCGCCACCCGGCATGATCCAGACGAAGTCCTCGCCGAGCGCGTCGAGTTGCGCCTCGATGGCCGCCTGGCCGCCGGCGCCGAGCGCCACTGTCGACATGACGGCCGCAATCCCGATGCTGATACCGAGGCCGGTGAGAAACGTGCGGAGGCGGTTGCGCGACAACGCGGCAATCGCCATTCTGATGGCATTGAAATACATGGTGAAACGGCGTCGTACGCCCCTGTTTCCACCGTAACACGCGGGTTCTTCCGCACCCACCGACGCGGGGGAGATTGGCGTCACGATGACCCGTTTCTGGTGTGTTCACGGTAGGAAGGTGAAGCAACGTTCATGAGTACGGACACGGCAGGCGCCCTGCTTTCCGTCATCCATGAGGATGACGACCTGCTGGTGGTCGACAAGCCCGCGGGCCTGGTCGTTCATCCGAGCAAGGACGGAGAGATGTCGAGCCTGATCGGCCGCGTCCGGCTGCACCTGGGGCATGCGGAGGGCCGCCTGGTGAACCGCATCGATCGGGAGACGACCGGGCTGGTGGTTGTCGCGAAGCAGGCGAGCGTGGCGAAGGAGCTCGGGCGGCTGTTTGCCGGCCGCGACGTGACGAAGCGATACCTGGCCGTCGTCCACGGCAGCGTGGCGCCCGGACACCAGCGCATCGTTGCGGCGCTCGGCCCCGACGCGCACAGCGCCGTGGCCATCAAGAACTGCGTACGCGAGGACGGAGCGCCGGCGGAAACCGATGTGTGGTGCAGACGGACGTTCGCGCGTGGCGGACTCCCGCTATCGCTCGTGGAGGTGCAGCCGGCCACGGGGCGCAAGCATCAGATCCGGATTCACCTGGCGCACATCGGCCACCCGATCGTGGGCGACAAGATCTATGGCGGCGACGAGCAGGTGTACCTTCGTTTCGTGACGCGCACGTTGACCGATGCCGATCGACGCTGGCTGGTCGTCGAGAACCACGCGCTGCATGCCGGCATCCTGCGCTTCACGTGGCGCGCGCGGAAGTGGGCGTTCGAGGCGCGGCCCGACCAGCGGTTCGAGGACCTCGCGGGAGGCGTGCCCGGTCCCACGCCGCAGCCATGCTGACGGCTGTTCATGTAGCCTTGTGGCGGCATGCGAGTCCGAACCGGTCGCCTCACGTCATCGCCCACTGACCTCGCCAACTTCCTGTCGTGCCGCCACAAGACGGAACTGGACCTGCTCGCGGCACGCGGGCGCCTCGTCAAGCCCGTGTGGGTCGATCCGCTGGCGGAGGTGCTGCGCGAGCGGGGGCTCGATCACGAGCGCCGGTACATCTCGACGCTGCGCGACGAGGGGCTCCGGATTGTCGACCTGACCCGTGACGACAACGACCGGATCGAAGACGATGCGGCCGCCGCGGGGACGCTCGCGGCCATGCGCGAGGGGGCCGACGTCATCGTGCAGGCACCCGTTGCCGGCGACGGCTGGTTCGGCTACGCCGACGTCCTTCGCCGAGTGGAGGGCGAGAG
The DNA here is from genome assembly GCA_044507065.1 of Acidobacteriota bacterium. Taxonomy (GTDB): domain Bacteria; phylum Acidobacteriota; class Vicinamibacteria; order Vicinamibacterales; family SCN-69-37; genus SCN-69-37. Next base: position 25,559 of record JBIQJY010000039.1, read on the forward strand.
TGTCCTCGGCGGCTGGCACTACGAGGTGCACGATACGAAGCTGACGCGCGAAACCCGCGGCGGCACGATCCTGCAGCTGTGCGTGTACTCGCACGTCATCGGCGCGCTGCAGGGCAAGGTGCCGGAATGGCTGCGCGTCGTGACGCCCGCGGAAAGCGAGGCCTACCGTGTGGACGACTTCGCAGCGTTCTATCGGCAACTCGTCACTGACTATCGCGCGTTCGTCGACGCTCGCGTGGCTGCAGACGACGGCCCGTCGGAGTACCCCGAGCCGAGCGATCACTGCGAGGTCTGTCGCTGGTGGGAACGCTGCAACGCGCGGCGGCGTCAGGACGACCACCTCTCGTTCGTGGCAGGCCTTGGCCGCCTCCATCAGGGCGAGTTCGAGTCACGCGGGCTGGCGACGCTCGAGCGTCTCGCGGTCGAGCCCCTGCCGCTGGCGTTCAAGCCCCGCCGCGGCTCGCGGGATACGTGTGAACGCCTTCGCGAACAGGCCCGTGTCCAGAAGCAGCAGCGCGACGACGGGCGTCCGGTGCACGAACTGCTCGAGGTCGATGATCGCGACTTCGGGCTGCGACTCCTGCCCGAGCCGTCGCCCGGAGATGTCTTCCTCGACTTCGAGGGCGATCCGTTCGCGCGCGAGGGCGGACGCGAGTATCTGGTCGGACTCGGCCAGGCCCGGCCGGACGGATCGTTCGACTATCGGGTGCGATGGGCGTTCACCGACGCGGAAGAACGTCGGCTGTTTGAATGGTTGATGGACACACTGCAGGCGGCCGTGACGGCCGACCCGGGTGCCCACATCTATCACTACGCGCCCTACGAACCGGCGGCCATCAAGCGGCTGATGTCGCGGCATGCAACGCGCGAGATGCTCGTCGACACGCTGCTCCGGGAGGGGCGATTCGTTGATCTCTATGCGGTGGTGCGCCGGTCGCTGCGTGCCGGTGTCGAGAGCTATTCGATCAAGAAGATGGAGCCGTTCTACGGCTTTGCCCGCGACGTGGATCTCGAGCGCGCCGGCGACCGGCGCCGCGTGGTCGAGATCGCGCTCGAAACCGGGACTCCTGATGCCGTAACGCCCGAGGCCCGCGCGGCTGTCGAAGGCTACAACCGCGACGACTGTCGTTCGACGCTGGAACTGCGCCGGTGGCTCGAGGTGCTCCGCGACGACGTCGTCGATGGCGGCCGAGCCGTGCCGCGACCCGGCACCATGCCCGACGCCGATGCCCCACCGGTGAAGGAGCGCGACCGCGTGGCGGCCGACCTGCGCGAGCGCCTGCTGCGCCGCGTCGAGAGCGACCCGCCCGAGAGCGACGAGGGTCGTGCGACGTGGCTGCTGGCGCACCTCATCGATTGGCACCGGCGCGAGGACAAGGTCGTCTGGTGGGAGTACTTCCGGCTGCGCGACATGTCGGAGGGCGAACTCGAAGACGAGCCGGCCGCCGTGGTGAAACTCGAATGGCGCGGTCGCGTGGACACGGTGGTGAACAGAAGGACCGGCAGACCCACCGGATCGGTGATCGACCGCTACGGGTTCCCTCCGCAGGAGTTCGAGATGCGGACGGGCATGGGGCTGAAGTGCCAGGACGGTTCGCCCTTCGGGGAGATCGTCGATGTCGACCGCGAGCAGCGGATCATCGATGTGAAGAAGGGAAGGAAGATGGCCGACGAGCACCCGTCGGCTGCCTTCACTCACGACTACGTGAATGCCGACGTGCTGGCCGACGCGCTCCTGCGCATCGGCGAACAGGTGGTAAAGGACGGCTGTCGCCAGGACGGCCGCGGGACCGTGGGCCTCCGGCTCCTGCTGCGCGAGCCGCCGCATTTGCACTCGGGCGCATTCGCGACGGCGCGGCGCCAGGGGGAGGCGCAGGGGGACTTCGCCGTGCGCATCGTGTCGGACCTCGATCGCAGCGTGCTGGCCGTCCAGGGGCCGCCGGGAACCGGCAAGACGTTCACCGGCGCGCGCATGATCTGCGATCTCGTGAGGCGCGGCCGCAAGGTCGGCATCACCGCCACCGGGCACAAGGTCATCCGCAACCTGCTCGACGCGGTGGCACGCGAGGCGGCCCGACAACAGATCGATGTCCGGCTGGGGCATCGTCGAAGTGCCGATGACGAGGCCGTGGCTTCGGGCGGACCAGAAGTCTACGGCGACAATGCGGCGCCGCTTGCCGCGTTGTCGCACGGTGCCGTCGATGTTGTGGGCGGCACGGCCTGGCTCTGGGCACGTCCTGAATACGCGACATCGGTCGACGTCCTCGTGGTCGACGAGGCGGGGCAGATGTCGCTGGCCAATGTGCTGGCCGTGTCGCAGGCCGCCGAGAGCCTCGTGCTGCTCGGTGACCCACGGCAGCTCGAGCAGCCCCAGAAGGGCAGTCATCCCGACGGTATTGGCGTATCGGCGCTCGACCACGTCCTCGGCGCCGACAAGACAATGCCGGCTCGTCGGGGCATCTTCCTTCCGGTGACCTGGCGGCTGGCGCCGGCGATCTGCACGTTCACGTCCGAGGTGTTCTATGAGGGGCGGCTGGCGCCGCGCCCGGAGTCGGCGCTGCGGCGTATCGTCGGGAACGGCCGCTTCCACGGGGCGGGCCTGCGCGTGGTGGAGGCGGACCATGACGGGTGCCGCAATGCGTCCGACGAGGAGGTCGATCTCGTGGCGGACATCGTCGGTGACCTGCTCGCGAACGGCTCGGCATGGGCCGATGTCGGGGCGGATGGCCAGGAGATCGTGCAGTCGATGACGGCGGCGGACATCCTCGTGGTCGCCCCGTACAACGCGCACGTCGCGCGTCTGGCCGAACGGCTGGCGCCGCTCGGCGTCTCGGCCGGTACCGTCGACCGGTTCCAGGGCCAGGAGGCGCCGGTTGTCATCTATTCGATGGCGACGTCGCGGCCCGAGGACGCGCCGCGGGGCCTCGAGTTCCTCTACAACCCCAACCGGCTCAATGTCGCGACGTCGCGGGCGAAGTGCCTGTGCATCCTGGTCGCCAATCCGCGGCTCTTCGAGCCGGAATGCCGCACGCCGCGGCAGATGCAGCTGGCCAACGCGTTGTGCCGGTACCGGGAGTTGGCGCGACGCGACGGATGAGGGCGGCCGGACCCGGGCGATGCGGGCCGGGGTTGTAAAATCGTTCCCATGTCTACGTCTCTCAAGGAAACCCTCGGTTTCCAGACCGAGGTCACCCAACTGCTGCACCTGATGGTGCATTCGCTCTACGGTAATAAGGAAATCTTCCTGCGCGAGCTCGTGTCGAACGCCTCGGATGCCTGCGACAAGCTGAGGTTCGAGAGCATCTCCAACGGCGCGCTGCTCGAGCACGAGCCCGACATGGCCATCCGCGTGTCCTTCGACCGCGACGCACGCACCATCACCGTGTCGGACAACGGCATCGGCATGTCGCGCCAGGAGGTCATCGATCACATCGGCACGATTGCCAAGTCGGGCACGAAGGAATTCTTCCAGCAGCTCGCTTCCGACAGCGCGAAGAACTCGCAGCTCATCGGCCAGTTCGGCGTCGGCTTCTACTCGTCGTTCATCGTCGCGGATCGGGTGACGCTCGTCACGCGGAGGGCCGGGGCGCCCGCGGGCGAGGGTGTGCGGTGGGAGAGCGCCGGCGAGGGCGAGTACACCGTGGAGCCGGTCGAGAAGGCGTCGCGTGGTACCGACGTCATCCTGCACCTGCGGGCCGGTGAGGACGAACTGCTGAGCGGCCAGAAGCTGCGCAGCATCCTGCGGAAGTACTCCGACCACATCACCGTTCCCATCCTCATGAAGAAGGAGGAATGGGATGCCGAAGCGAAGGCGCAGAAGGTGACCGACGTCGACGAGCAGGTCAACCAGGCCTCGGCGCTCTGGGCGCGCCCGAAGACGGAGATCAGCGACGAGCAGTATCACGAGTTCTACAAGCACGTCGCGCACGACTTCGAGGCGCCGCTGGCCTGGGTGCACGCACGCGTCGAGGGGCGGCAGGAGTACACGCTGCTCCTGTTCATCCCGAAGCGCGCGCCGTTCGACATCTGGGACCGGCAGCAGCGACACGGCATCAAGCTGTACGTCCGCCGCGTCTTCATCATGGACGACGCCGAGCAGCTGATGCCGGCCTACCTGCGATTCGTGCGGGGCATCATTGATTCGAGTGATCTGCCGCTCAACGTATCGCGAGAGATCCTGCAGCAGTCCGGCGAGGTGGCGGCCATCCGCAACGCGTCGGTCAAGCGCGTGCTCGGTCTGCTCGAGGAACTGGCCACCGGTAAGCCGGAACAGTACGACGAGTTCTGGAAGGAGTTCGGTCGCGTCGTCAAGGAAGGCGTGACCGAGGACTTCGCCAATCGGGAGCGCATCATCCGGCTCCTGCGGTTCGCCTCGACGCACGAGGGCGGCGAGGCGCAACGTGTCGCGCTGGCCGACTACGTGGGCCGCATGAAGGAAGGGCAGGACGCGATCTACTTCCTGACGGCCGATGGGTTCGCGGCAGCCAGCCACAGCCCGCACCTCGAACGGTTTCGCAAGCTCGGGATCGAAGTGCTCCTGATGTACGACCGCATCGACGAGTGGGTGATGTCGATGCTGACCGAGTTCGACGGCAAGCCGGTCAAGTCCATCACGCAGGGCGATCTCGATCTGGGCGCGCTCGACGAGCCGACGGCCAAGGAGGCCGAGGAGCGGCAGGAGGGCGAGTATCGCGATGTCGTGGCGCGCATGAAGGCGGTGCTGGCCGACCGTGCCTCCGACGTGCGGCTGACGCGCCGGCTCACCGACTCGCCGGCCTGCCTGGTGAGCGACACGCAGGGGATGAGCACGAACCTCGAGCGCATCCTCAAGTCCGCGGGACAGAACGTGCCGTCGAGCCACCCGGTGCTCGAGATCAATCCGGACCATCCGGTGGTCGAGCGGCTCAAGGCGGAGTCGGACGAATCGCTGTTTGCCGACTGGAGCCACATCCTGTTCGACCAGGCCACGCTGGCCGAGGGCGGACAACTCGAGGACCCCGCGTCGTTCGTGAAGCGACTGAATACCCTGACGCTTGCGCTCGCCGGTGCGCCGGCCCAGCGCATCTGGACGCCCTAGTTACCCACAGTGCCGTCGCCCCGGGGACGGACGTGGTGTTCGTCCCCGAGACGGCGGTCGGTCGCTATCGGCGCGTTTCCATGCGGTAGAGCGTCCGCGTGTTCCTGATGGCCGATCCGAGGAAGACGGCCACCAGGCCCACGCTGGCCGCCAGGCCGCCGATGTCGAACGGCGACAGGCCGGTGCCCGCGACCTCAGCGGTCGGGCGCAGCAGCAGCGTGATGTTGGCGGCGGCCAGCAGCAGCCGCAGTTCGGTCGGGCCGACGCCGAGGAAGCTCATGTGGAACTCGCCCAGGCTGTGCGTGGCGAGGTACACCTCGAGCGAGACCAGGAAGTAGGCGATGAGTGCGGCCGCGGCGATGGCCGGGTGCATGAGCCCGGACAGGCCGAGCCCCATGAACAGCAGCAGCACGCCGACGACATCGACCACGTGGTCGACGTAATAGCCATAGCGCGGCCGCTGCTGATCGCGGTATCTGGCAAGCGTGCCGTCGAGACTGTCGCCGAACCAGTTGATCCCCAGACAGACGGTGGCCAGTACCAGGCCGAGCGGCGTGACACTGGCGAGCCAGTAGCCGCCGCCCACGCCGACCATCGCGACAAGCGCGAGTGTCGTGAGGTGATCCGAATGGATCGCGGCCGGCATCCGGCTGGCGAGCCACGCGAGCGCGCGGCGCTCCAGGGCGGTCAGAACGCTGCGCTGGACGCGCGTGGCCGACTTGAAGGAAGTTGAAGGGGCCGTCGTGGCCGTGCTCATGGCATGTTCTCCTGACAGGTAATGCGCACGCGGCGCACGAAGCGGCTCATCCTATGGACCTGTGGTCGGCCATCTTCACCCTGTTCCTGATCATGGATCCGCTGGGCAACGTACCGCTGTTCCTCTCGGTGCTGCGTGTCGTGCCGCCCGAGCGGCGCCGCGCCGTCCTGCTGCGCGAGATCGGGTTCGCCTATCTCGTGCTGCTGGCGTTCCTGTTCGCCGGGCGGTACCTGATGCAGTTTCTGCAACTCGACGCTGAAACGATCAGCATCGCCGGCGGCATCATCCTGTTCCTGATTGCGCTGCGCATGGTGTTTCCCTCCGAGCACGGGCTGGTTGGCGACGTCCTCGAAGGCGAGCCGTTCGTCGTGCCCCTTGCCGTGCCGCTGTTTGCCGGTCCCTCGACGCTGGCGGCGCTGCTCCTGCTCGAGCAGGCAGCGCCCACCCAGATGCCCTCGCTGCTGCTTGCCGTGACCGTGGCCTGGGCGGCGAGCGGCGCCATCCTTCTGTCGTCCACGTTCTTTTACCGCATCCTCCGGGAGCGCGGTCTGATGGCCATGGAACGACTGATGGGGATGATCCTGGTCCTGCTGGCCGTGCAGATGACGATGAACGGCGTGCGGATGTTTCTGTCCGGCAACTGAGCCGGTCGGAACCTGCTTGACGCCCGGGGCCGTCTCCCCTCATGCTGAAGTGCTATGCAACGTGTGTACGCGTCCTCCAGCAAGGCCCCCTGCAGATACTGCGGTGAACAGATTTCCATCAACAGCATGTCGCTCCACATCGCCCGGCAGCACCCGCGCCCGGCGCGCGTGGCGCTCGTCCCCAAGCTGATCAAGAAGCCTGCCGCTCCGGCGACCGACGCTACGCCCAACGCCGA
>JBIQJY010000119.1:0-4654 GCA_044507065.1 Acidobacteriota bacterium
TAGCTAGCGTGCCAGCTCACCGTCAATCCACCGGGTGATGACGTCGAGGGCCTCCGTGTCGGCCACGACCGTGCCGAGCGGCGGCATCTGCGACGATGGCCGCCGCGACTGCATCCGCTTCACGAGCGCACTCATCGGCGGGTCCTCGGCATCGACAAGGACGGTCGAACCAGCGGGCCGGCCCGGCACCTGCCAGTGTGACGGTCGACCGATCAGGGCGCGCGCGACACCGTCACCGTCCGCGATGAGGTCGGCCGCCCGGAAGGCCGGTGCGCGAACGGAAATCCCGCCGGTTCCGTCATGGCAGGATCCGCAGTTGGTGAGCAGGTAACCGAGCGCGCTGCGCGCCAGGGGTGTGCGCGTGCGGATGCGGGGCGGCGTGTCGGCAAGGTCAGCGCGCGTCACTCGCAGCCATCCGTCGCGAATGAGCGAGCGCAGCGTCACCATGTCGGCCGTCAGCGGTTCACCGTGGATCGCGCCCGGATCGCGATCGTCGGAGAGCTGCAGCGCATTGAAGCCGAGCGGCTTCGGAGAGCGCGATCCGTGACACGCGCCGCACGCGTCGGTCGCCGGAATCTCGTGATACCGGTTGGGGCCGACCACCGCGGCGCGCGGCACGCCGCCGGCCGGGGCCAGCAGGGCATCGGACCCGTCGGCATTCCAGACGTAGGTGGCGAACACCCATCGTCCCGGCTCGACGAGCCACAGGAATCGCGTTTCGATCGGCCGGCCGTCGAAGGCGAATTCCTTCCACAGCTTCGTGCCGACGGGGAACTCCCACTCGTCGCCGCGCGACGCGTTGATGGCCGTGCCCGACGGCAGATGAATCCATCGTCGCTTCGAGGCACCGTCGGACCACAGGGGGTACTGCGGCGAAAACGGCAGGACGCCGCCAGCCACGGCCGGAGGCGTGCCGTCGTAGAGACCCGTCTCGCTGAGCCGCGCCGGACGCTGCCACGGATCGGACGCTGCCGAAAGCAGTCGCTCACCGAGCCTCGACGCCTGGAGCGCCGCGACCACGAGTACGACGGCCGCCGCCAGCATCCGACCACGCGGCACTGGCCTACTGCGCCCCGGGCGGATCGATCGGGGCTGGAACACGGTTGCTCACCGGCCGCAGCGACTGGAGATACGCGAAGACGGACTTGATGTCCTCGGGCCGAAGCGCGTCGAGAAGCTCGGCCGGCATGGGCGGGAGCAGGGGGCGGCCCTTGCCCTGATGCCGACGGGTCTTCATCGTCTGGATGAACATTTCCTCGGTCCAGAGCCCGAGCCCGGTCTCGTCGTCGGGTGTGAGGTTGGCGGCGAAGCTCGTGCCCCACGGGCCGGCAAACGCCGTGCTCGTGGCGGAGGCGACCCAACTCCAGGGGCCGGGCGGCAGGACGGGAGCCGGCGGCATCACCAGGTCGGACGGATGCCCGGTGAGCGCGCGTGCCGTGTCGCGTTCCGGCCCGTTGGGGCCCATCTTCAACGGCGTGTGGCAGTCGTGGCAGGCCATCGTGCTGACGAGATACTCGCCGCGCGCGATGCGCTCCGACGTGGTCGACGGGTTGTCGTCCTGCGGGGCTTCGGATACGGCGCGGGCCACCGAACTGGTACCCGCGGCAACGGACAGGATGAAAACGATGGATACAAGTGCTCGGAAATATTGCGTCATGGACATCACCTCTTGGCGATGCCCACTGTAGCGAGACGTGCCGGACCGCGTTGCTAAACCTTCCTTACCACCACGCTAAGGAACCCTATCGAAATCCTAAAAACTTCCTAAGCACCGCTGTATGATGCGCCTGCCATGATCGAGCGGTCGCTTGCCGCCTTCTTCCAGGAAGGGCTCAGCATCCACATCGGCACCCGCAACGAGCGGCTCGAGCCCAACGGCGCGAAGGCCATCGCGGCCATCGTCGACGACGACGGCGTGCACATGGATGTCTACGTGCCGAAGGTGGCCGCAGCGCGGCTCCTGCCCGATCTCGAGGCCAATGGCCAGGCGGCTGTGGTCCTGTGCCGGCCGACCGACGATCGCGCCTGCCAGGTGAAGGGCGTGTTCGCCGGCGTACGGCCGGCGCGGGCCAGCGAGAGGGCCGAGGTCGTCCGCCAGTCCACGCAGTATCGCGAGTATCTCCAGCGGATCGGCATTCCGCATGAACTGACCGGCAGCCTGGTCATCTGGCCTGCACTGGTCGTGCGCCTGAAGACGACGTCCGTGTTCGACCAGACACCGGGGCCGAAAGCCGGCCAGCAGATGTCATGAAGGCCGTCACGCTCGAGTCGCTGGCGCCGTGCTTTCAGGGCCTGTATCCTGCGCAGCTGTTCACCTGCTCGTCGGACGGCGTGCCGAACGTGGCATTCCTCAGTCACGTCGAGTACGTGGACAGCACGCACGTGGCGCTCTCATTCCAGTTCTTCAGCAAGAGCCGAACCAACATCGAGGAGAATCCGCGCGCGCTGGTCGTCCTCATGGATCCCGAGACGCATCAGGGCTGGCACGTGCGCCTGAAGTACGTGCGTTCGGAAACCGACGGTCCGCTGTTCGACCGGATGGCACTGCGCATCGAGACCATCGCATCGTATTGCGGCCTGAAAGGCATCTTCCGCCTGCGCGCTGCCGACGTGTACGAAGTGCTGTCGATTGCGCCGACTCCGGAGATTCCCGCATCGGCCCACGCGGCCGCGCGCCGGCCGGCCACCTGCGATCCCGTCTTCACGATGCAGGCGATGCAGGACCTCTCGACGCGCATCCAGACGGCCGATACGCTCGAGGCGCTCGTCGACGCCATCCTCGAGGGGATCGATGTGAGCTTCGGCTTCGGTCACTCGATGATCCTGCTGCCGAGCGACGAGGAGGGCGTGCTGGTCGTCGTCGCCACGCGGGGGTACCCGGAGAATGGCGTGGGCGCCGAGGTGCGCTTCGGCGAGGGCATCGGCGGGGCAGTGGCCGAGGCGCGTCAGCCGGTGCGTGTGTCGGGCCTGATGCGTGGCGTGCTCTACGCCTTCGCCATGCACAGGGAGTCGCTGCAGCCCGACGTGACGCCGCCGAGGCTGCGGATCCCGCTGCCATCGCTGGAGGCTCCGGAAAGCCTGCTGGGTGTGGCGCTGCTCGTCCGCGGCGAACTCGTCGGCGTGCTCTGCCTCGAGAGCGAGGTGCCCTACCGATTCCACGAGGAGGACAAGACCTCGCTCGAACTGCTCGGCAGTTACCTGGCGATTGCGATCCAGAACATGCAGTGGCGCGAGCGCCAGGCCGACGCCGCCGTCGAGGCTGACACGGCCGTCGCAGCTGCGTCGGCGGCAGCCACGCGTACGGGCGAGCCCGCGCCGCTGGCGGGGCGACACGAGGTCGTCTACTACCAGGCGGACGAGTGCCTCTTCGTCGACGGCGAGTACCTCATTCGAGGGCTGCCGGCAAAGATTCTGTGGAAGCTCCTGTGCGCGTCGCGCGATGCCGGGCGGTCGGAGTTCACCAATCGCGAGCTGCGGCTCGACAAGTCGCTGAACCTGCCGGCCTGGAAGGACAACCTCGAAAGCCGGCTGCTGCTGCTGCGCCGGCGGCTCGAGCAGAAGTGCCCGACGATTCGCATCACGCCGCGCGCACGCGGGCGATTCGCCCTGGACGTCTGCCGCGAGGTCGCGCTCACGGCGCTGCCCTAGCGCCCCGGCCGCGGGTCGCCGTCGGCCCGTTCCCGCGATACCATCGCGGGATGCTGCGTCAGCTCGGCCGAACCGACATCCGGATCTCCCCGCTCGTCCTGGGCGGCAACGTGTTCCTGTGGACCGCAGACAAGCCAACATCTTTCGCGGTCCTCGACCGGTTCGTCGACAGTGGCTTCGAGACCATCGACACGGCCGACGCCTACAGCAACTGGGCGCCGGGCAACCAGGGTGGTGAATCCGAGAGTGTCATCGGCGAGTGGATGGCGCTGCGCGGGCGCCGGCACAAGACCATCATCATCACGAAGGTCGGTTCCGAGATGGCGCCCGGAAAGTCCGGTTTGTCGGCCGCCTACATCGCCGAAGCGGCCGAGGCGTCGCTGCGCCGGCTGCGCACGGATTACATCGACGTGTACCTGTCGCACTGGCCCGACCCGACGGTGCCGTACGAGGAGACGCTTCGTGCGCACGAAGCCCTGCTGCGTGCCGGGAAGGTGCGGGCGATCGGTGCGTCGAACCTCGATGCCTCGCAGCTGCGGGCCTCGCTCGACGCGGCGGCTGCGGCCGGCCTTCCGCGCTACGACGTGCTGCAGCCGGAGTACAACCTGGCCGACCGCACCAGGTTCGAGGGCGCGCTGCGTGACCTGACGATGGCCGAGGGGATTGGTGTCGTCACCTACTTCAGCCTCGCGAAGGGCTTCCTGACCGGCAAGTATCGCAGCGTCGAGGATCTCGGACAGAGCCCACGCGGCGGCGACGTGCGAGGCTACCTGAACGAACGCGGCATGCGGATTCTGGCCGCGCTCGACGCGACCGCGAACGCCCATCAGGCGCGACCGGCGGAAGTGGCGCTCGCGTGGCTGCTGGCACAGCCGGGCGTGACGGCGCCGATTGCGAGTGCGACGAGCGTCAGCCAGGTCGACAGCCTGATGCGCGCGGCAACCCTCACGCTGTCGGCCGACGAGCTCGCCGCGCTCACCCACGCAAGTCGTCGCGACTAGGCGCG
>JBIQJY010000040.1:0-28799 GCA_044507065.1 Acidobacteriota bacterium
GTAGAATGTCCCGCGGTCGTTACCCCGCCTCGCACACAAAAATTCTGACAGTCCCCCGCACGTTCCTGTCGCACCTACCGTCCCTATCGAACCAACCGACCCTTCCCACCGCACCTACCGCACCAAGCGAACCAACCGACCCTTCCCACCGCACCTATCGCACCAAGCGAACCACCCGCACCTTCCTGTCGCCCCCACCGTCCCTATCGTTCCAACCGCACCTTCCTGTCGCCCCTACCGCACCAATCGAACCACCCGCACCTTCATTGTTGGGTCACCACCCGACACTCTTCCCCTTTGTCTGCTCGTCGAGCCACGTCATCAGCGGTGCGAAGTAGTCGACGATGGCGGTGGCGTCCATCCGGGGAGAGCCCGTCAGCGCTTCGAGCGCCTCTGGCCACGGGCGCGACTGCCCCATCTTCATCATCGCGTCGAGCCTGGCGCCGGCCTCCTGGCTCTCGTAGATCGAACACCGGTGCAGCGGCGTCGTGCACCCGGCAATCCTCGACAACTCGCGATGGAACTGGAACTGCAGGATGTGCGCGAGGAAGTAGCGCGTGTAGGAGTAGTTTGCCGGCACGTGATACTTCGCGCCCGGGTCGAAGAACTCTTCGCCGCGCGGCGTGACGGGGGCAATCCCCTGATAGTCGAGCCGGCGCTGCCACCACGCCGCGTTGTACTCCGACGGCGGGATCGCGCCGGAGAACACGTCCCAGCGCCACTGGTCGATCACGAGGCCGAACGGGAGGAACGCGATCTTCTCGAGCGCGCGGGCCAGCAGCAGGTCGATGTCGCCCGAAGCGTCCGGCGCCCGATCGAGCAGTCCGATCCTCACGAGGTACTCCGGTGTCACCGAGAGCGAGATCGTGTCCCCCAGCGCCTCGTGAAAGGCCTGGTTGGCGCTGTCCCTGAACAGCAGCGGCAACTCGTTATAGGCCATCTGGTAGTAGTTGTGTCCCAGCTCGTGATGGATCGTCGTGAAGTCCTCTTCGGTGGCCTTGATGCACATCTTGATGCGCACGTCGTCGACCGCATCGATGTTCCAGGCACTGGCGTGGCAGACAACGTCGCGGTCGGCCGGCTGGACGAAGAGCGAACGCTCCCAGAACGTCTGCGGCAGGGGCGCGAGGCCGAGCGACGTGTAGAACCGTTCGGCCATACGCACCATGTCCACCGCACCCGTCTTCCGGCTTCGCAGCACATCGTCGAGCGAGGCGCGCTGGCCCGTGGCTGGCGCCACGAGCGGGAAGACGTTGCTCCAGTCCTGCGCCCAGATGTTGCCGAGGATGTGTGCCGGGATCGGACCGTCGGCCGATACGACGTCGGGATAACGCTCGTGCAGTTTCATGCGCACGTACGCGTGCAGCGAAACGTAGAGCGGCCGCACCTGTTCCCAGAGGCGATCGACTTCCGCCGTGAAGTCCTCGGCCGGCATGTCGTACTTCAGCCGCCACATCGCACCCATGTCCGCGAAGCCCAGCTCGCGGGCACCCGCGTTGCCGAGCTCGACGAAACGCGTGTAGTCGTCGCGCATCGGGACGGAAATGGTGTGCCATCCTTCCCACGCCGCGCGCACCTGCGGTTCATCGCGTGAGGTCGCGAGAATCTCGGTGATGCGTCCGATATCGAGACAGCCTTCCGCCCGTTGTGGATCCGGGCACCATCGGCCGCGTCCGTAGGTGGCCTCGAGCCCGGACTTGAGGCGGGTGACCTCTTCGGCCTGCTCCGGGTCGGATGGCGTGACGAGCTCGAACGAGAGCTTCAGAATCTCGAGCTGGCGTCGCTCGTCGTCGGGCACGTCCACGTCATCGAAGCGGGTCGCGTCCATCGCGAACTGCTTGAGCGCCTCGATACTCGCGCGCTCGGTACGTGAGGACAGTGCCTCGGTGTCGGGCGTGATGTAGGTGGAATAGATCCATCCGGCCTGCGACCCTTCCACGTACAGCCGCAGCATCGTCTCGTTGACCTCGTCGAGGAAGGCCGATGCCTCGGCGGCCGTCGGGCGCCCCGGTCCGCCACAGGCCGAGATGCCGAGGATTCCTGCTGCCACGAGCGCCGCCAGGTTCAGGACTCTGATCGTCATGGGCGAATCATACGGACAGCGAGGGAGGGGGGCCAGCGCAAATCGCGCCGGGCGGCGGGACGGCGCGGCCAGCCGCTGTGCTACCATCCGCGCATCCCCCGGAGGTTCGAACATGTCGAAAACGCGTATCGTGGCGACGCTCGTCACACTGACGGCCGTGGCGGCGCTGACCGCCGGGATTACGGTGGCGCGGCAGCGGTCGGCATCGGCCATGGCGGTGGCGGCGACGGCCTTTGCCGAGAGCCTCACGCCGGAGCAGCGCCAGCGGGCGGTGTTCGCGATGGAGAACACCGACGAGCGCACGCGGTGGAACTTCATTCCCACCGACCAGTTCCCGCGCAACGGCATCGCGCTGGCGGACATGAATGCGGCGCAGCGACGAGCGGCGCACGACCTGCTCCGGGCGGCGCTCGGCCAGGGCGGCTACATGACGGCCACGCAGATCATGGATCTCGAGAACATCCTGCACGAGATCGAGGCGCCGCAGCGCGAGAAGGCCGCGGCCGCGGCGCAGGCCGGTCGCGGTGGCGGACGCGGCGGGCGCGGCTTCTTCACGCGCGATCCGGACCTGTACTTCTTCAGCCTGTTCGGCACGCCGTCGACGAGCGGTCAGTGGGGGATGCGCGTCGAGGGGCATCACCTTTCGCTGCATTTCACGGTGGACGGCGCGAAACTCGCCGTGTCGAGCGCGCCGGCGTTCTTCGGGTCGAACCCGGCTGAAGTGCGGCAGGGGCCCAAGACCGGCCTGCGCGTGCTCGGCACGCAGGAAGATGCGGGGCGCGCGCTGCTCGGAACGCTGACCGATGCGCAGCGGACGCAGGCCATCATTTCAACGACGGCCCCGAACGACATCCAGACGCGCACGCAGCTGCGCTTCGATCCGCTCGAGCCCGGAGGCCTGATGGCCGCCGAGATGACGGCGGGACAGCGCGAACTGCTGATGCAGCTGATCGAGGTCTACGCGTCGCTCATGGCCGAGGACACCGCCGCCGATCGCATCGCGAAGATCGAGGCGGCCGGTATCGAGAAGATCGGCTTCGCGTGGGCGGGATCGACCGAGCGCGGGCAGCGCTATCACTACCGCGTGCAGGGCCCGACGTTCCTGATCGAACACAACAACACGCAGAACAACGGCAATCACATCCACTCGGTGTGGCGCGACTTCGACGGCGACTTCGGCCGCGACCTGCTCGGCGAACACCTCGCCAGCGTGGCGCACTGAGGGGCCGGCTCACGACCGGGCGGGGCCACCATCGCCGACTGGCGGCCCCGCCCGCGGAACCTAGAACGAGAACCGGATCTGCGCCTGCACGGATCGCAGGGGCTCGGCACTCGTGACGGCACCGAACCCGGCCTGCTGCGGCAGCACTCGATCGGGCGTCTGCGGATTGCGCACCGTCTGGTCGACCGGGCTATTGAGCTGCAACGTTGTCGATCGCCCGTTGTAGACGACCGTGTTCAACGCGTTGTACATCTCCAGGCGCAACTGGATGCTGCGACCGCCGCCAAGGACGATGTTCCTGGCGATGGCGAGATCCAGTATGCGAGTGGGGCATCCCCGCATGAGATTCCGGCCGGATTCGAGCCCCAGGCTGCCGGGCTGCGGTCCGGAGAAGGCATCGACGTTGAACTGCCGGTACTGGTCGCTGGAGCAACCCGACCCGGGGTCTCCGGTGACGACGATCATCGCCGGATAGCTGGGTGTGCCGGTGAGGTTGATGGCGCCCCCGCCGGCGTTGTAGGAGTACGTGACGTCATACGGCGCACCCGATCCAGCCGTCAGAATTCCGGACAGCTGCCAATCGTTGACGACGAGACCGATGGCACGTGTGGCGGCGCTGGTGGCAGCGAGGCTCGGGAGCTGCCAGACGACATTTGCCTTCAGCACGTGTCGTCGATTCCCCATGTCCTTGTTCAGTTCCTCGTACTCGGCCTGGTCCGCCCGCGTGGAGAACGTGCCATCGGGGCCGTGTTCCAGCCGTCGCAGCAATCCAACGTTGCCCGTCCACGACAGGCCGAGTGTGTAGGCCACGCCAAGGCCCAGCCCTTGCCGGAACCGGCGGTTGAACGACGCCTGCATGGAGTGATACGTCTCGTGGAACTCCGGGAGGTTGAACCGGATCTCGCCGAAGCCCTGAAGGGGCCGGAGCAGATCGGTGCTGTACGCCGTGCCACCCGGGAAGCCAGTCGACGCGAGCGTGGGATCCTGGTTTTCCGGCCTGAACGCCGCGCCGAAATCGACGGCATTGATGTCGACCGGCAGCTGCCCGCGCACCTCCCGCAACAGATTGAATCCGTGCTGTCCCACGTACGACAGATCGAGTGAGGACGCCCACGGCAGCGCCATCTGAACCCCTGCGTTCCATTGGAGCGAGGACGGCACGTCTCCCTCATAGGGCCACACGGCATTGATCTGCGGCGGGCCCAGGGCCTCGAGAGCGGACGACAGATCCTGCAGCAGGCCGTACCGCACGGTTCGGGAGGTCGAGACCGGCGGGTTGCCGACCTGCGAGTAAGCCGTATCGCCGGCCGGCCGATCGTGAAAGAGTCCGATTCCGCCACGGAGGACGACCTGTTGGCCGCCGGTCAGGTCGTACGCCGCGCCGAATCTCGGGGCGAAGAGCAGCGTCGGCCACGTGTAGTTGTACTTCGAGATGCCATCGCCGGCCTGCACGATGCCGTTCAGCTCGTTGCCCGTACCGGGCACGATCTGGGCAATGACGACCGAGGAGCCGGGCCCCATGAGTTGGCCGGTCCGCGGATCCATGGCTTGTCGGTTTGCGCCTGAACACGGCGAGGCTCCGGCGCATCCGGGCACGAAGAGGACGGGCGCCTCGGACCGCTGCCACCGATCGAACATGAACGTCGATGCCTGCTGGCGCGTGTCGTGCGTGGGGATCATGTGCAGGAAACGCATGCCGTAGTCCACCGTGAACCTGTCAGTCACCTTCCAGTTGTCCTGCAGGTACCAGTCGTAGTTGTGGTAGACGTACGCGCCCTCGACATACTGCGACTGCTGGCCATAGGACGAGAAGATCCCGAGCGCGGCGTTGGCGAAGCCGAATCCGGAGTCGAACGCGTTCTGCGTGTCGTTCCCGAAGTTCAGGGCTCCCTGGAACGGTGTCGCGCCGGCGGTCCCGAGCTGCTGGTACTTGAGGCCGCGATTCCAGTAGAAGCCGCCCTTGATGGTGTGGCGCCCGACGACCTTCGTCAGGCTCGCGGCGAAGTCATGCGAGGGATTGTAGTTGGCGAGGCCGAAATTGAGGTTCGGCGGTGCGCTCCCGATGAGGCTGCCCCACGAGAGGTTCGGCCACAACATCACGCGCCCGTCGACGTAGTACGGTATGTCGGCCGCGGAGAAGATCCTGGCGGCATGATAGTCCTGCCGCACGAGCCCCGCCGTCGGGAACAGCGTCGGCAGATCGCCGAGCCCGGCATTGACCCGATTGCCGAGCGGTGAGAAGTGAAGATTGCTGATCTCGTTGAACGCGTACCCGTACGTCGCCTCGAGGAAGGTGGTCGGCGTCAGGCTGTAATTGACCGTGATCGACGGCGCCATGCGGTTCCGGTTCCAGTTCAGCACGTCGTTGAATCCCGGAAGGCTGCCGGGCGTTGTCGGATATCGGGCCTGCCGCTGCCCGGCGTACTTGCCCGAGAAGCGAAGCGATGAAGATGCCTGGTAATCGACGCGCACCAGCGGCTGGTGCACCATCGTGTTGATCCTCGGAGCCTGGGCCTCGTAGTTGAATGACGTGCCCGTCGCCTGCTCCACGTTCGGCAACGGCCAGAGGTTGTTGAGTATGTTCACGCCCGGCCCGTACAGCCGATCCTGCGGAATTCGACCCAGCACGCCACCGTCCTGGAAGCAGCCGCTCGTATTGACTGCCGTGCAGGGCATCCCTGTCGTGTAGTCTCGGATGCGATTCAGCAGGGCGCCCTGATTGTTGAGGGTCTGCGAAAAGTCCCCTCTCCGCTCGAGTTCGGTCGGGACCCGGAAGCGACTGATGTTGCCGCCCGAGGTCCTCGGGCGAAACTCGTGACTGTAGAAGAAGAAGATATTGTTGTCGCCGCCGGCTTTCCCTACGGGACCGCCAATCGAGTACCCCCAATCCCGTTGCTTGGACACCGGCTTCGCCACGCCATTCCGGATGTTCTGCCAGCTGTTCGAGTTCCAGTCCGAGTTCCGCTCGATGTCGTAGAGCGACCCGTGGAACTGGTTCGTTCCGCTCTTGGTGACCGCGGAGATCTGCAGGCCACTCGAACGCCCGAATTCGGCCTGATACCCCTGGGCGAGCACCTTGACCTCGGCAATCGCGTCGACGTTCATGCCGATCAACTGACCGTTGTTGCCGGTATCCATCGTTGACACGCCGTCCATCATGATGTTGTTCTGGCCGCCGCCGCCGAGCCGCTGAACACCACCCGCGATAGCCGTGCCGCTCTGTGCGATTGAACCGGGAAGCAGGGCGGCGAAACCGGCAAACGATCGATTCGAGACCGGAAGGTTCTCGACCGCCTCGGTCGTCACGGTGAACGAGCGGTCGCCGGTGGCCGCCTGGATCGATGGCGCCTCTGACGTCACCGTCACGGTCTCGTCGAGACCGCCCACCGTCAGCGTCATCGTGCCAACGACGATGCGGTCGCCCGGACTCACGGCGACGCCCGTCCGACGCGTCGTCCTGAATCCCGCCAACGTGACCGCAACGGCGTAGGTGTCACCGAGCACGTTCGGAAACACGAAGTCGCCATTGGCATTGGTGACCGTGTCCGCCGCGCGTGTACCACGCGTCTCGCTGAGAAGTTCCACTGTCGCGCCGGGAATGACACCCCCCTGCTCGTCGCGTACGGTTCCCGTGACGACGGCCGTCGTGACTTGAGACAGGGAGGGAGCGGGTTCCAACAGCAGTGCACCCGCGACCAGCACCGCCGCCAGTGCACGCGACGATCTTCGTTGTTGCAGCATGTTGTCCTCCTGAGGCCGTGGCCACTACCGTGGGGTCGGAATGGGCCTGAACCAGATGTTGCGGAACCGCATGACGGTCATCGGCCCGCCGTTCGGAATGTGGTCCTGCAGCATGAGCGGTCCGCTCATCTCGGTCATTCCGGGCGCGCATTGATCGTTCCTGACGCGAGGCACGACCCGGTCCAGCACCAGGACGCCGTTGTGAAAGACCGTGATGTCGCCAGGGCTGGTCAGCCGTTCGTCCGCGCATGTCGGCGCGTGAATGACGATGTCGTAGCTCTGCCACTCACCGGCGCGTCGCGACACGTTCACCATCGGGGCCGCGACACGATAGAGCGAGGCGTTCGATCCGTCCGGGTAGGTCTTGTTCAGGTTGTTGAAGGAATCGAGCACCTGGATCTCATAGGTGCCGTGGAGGAAGACGCCGCTGTTGCCCTTGACCTGGGCGTTCGGTTTGCCGTCGCGGACGGCCTCCATTTCCGGGACGTTGTATTCGATGTGCAACTGGGCGCTGGCAAACGTCGGCACACTGACGATGCTCTGGTCTCCCGTACGGCAGACGAGTTCCCGATTCTCGACCTGGCATCGCGCCGCTGAACCGTCCCGAAGCTTCCACTGCGATGTGTCTCTGCCGTCGAACAGGATCACCGCGTCCGATGGCGGCTCGCCGGGCACCGACCCGGGCGTGACGAGCGGAGGCGGCGGTGCGTTCTCGTCGATGGGGTTCAGCGGCGGCAGACCGCCACGGCCGCCGCGGCCGCCCTGCGGTGCCGCGGGCGCCTGCGCGGCGAGTACCCCGCTGGCCATCACCACACACGCAACCCAGATCCAGATGCGTCGTTTGATACCCATGTCTTCCCCTCCCATCGGTCACCACCTGAGCGGGTCGGCAACGAGGCGCGACCAGCCGGACCACTACGATGCCGTCGCCGCCGCGGCCTGCTCGTCCCACCTGAGCGAACGGCCTTCACGAATCGCCTGGACGGCGAGCAGGCATGGAAGTGAGGCATAGAAGCCGATCTCGAGGTCGGAGACGGGCTTCTGGCGCGACTTCACACAATCGAGGAAGTCCCGCACGTGGGCGAGAGTTCCGGAGCCGCTGTCGCCCCCAGCCGGATCCCGGAATGGGACGCGTCGCGGCTGCAGCGGCTGAGTCGCCCCACGACCCGTCGACGCCGCAGCCGGCGGTGGTCCGCCCCTGCGCCCCTGCGTGGGTCGGAGTTCGTACCCGGCGCGATGCACAAGCAGGCTGCCGTTTGGCCCGTAGAAGTAATTGCCTTGCCGCCCGAACTCCCAGTCCTGCACCACCGCGTTGGTGAAGGTCATCACGAAGTCCGGGTACTGCCAGCTGACGGAGAACGCGTCCGGAGACTGATCGCGTTCCGGGTTTTCGAAGTTCACATACTGTGCGACCCCGCTCGTCAGCAGGGGGCCTGTCCGCTGGGCGCCGAGGTACCAGAGCGCCACATCAGTGAGGTGCACGCCCCAGTCCGTGATGAGGCCGCCGCCGTAGTCCCACCAGCCACGCCAGCGCAGGCGCCCCTGCTTGAAGGGACGGCGGGGCGCGGGCCCCTGAAACAGGTCCCAGTTGAGGCCGTCGGGCACCGGTACCGGCTGTTCGGGAGCACTCCCGTATCCGCTGCCGCCGAACTGCAGGACCGCATGCGTCACTCTGCCCAGTTGGCCCTCCTGGACAAGCTGCCCGGCCTCCTGGAAGTGGCTCATCGACCGCTGCTGCGTGCCGACCTGCACCACGCGATTCGAGTTGCGGTACGCACGAAGCGCCTCGACCGCTCGCTCGACCGTATTCGAGAGAGGCTTCTCGACATACACGTCCTTCCCGGCCGAGATCGCGTCAATTACGATTTTGTGATGCCAGTGATCGGGCGTTGCAACAAGCAGCGCATCGATGTCGCCGCGGTCCAGGATGTGACGATAGTCCTCGTACGCTTCGACCTTCCGCCCGGGCTGCGCCTTGGCGATGGTCTGCAGACCGAGATCGAGTCGCTCACGGTAGACGTCACAGGCGGCGACGCACTCGACGTCGCCGTGTTGCAGGAAGGATCCGGTGACCGACCGCCCGCGACTGCCACTGCCTATCAGTGCCATCCGGATGCGATCGTTGGCACCCTGGAAACCGGCTCGAGCGGGCTTGACGGCCCCGGCGAACAGGGCCGCTCCCGCTGAGCCCGCCACGGTCATGAACTGACGCCGACCAGGTCTGGATTGGGAATCCCCCATGCTGTCCTCCTCGATGGCGACCGAGCGCTATCGGCGGCGCAGCGCCACGAAGGCGCCACGCGGCTGCGCGTGCCCCGTTCGCTGGTATTGATGCAGTGTCGGCAGCATAGGCGCCCGCGCTCCCGCGGGTCTTTGTCACCGCCTGACAAATCGTGAAAGAACCTCCCGATGGAGGAATGTGGAACTTCGCATGATGCGAATCGCGTGTCGCCTCATCCTTGACGACTCGACATGGCGGCGCTATTCTTCAACTCCCCCGGCAGTCCACGCCTATGTCGAATGTCACCGAGCGGAAGGAACCGCACGGTCGGTATTTCGCGTTCGGTCCCCATGTGATCGACGTCGTGCGCGGAGTGCTGTGGCGCGACGGCGTCATGCTGCACTTGCGGCCGAAGGACGTCGAGATCCTCGTGACGCTCATCCAGTCCCGGGATCGGGTGGTCGAGAAGAACGAGATCTTCGATCGCGTCTGGCCGGGCGTGATCGTCGAAGACAACAACATCGCCCGCCGGATCTCCGAACTGCGCCGGGTGCTCGGCGAGAATGCCGGGCAGCGCAGCCTCGTGGCGACATATCCCGGTCGCGGCTATCGGTTCGTGGCCGAAGTGGAGGAGCTCGACGAAGTTCCCTGGGAAACCCACACCGAACCGCACGGCACGCATCGCAACGATACGCCACGCTTCGGATGGAGGTCCCGTCTCGGCGCCGGCTTGCTGCTGGTCGTGGCGGCCGTCGGCGCCTTTGCCGCCGCCGATCGTTTGAGCACGGCCGCACCAGCCGTGTCGCGCGCGGCACGACAGTTCTCCTTCGGTGCAGCGTTGCACCAGCACGCGGCCTGGTCACCGACCGGGTCGTTCATCGCGTACTCGTCGACACACGACGGCGATTCGGACATCTGGATTCAGGAGAACCCGGACGCCGCGCCGGTACGGCTCACCACTTCTCCCGCTCACGACTGGCAGCCCACATGGTCGCCGGACGGGCAACGGCTGGCATTCCGGTCCGAGCGCGATGGAGGAGGAATCTGGATCGTCAATCGCAACGGCGGCCAGGAACACCGGCTCACGCGCCATGGCGTCTCGCCGCAGTGGTCGCCGGACGGGAAGTGGATCCTGTTGTCGTCAGGCGATGGGCGTCCCGCCACGGCGTGGCCGTACGTCGTGAGCGCCAGCGGCGGTGTGGTCCGGCCCGTGCTCGAAGAGGAGCTGGCAGGATCGACCGACAAGCACGCGGCGTGGCATCCGGACGGACGAATCTCGCTCTGGATCCGGAACAACGGCCGGTGGCGGTTCATCACCACGCCAATCTCCGGCGGCCCCATCGTCGAGTCTTCCGTGTCGGCCTCGGTTCGGCAGGGACTGGCCGACGCCGGCATTCGTCTCGAGGGGCTGGACTTTCCATTCTCCAGGCTCGAACGATTCGTGTGGGATCGTTCCGGCCGTTTCCTCTACTTCGAGGCCCTGACTGACGGGGTGCGCGGGGTCTGGCGCATTGCCGTGTCCCCGGATTCGCTGGCGTGGAAGAGCGGGCCCGAACAGATCACCACCGGGATTGGCAATCACGCGCAGATCTCGCTGTCAGCGGATGGCGACGCGATTGCGTTCACCGCCGGCACGACCCGCACGCGCATCTGGTCCTTTCCTCTGGACCGGGATTCCGGTCGGCTGGGCGGACCCGGAGAGGCGGTGACTCCCGGGCGCGACCTGGAGGTCTACGCTCGTTTCGCTGTCGATCGAGACGGGCTCGTCTATCGCTCCGTCCAGGGCAGGCGAAACGAGTTCAAGTTCAGGAGCTCCGTCTCTGGTTCGGACGGCGATCGCACGCTCGTGACTGGCATCGACCGAAACAGCCTTCTGCTGTCGCCCGACGGTTCCCGCGTGGTCTACACGCTGTTTGGCCAGAGGGGGCCGGACTATTTCAACGATGCCAGGCTTGTGACTCTCCCGGTTGCCGGCGGCGACGAGCGGGCGCTGTTCAGGTCGGCACGCCTGCGATTCTCGCCCAGCGACTGGTCGCGCGACGGGAGTCAACTGCTCGGACGGTGCATCACGAACTCGGACACGCGGGTCGTCAGCGTCTGCAGGCTGCCGGCAGATCCCGATCGCATCGACGAAAGCGCGATCACCACCGTTGCCATCCCCCGCAGCCCTGGCGGCCAACTGCGCTCGGCGGCCTTCTCGCCAGACCGACGATGGGTGGCTTTCACGGAGGACATCCAGTCGGCCTCGGGCGGATCGATGATCCACGTTGTGTCCGCCGAGGGTGGGCCCTGGGTCGACGTGACCGACGGAGACTACGTCCACGATCGACCACGCTGGTCTGTCGATGGCCGTACGCTCTACTACCTGTCGACCAGAGGTGGCTCTCTCAACGTCTGGGGCCAGCACATCGATTCGACTTCGGGACGACCAGTCGGCTCCGCATTTGCCGTCACGGCCTTCGACGACCCCAAGCTGCACATTCCCGTTCACCAGGAAGTTGGCATCCACGTGACGGGGACTCGCCTGTTCGTGCCGCTTGCCGAGGCATCGGCCAATATCTGGACGCTGTCCGGGCTTGCCTCGACGGTGCCGTAGGGCATCCGAAGGCTTCGACGCCCCCTGCGCGCCTGACATCACTCGACAGTCCCTGTAGTCTTACCCTGGATGAGGCCCCTCCCCGCCGATCCGCAGGCGCGCCCCGGCTGGTACGCGTGGACCGTCGTCGCGCTGCTCGTGCCGGTCGCGCTGCTCAATTACCTCGACCGCCAGCTGCTCGCATCGATGAAGTTCTCGATGATGAGCGACATCCCCGACATCGCTCTCGAAGCCAACTGGGGCGCGATCCTCGGGCTGTTCAAGTGGGTCTACGCCGTCATGAGCCCGATCGGCGGCTACCTCGCCGATCGCTACAGCCGGCGACACATCATTGCCGGCAGCCTGCTCGTCTGGTCGCTCGTCACGTGGCTGACCGGGCACGTCAGCACGTACGACGAACTGCTCGCGACGCGCGCACTGATGGGCGTCAGCGAGGCACTCTACATTCCGACAGCCCTGGCGCTCATTGCGGACTACCATCGCGGGCCCACGCGATCGCGCGCCGTGGGCGTGCACCAGATGGGCATCTACCTCGGCGTGATTGCCGGCGGGTTCGGCGGCTACATTGCCGACAGCCCCGACCACGGCTGGCGCTGGGCATTTGCCACCTGCGGCCTCGTCGGCGTGATCTACGCGGCACCGCTGTTCATGCTGCTGCGCAACCCGGTGCGGCCGGCCCGGTCGACGCAGGATCCTGCCCCGAAGCCCGGCCCGTGGAGCGCCGTGCGCGCGCTCGCGGGAAACGGGTCGTTCATCCTGCTCGTGCTCTACTTCACGCTGCCGGCCATGGCCGGCTGGATCGTGCGCGACTGGATGCCGGCAATCCTGCGCGCCGAGTTCGACATCGGCCAGGGACTGGCTGGCGTCTCGGCCACCGTCTACTGGCAGGTGGCCGCAATCGTTGGCGCCGTCGCCGGCGGCTGGCTGGCCGACAGGTGGATGCGCCGCAACGTGCGCGGCCGCATCTACACGAGTGCCATTGGCATGGCGCTCATCGTGCCGGCCATGTTCGGCGTCGGCTACGCGCCCGAGACGGGACTGCTGTGGGTGGCCGTGGTGTTCCTGATGGTCTTCGGCGTCGGCTGGGGATTCTTCGACGGCAACAACATGCCGATCCTCTGCCAGATCGTGCCCCCGTCGCTGCGCGCCACCGGCTACGGCATCATGAACTTCGTCAGCATCGGCTGCGGCGGCCTGGCCGACTGGGGCTTCGGGGTCATGCGCGATCGCGAGGTGCCGCTCTTCGGCATCTTCTCGGCGTTCGCGAGCCTGGCCGTCCTCTCGGCCGTGCTCGTGCTGTTCATCCGCCCGCGCGACACCGAATCGGCTATGGCTATCGCCCCCGCCGTACGATGATATGCAGGGACCCGGCATGCATCCCGCTCAGCCGATCGATCACCTCGTGGCCGCCGTACACTCGCCGTTCGGCCCCGACGGCTCCCTGGCACCCGAGGTCGTCGCGACGCAGGCCGCGTTCCTCGCGGCCAATGGGATACGCCGGGTGTTCGTCACGGGATCGACCGGCGAGTGCCACTCGCTCACGCGCGACGAGCGCATTCTCCTGTACGAGGCGTGGGCCGACGCGGGCCGCGCGAGCGGGCTGGCCGTGATGGCTCACGTCGGTGGCAATTCGATCGAGGATGCCCGTGTGCTGGCGCGCAAGGCCGCCGATCTCCACCTGTCGGCCATCAGCGCGCTCGCGCCCTCGTACTTCAAGCCGGCGACCATCGACGCACTGGTCGACTGGTGCGCGATCATCGCCGCCGAGGCGCCGACGCTGCCGTTCTACTACTACGACATTCCGTCGATGACCGGCGTGTCGCTGCCCATCGATCGCTTCCTGCGCGCCGCGACGCCGCGCATCCCGAACCTGGCGGGCGTCAAGTTCACGAACCTCGATCTGGTGGCGTACCGCCGCAGTCTGGATGCGGCCGAGGGTCGTCTCGACCTGCCCTGGGGCACCGACGAAGCCCTGCTCGGGGCGCTTGCCACCGGCGCACGGGGATGCGTCGGGTCCACCTACAACTGGGCGCCGGCACTGTACGAAGGCATCATGACGGCCTTTGCACGAGGCGATCTGCCTGAGGCGCGGCGGCTGCAGTCGATCTCGATTGCGATGGTCGACACGCTCGGTTCCATCGGATTCATGGGCGCGGCCAAGGCACTCATGACACGCCTGGGCGTGCCAGTCGGTGCCGCCCGCGCCCCCTTCGGCAACCCATCGTCCGACGAGGTCGATGCGCTGCTGAGGCGACTCGACGAGCTCGGCTTCGACACCTGGGGCGCAAGGCGTCCGTCCTGATCGGATTTCCGGAGGCATCACATGCGAGCATCACATTGCCCGGTCCTGGTCCTGACGGTTCTGCTGTCGATACCGGTCGGGGCCGCTCGCGCCAGCGCGCAGCAGGCGGAGTTCATCTACGAGACGGCGCCCTTCCCCTCCGCGCACGCCTCGACCATTGTCGAGACGCGCGACGGCAGCCTCATTGCCGCGTGGTTCGGCGGCACGGCCGAGCGCAATCCGGACGTCGGCATCTGGCTGTCGCGTCGCGAGTCGGGCGCGTGGACGACGCCTGTCGAGGTCGTCAACGGCGTGCAGTCACCGACGTTGCGGTATCCCACGTGGAATCCGGTGCTGTTTCAGCCGCAGGGCGGTCCCCTGATGCTCTTCTACAAGGTGGGTCCCACGCCCCGCGACTGGTGGGGCATGGTCACGACATCGACCGACGACGGGCGGACGTGGGCGACGCCGACGCGGCTGCCCGACGGTGTCATCGGGCCCGTGAAGAACAAGCCGGTGCAACTGGCGAGCGGCGACATCCTGTCGGGATCGAGCACCGAACACGACGGCTGGCGCGTGCACATGGAGCGGTCGTCCGACGGCGGCCGCACGTGGACGGTCACCCCGCCGCTCAACGACGGCACCGCCATTCCGGCGATCCAGCCAGGCATCCTGCTGCACGCCGACGGGCGGCTGCAGGCGATCGGCCGCACGCGCGTGGGCCGGCTGTTCGAAACGTGGTCGTCTGACGCAGGCCGCACCTGGACGCCGCTCGGCCTGCTGCCGCTGCCCAATTCGAGCACGGGGACCGACGCGATCACCCTGCGCGACGGGCGGCACCTGCTCGTGTACAACCACACGCCGAAGGGCCGCGGCATGCTCAACGTCGCCGTGTCATCGGACGGAACGGCCTGGAGCGCGGCGCTCGTACTCGAGAACACCGACGGCGCCGAGTTCTCCTACCCGGCGGTCATCCAGACGCGCGACGGGCTCGTCCACATCACCTACACCTGGCGACGCGAGCGCATCCGCCACGTCGTCATCGATCCGACGACGCTGGTACTGACGCCCATGATCGACGGCGAGTGGCCGCGATAGACCGCGCCGCGACAGATTCGCCCGCCAGGGGCTGAAGCCCCTGGCCTCCATTCACCTATCGCACCTATCGCCCCTTCCCACCGCACCCACCGCACCCACCGCACCTATCGCACCGACCGCACCTTCCCATCGCACCCACCGCACCAGCCGCACCCACCGCACCTTCCCATCGCACCCCACCGCACCAGACGCACCTATCGCACCCGGCAGTTAGCCACCATCCCCCCCGCACTCCAGTGCTCGTCGATCGCCTGGGTGAACTCGGCGCGCACGAGCTTCGCCCGGCGCTCGAGCACACCCCGTTCGTCCCAGCGCACGTAGAGTCCTTCGGCGGGTTCGTCGGCAAAGTGCGAGGGCCCGAGCAGCGCCTTGATGCCCGGCAGGTCGAATCTGCCGCGCGCCAGTTCGGGGACCACGGTCACCTCGAGCTCGCGAGCCAGCACGTTGCGTCTGTCGACACTCCAGAACTGCCGGGCCGCCCTGTCGTAGACATCGAAGGCGATGAACCAGTCGGGCAGACGCGTGTAGTGGACGCTGTGCTTCGCGTAACACCACTCGCCAAACAGGATCAGGCCGGTGCCAAGCGCGTCGCTCAGGCGATACCGCCGCATCGCGATCCACTGACGCAGCGGCCTGAACTGCGGGTGCAGGGCGTCCCACGTGAGGAACGCGCCGCGGTTCTGGACGCGGACGTCGCCGTCCGCGCCAATCGAGATTCCGATGTTCGCGCCATCGAGTTTCTCCTCGACGACGACCTCGTGCGACAGCAGCTCCGCAACTTCGTGCGGCGCGAGCAGCTTGTCGCCACGCGGCTGCCCGTCCGCGAGCCATGCCAGGTGGGGCGTTCGAGGAAACCGCAGGAACTCCGTCATGCGCCCATCTTCTCCTCGAACTTGCGCGCAATCTCCGGCTGGCACACGAAGCAGATCGACACGCCGACGGCTGCCAGCGCGTCGCGCCAGCCCCACCACTTGCTGTCGAGCGCCTGAAGAATCGGAGGATGTTCAGCGTGCGCGGCGGCGACCGCCAGGAACTTGCGGTCCGCCGGATCGTAGCGCACGCCCGGCGGTGGTTCAGGCAGTTCTTCGTAGTCCTCGGGATCGGAGGGCTTCGGCGTCAGCCGCACGCGCGTCACTTTCGCGGGGTTCCACTCGTGTGTCAGCAGCCACTTCAGGAAGGCATTCCCCGGGCTCGGCTCGCCAGGAAGCGTCAGGTTCCGTCGGTACTCGTCCACAATCGCGCCGGCCTCGTCGACGAACACGTGCCCGCGCTGCATCACCCGATAGAGAGCGCGACCGCAGCGGACGGCGCACTCGGCATCTTCGGCTTCGTCCCGCCGATTCGCGACCACCGCGACGTTGGTGTCAATCACGCACCGCGCCGGCGTCACGATTGCGAACCCCGGGCCATCCGGCGCACCTGCGCGTCGCGGCGTGCCAGCAGGTCCGACATCTCGTCGCCGAAGAACCCCTCGGGCCAGTTGCGGATGTTACCGAACTCGTCGACGTCGAGGGTCTCGACGCGTGCGCTCCCGCCGTCGGCATGCACGACGTACAACGCGGCTTCGTCAGCCGACAGTTCTTCTTCCGCAATGCGACGCTGCAGGCGACGCAGGAAGTGTTCCGAATGGCTCTCGATGATGAACTGGCAGTCGCGAGGCTCGCCGTTCTCGCGCGCACGAATCGCGTCGACGAACAGGTCGGCCAACTCGGCCTGCACCCGGGGATGCAGGTGGATCTCCGGCTGCTCGAAGACGACGACCGATCGACGCGGCACGTACAGCGTCTCGACGATGACGGGCAGGATCTGGCTGACGCCGAATCCGACGTCGGTCAGCTTCACCTCCGGGCGGCGCGGGCCCGTCCGGACCAGGACCTCGTATTCCTTCCGATGCGCGCCAAGCGGCTGCACCTTGAAGTCGCTGATGAGGCCCATCGAACGCAGTCGCTCGGCCACCAATGCGTCGAGCGGTTTCGTGCGCTGCTTCGGCTTCCAGTTGAAGGTCCGACCGGCCGACGCAAGGATGGCCTCGACGGCCCGATCGCCCTTGATGCCCACGTGGTCGGGCTTGTCGCCCGACCAGAGGTACAGACGCCTGGGATATTCGCGCAGGGGGCCGACATGGAACACGCCCCGCAGGAGTCGCTCGAGTTCCAGCACCAGGTCGGGAAGGAACGATGTGTTTCGGTAGTGCGCCGTGGCCTCGTGGGGAAACCCGTAGAACCGGACCGGTTCGGGCAGCGCGCCGGACCGGCCGTCCTGCCGCGCGAGGTCGTAGGTCGTCGAGACAAGGTCGTACCGGCCGCCGCTGTCCCTGCGGCGCATCGCGATGTCGAGCGTCCGGCGGCCGCCATCGGCCATGCCGTAGCGCATCGTCTCGACAACGGGCTGGCGGCGGCGATCCGCGCCAATCCGGACGTGGAACGACAGCGCGTCGCCGCGGTACGACCGGCCGCTCACCGGATCGGTCACGATGAGCGGCTGGTCGGGCGTCCAGTCGAACTCGACCTCCATGGGTCGAGCCGTGTCGTGGTTGTGCACGGCCTCGTCGTACGATCCGAGATCGACAGGCGTGCGCGCATCGCTCAACTGCAGCGCACGCTGTCGATCCGCGGATTCGGCCGTCTGCTTGAGCAGCAGCAGCAACTGCGGAATGCTCGTCTTGCCGGCACTGTTGGCCCCGAACAGCACGGTGAGCGGGGCGAGGCGAAGCTCGCCGGAGTCCCGCCAGGCCTTGAAGTTCCTGAATCGCAGTCGTGTCAGCATCCGGCTCGGCGTCCCTTCGCGCGGTGCGCCGATCTTATCCCGCGCCGACGCCAGGCAACGACCAGCCGGCTACTGACCGCCTTGCGCCGACACGAGAACGAGCACGAACGCTGCCGTGCCGAGCAGACCCCCGGCGAGAAAGGCGTCCTCAGCCGGCCGGGATTCTAGCCAGCGCACATTGCGGGTACATTGCACAGGGACCAACTATTCGAAATGGACAACGCACCGAGCGTGAATCCCCCGTGGCAGTTCGGCGGCGAGGACGTCGTGGTGCTGGTGTTGTCGTTCGTGCTGCTCGGCACGCTCGTGGCGGTGGCGGAACTGCTGCATGACCGATTCGAATGGTCCTCCCGGGCTTCGCGCCGCCTGGTTCACGTCGGGACGGGCCTCTATGTGGTCGGCACGCCGCATCTGTTCACCAGCGTCGCCGCGATAGCCCTGCTGGCCGCAGCGTTCGTGCTGACCAACGCCGTGACGGCCGCACGCGGATGGCTTCGCGGGATGCACCCAGCCGGCCAGGTATCCCGCGGAACCGTAGCCTTCCCTCTGGCGCTGCTGGTCGTCCTCCCGTTCCTCTGGAGCGAGCAACGGCGTTTCATCCTCCAGACGGCTTTCCTGATTCTCGCCGTCGCCGATCCCGTGGCCGCGATCGTCGGTGAGCGATCAGCGGGACGGCACGTGCGCATCGGCACAGCCACCAAGTCGGCGGCCGGCAGCCTGGCGTTCTTCGTGGCCGCCTGGATTCTCACGCTGCTGGGGCTGGCGGCGTTCGGACCATCGACACTTCAGACGGCGTTCGGTGGGCAGGGGATCCTGATCGGCGCAGTGGTTGCGACGATCGCCACGGCGGTCGAAGCCCTGGGCGGACGCGGCTGGGACAACTTCTTCATCGTCATCGCGTCCACTGCAACGCTGCTGCTGTCGACCCTGCACCCGGACTGGCTGCTGGCGATGGCGATGGGCGTCATCACGGGAGTCCTGCTCGCGCTCGTGTCGTGGAAGCTCGCCTTTCTCACGCGCGCGGGCGCGATTGCGGCCGGGCTGTTCGCTGCCACATTGATTGGCGTCGGCGGATCGGGATGGATCGCGCCGGCGCTCGCCTTCTTCTTCCTCTCCAGCATCCTGTCGAAGTGGTCTCGCAGCCGGCGCACCGCGAAGGCCGTCCGTGGCGTTGACGAGACTCGCCGCGATGCCTCCCAGGTCTACGCGAACGGCGCTGTCGCATGGATTCTGGTGCTGGCCTACGGCTTCGAGCCGCAGGCGTGGCTCTACTGGAGCTTCGTGGGCAGCATTGCGGCGGCCACCGCCGACACCTGGGCAACGGAAGCCGGTCCGCTGTTCTCGCAGCAACCACGCCTGATTCTTTCGGGGCGACGCGTACCCAGCGGGACGTCCGGCGCCGTCACGTGGAGCGGTACAGCGGCAGGACTTCTGGGCGCTGTGGTCATCTGGCTCTGCGCCGCGGCTACCGCTCCTCCACTCGCCGGCGTCGTCGGACTCGCGACGTCATTCGTTGCGGTCGTGGCCGGCGGACTGGCGGGATCGCTTGTGGACAGCCTTGCGGGCGCCACGATCCAGGCCGTCCACGAAGATGTGGCCACCGGTCGCATCACTGACGGCCACCCCAGCGGGACCGGTTCACACACGCAGCGCGGCTGGCGGTTTGTCGACAACGACGTCGTGAACGTTCTGTGTGCTGCCGCAGGCGCTGCCGTGGCGATGGCGATCGTGCGCACGCTGTAACGACCCACGCCCGGAAGCCGATCTCATCGCACTGCGGGCCGTCCCACGACATACAGCTTGGCGAGCACCCGCGGTCCCGCATTCGGAGAACCACCCGTGGTGAACTCGGCACCAACACGCAGCCGTCGAGTCGCCAGCAGGTCGAGTCCGTAGCCCACGGCCGGCGCGACGCCTCCGTCAGCGACATTCACGCCGACGATGAAGCCTCGTGTACGGGCCGCGGCGGATCTGGCGGCATGAAGGATCCGGACCTGCAGCGACACGAACAGCGACGAGGAGAGCGACGAGGACCATCCGATATGCCCGGCATCGACATCGAGATCCGCTCGGGACCAGGCGGGAAGACTCACGCGCAGCGCCGCCAGCGACCCCGGCCAGCCGGCACCGACGACAGCGCCCACTGCGGCCGGTTCGTTCCCCGCGGCCGGGGCCTGACCCGCCGCGGCTGGCGTGACGCCGATGCTCAACGCGAACATCATGACAACCGCGGCCCGGACACGCCGCCGCGAGACGGTGCGGGTCATGCCATCACCAGCCCCGCCGCGCATTGGCGTGTGTCCGCTTCGCAACATCTGACGTCAGTCATGGGATCTCTCCAGCCGCGACACGGTAACATGCGGCCAGCACGCATTCATGTGTTCCTGGAGGAGCTTCCGATGACGCACGTACCGACACAGGCGCCGGCGCGCCCGGCCACCCGCGGATGGCTGCTGACGCTGGCACTGCTTCTGGCGCCGATGGCCATGTCGTCGGCCCTCGCGCAGCAGCCGGCTCCGGAGGCCGGCCGTCAGGTGCCGATGCCGACGGTATCGGGCCCGATCGCGAGCGAAGGCTTCGACAGTCCAGCCAATTTCTACACGTTCTTCGCGAGCGACATCGCCCTCGCCAGTCACGGATACGTCGAAGAGGAGTACTTCCTGAGCGGGACGGCGACTACCTACGATGTGCCCGACGGCAGTCCGGCCGTGGCCGCGACGACACTCGCGCGCGTGGTTCGCGACGATGTGCCGTATCGGACGCGCATGATCGTCCGCCGGCCCGCCCGTCCCGCGGACTTCAACGGCACGGTCGTTGTCGAGTGGCTGAATACGACCGACGGCTTCGATGGCGAGTACTTCTGGGTGCAGGCGCACAAGCACCTGCTGCGCGACGGCTACATCTACGTCGGCGTCTCGGCGCAGGACCAGAGCATGTCGCACGCGCAGTACGGACTGAAGGTCTTCAGTCCGGCGCGCTACGGGCACCTCGACGTGGCCAATGGGGGCGATGCCTGCTGCGCCAACGCGGAAACGGCCTTCGACATCTTTGCCCAGGCCGGCCGCGCCGTGCGCGATGATCCGGGCCTGCTGCGCGGCTTCGACGTCCGGAACCTCATCGGCATCGGCATGTCGCAGTCCGGACGGCGCATGAGCGTGTATGCCAACGCCGTCCACCTCGGCGCGCGTGTCTTCGACGCGTTCCTCTTCCAGGTCCACATCTCGGCGCTGCGCGACGACCTCGACGTGCCGGTGATCCGGGTACTCAGCGAGAGCGAGTACGACAACCGCCTCGAGAAGGACGACGACACCGCGCTGCGCAAGTCCTACTGGGTGGCGGGGTCATCGCACGGCGACATCGTGCAGCGGACCGGCCGCACCGGGGTGCGCATTCGCGACCTCGGGATCGCGCGCACGCCAACTGACGCCTGCGGCCCGACCGGGGCACTCGGCGAACGCATGACCCGCACGCGCACGCCCCTCGGCCACGTCGTCAATGCGGCGGTCCACCACCTGAAGGCTCACATCGAACAGGGCACGCCGCTGCCGCCGGGCGTTGCGCCGCAGTGGGCGCCGTCGCCCACCTGGGTCGAGCGCGACGCACGCGGCAATGCCCTCGGCGGCATCCAGCTGGCGGCGATGGCGGCGCCCACGGCACGCGCCGACGGCCTGGAATGCGGAAACATCGGCGTGTGGGAGCCGTTCACCACCGATCAGTTGGCAGCGCTCTATCCCTCGCATGACGCCTACGTCGCGCGCGTGCGCGACGCCGTCGCGGCCAGCATCGCGGCGGGGTTCGTGCTGCCGGCCGATGGCCGGGAGACCATCGCGGAAGCCGAGGCCTCCGTTGTCGGCACGGGCCTGACCTGCGGCACCTACTGCGCGGACCGCAGCCACTACCGGCTCGACTTCGCGTCGACCGGCACGCTGCGCCACACGACCGCCTACTACAACATCGTCAATGACGGCGCCCTGCTGGCCAGGGTCGACGCCGCGCACCGCCACGTCGCGGAAGGTGATTCGGCCGACGGCCCGCAGCGCGCGCAGTTCTACGCTCTGGCCGCCCACCGGCTGCACGAGTATCTCGCGCTGCTCGACGATGCGCGCGGCGACGGACGGGTAACGGCGACGGCGGCTGACATCCTGACAATGCAGGCGCGGGCGATCATTGCCGCGCTCGGCGCTGTCGCGTCAGGGACGGTTGTCCCCTGAGCTGACGCAGCGGCACTCAGCGGATCGCGGCGAGGTGCTGCTCCACCTTGCCGAGCAGCGCCGCGCGGGTGCCCGGCTTCACGATGAAGTCCGACGCGCCGGCGGCCAGCGCGTCGAGCACCGTCTGCTTCTCGGCGTGACCGGTCAGCATGATGATCGGAAGGGTGTGGGCGGGCCAGCGGTCGCGGATACGTCGCGTGGTCTCGATGCCCGAGAGCCCGGGCATCTCCACGTCCATCAGCACGAGATGCACGGCCTGCCGATCGAGCGCGGCCAGACCGGCCACCCCGTCTTCGGCCGCGATCACGCGGTACCCGCCCGCCTCGAGCGTGCGGCACACCATCATCCGCGTGAACTCATCATCATCGATGAGCAGCACCGTGTCGGCCGATGACGCGGCGTCGGCGTCGGACGTCATCGAGGCCGCCGACGAGGCGTTCAATCGCGCCATGGCCTCGGACGTCGCGTCGCTCGGCTCGACCAGGCGCGCACCCTGCTGCAGCTGGCCGGACAGGTCGCTCATCGCCAGCCGGACGTCGGCCAGGGCCCGCTGCAGCCGGCTGTTGTGGGGGCTCTCGTCGCTCGCGGCGGCTTCGAGATCGTCCACACATTTCTGGAGCGACTTGCGCTCGGTGGATTCCGCTGTCACGTCGCGCACCCAGTGCTTCAGCGTGAGGCGCTCGCGGGCGTGCTTCACCGCCACGGCAAGCTGCCACGCGTCGTACAACGGGCGTGTCACCAGGTAGTCGTCGATCACGCCCTCGCGGCAGAGGTCGTAGGCGCGGCGCGCCTCGGTCCGGTCGCAGAAGAGGATCGTCTGCCACTCGAGCGCGTGCTCCGAGGACACGCGCTTCAGCGCGCGCAGGTAGAAGACGAGCGACATGTCGAGACTGACGAAGGCCAGCGCCACGATGCGGGGGCCCGGACGCTCGAGCAGCTGCAGCGCGCGATCCTCGTCGGTCGTCACGTCGAACTTGCCGACCACCGTCGTCAACGACTCGACCAGTGGCGTGAGTTCGTCGTAGACGTTGGCGACCGCGAGGACCGGCACGCCGTCGTGGGCGGGGTCGGAAGGGGCCGTCATTCAGCGTCCGTCCTGCGCCCCCGCGGGGTCCCACGCGCGAATCCACGCCGGCACCTGGGTCGGGTCCATGGGGCCCGCGATGAAGTAGCCCTGCCCGGCGTCGCACCCCAGGTCGCGCAGCAGGTTCCAGTCCTCCCGGCTCTCGATCCCCTCGCCGGTGCAGGTGAGATCGAGCTCCTTCGCCATGCGGACGTTCGACTCGACGATCGTGCGCAGCACCGGTACGCCGGACGCGCCGGTCACGAAATCCCGATCGATCTTGAGCTCCGTACACGGCATGCGCGAGAGCTGCTGGAACGACGAGTGCCCGGTGCCGAAGTCGTCGATGGCCACGCCGACGCCGTGCATGCGCAGCCGCGCCAGCGTTTCGAGGCTGTGCGCGACGTCGGTCATCGCGTCCGTTTCGGTGATCTCGACGATGAGCTGGTCGGGGCGGACGTCGTGGCGGGCGCACGCGTCGAGCACGCACGCGCTGAACGTCGTGTCGGCCAGGCTGCTCTGCGAGACGTTCACGCTCACCGGCACGTCGATCCCGTCGGCGCACCATCGCTGCAGCTCGGCTGTCGCCTGCTCGAGCAGGTCGATCGTCAACCGCCGCATCAGGTTGCTGCGCTCGGCCAGGCCAAGGAACAGCGCCGGGGACAGCAGGCCCAGCATGGGATGCCGCCATCGAACGAGCGCCTCGAGCCCGCAGACGCGGCCCGTCGCCAGCTCGATCTTCGGCTGATAGAAGAGCGCGAACTCCCGGCGATCGAGGCCCCGCGCCATGTCGTCGTGCGTGACGATGCCGGGCTGGTTCCCGGTGGCATCGGCAGCGGCGGGCCGGTAGCGTTCCAGCGCATCACGCAGCGTGGCAATTGTCGTCGGCTTGGGAAGTACGCCAAGGACGCGCAGGCCGTACTCGCGAGCCATCACCTCGACGCTGCGCAGGATCCGCCGCTCCTTGCCGCTCAGGATCAGGACCGACGCGCCGGGACGGCGCTGCGACCACAGTCGCAGGAACTCCAGGCCGTCGATGTCGGGCATCTCGAGATCGGCGATGACGATGTCGATCGCCGGTTGCACGTGCGCCGCCGTGCCCAGCGCGGCCCGGGCCGATTCGGCCACGTGGACCCCTCCCACGCCGACCTGCTCGAGCATGCGCTGCATCACGGTCCGCACGAGTTCATCGTCGTCGACCACGAGCACCGAGAGCCGTGCGAACGATCCGGGGAGGTGGTCGGGGGCGCGGTCAAGCACTGCGCGCTCCCTCGGAACCGCCGACCAGGGCGGCCAGGCGATCCAGCTCGTGCGCCATGCCCGCGGCGGCGCGACGCGCCGCATCCCGGTCGCCCGCGCGCGCGGCGGCCTCGACCACTTCGAACACGGAGGCCAGCGGCTGGGCCGCCACGGTCCGCGCGGCGCCCTTCAGCCGATGGGCCAGCGCGGCAATGTCGGCCGGGGTGCCGTCGTCGATCATGCCGACCAGCTGGGCGATCTCGCTCGTCTTCTGCATCACGAATGCCTGAAGCATCTCACGACCGAACGCCTCGTCGCCTCCCGTGATCTCCTGCAGCATGGTCCAGTCGAC
This sequence comes from Acidobacteriota bacterium, assembly GCA_044507065.1. GTDB lineage: Bacteria > Acidobacteriota > Vicinamibacteria > Vicinamibacterales > SCN-69-37 > SCN-69-37. The sequence goes on from JBIQJY010000040.1 coordinate 24,874, forward strand.
GGGCGATGCACTTCGGTCGGTCGCCGGCGCGCCATCGACGGGCGGCGGCACCTCGGACGCGGACGCGGAAGGCAGCCAGCGATGAATCTTCGCGCCGAGCATCCGCAGCGGCACCGGCTTGATCAGCGCGTCGTCCATGCCGGCCTGCGTGCAGAGGTCGCGCGAGTCCTTTCCCGCGTTGGCGGTGTAGCCCACGATGGGCGTGCGCGCGAGGCCGGGGTCGCCGGCCTCGATGCGGCGGACCGACCGGGCCAGTTCGTACCCGTCCATGTCCGGCATGTGGCAATCGGCAATCACCATCGCGTAGCGGCCCTCGCGCCACATGGCCAGCGCCTCGCGCCCGTCGGCGGCCTCGTCGGCCTCGTAGCCGAGCGCCGCGAGCTGGCGATGCAGGACGTCCCTGTTGATGGCACTGTCGTCGACGATGAGCAGGCGCTTCCCTGCGTGATCGCTGCCGACCGAGGTCGTGAGGAACGCGATGTTCTCGTCGGCGCCGGCGTTCGACACCGGAAGGTCGGCCGGATCGGCAAGCGCCAGGCGCATCGTCAGCGTCACCGCGGTGCCGCGGCCCGGTGCGCTTTCAAGCGACAGGGTCCCGCCGAGCAGTCCCGCCAGCCGATCGGAGATGGCCAGTCCCAGGCCGGTGCCGCCGAACCGACGCGTCGTGTTGCCCTCGGCCTGGACGAACGGCTGGAAGACGCGGGCCTGCGCCTCGGCGTCGATGCCAATGCCGGTATCGGTCGTGGTGATGCGCACGACGGCCGTCTCCGGATCCTGATCGAGGAGCGTCGCCTGCACCTCGATGCCGCCGTCGGAGGTGAACTTGATGGCGTTGCCCAGCAGGTTGAACAGGATCTGCTTCAGCCGCAATGCGTCGCACATGACGGCGGCCGGCAGGCGCGCGTCGAACGAGTGCCGCAGGTAGAGGTTCTTCGCGCTGGCGCTGCTCGAGAACACGTCGATGGCCGAGCGGATGACGTCGCGCAGCGACATCGGCTCGAGGTGAACGTCGAAGACGCCCGCTTCGATCTTCGAGAAGTCGAGCACGTCGTCGATGATGCCGGCCAGCGCCTTGGCCGATTCCTGCGTCACGCGGAGCATCCGCGCACGCTCGGTCCTGTCGGTCACGTGCTCGAGCAGCTCGACCATGCCGGCAATGGCGTTGAGCGGCGTGCGAATCTCGTGCGACATGTTCGCGAGGAACGCACTCTTGGCACGGTTTGCCGAGTCGGCGGCTTCACGCGCGGCTTCGAGCTGTTCGGTGCGCTCGGCGATGCGCCGCTCGAGGTGGGCGTTGAGCGCGAGCATTTCGTCCTGGGCGCGCTGCCGCTCGGTGACGTCACGAACGACCGCGGTGAAGCGCGTGGCGCCTCCACCGGGCGGACGGACGCACTGAAGGTTGATCTCGACCGGCACCTCGTGCCCGTCGCCGTGCTGGTAGGTCGTCGTGATCCGTCGGGCCGGGATCTCGCCGCGGAGCATCGACTGCAGCATCGTGCGGAACCGCGCCTCGTCGATGTCGGGGCTGACATCGATCGGGGTCATCTCGAGCATCCGCTCGCGGCTGTGGCCAAGCAGCCGGACCGCGCCCTGGTTCACGTAGGTGAAGCGCAGCGACCCGGCATCGAAGATGAGGACGGCGTCTTCGGTCGCGTCGAGCGTGGCGAGGGCCTCCTCCCGCACGAACTGCGACTGCTTGATCTCGGTGATGTCCTCGTGGGCGACCGCGACGCGCACCGGACCGTCGCCTGGAAACCGGGTGACCCGGAACAGGAACCATCGCCGCTCGGCGGGCGTGTGGCTGGGATATTCCGCAAGGAACGTCTCGAGCTCGCCCCGCATGACCGCGCGGATACCCGCCGCCATGCCGTGGACGTCGCCCGAGCGGTCGCACACGTCCAGATAGTTGGCGCCCTCGGCGAAATCGTCGGGCGCCGGTTCGTTCTGGATGGCAAAGGCGTTCCACGCCCGATTGGCGGCGAGGATGACACCCTCCTCGTCGAGAATCGCGATCTGCGAGCCCAGCGCGTCGAGTGACGCACGGGCGAATCGGTCGCGCTGGACGAGGGCGGCCTCGACGGCCTTGCGATCGGCGATTTCGCGGCGCAGTTCGGCTGTACGGGCCTCGACGAGCGCCTCGAGCTCCGTATTGAACGCGCGCACCTCGGCTTCGGCGCGCTTGCGCTCGGTGATGTCGGTCTGGATCGACACGAACTGGCTGGGCGATCCGTCCGGATCGAGGAACGGGACGATCGTCGTATCGAACCAGGCCAGCGTGCCGTCCCTGGCCTTGTTGCGCAGCTCGCCCTTCCACACGTGGCCGCGCGTGATGGTCTCCCACAGGTCGCGGAAGGTCTCTTTCGGATGGTGGCCGGAATTGATCACCCGGTGGTTGCGGCCGATGAGCTCCTCGCGCGTGTAGCCAAGCGCCTCGCAGAAGCGGTCGTTGACCGCCGTGATGTGGCCGCGCGGGTCGGTCAGCGTCACGATGGAGTGCGCGTCGAGGGCGGCCCTGATGTCGCTCAGGTCCTTCATCAACGCGTCGGCCTGCTCGGCGGCCTCGCGTTCGCCGCTCACGTCGCGAAACACGAGGACCACGCCGACGATGTTGCCCGCGGCGTCGCGGATCGGAGCAGCGCTGTCGGCAATCGACGTTTCGCGGCCATCGCGGGCGATGAGCGCCGTGTGGTTGGCCAGCCCATGAATGGCGCCCGTGGCCAGCACGGAGTCCACAGGAATCACGGCGGGCTGCCCGGTCCGCTCGCTGACGATGTGGAAGACGTCGGCGATGGGATGGCCGAGCGCCTCTTCCTCGGTCCAGCCGCAGAGGCGCTGGGCGACCGGGTTCATGCGCGTCACCCGGCCTTCCGTGTCGGTGGCCAGCACGCCGTCGCCGATGGCGTCGAGGGTGACGTCGAGGTTCTCTTCACTGCGACGCAGGGCGTCCTGGGCCTCGCGCAGTTCGGTGACGTCGCGCGCGCTGCCGTACATGAACCCGCCCGGCTGCGGCACCGAGGTCCACGACAGCCATCGCCACGATCCATCCTTGTGCCGGTATCGATTCTCGAACCGCAGGACCGTTTCCCCGCTCTGCGTCTGCCGCTGCACCTCGCGGATGGTGGCGTCGATGTCGTCGGGGTGGACGAAGTCGAGGTACGGGCGCGTCAGCAGTTCCTGCGTATCCCAGCCGAGGGCTTCGCTGAAGGCCGGGTTCAGGCGCTTGAAATAACCGTCGGCGTGCGAGATGCACAGCAGGTCGAGCGACAGCGCGAAGAAGCGGTCGCGCTCGGTCTCGGCCTGCTTGCGGCGCGTGATGTCGATGAGCGTGGATCGGCTGGCGACAAATGCGCCCTCGTCGTCGACGATGGCCGTGGCGCTCAGGAGGACGGTCAACTGACGGCCGCTCCTGGCGACGACGTCGAACTCGAGTTCCCTGGCCCACCCGAGGCTCTTGAAACGCGGAAAGGCCTCGAGCCACGCGCGGCGGCTCTCCGGCGTCAGCAGTTCGTGGAAGGTCCGGCGTCCGACCAGTTCGTCCCGCTCGTACTCGAGCCAGGCGAGCTCCGTGTCGTTGATCGAGAGGAACACCCCGTTCCGATCGAGCGAGTGGAAGCCACACGGGGCGTGGTTGTAGAGATCTTCCAGGAATGCGCTGTCGGTTGCGGGCACGAACCTGCTCTCCTGTCCACAGGTTACCAACCGGGTGGGGAGCAAGGGCACGTCATCGCGGGCATTGACGTGCATATGGCCCCGGACGGTACCAGGCGCGAGACAACGGAACCGGCCGCGCGGCCGGCGCGGCTCCGTCCTAGAGAGCATCGGCAGATATCGCGCCAACTGTAGGGCGGGGGGTCGCGCGGGCGGGATCGCGGTAGCGAGGGCGCCGCCCGACCCTGAATATTCCTGAATCCCCCTGAACTGGAACC
>JBIQJY010000040.1:28899-31846 GCA_044507065.1 Acidobacteriota bacterium
GTAGCGAGGGCGCCGCCCGACCCTGAATATTCCTGAATCCCCCTGAACTGGAACCGGTTCGTGGGTATATAAGGTGAACAATCGACCGGCAGTTTTCTAGAAGGCGGCACCGTGGCCAGCAATGCACCTCATCGGTTCTACCGATTTGGGCCCAATGTCCTGGACTGTCTCCGTGGCGTCCTGTGGCAGAACGGCGTCCAAGTCGCGCTCACTCCCCGGGTGTTCGGCATCCTCTCGACACTCGTGCAACACCAGGGCGAACTGGTCACCAAGGACGACTTCATGAAGCTCGTCTGGGGTGGCACAGCCGTCGAAGACAACAACCTCGCCCGGCAGATCAGCACGCTCCGTAAGCTGCTGCACGAGCGGCCCGGCCAGCGCGACTTCATCGCCACGGTCACCGGCGTCGGCTACCGCTTCGTCGGCGCCGTAACGGCATTCGACGAGGTGCCGGCCGACCTCCATTACCTCCTGGGGGACACGCCGGCCGAGACCACCCCGGCAACCGCGGCGGCGCCGCACACCCGCCCGGCACAAGATGACCGCCGCGACGCCGAACCCGCTCCGGCCGCAGCCGTCGTCGCCGCGCCGCTGCTCGCATCGGGGGCTCCCGCCGCGCCAGACGTCGTGGCGGGACAGCGCGCCGCCTCCGGCTGGTCGCGCGGCCTCGTGTTCATCGCCGGCCTGGGCGTGGCCACCGTGGCACTCGCGACGATGGCCTGGCCCGAAACCAGTACGAACGCGGCAGCCGTCAGCCGCGTCCTCTGGCAGTTCTCTCACGGAAACGGCTCGCAGGCCGACCCGGCGTGGTCGCCCGATGGCACGCGCCTGGCGCTCGCCTCCGACGCCGAAGGCAGTTCAGGGATCTGGATCCACGGCGTCGACGATCCCCTCGCCGTCCGGCTGACCTCGTCGGTCGCACGCGATGGCGCGCCGTCGTGGTCGCCCGACGGACGGTCACTCGTCTTCCGATCCGAACGCGACGGCGGCGGCCTCTTCATCGTCGCGGCCACGGGCGGCGAAGAGCGGCGACTGACAACGTTCGGATCCGCGCCGCAGTGGTCGCCGAAGGGCGACGCGATTCTGTTCAGCCACGCCGCGCCCGATTCGGTCCGCGCCATCAAGCTGTACGTCGTCAATCCGTCGGGCGGCGCGCCGACGCCGCTGACACTTCCGGGGCTGGCGGGATACCAGATTCGTGCCGCCGCCTGGACCCCGGATGGACGAGTGTCGATCTGGGCGCGCGATCTGGCGTCCGTGCGGCACTTCGTCACCGTGTCGCTCGACGGCACATCGCTCCGCCACTCGACCATTCCCGCCGACGTTGCCTCCGCCGTGTCGGATACGCTCTTCACCGCATTCAAGTGGGCGCCCACCGGGCGATTCCTGTATTTCGAAGGGCGCTCGCACGCGGTCAGGAACCTGTGGCGCGTGGCCGTGGATCCGCAGACGCTGGACTGGCTCGGATCGCCCGAGCGGCTGACGGTCGGCCCGGGCGCGGATGTCGGCCTGTCGGTATCCGCCGACGGTTCGAAACTCGCCTTCGGCGTGAACACCGCCAGACCAGGCATCTGGGCCTTCCCTTTCGATCCGTCCACCGGACGCATCGGCGCGCGCGGGAAGCGCATCGTCTCGGGCGATTCGGGAGAGCGCGGTGCAGACGCGTCGCGCGACGGCCGCCACATCCTGTATCGCCTCTCGCGCGCCAACCGCGCGGAAATCTGGGAGCATCCGGCCGGAAGCGCGGCACGCCTGCTCGTCTCCGACGTCGGCTGGTCGCAGACGTCGCCACGCTGGTCGCCCGATCATTCCCGGCTGGCATACCAGCGCAGCCGCACCGCGGAAGGCCATCCGCGCCATCGTTCGGTGGCGGTGCTCGACCTCGACACCGGCGGACGGCCCGTCGAAACGATCGTCAATCTCGGTCCGTCCGAAGAGATCATCCCGACCGACTGGACCTCGGATGGGCGCTCCATCCTGGCCGCCTGCCGGCTCGCGGCCGGCGAGCCCATCGGCACGTGCTCGCTGCCCGCGCACGAACCCGGCCTCACGGCCCGTCCCCCGGTCATCACGCGGTTGGCCTCCGACGCGGGCGCCAATCTCTTCCAGCAGCGCTATTCGCCGAACCAGAAGTGGATCAGCTTCGTGGCGGTGCCCATCGTCGATCAAAGCGTGACGACGGTGTACGCGATGCCGGCGGCGGGAGGACCGTGGCGGGCCATCACCGACGGCGCCGCGTACGACGACAAGGCCCGGTGGTCGCCCGACGGCCGCATCCTTTATTACATTTCCAACCGCGACGGACGCTTCGAGGTCTGGGGTCGCCGTTTCGATCCCGATGCGGGACATCCGCAGGGCGAGCCCTTCCGCGTCACGTCCTTCGAGGGGACGCGGCAGGTCCTTTCGCCCTATCTGACAGATATGGAAATGTTCATCACGCCCGATCGCATCTTCCTGCCCATGTCCGAGGCGTCGAGCCGGGTCTGGATCCTCGATCAGGTGGATCGCTAGTCGAACGCGCCGTTTCACACGGCTTTCAGGAGTTTTCAGACGATGACATAGACGACCTGTCCGAAAGGCGGCACCCTGACGCCATCGGAGGTCAGTCCATGAAGTATGCAGGCAGAGCCTTGCCGGCGCTGGTGCTGTGCGCATTGGTGCTGGGCGCGTTGCCGGTATTCGGTCAGATCACGACCGGAACGGTGGCGGGTACTGTGCAAGACAGCCAGGGAGGCGTCATCCCTGGTGCGACGGTCGTATTGATCAGCGAATCGCGTGGCACCCGGGGCGTCCCCGGTTCCACGAACGCCAACGGCGACTACGTCTTCCCGAACATCACGCCGGACACCTACACCATCGAAATCACGATGCCGGGTTTCCGGACGACACGCCGCACGGGTGTTGCCGTGAGCGGCGGCGACCGCGTGGCCGTTCCGGTTCTGACGAT
>JBIQJY010000120.1:0-4561 GCA_044507065.1 Acidobacteriota bacterium
GCACGACCGGCTACGGCAGTTCCTTGATGCCGATGTTGCGCCAGCGCCAGAACCCGCCGGGCCGCCAGCGCGCCGCGCCGTGTACCTGGATGGCGATGGGGCCTTCGGTGATGCCGCCGACGGCGCTGTTGGCCGTGTCGGTGAAGTCGGTGATCTGCACGTCGTTGATCCAGACCGTCACCTGCGGCACTTCGCCCACCATGCGCACGCGGATGGCGTTCCACTCGTCGCGCTTCCACGCCTTGACCCACGCGGCGGTCGCCTGGTTGCCCTCGCCGAAGCCCGGCGGTGGAGGCGGAGGACCCGCCGGCGCGCCGCCCTGTCGTCCGGCGCCGCCGCCGCGGCGTCCGGCGCCACCGGCGCGCGCCGCCAGCTGCATGCCGCCCTCGGCAATCACGGCACCCATGCTGCCGTTGGGGAGGAAGTCCATCGTCACCTGGTAGGCCGCGCCCGATTCGGTGCTGCGCAGGAAGATGCCGCTGTCGTTGCCCCAGTCCGGCTTCACTTCCATGTAGAGCTCGAAGTTGCCGTAGGACTTGTCGGTCAGCAGGATGCCGCCGCCGCCGAAGGGGTTCTGCGTGGCGAGGATCATGCCGTGCTGCACGAAGAAGTCGGGCGTGCGTCCGTGGTGGTTCGTCCGGCTGATGTGCCAGCCCGACAGGTTCGTGCCGTTGAAGATGGGCGTGAAGCCCTCAGGCACCTCGACGGGCGGTACGGGCAGTTCCCAGCCGATGTAGTTCGGGGGGAAGAACGTGGGTGGCGTGCGTGTCTCGGCGCCGGCCTGCGCGGCCGGTGTCGCCGGAGCCTGCTGGCCCGCGACGATGGCCCCCGAAGCGCCGGCGGCCAATGCAACGGCGCCAACGAAAAGTGTGAGTCTTGCGCGCATGGAACGTACTCCTGTCGTGGTGTGGCCCGTAATCGAGCAGCTGGGGATGTGGGAAGTATAGCCGCTACGGTTCGCGCACGAGCCTGAAGCCAATCATGCGATGCGCCTGGAACGATGGCGATGCTGCCGATCGCGCGTAGCTGCGCAGGTCGAAGGCTTCGACGAAAAACGTGCCTCCCCGCACGACGCGGTAGCTCCCGGTCTCGGGACCCTTCGGGTTGTCGCGGGGCGACCGCGAATAGTAGTCGCGGTCGTACCAGTCCTGCACCCACTCCATGACGTTGCCGGCCATGTCGAGCGCGCCGTAGGGCGAGGCGTTGCTGACCGTCTGCAGGTCGCCACGCCGCGTGCCATCGAAGAATCCCACGGGTCGGCCCGTGTCGTAGGGCTGTGCACCCACGTAATTGGCGTGGGCGCGGGTGATCGTATTGCCCCAGGGATACTTCCGCTGGTCGGTGCCGCGCGCGGCCTTCTCCCACTCGGCCTCGGTCGGCAGTCGGTAGGTGTGCCCCGTCTGCTCGGTGAGCCAGGCGGCATAGGCCGTGGCCGAATCCCAGTTCACGCCGAGGACCGGATACGCGTCGCTGTCGGGGGTGCCGCCGCCGTGGTTGTTCGCCTGCGTCCAGTAGGGCACCTGATCCTTCGGCACCGCGCGGCCGTCGGGCCAGTACCGCGGGTTGTCGTAGCCGGGGTCGTCGCGAAACCGGCGCCACTCGCCGTTGCTCATCTCGACGCGGCCGATGTAGAACGCGTCGAGTTCGACCTCGTGCACCGGGCGTTCGCGCGGATCGCCGTCGCCGACGTTGTCGCCCATCAGGAACGACCCGGCGGGCACGTACACGTAGTCGCCGTACCCGTCGTTGACGATCGTGCCCGGGCCGAGTTGCGGTGAAGCCGCCGGCTGCACCGACGTGAGGGCGAGTCCGAGTGCCGTGGCGGCAGTGGCGGCCGCTGCGATCGACCACCCCTTCATTCAGCCACCTCGCCTGCGGGCAGCAGGCCCTCGAGTGTCAGGAACCGGCGCAGGTCATTCATCCACGAGCCGAACTCGGGGCTGCCGAAGCCGGTGCCGAACCCATGCCGCCCCTGTCGATAGACGTGCAGCTCGGCCGTGGCACCGGCGCGCGTCAGGCCGAGGAACAGTTCGGCGTTGCCGATCGATGGGCCGCGGTCGGCCGCGGCCGAGACGAGAAACGTGGGCGGGAAGTCCGCCAGTGTTTCACCGGGTGCCGCGCGGCCCGCGCCGTAGACCAGGGCGAGATAGTCGGGACGCGAGCTGACGCGATCGATCGGATCGGACGCCTGCGGGTTGCCGGGGCCGGACGTCGCGGCGACGGTGCGTCCGGTGTTCGAGCCGGCCGAGAAGCCGATGTAGCCGATGCGGTCCGGGTCGAGGCCCCACTCGGTCGCACGCGCGCGGACGAGCCGGACGGCACGGTGGGCGTCGCGCACGCGAACGGCTTCGTCGTATCGCGGCGAGAGGCGGTAGGTGAAGACGAATGCCACCGTGCCCCAGGCGTTGTAGCGTTCGGCGACTTCGAACCCTTCGGCGCCGTACATCAGCATGATGTTCCCGCCGCCCGGTGCGATGATCACGGCGCTGCCATTGCGCGCGTGCGGGGGCGGCGCGAAGACGGTGAGGAACGGGCTGTCGAGCGGGCCATCGCCCACGGCGTCGGGCACAGCGCCGGCCGGCCAGAGCGGAATGTCGACATTGCCCGAGGCCGGCAGTGGCTGGGCGGCCGCCGCCGCAGCGACGAGCATGAAGCCGGTGGCCGCGACGAGGCGAACCGCCAGTGAACGAGCCCGCATCGGCATCTCCTTCCGTGAGTCGGCGTAGTCTACAACGCTGGCCGCTAATCCATGATCCCGGCGAAGAAGAGGCCCAGCTCGAGCACCAGGATCAGCACGATCGCGAGCTCGAGCACGTTGGCCTGCGCCATGCCGGCCTGCTCGACGGCAAAGCGCCGGATCTCGTCGAGTGTGCGCAGCTTCTCTTCGACGCTGCCCTTCCAGCGCGACAGGCCAAGTCGATCGCCCACCAGGCCGAACAGCCGTGCGGCATAGACGTCGCCCACGAACTTCACGGCGTTCTCGGTCCGATCGGTGAGTTCGTTGACGTCGATGAACAGCGACTGCACACGCCGTGCGCTCTTCGCATTCCGACGCCTGGCGAACCGATCGTGCCAGCGCGACCGCTGCAGCTCCGCGTAGAGCTTCGTCAGCTCCCCCTCGAGCAGGTCATCGTGGTATCGCAGCTCGAGCAGGTGGGAGTTGGCGAACTCCACGATCTCGATCGTCGCGAGCGCGCCTGCCTCGGTGTCATAGAGAAACGCGGCGTTCCAGGCGGGAATGACCAGGTCGTCGGCCAGGTACGACAGTCGGTGGCGCAGCACCGCCTCGCGCTCCTGGGCGCTCAGCGGCTGCCGTTCGCCACGCAGCAGCTGTGCAATCTCGTCGCCGTGCGCGGCCAGGATGTTGTCGGCCGAGACCGGCGTGTCGAGTGCCGTGACGGTGAAGACCAGGTAGTCCTCGCTCAGGTACGTCTCGCGTTCGGCGGTGAGTGCGGCGCGGATGCGCAGGGCGATGCTCCGGCACACATCGGCGGCGTGGTCCTCGAGCGGCTCGTTCTCGATGAGGACCTGTCCAAGCACACCGAGTTCCGCCCACGAGCCGGCGAACGGCCTGGTGAGCATCAGCGAAATGACGCCGTAGTCGTAGAACTTCACCCGCACGTGGAAGCCGTCGATGCCGGCCAGCCCGAGTTGGGGGCCGTTGACGATCACCGGTGGCTGCACGTAGTGCAGGCGGGTGGGGCCGGCGGTCTTGTCGTCGAGCGCGGCGGCGATCGTCGATGCGCCGAGCACGTCACGCACCACGGCGAGATCGATCGCCTGCGCGACGTCGAACAGGTACAGGACGGTGACGACGCCGGAGCGGATCGCTGGCATGACGCCGCCCAGTGTCATGCATGGACGATTGGTGCGCAATCTCCGAATGCGCCCGTGAGGTGGCCGGCGACGCGGCGTCCATCGGCCGCCGCGCGCGTCAGGCAGTCGCCGTGCCCAGCACGAACTGTTCGATCGCGGCCGCAAACCCCTCGTCGGCGTTCGACGGCGCCACGAATCGGGCCGTCTCGCGGACGTTCGGGGTGGCATTGGCCAGGGCAATGCCCAGACCACTCATCTCGAACATGGGCACGTCGCTGACGCGATGCCCGATGGCCGCCACGCGATCGACGGGGAGGTCGAAGGCATCGGCCAGCGCCATGACCACCTCTCCGGTGTTGGCCAGCGGGTCGGCGACGTCCACCGAGAACGGCTGTGAACTGGTCACCACCACGCGGCTGCCGCATCGGCGGCGCACTTCGGCCGTCGTGCGGACCACGGCCACCCTGTCGTCCTTGACGCCGACGACCCTGACGATACGACCGAGCACGGCTCCGAAATCACTGACAACGGTCGGCCGGAAACCCACGGTGCTCGCCTCTCGATCGACGTGCGGACCCCCGGTACCGCCAACGAGCCACTCGTCGGCGGTATAGACCCACACGTCGAATCCGCCGGCGCCGAGCACGTTGATGGCGGATTCGGCCGCGGACCGATCCATCCGGTGCTCGACGATGACGTCGAGATCGGGCCCGATGATGAGGGCACCATCGAGGGCGGCGAGCGG
>JBIQJY010000121.1:0-4560 GCA_044507065.1 Acidobacteriota bacterium
CCGTTCCTACGGAACCAGCCGTTCCTACCTTCCCTTCCTAGCGCACCCAAGGTTCCTTTCCCTCCCCATCGTCCCTGGCGAACCAACCGTTCCTACCTTTCTTTCCTAACGCACCCAAGGTTCCTTTCCCCTCCCCATCGTCCCTACCGAACCAACCGTTCCTACCGTCCCTTCCCAACGCACCCACCGCACCCATCGCACCCACCGCACCCGGTTCTTCCCTTCCTCGCCTTGTCCCTGTCGCCACTCCTGCGGTATAACGTCCGCCTGCGTCCTTGGACAGCGTTGCGGAATCGGTTCCATCTCGCGATTCCGATCGGCTGCGTGTGGCCGGCCCGGTTGGCTGACGCGGCGCAGTGACCGTTCCGTCCCTGGTCAACGAAGGAGTGCGTACGTCATGACGTCTTTTCGATCCACCACGCGTCGCCGCGTGGTCGTGCTGCTGGCGGTGGTGCTGCTGGGGATTGGCGCGTTTGGCGCCCACCTGACGGTCGTGGATGGTCGGGGTGAACAGGCACCGGCGGCGACTGCCGTCGACGAGGGCCGCCCGCTGCGGCTGCTCTTTCTCGGGCACGAACAGCGCACGCACAACTCGCACGTCCTGTTCCCGATGCTCGCCTCGTCGCTCGCGCGGCTCGGCATCCAGTTGACGCACGTCGATACGCCGGCCGAGGCGCTCGTGGCCGACAAGCTGCAGTACTACGACGGCCTGGTCGTCTACGGCAACCACATGACCATCACGCCCGAGCAGGAGCAGGCGCTGGTCGACTTCGTCGAGGGCGGCAAGGGCCTGGTCGCCATCCACTCGGCCTCCTACATGTTCATCAAGTCCGACCGCTACATCCCCATGGTCGGCGGGCAGTTCCTGCGCCACGGAGCCGGCGAGTTCGCCGCCGAGATCGTGCAGCCCAATCATCCGGCAATGCAGGGCCTCGAGCCGTTCACCACGTGGGACGAGACCTACGTGCACACGCGGCACAACCCCGAGGACCGCACGGTGCTGATGGAGCGCGTCGATGCCGAGGGCCGCGAGCCCTACACCTGGGTTCGCACGCAGGGGCAGGGCCGCGTGTTCTACACCGCGTTCGGCCACGACGAGCGCACCTGGAGCAACCCGGGCTTCCATCGCCTGGTCGCCAATGGCATCGCATGGGCGGTGCCCGAGGCGGCGCGCCAGGCCTACGCGAAGCTGCGCATGCCGGGCCTCGAATACGTCGACGGCTTCAACGTGCCCAACTACGAACGTCGCGATCCGGCGCCGCTCTATCAGCTGCCGCTCACCGCTGCCGAATCCGAGAAGTTCATCCAGCTGCCGCCCGAGTACGAACTGACGCTGTTTGCCAGCGATCCCGACATCTTCAAGCCGATCTCCTTCTCGTTCGACGAACGCGGGCGGATGTGGATTCTCGAGACGAAGGACTACCCGAACGTCATGCTCGACGGCGCACCGGGCAGCGACCGCATCCGCATCCTCGAGGACACCGACAACGACGGGCGCGCCGACAAGTTCACGGTCTTTGCCGAGGGCCTGAACGTGCCGACGAGCCTCGTCTTCTCGCGCGGTGGCGTCATCGTGTCCGGCGCGCCGAACTTCCTGTTCCTGAAGGACACGGACGGCGACGACAAGGCAGACGTGCGCGAGGTGCTCAGCACCGGCTGGGGCACGCGCGACACGCACGCGATTCCCTCGAACCTGGTCTACGGCCACGACAACCACATCTGGGGCGTGGTGGGGTATTCGGGTTTCGATGGCCAGATGAACGGCCGGTCGATGCAGTTCGGGCAGGGCATGTACCGCTTCAAGCCCGACGGCAGCGATTTCGACTACATTGCCGGGTCGACCAACAACACCTGGGGCATCGGGTTCTCCGAGACGTTCGACGTGTTCGGATCGACGGCCAACAACGACCAGAGTTTCCACGTCGCGATTCCCAACCGGTACTTCGAGGGAATCGAGGGCATCCCGAACGGCACGGCCAACGGCCGCGGCGTCGGTCCGGGGTACGCGAGCATCGCGCAGTACTACGCGCTGCACCCGATGACGCCCTACATCCGGCAGGTCGACGTCTTCGGCGGCTTCACGGCCGGTGCCGGGCATCACCTCTACACGGCGCGGCAGTTCCCGAAGGACTACTGGAACCGCAAGGCGCTCATCACTGAACCCACAGCGCACCTGCTCGCCCTCGGTAACGTCGAGCCGGAGGGGGCCGGATTTGTCACCCGCGACGGCTGGAACCTGATCTCGAGCGCCGAGGAGTGGTTCGCGCCCGTGCACGCGGTGGTCGGGCCCGACGGCGCCGTGTGGATTGCCGACTGGTACAACTTCATCATCCAGCACAACCCGACGCCGCAGGGCTACAGCAACGGTCGCGGCAACGCGTACGAGACGTCGCTGCGCGACAAGGAACGCGGACGCATCTACCGCATCGCCTACAAGGGCGCCACGCCGGCGCCGCGCCGGTCGTTGTCGATCGACAATCCCGAGGGGCTGGTCGCCGCGTTGTCGGCCGACAACATGTTCTGGCGACTGCACGGCCAGCGCCTGCTCGTCGAGCGGGGACAGGCCGATGTCGTGCCGCAACTGCTCGCGCTCGTCCGCAACACGTCGGTCGACGACCTGGGCCTCAACGCGGGTGCCCTGCACGCGCTGTGGACACTCCACGGCCTGGGGCAACTCGAGTCGACGACGGGGGATGCGTATGGCGCGGCGGTGGCGGCGCTGAAGCATCCGGCGGCCGGCGTGCGCAAGGCCGCGGCGATGGTGCTGCCGCGGAGCGCCGTGGCCGCACGTGCGATTCTCGACGCCAACCTGCTGGCCGATCCCGACCTGCACACGCGACTGGCGGTCGTGCTCGCGCTGGCCGACATGCCGCAGTCGGCCGACGTCGGCCAGGCGCTCTTCAGGGCGTCGCAGGTGCAGGAGAACTACGGCGACAAGTGGCTCGGGCGCGCGATCTACGTGGCGGCCATGCGGCACGCAGACAGCTTCCTCGAGGCCGCCCAGAGCGCGGCGGTGAGTCCGGCCGCCTCGCTCCCGATGGCGCTGCGGCTCCCCGGCAATGCGCGGCCCGACTGGCGCCGGCCGACTGCCGACGACGTGAAGGCCAACTGGGACGCGATGGAGGTGCCGGGCAACTGGGAAACACGCGGCCTTCCGGACTTCGACGGCGTCGTCTGGTTCACGCGGACGTTCACGGTGACCGACACCGGCGCCGGTTCGCTGACGCTCGGACCGATGCGCAATTCGGGCGAGGCTTGGCTCAACGGCGTGCAACTGCTGTCGCCGGCCCCGCCCGGCCGCGGCGGCGGTCCCGGCGGGCGTGGGGCGGGACCGGCTGGTGGTCGCGCCGGATTCTCCGGTCGCGGCAATGCTGCCGGTGTCTTCGAGATCCCGGCCGGGACGCTGCAGGCCGGCGAGAACGTCATCAGCGTGCGCATCCAGAACGGCCGCAACGAAGGCGGCTTCCTCGCGCCGGCGGCCGACGGGCTGTTCCTGCAGGCCGGTTCGACGCGCGTGCCGCTGGGCGGCACCTGGCAGTACCGCGTCGAGCGGCAGACCAACGCGGGCCCGCTCTACAGGAACCCCGGTGATCTGGCCGGACACGTCGCGTTCAACCGCGCGGGCGGCGTGGCCAATGCCACCGCGGCGGTCACCGGGCCGATCACACTCACCGGGCCGATAGGTCCGGTCGCGCCGCTCTCGGCCGAGGAACAGAAGCGCGCCGAGGCCGGGCGTCAGGTGTACGCGACGATTTGCATCGCGTGCCACCAGGCCGACGGTCGTGGCGCCGACAAGGTGGCGCCGAGCCTCGTGCAGTCGGCGCTGGCCATCGGGCCGGCCGTCTCGCCGGTGCGCGTGCTGCTGCACGGCAAGCAGGGGACCGTGGGCCTGATGCCGCCGCTCGGCTCGAGCCTCAGCGACGAACAGATTGCCAGCGTGCTGACCTACGTGCGCCGCGAGTGGGGACACACGGCCAGCGCGGTATCGCCCGAGCAGGTGCGCGAGCAGCGCCAGGCCACGGCCGCGCGCACGACACCGTGGACCAACGACGAACTGGCGGTGGCCGAGTAGGCAGGCGCATGCGTCGTCCGGTGCGGGTCGAACCGCGCCGGACGGCGGCTTGCCGCTGACCGGCGCGGCTGGCACAATGGGTGGGTCATCGCGGTTCTCTGCATCCTCATGGGGGCGAAAGGCTTCGACGGGGGCAAGGGGCTGTGGAATGCATGCCGAGCTTGTTCATCTCGCTCGTTAAACCGGTGGACAAAAAACGTAACTGCGGACTCGCAGCTTGCGCTCGCGGCCTAATTAAGCCGTGACGTTCGTCCCTTCCAGCCTACGGGTCGGGAACGAACGCCATTCAGTAGGCTGGTTCTGACAGGCGCCCGGCCAGGTCGGAACGAGACAAATTCGGGCTAGTGGCTGGCGCGCGCGCCGTTCTACGTTGCCAGCTGCGAAATCAACAGAGCGGATAAGCATGTAGAGTTCTGCAGCGACAGGCCTTTCGGACGCGGGTTCGACTCCCGCCGCCTCCACCAACCTTCGCTCGCGATTCAGGCGAA
>JBIQJY010000041.1:0-12122 GCA_044507065.1 Acidobacteriota bacterium
GTCTCGACGTCTTCCAGTGACCCGTACAGATCCGTCAACGCCCGCAGAGTGCCCGGATCGGCGCGCGCCCCAAGCGTACGCACGAGCCGCGCGCGCATTTGCGGATCGCGCTCGGTCCTGATGACGGTGATGACCCGATCGGCCGCGCCCAGGGACACCAGGACGCTGGCGATCTGTCGCCGCAGGTCGAGGTCCGTCTCGCTTTCGTAGAGGTCCGCCAGTTCGGCGGCGGCCTGTGGCGACGGCCCGCCGCGCGGCCCGTTCGAACGCCGGCGGTACGCATCGATGATCAGGCGTCGGACGGGCGCCTCGTTGCTGCTCTCGTAGATCTCGCGCAGGACGGCATCCGTTGTCTGTGCATCGCGCCGCGAGACGAGCAGGCGCACGCCCTCGAGCTGCAGGTCGGGATTGCCGGCGCCCCTGGCGTATCGCAGCAGGAGCTCGCGCGCTCGGGGATCCTCGCGCAGCGCGAGGACATAGAGGGCGCGTCGTTTCACGTTCAGGGAGTTGGCGGCACCGAGTACGTCTTCGAGCAGCGGAACCACTTGTTCGTTTCGCTCCAGCCCCTGGATGGCCAGCAGCTTGATCTCGTCGTCGTCGAGCTGCATCGGGTCGATCGGCTGGCCCGATTGTTCGCGCATCTCGGTTTCGAGCACTCGGGCATCGGCGAGGTACCGACTGCCGGTGAATCGTCGCCGGAGAGCGTCGAGCGTCTGTTGAGCGCGCTCCATGCGGCCGAGCCGGAACTCGGCGAAAGCCTTCCAGTAGTGGGCCGCGTCGGCGCGCGCCGCGCCGGCCGCGACCACGCGATCGAAAAGCTCCACCGCGCGTTCGTACTGGCTGCGCTGCAGGGCGTTCAGCCCGGCGTTGTAGGGGTCGCCGCCGACGCGCTCCTGCATGCCGGAAAGCTGCTGCGCGTACTGCATCACCCGGGTTTCGATCTGCGCGGGGAACTGCCCGTCGAGCTCCGCGAGGTCGAAGGGAAACGCGAAATCGAACAGCACGTCCGGCGGCCACGGCGCGGGAGAAGGCCCGGGCCCGGGCATCGGCGCCGGCAGGGGGGCCGGCGTCTGGGCGGCCAGCCCGCCGGGCATGGCGGCGAGCCCCAGGAAGCACACGGTGGCGGCAACGCGGATCATAGCGCTCCTTCGCCGGCGGAAACCCGGCTCTCTCGATTCCTGATGTCGTGCGCCACGGCGCGCACCCTGAACAGCAGATCGTCTGCCTGGATGCGGTCCTGCAGCGCGACGACGTCCTCGGCGCGGGGCGCGTCGGGGCTGCGGGCGACCTCCACGAGGACCGCTTCCAGATCGTCGAGCATGGCGGCGACCGGTGTTTCGCCGGTGGCCTGTGCGGTGGCCCGGTAGAGACGACCCGATGCGACGAGATCGTCGGCCGTGAGCCGTGCGTGCGCGAAGGCTTCCGGGGCCCCGGCGGGCGTGTTGAGCAATTCGACGAACAACACCTCGGCCTGCGCCAGGTGGGCATCGACCGCAGACAGCAGCACGCGGGTCCGCACGCCGGCGTCGGCCGCTACCGAGTTCGCGGCCCGCCGCTCGGGCGGGTCAGGCGGCGCCTGCGTCCATATCCACGTGGCCCCGACGATGGCGGCGACCGAGGCGGCCCAGGCGCCGACTCCGAGGAGGTGTCGCGCCGAGCGTCGGCCATTCGGGATGTGCGGTTGCAGACTGTCCCAGAGGCGGTCTTCGAAATCCGGCCCCGGATCGGGGGCGCGAAGGGTGGCTGCAAGCTGGAGCGTGTGTGCCAGTCCGCTGAACGCGGCGCGGCACGTCGGACACCGTTCCAGGTGGCGCTCGATCGTTGCGCTGGCCGGTGCCGGCAACTCGCCATAGAAGAGCAGAATCAGGTCGTCGTCGGATGGATGCGCGGCGTCGTCTGTCATGGCTGCTGTCCGTCGACGAACGGCCGCAGCGCCGTTCGCATCTTTCGCACCGCCCTGAAGACGGCGTGTTTCGCCGCTTCGGCCTTCAGGTCGAGCGCGGCGGCGATGTCGTCGATCGTGTGGTCGTGGAAATGTCGCATCACGAAGGCCGTCCGTTCCTTGGCCGACAATGCACCCAGCGCCTGCTCGATGCGGCCCGAAATTTCACGGGCATGGACCAGGTCGATGGCCGTCGGCCCGCCCCGCTGCCCGGCCCGTTCGTCGAGCCGCTCGGGCGCTTCCATCCACTCGTGCGGCCGACGCCGGCGTACCAGGTCAATCGCGCAGTTCACACCGATGCGGTGGAGCCAGGTGGATACGCTGGACCGGGCTTCGAACGAGCCCAGCTGCCGGAACGCCCGGATGAACGTGTCCTGCACCACATCCTCGGCGTCCTCGCGACGGCCGGTGATGCGGTAGGCGAGCTGATAGATGGCCCGTCCATGGCGGTCCACGATGCGGCGGAACGCCTCCTGGTCCCCCGCCACCGCGCGCGCGATGGCTGCGACGTCTTCCGCCTGCATCTGGTCCATTGGACGCACCCGCGCCGATTCCGGTTAGCCCGCGCGGCGGCCGTTCTTTGTTATTCTCCCCGGGATGTTCAAGCGTCAGACAACGGGGTCGGTGGTCTGCGCGTCGTGCGGGCACCTCGTGGGGGTGAACGACGCCACCTGCTACAACTGCGGCCGCAGGAATCCGGGCCTCTGGGGATTTGCGCCGGCCCTGCGCAGCCTCGGCCGTGACCTCGGTTTCGTGCCGTTCGTGACCGGGACCTGCATCGCCCTGTTCGCCCTCTCCCTGCTCGCCTCGGGCGGCGTGGTGATGTCGGGCGGGTTGTTCTCGTTCCTGTCCCCGTCGGGCATCAGCCTTTTCATCTTTGGATCCTCGGGACGCGTCCCGGTTTTCGACTACGGCCGCTGGTGGACCGTGCTGAGCGCGTCGTGGCTGCACGGCGGCCTGCTGCACATCCTCTTCAACGTGTTGTGGATCCGCCAGCTCGCGCCGGCGATTGGCGAGTTGTACGGGCCGGGCCGCATGGTCGTCATCTATACGGTGGCCGGCGTCTGCGGCTTCGCGCTCAGCTCGACGGCGGGGCTCACCATGGGGTGGCTGCCCGTTCGCGTGCTTCAGGGCGCGTCCTACACGGTGGGCGCGTCAGCCGCAATCTTCGGACTGCTCGGCGCGGCGGTGTACTACGGCCGCCGCACGGGTTCGTCCGCTGTCGGCAGCCAGGCGTGGAGCTACGCGATCCCGCTGGCCCTTTTCGGTTTCATCCTTCCCGGGGTCGACAACTACGCGCACATCGGCGGCTTCATCGGGGGGTACCTGGCCAGCGTGTACTTCGATCCCCTGAAGCCCGAGCGCGCCAATCACATGCTGGCGGCGGTGATCTGCCTGGGCCTGTCACTGCTGTCGGTGATCTATTCGGTCGTCGACTACTTCATCCGGCTCCGGATCTGAGGCGTGGCTCCGCCGTTGCGAGTACAATCGCCGGCATGCCCGTATTGACTGTCGAAGGTGTGGGTACGTTCAACGTGCCCGATGGCAAGCGGCTCGTCCTCGCGCTCGAGGAGGAAGCCGGCGTCGATCAACTCCACGCGTGCGGCGGGCACGCGCGCTGTACGACGTGTCGTGTCGAGTTCGTGCAGGGCGAGCCCTCGCGCATGACCAAGGCGGAGGCCGACGTGCTCGCACGCAAGGGGCTGTCGGGCGTGCGGTTGTCCTGTCAGATTCTGTGCGACGCCGACATGACCGTCCGCGCCATCAGCCGGCTCGAGGGCAGCGGCCGTGCCGACGCGGGTGCGAAACCGCAGCCGTTCATCGAGCCGCCCGCCGAGTACCTGGAAAGCTGACATCGACGACGGTTCGCGGCTGCTGACGCCCGTGTCGGCAGCCGACGACCGGCTGGTCTCTTCTCGTGCTGCCACCCGCCCTGCTCGTGCGCGCGTATCGCGACGGCCTGTTTCCGATGGCCCTCGAGGACGGCCGGATCGGGTGGTTTTCGCCGGATCCACGGGGCATCCTTCCCCTCGACACGTTTCACGTACCCTCGCGGCTCGCTCGCGTCGTACGCTCGCGGCGGTTCGAGATCCGCGTCGACACGGCGTTCGGCGATGTCATGCGCGCGTGCGCCGACCGGCGCGACGACGACGGAACCTGGATCAGTGCGGAGATTCTCGCGAGCTACGAGGCGCTGCACCGGGCGGGCCTGGCGCACTCGGTCGAGGCCTGGCGGGGTGGACAGCTCGCCGGAGGACTCTACGGCGTCCACATCGGCGCCGCCTTCTTTGGCGAGTCGATGTTCCATCGCGAGACGGACGCATCCAAGGTGGCGCTGGTCGCCCTGGTCGAGCGACTGATCGCCGGTGGTTTCACGCTCCTCGATACCCAGTGGGTCACGCCGCACCTGCAGCAGTTCGGGGCCGCGGAAATTCCGCGCGCCGACTATCTCCGCCGCCTCGCGCTCGCGCTCCGACGCAACGCAACATTCGCCTGACGGGATGGTTCGCCCGGCAAGGCCGGGCCGTCGGCCGACGCGCTCAGTGCACTGTATAGGGCTGGCTCAGGGTAAAGGGCGCGATCTTCGCGTCGAACTCTTCGCCCGATCGCGTCACCATCTGGTAGGCGCCTTCCATGATGCCGGAGGGTGTCGACAGGGGGCAGCCGGACGTGTAGGTGTAGGACTCGTTGGGCGCGAGCACCGGCTGCTCGCCGACCACGCCTGGTCCGCGCACCTCTTCCACATGACCGGCGTCATCGGTGATGATCCAGTGACGCGAGACCAGCTGGACCGGCTCATCACCGTCGTTGGTGATGGTGATCGTGTAGAGGAAGAACCACTGATGTTCGTGCACCCGTGACCGTGCCGGTGAGAATTCGGAGACGACCTCCACCCGGACCCCGCGCGTGGTGGCTTCAGACGTGAACATGCCGCCATGATGAACCATCTCTCTGCGCCCGGGCAACCTCCGGCACCGGCGGGCTTGTGCGGCGGATGCCGCCACGCCGCGCGCGTGGTCAACGACCGCGGGAGCCAGTTCGTCCGGTGCCGGATGGCGGATCGCGACCCGCGATTCCCGCGATATCCCCGCCTGCCCGTCGTCGAATGCGCCGGCTTCGAGCCCCGTCAATCGAAGTAAGCTGGGAATCACGCGCTCCCCCTGACACGAGCCAACCAAACCATGACCGAATCGCTCATCGCCCTGGTCACGCTCACGCTGCTCGAAATCGTCCTCGGTGTCGATAACGTCATCTTCATCTCGATCCTGTCCGGCAAGCTGCCTCTGCATCAGCAGAAGCGCGCGCGCCGTATCGGCCTGATGGCGGCGATGGGCATGCGCCTGCTGCTGCTGGCGGCCATCGTCTGGATCGCCCGGCTGACCGAGCCGCTGTTCGGGTTGTTCGGTCGGGGAGTGTCGGGCCGCGATCTGATCCTCATTGGCGGCGGCCTGTTCCTGCTCGCCAAGGCGACCTACGAGATCCACGACAAGCTGGAAGGCACGCCGCACGGGACGACGCGCGCCGCGGCATCGTTTGCGAGCGTCATCGGACAGGTCATGCTGCTCGACATCGTCTTCTCGCTCGACTCGGTCATTACCGCCGTCGGCATGGCCAATGAACTCTGGGTCATGATGACGGCCGTCGTGCTGGCCGTCGTGGTGATGCTCGTGGCCGCTGAACCCATCAGCGAGACGGTCGAGGCCCACCCGACGCTGAAGATCCTGGCGCTGTCGTTCCTGCTGCTCATCGGCGTCTCGCTCGTGGCCGACGGCCTGGGGCAGCACATCTCCAAGGGATACATCTATTTCGCGATGGGATTCTCGGTGATGGTGGAGATGATCAACCTGCGCATCCGTCGCCACGAGCGCGAGCCGGTCATGCTCAAGCGCAGGTTCGCACACGTCGCGGACCAGACGCCGGAGCAGCAGTGACGGGCGCGGCCGTCCGCCGGTGCGCGGCATGGGCCGTGACGCTTGCGATGGCGTCTGTGCTGTCGCTCGCGCCATCTGCCCAGGCTGCCGACGCGCTGCGCGTCGTCGATCGCGTCGAGGGCCGCGCGATCCCGTTCGACGACCTCGCGTCGCGCTTCGCGGATGTCGACGTCCTGCTCGTCGGTGGGCAGCCCGGGCAGCCGGCCACGCATCGCGCGGAGGTGCGGCTGTTCGAGGCGCTGTCGGCCGGCCGGACGACGGGTGCGCTTGCGCTCGAAGCCTTCGATCGCCAGGCGCAGGACCCGCTCGATCACCTGCAGATGGGGCACCTCGACGACGCGGCATTTCTGGCGGACGTGCGCCGCCCGTGGCCGGAATACGTGCGCGACTACAAGCCGACTGTCGATCGCGCCATCGCCCGGGAATGGGGCGTTGTGGCCGCCGGCATGCCGCGCCCGGTCGCCATGGCTGTCGCCGCCACGGGCCTTGCGACGCTCGACGCACTGGCGGCCGGCGAGCGGTCGCTCGTTGCCGCGACGCACGACTGCGGAGACGTGCGCCATCCAGGTGTCGAGCAACTGCCGGGCCCGTATTCGAACGTCGCGCTCTGCCTCGAAAGCGAGACGCTTGCCGAGTCCATTGCCCAGGCCCATGCTGCCGGTGCCCTCGGTGGCGGCAAGCCGCTCGTGATCGCACTGGTGCAGGAGTGGCGGCTCGGGCATCTCACGCGCCTGGCCGGCGACGTCATGCGGCGGCTGCCGGGCCGTTCCGTCGAGACGCTCGCCATTGTCGTCGTGCCGGACGTCGAAGCCGTGGCGGTCGCGCGCGACGACCTGGCGATCCCGCGGCTGGCCGTCTACATACAGCCGTAGGCCTGGGCCGACGTCCTCAGAGCGCCATGCGATGGCGGCCGGAGTGCAGGTAGTTCATCGTCTGCACGGTCACGAGGACGATGAAGTCGACGCGTGTGCGATCCTCGGGATACTTGAGGCGCAGGTTCAACTCGTCGGCGCGGGCCGCCATGTCGGCGAGCACCTGATCGATCGTGTACTGGTACGCGCCGGTCCATGCGGCCACCAGACGGCGCACGTCCCGGCGCACCGACTGCATGAAACGTGACGCGCGCCGCGCGTGGCGGTATTCCTCGGCATCCGAGAACAGGCGTCGCAGATCGCGATCATAGAAGTCCGGATACTCCAGGCCGTAGTGCGCACGCTTGCGCGCGTAGTGCATGCGCAGCGTGGTCTTCAATCGATCGAGGGGCTCCATCCGGCGGCGCGACGTGATGAGCGGACGCTGCCCGGCAAGTTCGCGCATGAGTTCGTCCATGTACTCGAGCTTGCGCAGCGCCGGCCAGTCCGCGTACCGCGACCGCCAGTCGCTGTCGGGCGTGAGCCAGACGGCGAAGGTCTCCGCGAAATCCTCGTCGGGATGGCTCTGCGAGTACCAGGAATCGAGGTGCAGGACGTAGCTCTTCGAGTAGGGCCGCGGAAGGTAGAAATCCGGATAGGGCAGCGACGGCTTGCCGAACACCTTGATGCGTTTGCGCCGCCGGCGGAGGTCGTAGGCGTTGTCGATGGCGTGGCCCGCCTCGTGCCGGAGGATCTTCATGCACCACTCGTGTGTGCCGCCTTCCACCTCGAGCATCTGGGAGTTCTCGAGCTTCATCAGGCGCGGGTGTGCCAGGTAGAAGGGGATGGCGATCCCGGGAATACCGTCAGGCGTGAACCATTCGGCCGAGAGCCAGTAGTGCGGACGGAATGGCAGGCCGCGCGCTGCCATCTCTTCGTTGAGCGTGGCAAGCCGGGGTTCGAGCCAGCTGCCGTCGATGCTCAGGCCCAATTGGTTGAAACGCAGGTCGAGCAGGGCCTCGTCGGGCAGATCGGCCCAGTCCTCCGGGCGTGGCGCCTGGGGAGGCGCCGCCGGTGGCGGGGAAGGCGGCGTGGGAGCGTCTGGGACGGTCACGGCACTGGGCGCGAAAGCACGTCCAGCATAGTCGAAAGGGCACCCGCGGCCCGCCGCTCGTAGCCAGGCCGCCGTCCGGCCTGTATCCTTGATCCAGTTTGCGTACCCATCCCGGAATCAGCTCGGAACGCGCGGAGCGGGCGGGCCGGCCCGACGCCCGCCCCGGACTTCGAGACCCCTCACAGACCGGCAAGCGGAAGGTTCGATGGTCGGCAGCCTGGCAGGAGGCGCGGGCGCTCATCTGGGCGCGGCGCGGCCGGCTGTCGCTGGGACTGCTGCTGATGCTCGTCAGCCGCCTCGCCGGCCTCGTGCTGCCGGCGCTGTCGAAATTCTTCATCGACGAAGTCATCACCAACGGGCGTGTGGAACTGCTCTCGACGCTCGCGTGGGTGGCCGGCGCGGCCACGGTCATCCAGGCGCTGACCGCGTTCGGCCTCTCGCAGGTGCTTGGCGTGGCGGCGCAGAAGGCCATCACCGACATGCGGCGACGCGTGCAGGAACACGTCATGCGGCTGCCCGTGCGCTTCTTCGACACGACGCAGACGGGTGTGCTCATCTCGCGCGTGATGAGCGATCCCGAGGGCATCCGGAACCTGGTCGGCACGGGGCTGGTGCAGCTGCTCGGCAGCATCGTCACGGCCGTTTTCGCGCTTGCGGTACTGCTCTACATCAACTGGCAGCTGACGCTCGTGACGCTGCTGGTCCTGGCGACCTTTGGCGGCGTGATGAGTTATGCCTTCCGCACGCTGCGGCCGCTCTTCCGTGAACGCGGGCGGCTCAATGCCGAGCTGACGGGCCGGCTGACGCAGGCGCTCGGCGGCGTGCGGGTCATCAAGACCTATACGGCCGAGCGGCGCGAGGACCTGGTCTTCACCAAGGGCGCGCACAAGCTGTTCCGCAACGTCGCCAGGTCGATGACCGGCGTCTCCGGAACGACGGCCTTCTCGAACGTGGTCATCGGCGCCATCGGCATTGTCATGATCCTGATGGGCGGCAACGCGATCCTCGACGGCACGATGACGCTGGGCGACCTGTTCGCCTACATGCTCTTCACCGGACTGATGGCCGCGCCGATCGTGCAGATCGCCTCGATCGGGACGCAGCTGACCGAGGCGTTTGCCGGGCTCGACCGCATCCGGGAGATTCTCGACGCGACACGCGAGGACGCCGACGACGCGACACGCGAGCCGGTGGCCGACATCACGGGAGAGGTGACGTTCGAGGGCGTGTGGTTCGAGTACAACACCGGCGTCCCGGTGTTGAAGGATGTGTCGTTCACGACCCCGGCCGGCACCACGACGGCCCTGGTGGGTTCGTCCGGATCCGGCAAGAGCACGCTCATCAGCCTGGTGATGGCGTTCAACCGGCCCACGCGCGGCGTGGTGCGCATCGACGGGCGCGACCTGTCGACGCTGCGGCTGGGAGAGTTCCGACGGCACCTGGGCGTCGTGCTGCAGGACAATTTCCTGTTCGACGGCACGGTCGCCGACAACATCCGGTACGGCAGCCCGCACGCCACGCGGGCGGACGTCGAGCGCGTGGCGCGCGTGGCGCACGCGCACGATTTCATCTCGGAGTTCGAGCACGGGTACGACACGGTCGTCGGCGAGCGCGGCGTGCGGCTGTCGGGCGGCCAGCGCCAGCGTGTCGCGATTGCGCGGGCGATCCTCGCCGATCCGCGGATCCTGCTGCTCGACGAAGCGACGTCCAGCCTCGACAGCGAAAGCGAGGCGCAGATCCAGGACGGGCTGCGCGCCCTGCGCCATGGACGGACGACCTTCGTGATTGCGCACCGGCTGTCGACGATTCGCAGCGCGGATCAGATCCTGGTGCTCGAGGACGGCGAAATCGTCGAGCGCGGATCGCACGCCGAGCTGATGGCACACCGCGGACGGTACCGGCAGCTCTACGACCGCCAGTACAGCTTCGAGCACGATCGATTCATCAATCCCGGCGAGGAACTGGCGCCGGACAGTGAGACACCCGTGGCGGCCGGTGACCGGCCGAGCGGCGCATTCGGAGGCGAGTAGTAACCCGCATGGCACAGTTCATCTACACGATGAAGGGGCTCGGCAAGATTTATCCGCCGGACTCCGTGGTTTTCAAGGACGTCTATCTCTCGTTCTACTACGGCGCCAAGATTGGCGTCATCGGCTCGAACGGATCCGGCAAGTCGACGCTGCTGAAGATCATGGCCGGGCTCGATCCCGACTATGTCGGCGAGGCCGTCCTGTCGTCCGGCTATTCGGTCGGCTACCTGCCGCAGGAGCCGACGCTCGACGAAACCAAGGACGTCCTCGGCAACGTCGAGGAGGGCGTGGCGCCCCTGCGCGCGCTGCTGACGCGCTTCGACGAGATCAACGCGAAGTTCGGCGAGGACCTCTCGCCCGAGGAAATGGAGAAGGTCCTCGACGAGCAGGCGAAGGTACAGGATGCGATCGACGCAGCCGGCGCCTGGGATCTCGACTCGAAGCTCGAGCACGCCATGGACGCCCTGCGGCTGCCGGCGCCCGACGCGGACGTGACGAAGCTGTCGGGCGGCGAACGCCGTCGTGTGGCGCTGTGCCGGCTGCTCCTGCAGTCGCCGGACCTGCTCCTGCTCGACGAGCCGACCAACCACCTGGATGCCGAGTCGGTGGCGTGGCTGGAGCACTTCCTCCACGAGTACAAGGGCAGCGTCGTGGCGATCACGCACGACCGGTACTTCCTCGACAACGTGGCCGGCTGGATTCTGGAGCTCGACCGCACGCGGGCGTTCCCGTGGGAAGGGAACTACTCGTCGTGGCTCGAGCAGAAGCAGCAGCGGCTGGTGCAGGAGGAGAAGTCCGAGAGCCGGCGCCAGCGGACGCTCCAGCGCGAGCTGGAGTGGATCCGGATGTCGCCGCGCGCGCGCCAGGCCAAGGGCAAAGCCCGCCTCAATGCGTACGAGCAGTTGCTGGCGGAGGACACGGTCGACAAGATCGATCGCGTCGAGATCTACATTCCGCCGGGCCCGCGGCTCGGGAACGTCGTCGTCGAGGCAGCGGGCCTGCGGAAGGGGTACGGCGAGGTCGTGCTGATCGACGACCTGAGCTTTACGCTGCCGCCGGGCGGGATCGTCGGGGTCATCGGTCCGAACGGCGCCGGGAAGACGACGCTGTTCCGCATGCTTGTGGGACAGGAGCAGCCCGACGCCGGTTCGCTGCGCATTGGTGAGACGGTCCAGATCGGCTACGTGGACCAGTCGCGTGAGGCGCTGTCGGCCGACCGCACGGTCTTCGACGAGATCACGGGTGGCGAAGACGAGATCCGCCTCGGCAAGCGCGCCGTGAACTCGCGCGCGTACGTCTCGTGGTTCAACTTCAAGGGGCGCGATCAGCAGCGCAAGGTCGGCACGCTCTCGGGCGGCGAACGCAACCGGCTGCACCTGGCGAAGCTGCTGCAGAAGGGCTGCAACCTCCTGCTGCTCGACGAGCCGACCAATGACCTCGACGTCGACACGCTGCGCGCGCTCGAGGAGGCGCTGCTCGACTTTGCCGGCTGTGCGGTCGTCATCTCCCACGATCGCTGGTTTCTCGATCGGATTGCGACGCACATCCTGGCGTTCGAGGGCGACAGCCACGTCGAATGGTTCGCGGGCAACTTCCAGGACTACGAGGCCGACAAGAAGCGCCGACTCGGAGCCGGCGCCGACCAGCCGCATCGCATCAAGTACCGCAAGCTGACGCGGTAGGAAGCCTCGCGCGTCGCGCGAGCGCTGAGGGCGCGGCGGCAGCTCAGGTCGAACGGCGTGGGGGTGGGGCCCCACGCCATTGGAAAAGCAATGTGGACCTACCCACCCGAGTTTCTCGAGTCGCTCTCCGGTCTTGGCCTCGCGCCGCAGTCGACGACGCCGCCGTCGGTGGTGCGCGATGCGCTCAATGATCTGTATCGCTTCGAGTTGCGGCGGGAACGCGACCGCCTGCGCGCGGGTGCGACCGAGAAGTCGCGCTACCTCGAGATCGTCGTCGCGCTGCGCCGGAAGTACTGGCTGCTGACGTTCCAGCCGGCCCACTGGGAACGCATCTGCCACCCGGCAGAACCCTCAGCGCGCCCCTGACCGCCGCACCGGTGCAGCGCACTGCCGCATCGACCGCCCTGCCGCACGCCGCACCTGTCGCACCTGTCGCACCCGGCGCACCGTGCCCCCGCACCTACCGCCCCAATCGCACCTGTCGCACCTGGTGCACCGTGCCCCGGCACCTACCGCCCCCATCGCACCTGTCGCACCTGGTGCACCGCCCCACCGCACCTATCGCCCCCAT
>JBIQJY010000041.1:12222-30310 GCA_044507065.1 Acidobacteriota bacterium
CCCCATCGCACCTGTCGCACCTGGTGCACCGCCCCACCGCACCTATCGCCCCCATCGCCCCCATCGAACCTTGCTTTTACCCCCACCGTTCGGGATCCCAGCGCAGGCCGGTGGTGAGGATGCGCTGGATGAGCCTGGGATACGTGATGTCGATCATGTCGGCGGAGCGGGCGAAGTCCTCGCCGTCGGCCAGCTGCGGGTTGGGGTTCGCCTCGAGCACGTGAACCTTGCCGGTGGCGTCGAGTCGCAGGTCGATGCGGGCGTAGCCGCTCAGCTCGAGTACGCGGTAGACGCGCCGCGAGATGTGCTGGACGTGGTCGACCACCTCGTCGGGGACGTCGGTGACGCCGGTCACGACGCCGACCTTCTCCTGGTACTTCGAACTCCACTTCGCGCGCTCGGTGGCGATGCGGTGCCGTCCCTCGGGCAGGTTCTCCCAGCTCATCTCCCAGACGGGCAGGACTTCCAGGCGGTGGTTGCCAATGATGCCGCAGTAGAGCTCGCGGCCGTCGACGTACTCCTCGACGATCGCGTCGGTGCCAATCGAGTCGTGGATGAACTGGACACGCTCGGCGAGCTTGGTGGCCTCCTCGACGACCGACGCCTGCGAGATGCCGATGGAGGCTTCCTGCGTCAGCGACTTGACGATGAGCGGGAAGGTGATGCGCTTGGGGACGCGCGGCTTGTGGCCGCGCTTGACGAGCATGAAATCGGGCACCGTGATGCGGTGATACTGCAGCAGCTTCTTCGCCAGCGCCTTGTCGCGGGCGAGGAACATGCCGCGCGGGTTGCAGCCGGTGTAGGGCAGCCGCAGCAGTTCGAGGTAGCTGACGACGTGCTGATCGAACGTGCCGATCTCGTGGAAGGCCTCGAGCAGGTTGAATGCGATGTGCGGCTTGAAGTCGTCGTTGGCCTGTCGGATGACGGCGAGATCATCGTGGACCGCCAGCGGATACACCTCGTGACCAATCTGGCGCAGCGTGCGCAGCACGTCGTACTCGGTGCGCCAGACAGCGGTCTTCGGATTCTGATTCCCGATGTCGTCGGGCGGCACCATGTAGTGGTGCATGAGAACCAGGACGCGAAGCTTTCGCATGGACGGCGGAATGATATCAGGCGCCAGCCTTCCACGGTGCAGAACTTCGCACGTGAAACGGATCGCGTGGTGGTACGAAGCGATCGGCATCGCTGCCCGGATCGGGCAGCACGTCTCGCAGATACCACGCGATGCCGCGCTCGTGCCGCCAGTCGCGCGGGTAACCGAGCGATACCTCCTCATACCGCACGCCACGCCGCCAGAGCGTCGTGCGCATGTGCAGGTGTCCGGAGATCACGGCGCGCGCACGGTAGCGTTCGCCCCAGTCCTCGGTGCGCGTCGTGCCGCACCAGAGCGAGAAGCGCGGTACCCGCGGCGGGCGCGCGAGGTCGTAGCGCAGCGGCCAGTGGTTGATGAGCACCGTACGCGTGCCGGCGGGCAGCGCGTCGAGCCGCGCACGCGTGTACTCGCATCGCTCGTGACACCACGCGTCGCGCGAGGGCCATGGGACTGGCGACAGCATCAGTTCGTCGCCCGAGACAACGCCGCTGGCGCGTGCCCACGCGATGGCGTCCTCGCGGCTGACCGACTCGGGTCGAAAGCTGTAGTCGAACAGGAGGAACATCGGCACGAGGACGGTGTCGAGATCGCCGGGCCAGCGCACGTACTCGTCTTCGGGCGTGAGGACGCCCGCCGCGCGGCAGATCGCCACCAGTTCGTCGTAGCGCTGCTGCCCGCGCGTTCGTTCGGGATCGTCGGGCGGGCTCCACAGGTCGTGATTGCCCGGCGTCCAGATGACGCGTGCAAACCGGGTCGTCAGGACGTCGAGCGCGAAGCGCAGGTGCTCGGGCCGTTCACCCACGTCACCGGCGACAATCAGCCAGTCATCCCCGAATGTCGGCAGGGCCTCCAGGGCGTCGCGATTGACGCGGTGTCCGACGTGCAGGTCGCTCGTCGCGAGCAGCCTCACGGCCACCACGACGCGGGAAACGGCGCATGGATGAAGGATGGCGCCGGCAAGGCCGTTGCCGACGCGGCGACGGCCACGAAATAGCGGCGGCCGAGCGACGTCAGGTCGAACGTCCAGCCGGCGTCGGCGCCCTCGAGGTCGCCCTGGAACGCCGGGCGAACGTCGTCGGTCAGCCGGAAGCGCACGTCGGGGAGGTGAACCGAGATGCCGAGGCCCACGGCCTTGAGATACGACTCCTTCAACGTCCAGTACTGAAGGAAGCGATCCCGCCAGCGATCGCCATGTGCGTCCACGTCGGCCGCTTCGCTGTCATCGCAGCAGCGCGCGACGAGCGCGCGATCGAGCGATGCGCGCTCGCGATCCTCGACGTCGATGCCGACGGCGCCCAGCCATGACAACGCACAGACGACCTTGCCGCCGCTGTGGGCCAGGTTGAAGGAGACGGGGCAGCCGTCGATGTCGATCTCGGGTCGGCCGCGCAGGCCTTCGCGCCAGGGCCAGTCGGCCGGCCTGGTCCGGAGCGCATCGGCCACGATGGCGCGCGCCATGACGCGGCCCACGAGGAACATGTCGCGATCGGCGTCCTGTCGGAACCGTTCGTACCGCGCGCGCTCGGCCGGCTGCAGGTGCTCGAGCGCGCGCCTCACCGTGTCGCTGTCGCGTGCGTGCATGTCCGCCGTGTCCGCGTGCCACACGCGCACGATCCGACGCTCCGCGGGTGACGGCTCGGAACCCATTACGATAGTATGTCGCGGCGCCGGGCGACGCGGAAGTCGCCGCGCTCACACGCAGCCGCACACATTCATCATGTCAACCGTTTGTCTGTTTCCAGGTCAGGGGTCGCAGTCTGTCGGCATGGGCCGGGATCTGTTCGATCGCTTCGCTGATTGGACTGCCGAGGCGGATCGGATCCTCGGCTATTCGATTCGAGAGTTGTGCCTCGAGGATCCGCGCGGCGAACTGGCGCAGACCGCCTTTACGCAGCCGGCACTGTTTGTCGTCAACGCGCTCACCTGGCGGGCGCGTGTCGAGGACGGCAAGCCCGATCCCGTGGCGGTTGCCGGCCACAGCCTCGGTGAGTACAACGCGCTGCTGGCCGCCGGCGTGTTCGACTTCGCCGTCGGGCTCGAGCTCGTGCGCGAACGCGGCGCGCTCATGGCCCGCGTCAGCGGGGGCGGCATGGCTGCCGTCATCGGCATCACCCCGGATCGCATCGACGAGGTGCTGGCGTCGAGCGACGCGGGCCGCCGCCTCGATGTGGCCAACTACAACGCCTTCGACCAGACGGTGATTGCCGGCCCCCAGGAGGACCTGGCAGCCATCCGCCCGGCCTTCGAAGCCGCGGGTGTGCGTGCATTCACCCCATTGAAGGTCAGTGCTCCCTTTCATTCGCGCTACATGCGCCAGGCGATGGAGGAGTTTGCCGGCGTGCTCGAGCGCGCCGCGTTCGCCCCGCCGCGGATCCCGGTCATCTCGAACGTCACCGCGCGACCGTATCCGGCCGATGATGTGCAGGGGACGCTCGCACGGCAGATTGGCAGCTCGGTCCGCTGGCTCGACACGATCGTGGGCCTCCTCGATCAGGGCATCGTCGACTTCGAGGAGCTGGGCCCGGGGAACGTGCTGACAAAACTGCTCGTGCGCATCCGCAAGGCGCGCGGACAGACGAATTTGTGATCGCCGGAGAAAGTCAGCCTCGCGCCATGTAGAAACGGGGCGGGGTGTGTAGGAAGGAATGACCCGCGCAGGCCCCGCGTCGCGGGTTGCGCTGCAATACGCTCCGGCCGGATCTGGCATGGAGCGTGCTAAATGGAGAGTCAACGACTTCGCGACGCTGTCGCGTCGCTCCCACCTCGCAGCCTGCCCGCCGCGGTTCCATCCCGCACGGCGTGTCAGGCTCGAGTCGGCAGGAGTGCGGAATGCCGGGGCCCGGGAGGGGGTCACGGTGTTCCGCCTCCCCGCCGCATTTCAGCCCATTACAGCTCAGCCAGAAGGATTGGTCGGCGCGTCCGCCGCTGCCTAACCGCGCAGGTGGCGATTGAACCACGCCAGCGTGCGCTGCCAGGCGAGCGTCGCCGCCTCCTTGTCGTATCGCGGCGTGGTGTCGTTGTGGAAACCGTGCTGCGCCCCCGGGTAGATGTAGCCTTCGTGAACGACACCCGCGGCCTGAAGCGCCGACTGGTAGGCGGGCCACGACCCAACCAGGCGCGCATCCATCTCCCCATGGTGCACGAGCACCGGCGCCTTGATCTTCGCCACGTCCTCTGCTGACGGAGCGCCTCCGTAGAACGAGACGGCCGCCCCGAGGTCCGGCACGCGAACGGCCAGACTGCTGGCCACGCCGCCGCCAAAGCAGAACCCCACCGCGCCCACCCGTCCGGTGCTGTCGGGCCGCGCCTTCAGCCATGCCACCGATGCGATGAAGTCGTCGAGCATCTTGACCCGGTCGACCTTCTGGAAGAGCTGGCCGCCCTCTTCGTCGTTGCCCGGGTAGCCGCCGACCGACGTCAGGCCGTCGGGCGCGAACGCGAGAAATCCCTCGGTCGCGAACCGGCGCGCCACATCCTCGATGTACGGATTGAGTCCGCGATTCTCATGGACGACGAGCACGGCGGGGAAGCGCTCGCCGGCAGCCGGACGGGCAAGCAGCCCGTCGATCGAACCGTGGCCGGCAGGCGAGGGGACGGTCACCCGCTCGGTCCGGATGCGTGCATCGTCGGGCGACACCTGCTGGGCCCAGGCGTAATTGGGCCGCAGGGCGTCGAACAGCATCGCCGTCGTCATGCCGCCGACGGCAAATATCTTCGCGCGGTCGAGGAATGCGCGGCGGTCGATATTGCCGTGCTGATACAGGTCGAACAGGTCGAGCAACTCCTGCGGGAACTCGGACGCGCTCTTGCGATCCATGGCGGACTCCTTCGGCTGGGCGTGGCGGAAGACGGCAGTTAACCCCATGCTGCGTGATCGGGACGTGAAGACCTCGTCGGCGTCACACGCGCGTATACTCGACCGTCATGAATTCCCTCCACGTGCCGTCAGCGTCGCGTGTGGAGCCGGTCAGCGTTCGGGTGTTGTCGTCGACGAATCGAAGGACGTCGCGGTAGGGCACTCGGCGCCCCGAACCATCCATCGCAGGCCCTTCTGAATAGAGGGCAAGGGTCTGTTTCGCGGCGTCGAGTTCGCCGTCGTAGACCCACAGCATCGGCATTACCGAGCCGATCCACGAACCTGCAAAACGGCCCTTCTCCGGATCCCAGGTGAGCGTCGTCTGGGACACGGCCATGCCGCCGTCGGGTGTCGGCCCGACTGATTCGCCCTGGACCCAGAACGCGCCGATGGCCCGGTAGACCTCGCGCCCCACCAGGTGCGTCACTTTCGTGTCGCCGGTGTCGGGCACATCGTGCGACCACTGCCAGTTGCCGACCAGCCGTCCCAGCCAGCGGTGTTCCTGTGTCGGTTCGCTCGTCTTCATGGATGGGGTCTCCGCGGGAAGCAGATCACAGCATAACGCCCGATGACCCGTGAGAGAATCGACGCGATGACAACCATCCGCGTACTGGCCGTGCTCGTCGCGCTCTCGTGGTCCGTCGATGCGTTGGCTCAGGATCCGCCTCCACCCACGCACGAGCAGACGTTCGAGGCCGCGTTCGTCGGTGTGACCGGCAATGCCTCCAGCACCACATTCGGCCTGGGTGCCGACGTCGTGTCGCGACCCGATTCCTGGCTCATCCGCAACAAGGTGGCGTTCGTTCGAAACGAGTCGAACGACGTCCTCGTGGCCAATGCGTTCGACTTCACGTCCCGCGGGCAGCACACGCTCACGCCGCGCGTCTCGGTGTTCGGGGAATACGGATTCTTCCGGGATCGCTTCGCCGGCGTCAGCAGTCGAAACACCGGCACAGGCGGTCTGGCCGTGAAGGTGTTGGATTCGGACGGACAGGTGCTGAATCTGGAGGCCGGTCTCGGTTACGTCAACGAGTCACGGCTCACCGGCGAGGATATTTCCAGTGCCTCGTACATGGCCGCCACCGGCTACCGGCTGGCGATCACCGAGACCGCCGAGCTCGTCGATGACCTGCGGTTGAGCGGCATCTTCGCCGAGAGTGGGAACTGGCGACTCGAGCACACTATCGGGTTGACCACGCGAATTGCGGCGGGACTGTCGTTGAAGGTGTCGCATGCCGTGCGCTATGCGCATTCGCCGCCGCCGGGTTTCAGGAAGACGGACGCCATCATGTCGGTGGCGCTCGTCGCGCGATTCGCGCAACCGTAGGGGGCTTCGCCTGGGCGTTCCGCACACGGACGGACGCGCGTCGGTGATCGATGGCAGACATCTGGACGATCGGCCACTCCAGCCGTCCACTTGATGTGTTCCTGGATCTGCTGGCCGGGTCGGGCATCGAACAGGTGGCCGACGTCCGGCGATACGCGGGCTCGCGTGCGCATCCGCACTTCAATCCCGCCGCGCTCGAAGAGTCGCTCGCGCGGCAATCCATCCGGTACACGCCGTTTCCT
Organism: Acidobacteriota bacterium; assembly: GCA_044507065.1. Lineage (GTDB taxonomy): Bacteria > Acidobacteriota > Vicinamibacteria > Vicinamibacterales > SCN-69-37 > SCN-69-37. The sequence continues at coordinate 18,744 of JBIQJY010000041.1, forward strand.
GAACTGGGGGGACGACGGAAGCCGAAGCCCGACTCCGCCCACACGGTCTGGAGGCACACGGCCTTCCGCGGCTTCGCCGATTACATGGACACGCCCGAGTTCGAGCGCGGGCTCGCAAGGCTGATGCAGCTGGCGGAAATGGCCCCGACCGCCGTCATGTGCTCGGAAGCGGTCTGGTGGCGGTGCCACCGGTCGATGATTGCCGACGCTTTGAAAGCGCGCGGCTGGCGTGTGCGTCACATCATGGATCGCGGCCAGGAAGCCGAGCACCCCTTCACATCGCCGGCCCGCATCGTCGACGGACGACTGCACTATGGGAGCGGCGAGTCCGACGGCGGCGGCCCTACGCAGGCGTGAGGCGGACAGGCAGCGACGAAAAGCCGCTGGCCGGCGGGTCGGCAAGTGCGGGCGGCGTGTCGGCGACGAGCGCAATCTCGCGCGTGGCGCGCAGCAGTTCCTCCGTGATGACCCGGAGTTCCATGCGGGCGAGGCCCGCACCGGGGCAGACGTGGATGCCATCACCGTAGAGCAGGTTGTCGTCCCGGTTGCGACCGAGACGAAATTCGTCCGGCGCCTCGAACACCCGCGGATCGCGATTGGCTGAGATCCAGTTGATCGTGACGGCGGCGCCGGCCGGCAGCGTCCGCGCGCCGACCTGGACCTCGCGCGTCGTCACCCGTCGATTCGAGACCAGCGGACCGTGAATCCGGAGTACCTCGTCAATGGCCTCGGGCAGGAGCGACGGCTCCTGTCGCAGGCGATCCTGCCAGGCGGGGTGGCGCGCCAGGAACTCGGCGATGATGCCCACCGAGGACGCGATGGTGCCAATCTCACCGACGGTCCAGTTGCGGAGGATGCTGACCATGGTGTCGAGCTCCAGCGGTCGACCGTGCGCTGTCTCGCGCGTGAGGGCGTCTGTGAGGTCCCGGGGCGTATCGGATGGCATTGACCGGCGCGCATCGATGAGCTGCCGCACCATGAGCGTCAGGTCCGCGGCCGCCGCGTCGAGGGCGGCGCGGTCGCGTGCCAGGATTGCGGCGCGGTTGCGTGCCAGCCACGCGATCAGGTCGCGGTGCATGTCGATCGGCCAGCCGAGGTAGGCGCACTGCACGCGCGCGGCGAACGGCAGCGCGAGCGATGCCATCAGGTCCACACGGCCGGTTGCCACCGCCTCGCGAATCCCGGCCGCGGCAATCTCCCGGCAGGAATCCTCGAACGCCCCGACCAGCGCAGGGGTGAAGTACCGGTCGACAATGTCCCGGTAGAGCGTGTGCTCGGGCGGATCCATGCCGTTCGGAACGGCGACGCGTGTGGAGACCACACTGCTGAACGTGTTGTGATCGCGGATCACACGGCCCACGTCCGCATGGCCGAACACGGTCCACTGCGCCGGAGCGCTTCGTGCAACCGGACACCGTTCGCGCATCGCGTCGTAGGCAGCGCGCTGGTCACGATGCACATCAGGCGACGCGGGATCCCAGTCGGTTTCGTGTGGCGGGGGCGGCGGAGCAGTCAACTTGTCAGGCATGCATGCCACTTGAGGTAGCGGGGGCCTTCGGTGATGGCCACCCGGGTGAATCCGGCCGCCCGCAGATCGGCGGCGAGCCGCGCGGGCGGAACCGGCTCGAACGTGCCGCCCAGGTGCACGATGCGCATCGGCAGGCTCGCCCGCACGTCGCAGCCGATGAAGACGCCGCCCGGGCGAAGCACCCGCGATGATTCGTGCAGCAGCTGTCGCTGCGATGCGGCGCCCCTGACGTGATGCAGCATGGTGAAGGCCGCGACGGCGGAGAATCGACTGGATTGAAACGGCAGCCGCGTCGCGTCGCCCCGCACGTGCCTGACGTTCGACATCGGTGCGGGTGCCGGGCGCCGCATGTCGATGTCCACTGTCGTCACCTGCTGCGCCACGCGCGCGAGCAATGTGGTCGTCACACCTGGGCCGGGGCCGAGTTCGAGCAGGTCGTCGCCGAGCACCGCGTCGCCGAGGGTCCACCCGAACAGATCGCGCGTCACGACCGCGCGCCAATGGTCCGAGCGACAGTACCAACGGTGCAGGCGGTTCATGTACGGCAAGGATATCGCGTTGGCGCGCCCGTCGCTCTTCGACGACCGCGCGCGGGCAGGGCGTCGCCGTCGCGCTCTCGTGGTCAGTGACGGGCCAGGCGGAACGCAGCCTCGTGAACGATTGGCGAGTGTCCGCCCGCCATCGCGCCGTGTCGGGATGCGCCGTGCTCGGAGAGCGGCACGCCGCGATCGGGCACGAATCCGGCGGCCGCCAGTTCATCGAGCAGTTCCTCCCGCGTCAGGAAGCACTGGGGCTCGCCCGAGAATTCCGTGAAGATGTACGTCTCGCCGCGAATCGGGCGCGCGTCGGCCGGCAGCGTCGTGCGCGAGAACGTGAAGACGAACAGGCCCGCACCCGGGCGCGCGATGCGCGCGGCTTCCGCGACGGCGCGGCGGAATTCGCCCGTCGACCGCGTGAGGTTCCAGATGCCGTGGGCGACGATGAGATCGGCCGAACCGTCGGGAACCGGTTGCCGGTCCATCGGGGCAAGCTGCAGGCGCACGCGCGCTTCCTGCTCGGCGTCGGCCACCCGGCGCGTGGCTGCCTCGATCATCGGGCGCGACAGGTCGGTGCCGAGCACCTGCCAGCCGAGTTCGGCGAGCGCAACGGCATGGCGCGCCGCGCCGCAGCCAATATCAATGGCCAATCCGCCGGGCGCTCGGATGCACTCCGCAGCCGCGAAACGCACGAGCGTCTCGTTGGGAGGCGACGCGGCGAAACCCGCGACCGTCGAGGGTGCGCTCCAGGGGGAGTCTGCCAGCGGATCGACCATAGCGGGCATCATGCCGCGCCGCCCGGCAGCAAACGTTGCGCAAGCGCAAGGATGTTGGCGGCGCAATCCGGGATGATGGACGGGTCGCGCGCCGAGGCCCTGACGGCATTCGCGCCCGGAAAGACGAGGAATACCGATGCCCGCTGCCCCTGCTGTCCTGACGCCCGCCGAAGCCATGCCGCTGGCCGAACTGATTGCTTTCGCGCCGCAGGGCATTGCCAGCCGCGTGCTGTCCAGGAACAACGGCGGTTCGGTGACCCTTTTCGCGTTCGATGCCGGGCAGGGCCTGAGCGAGCATTCGTCGCCCTACGACGCCCTTGTCCAGGTGCTCGAGGGCACGTTCTCGCTGACCATTGGCGGCGTGCTCGTCGCGGCGCGGACCGGCGACATCGTGCGCATGCCCGCCAACGTGCCGCACGCGGTCGACGCGGAGGCGCCCTCGCGGATGTTGCTGACCATGCTCAAAGGCTGAGGAAACCGGGCCCCGTCTTCGGGTATCGTTCTTGGGTGAGTCCAAGCGACACCCTGCTGGAGTCGCGCCTGTTCGACGGGCTGTCGCCGGTCGAGCGCCGCGTCTGGATGGATGCGGCGCGTTCCCGCTCGTTCGTCCGCGACGAGACCGTGGCGCGCCAGGGAGAGCCGGCCGACTGGTTCTACCTGGTCGAATCGGGCTTCCTGAAACTGATTCAGTTGAGCGCCGACGGGCGTGAGCTGATTGTGCGTCTGCTCGGCGCCGGCGAGCCCTTCGGGGGCGTCGTGGCGCTCGACAAGGCCAACTATCCGGTCACGGCCATCGCCGTCGAGCCGACGCGCATGGTCGGCTGGCACGTGGATGTTGTCAGGCCGCTGCTGCAGCAGTATCCCCAGGTGCGCGCCAACATCATGCGCGAGATGGCGCTCCACATGTCCGAGGCGCTCACGCGCGTGCGTGAGCTGTCCACCGAACGGGTCGGCCAGCGGCTGGCCCGCACGCTGCTGCGGCTGACGCGGCAGGTGGGACGACCGGTGCCCGGCGGCATGCTGCTGGCCCACGCGTTGACCCGGCAGGAACTGGCCGACCTGACGGGTACGACGCTCTTCACGGTCAGCCGCACGTTGTCGCAGTGGACGGCCGACGGCATCCTCGGCTCGCGCGGCCGCCGCGTCGTCGTGCGCGACCCGGCGCGGCTCGAGGAGATTGCGGCCAGCGACGAGGAGAGCTGACCGGTCCGGATCATTCCTCCCGCGTCGCTTGCGCGGGCGCAACGATCCGGCACCCCCGGTCCCGTTACCGTGTGATTGACCATCAGGCCTGTCGAGCCAGGGCCTGGTCATGGAGGTCATCATGCGGGGCACGCGTTCTCATTCTTCTCTTTCTTCCATTCCTTCTTCTTTCAGCTCCCGTCTCGTCCGTTTCTGGTGGATCGCGCCAGTCGTGCTTGTGGCCATCGGGGTGACCGCCTCGCAACTGGGCGCCGCGCCGTCGGCGTGGAGTCCGGTGTGGGGCACGCCCGAGGCCCGCATCTTCGACGACAGCTACGCGGGCGCGCCCGTCGTCGGCGACACGATGACGCGCCTGCCGACCCTCGCGCCGCTCGCAAAAGGGCAGCGCACGCACCATGTGCGTCTCGACATCGTCGCGTCGGAGATCGAGGTAGCGCCGGGCGTGCGATATGCGGCGTGGACGTTCGGGGGCAGCGTTCCCGGACCCGTCCTGCACGTGCGCGAGGGCGATCGCGTCGTCTTCACCATGAAGAACCGGAGCGCCGAGCACGTGGCGGTGACCGACCCGGAGGCCGGACAGGCGCCATTTCTCGTCGATTCGGCCACCAACGCGCTGCAGCGGCCGACGCGTATCGTTGCACCCATGCATCACTCGATCGACTTCCACGCCGGGACGGTGGCGCCCAATGACAAGTGGCGCATGGTGATGCCGGGGCAGAGCATCACGTTCGAGTGGGTTGCGAACTATCCGGGCGTGTTCCTCTATCACTGCGGTGTGCCGCCCATCCTGCTGCACATGGCGATGGGGCAGTATGGCGCCGTTGTCGTGAGTCCGCGTGACGGCTATCCCACTGACGCCGAGGTCGATCGCGAGTACGTCATCCTGCAGTCGGAGTTCTTCCTGACGCCCGGCGAGGGCGACGAGGCGCTGCACGTCCTCGACTTCGAGCGCGCGGCCGAGAAGCGGCCGACGCACGTGCTGTTCAACGGCCACCAGTCGAGCATGGTCACCACGCCGCTGCAGGCGATCGAGGGCGAACGCGTCCGGCTCTACCTGCACAACGTGGGCCCGTCCGATACCTCCAGTTTTCACGTCGTCGGCACGATCTTCGACCGCGTGTACTACGAGGGCAATCCCCGCAACGAGTGGTTCGGGATGCAGACGGTGCTGCTCGGCGCGAGCAACGGGGCCGTCGTCGAGTTCATCGCGCCGGAGCCGGGCGACTACATCATGGTGGACCACGAGTTCGCCGATGCGCAGCTCGGCGCCGTGGGCTACATCAAGGTCGTTGGCAAGGACGGCGCCGCACCGGGGCTGCCGGCCATGGCGCACTGAGCCTCGGCGGCGATCGCGGCCACCCGCGCCCGTCGTGATGGCAGGGGCGGACCTCGCGTCCGCCCCTGATTCTTCCTGTACACTCGCGTCGATGCCGCGCGAGACATTCGGAGTCATGCCGGACGGCACGGTCGTGTCCTGCTGGACGCTGCAGAACAGTACGGGCATGCGCGTCCGGCTCATCGATTACGGGGCGGCCATCGCGGCCATCGAATTACCGGATGGCCATGGCGGGCTGGTGGACGTCGCGCTCGGGTACGACACGCTCGATGCGTATCGCACGTCGCGAGGGTGCCTCGGTGCTGTCGTCGGACGTTTTGCGAACCGCATCGCCTGCGGTCGGTTCACGCTGGACGGCCGCGAGTACCAGTTGCCGCTGCGCGGCGGCCCGCACCACCTGCATGGCGGGCCGGAAGGCTTCGATCGCCAATGCTGGAAGGGCAGCTGGGAGGAGCTGGCCCGCGCCGTCCGGTTCGCGCGCCGCAGCCCCGCGGGAGAAGCCGGGTATCCGGCCACGTGTGACGTCTCGGTGACCTACAGTCTCAGCGACCACAATGAGCTCAGCGTGGTCTACACGGCGGTGGCCGACGAGGCAACGCCTGTGAATCTGTCGCAGCACGTCTACTTCAACCTGGCTGGTCACGACTCGGGCGACATTCTTGCGCATGAAGTGGCCATTGCGGCCGACTACTTCACACCCGTCGATGAGACGCGCATTCCCACGGGCGAGCAGCGCGCCGTCGACGCAACGCCATTCGACCTCCGGTCGCCCGTGCCGGTCGGCAGCCGCGTGGATGCCGACGATGAGCAGTTGCGCATCGGCGGCGGCTTCGATCACAACTTCGTCCTCCGGCAGCGAGGCGCCGAGCCCACACTGGCGGCCCTGGTGCGGGACCCGGTCAGCGGGCGGACTCTGGAGGTACGAACGACCGAACCGGGTGTTCAGTTCTATTCCGGCAACTCGCTCGACGGATCTCAGGTTGGCAAGGGCGTCCACCCCTATCGCGCCCGCGCCGGCCTCTGCCTCGAGACGCAGCATTTCCCGGATTCCCCGAACCAGCCGTCGTTCCCGTCAACAATCCTCCGCCCGGGCGCGGAGTTCCGCTCGGAGACGGTGTTCGCATTCGGATTCGACGGGCATCGCATACACCGTACCTGACGTACCTGACGTACCCGACGTACCTGTGTAGAATGCTCTCCACCCGAGGTGCCCATGGCTCTGTCCGACTTCATCCGCAGTCAATTCATCGAGATCATCGAGTGGACCGACGATTCGCGGGACACGCTGGCCTACCGGTGGCCCGATGACGACAAGGAAATCAAGCGCAACGCACAGTTGATCGTGCGCGAGTCGCAGGTCGTGCAGTTCGTGTACCTGGGACAGTACGGCGACCTGTTCGGGCCGGGCAAGCACACCCTCTCGACCGACAACATCCCGGTGCTCTCGCGCCTCAAGGGGTGGAAGTACGGGTTCGAGTCGCCCTTCAAGGCTGACGTCTACTACGTCATCACACGACTGTTTGCCGGGAACAAGTGGGGCACATCGAACCCGGTGATGATGCGCGACCAGGACTTCGGCATCGTCCGCGTCCGTGCGTTCGGCACTTACGACTTCCGCATTGTCGAGCCGGCGAGGTTCCTCAAGGAAGTGGCCGGCACGGACCACCACTTCCGCCTCGATGAGTTCGCCGACGTGATGCGGTCGCGCCTGGTGAGCGTGTTCAGCGAGGCAATCGCCACGGCCAAGGTACCGGTGCTCGACGTGGCCACGCGGTACAGCGAGCTCGGCGAGGCGCTCCTGCCGGTCATCAACGCCATTCTCGTGGCGAAGTACGGGATCGAGACGACGTCGTTCGTCGTCGAGAACGTGTCGGTGCCGCCCGAGGTCGAGGCCGCGATCGACAAGCGCTCGAGCATGGCGGCGGTCGGCAACCTGAACGACTACGTGAAGTTCCAGATGGCGCAGGGCATGGCCGAAGGCGGGTCGGGCACCGGTGCGATGGGCGCCGAGATGGCCGTCGGGTTTGCCATTGCCAAGGAGATGATGAACCAGACCGGCGGCCTGATGGCGCAGACCACGCCGGCCGCCGCGGCGCCCCCGACGCCCGCGCCGGGCCTGCCCGAGGTGCTCACGCCGGCTGACGCGGCTGCGGCGCTTGGCGTGGCGGAATCCGACGTCATCGCGAGCCTCGAAGCCGGCGATCTGAAGGGGCGCCGCATCGGCACGCAGTGGCGCATCACCCGCGCGGCGTTGACGGAGTTCCTCCAGTAGCCGGCGGTTGCCACCCGTGAACGACGAACGTGGGCCGGGCGATCCGGCCGGCAGTCCGGACGAGCCGGTTGTCACCGCCCGCCAGAAGTTCACCTGCCCGGCCTGCGGAGGAGAGGCGCAGTGGAACCCGGGCAAACACGCCCTGATCTGTCCGTACTGCGGCACCGAGTCGCCGGCTGAACTCGCCACGCTCGACGGCGGGACCACGATTGTCGAACACGATCTGGCCGCGGCCCTGCGCGCCATTCCCGAGTCCTCGCGGGGATGGCAGGCCGAGAAGACCTCGGTGCAGTGCCAGAGCTGCCGCGCCATCTCGGTGTTCGATGCCTCCAAGGTCTCGCGCCGCTGCGAATTCTGCGGCTCGACGGCGCTCGTCCCCTATGAGGCCGTCAAGGATGTCTTTCGCCCGGAGTCGTTGATCCCGCTGAAGGTCTCCGAAACGCGGGCGCGAGAGCTCATCCGCTCGTGGTACGGCCGCCAGTGGCTGGCGCCCAACGCCTTCTCGAAGAAGGCGTTGACCGACACGGTCAAAGGCCTCTACCTGCCGTACTGGACGTTCGATGCCGCGGTCCACGCGCGCTGGACGGCCGATTCGGGGCGCTACTACTACACGCGCGTGAACGGCAAGCAGGTCAGGCAGGTGCGATGGTCACCGGTATCCGGCGAGCTCTCGCATACGTTCGACGATGACCTGGTGGGCGCGTCGCTCGGCGTTCATCAGGGGCTGCTGAGGGCCGTCGAGCCATTTCCGACCGACGCACTCGTGCCATACGACCCCGGGTATCTGTCCGGGTGGATGGTCGAGCGCTACCAGATCGACCTGGTGGCCGCCTCCACGCGATCGCGTCAGCAGATGGACGCGGCACTTCGGGAGATGTGCGCGCGCCAGGTGCCGGGCGATACGTATCGGAATCTCGTGGTGTCGGCGGCTTATGCGGACCAGACGTTCAAGCACATCCTCGCGCCGGTGTGGCTGCTCACCTATGTCTATCGCGCGAAGTCCTACCAGGTGATCGTCAACGGTGTCACGGGCCACATCGCCGGAGAGCGGCCCTGGAGCTGGATCAAGATTGCGCTCCTCGTGCTGGCGGCCATCGTGGTGATCCTCGTTGTGACGAGTTTCGACTGAGCGCTACTTGCCGCCCAGCCACCGTCCAAGGGCCATCAGGCCTGCCCCGACGGTGCCCGCGGCCGAGGCATCGCTGTACCACGACGGGCTGCGTTCGAACTGTGCGAACGATCGCTCCACCTCGCGCCGGGCGCGTTCGCGATTGAGCACCACGGCCGGATCGATGACGGCGTCCTGGCGATCCGCTTCACGCAACTGCGAGACGACGGCCTCGGCCTGTTTCAGGTCCAGCATCGAAAGGGGCGACCCGCAGTGATCGCAGGCCGATCCTCTGGCCAGGTCAATGGGAGCGCCGCAGTTCGAGCAGTTGACGGTCTGCACGTGCGCCCGGAGGTCCGCGATCTGTGCGGCCGACAGCGGCTTGATGAAGTTCTTCTCGCGCAGGAAGTCGAAGAAGGTGATGAGGCGGCCGTGCTGCTTTGGGCAGCGACGGTACTCGAAGCGGGTGTTGCGCTGCATGTCCCGCGTCACGATGAGCCCGGCCGCGCAGCGGGGGCAGCGGCTGCTCTTCGCCAGCGGCCGGCGCACGGCGGCGGCCTGCTCGCCGATGACGCGGAACAGGCGCAGCGTCGAGGCCGGCGTCAGCCGCAGGCTTTCGCGTCCATCGAACCAGAACGCCTGACAGGGCAGGCACACGTCGATCGCGACCGACGTGCCCATGTGCGCATCGAGCACGTGTTCGGTCATCGGAGCGGCGCAGGCGGGGCAGATCATGGGTACCACAGGATGCGGCGGTGACGTACGGCGGGAGCCTGCTTCCTGCTGATTCAGGTCAGCGCTCCGGATGGGCACCGGTCCACCTGGTCAGTAATCGTCCGCGTGTCGACGTCCTTCAACTCGGCCCACGAGTGGAGACGGCGGCGGAACACCGTCGAGAGTCCGCCGCAGTCGCCTGACGGGCTGGCGGGGCGGCATAATAGCGCGATGAAACGTCCGATACCCACCGGCCTGTCGCGCAACCCCGCTGTTCCGCTCGCCCGTAACCCCCACCTGCTGCGCTGGGTCGAGAAGATGCGCGCACTGACGATGCCGGCCGACGTGCACTGGGTGGATGGTTCCGACGAGGAGTACGGGGTGCTCTGCGACCGGCTCGTGGAGGCGGGGACCTTCACGAAGCTCGACGAGACACGGTGGCCCGGCTGCTACTACGCGCGGTCGGACGCGAGCGATGTGGCGCGCATCGAACAGCGCACGTTCATCTGCTCGCTGTCGAAGGACAACGCGGGGCCCACCAACAACTGGGTGAATCCCTACGAAATGCGGCGGACGCTCAAGGAGAAGTTCAAGGGCGCGATGGCCGGCCGGACGATGTACGTGCTGGCGTACAGCATGGGGCCGGTCGGGTCGCCGATGTCGCAGATTGGCGTCCAGCTGACCGATTCGCCGTACGTGGTCGTCAGCACCCGCATCATGGCACGCATCGGCACGCCGGTCCTCGAAGCCATCGATCGCGACGAGAAGCGCGTCGTCCCCTGCATGCACAGTGTCGGCGCGCCACTCGCGCCCGGGCAGGCCGACGTGCCCTGGCCCTGCAACGACGAGAAGTACATCGTCCACTTTCCGGAGACACGCGAGATCTGGTCGTACGGATCGGGCTACGGCGGCAATGCGCTGCTCGGCAAGAAGTGTTTCGGCCTGCGGATCGCGTCGGCCATGGCGCGCGACGAGGGGTGGATGGCCGAGCACATGCTGATCCTCGGCGTCGAGTCCCCACAGGGCGAGAAGACCTACATCGCGGCCGCGTTCCCGAGCGCGTGCGGAAAGACCAACCTTGCGATGCTGATTCCTCCCGACGGCATGAAGGACTGGAAGGTCACGATGGTCGGCGACGACATCGCGTGGCTGAAGCCCGATGCCGAGGGACGGTTGCGTGCGATCAATCCCGAGGCTGGCGTGTTCGGAGTGGCGCCGGGGACGTCGGAGAAGACCAATCCGAACGCCATGGCCACGATGCGGAAGAACACCATCTTCACCAACGTGGCGCTCACGCCCGACGGCGGCGTCTGGTGGGAGGGGATGACCGACGAGCCGCCGGCCGAGTGCCTCGACTGGCAGGGACGCCGGTGGACGCCCGCCATCGCGCGCGAGACGGGTGCCAAGGCGGCCCATCCGAACGCGCGCTTCACGTCGCCGGCCTCACAGTGCCCGATCATCGACCCCGACTGGGAACATCCCGACGGCGTGCCGATCAGCGCCATCCTGTTCGGCGGGCGCCGGGCGACCACCATGCCGCTCATCTACCAGGCCTTCAACTGGACGACGGGGGTGTACACCGGCGCGACGATGGGATCGGAAACGACGGCCGCGGCGGCCGGTGAAGTGGGGAAGGTGCGGCGCGATCCCATGGCCATGCGGCCGTTCTGCGGCTACCACATGGGCGACTACTTCCGGCACTGGATCAAGATGCAGCGGTCGATCCGGGAAACGCCGCGCGTCTTTCACGTCAACTGGTTCCGGAAGGATGACGAGGGAAAATTCCTGTGGCCGGGGTTCGGGCAGAACCTGCGTGTGCTGCGCTGGATCGTGGAGCGGGTGCGCGGCCGCGCGCTGTCGCGCGAAACGGCCATCGGCTGGATGCCGCGGTTCGACGACCTCGACTGGACCGGGCTGGACTTCCCGCGGGCCGCGTTCGACGAGCTGCAGTCGGTGGATCCGCAGCTCTGGCGGCGCGAGGTGATCGAACACGAGGAGTTGTTCATCGACCTGCACGACCACCTGCCGCCCGAGATGATCTACGAGCGGGAACTCCTGATCTGCAGGTTGTAGGCGGCCGCGCCGCGCCCTCGA
>JBIQJY010000122.1:0-4352 GCA_044507065.1 Acidobacteriota bacterium
GCGTCGGGCTGTCCGGCGCCCCCGGCGCGCTGGCCTGCGGGCGCCGGGCTCGCGCCGGCCCTGACGGCGTAGCCGTGGTCCATGACGACGATCATCGGCCTGGCGCGCCCTTCGGCAATCAGGTTGTCGAGAATGACGTTGGCCCGGCCCTGCCACGTCCACGCGGTTTCGTTCTCGCCCGCTCCGTGCTGCAGATACAACACGGGATACCGCATCGTCGGGTCCCGATCGTAGCCGGGCGGCGTGTAGACGTAGGCGCGACGGAACTGCCCGGTGACCGTCGACAGGTACGTGCGGATGCGGACGTCGCCGTGCGGCACGTCCTTCTCGACGTAGAAATCGAGCGTGTCGTCCGGCACGTCGAGGCCGGAGGTCGGCCGCGCCCACCCGAAGAAGGTGTGGCTGGCCGGATCGTTCCCGGCATGGCCATCGACGATCAGTTCGTAGTAATGGAAGCCGGAGCGGACCGGACCGATGGTCACTTCCCACACGCCCTCGCCGATCGCTGTCATCTGGTAGGGGTCGCTGCCCATCCCGCTGTCGTTGCCGCGGGCGCGCACGGCCACGGTCTTCGCACCGGGCGCGCGCGTGCGGAAGATGACGCGCCGATCGGGCAGGATCCGCGGGTACTCCTGTCCGCGCACGTTCGACGACGCCGGCCGCCCGGCAGGCGCGTCCTGAGCCAGCAGTGCGATCGGCGCACCGACCAGCGCCGCGAAGACGATCCCCACCATCAGACGGTTCTTCATCGCCTCTCCCCGAACGCGCGCTTGTCCGCAGGCGCCAGCGGCACCACCAGGCCGGTAGCGAGTCTGTTATGCTGGCGTATCGTCGCACATCGTGGGCGACGCTTGAAACAGGCTTCAAAGCGACCATCGCTCCGCCCCGCGGAGCACTCAACTCGGTCGCGGCCGGGAGGTGCCAATATGGACATGCGCACCGGGGGTAGTCGCTAGACTGCTCCCCTCAGTGAACACGGAGGCCGGCCCGCAAGGGCCGGCCTTTCGTGTATCGGCCCACGCCTTGGCGTGTGCCGCCCCTTCTCGAAAGAATTGTTGTGACTGCAACCGATCATGCGGCGCTGCTCGCCTGGATCGCCGGCACCCTCGGTGTGCGCGAAGCGCGCCATGCGGGAACCATCCAGGCGCTCTGGGCGGGCTACGGCGAGCTCTTCCGGATCGAACTATCGGATCGTCCCCTGCGCCGTGCCATCGTCAAGTGGGCGCGTCCGCCCCGCGATGAGGACGACGTGTCGGCGGCACGCAAGCGTCGCTCGTTCGACGTGGAAACCACGTTCTATCGAACCGTGGCGCCGCGATGCGACGACACCTGCCGCGTGCCGGTGCTGCTTGCCGCGCGCGGCAGTGAAACGATCGGCGAATGGGTGCTGGTGCTCGAGGATCTCGACGCGGCGAGCTACGACCTGCGGCTTGCCGAGCCGGCGGGTGCGCAGCTCGACGCGGCGCTCGCCTGGCTCGCGAACTTTCACGCCCGCTTCCTCGGCGAGCCCGTCGAGGGGTTGTGGCCGCAGGGCACCTACTGGCACCTCGGCACACGCCTCGACGAGCTCGCAGCGATCGATGATGCCGCGCTGCGCGACGCCGCGCCGCGGATTGCCGATCGACTGGCGACGATGCGGTATCCGACGCTCCTGCACGGCGATGCCAAGGAGGCGAACTTCTGCTTCACGCGCACCGGGGCGGATGTGGCCGCCGTCGACTTCCAGTACGTGGGCCACGGCTGCGCCATGAGCGATGTGGCGTACCTGCTGTACGGCCGCGGCGACGAGCCGGCTGACGGCATCGATCGCCCCCGGCTCGACACGTACTTCGCGCACCTGCGCCGCGCCCTCGCGCGTCGGCCGGATGCGGCCACCATCGACGTCACCGCAGTTGAAACGGAGTGGCGCGACCTGTATGTCGTCGCGCGGCTCGACTTCTGCCGGTTCCTCGCCGGATGGCGCCCGGACATGTGGCGCCGCGATCGCCGCGGGCAGCGCTTCGTGCGGGGGATGCTCGGCCGAACCGTCGTGTCGGGTTAGCGACGTCCGCCGATGAGCCCCGACCGCCAGAGGAAGTACAGCAGCGTCAGCAGTGTGCTGACGGCCGCCGCGACGTAGGTGAGTGCGGCCGCGTTGAGCACCGCGTCGACGCCGCGACGTTCCTGCGTCGTCACGATGCCATGCTCGACGACCAGGGCCTTGGCGCGGTTCGAGGCGTTGAACTCCACCGGCAGCGTGACGACCTGGAACAGGAGCACGGCCGAGAAGAGCACGGCGCCGACGAGCACCATGTTGGTCGACGCCATGAACAGCCCGATGACCATCGCGAAGTAACCGATGCTCGACCCGATGTTGGCCGTGGGCACCAGCGCCGATCGCACCCAGAGGGGGGCGTAGTGCCGCGCGTGCTGGATGGCGTGGCCGGCCTCGTGCGTCGCCACGCCGACGGCGGCCACCGAGTCCGAGTCGTGCACCGGTTCGGACAGGGCGAGCGTCTTCGTCACGGGGTTGTAGTGATCCGAGAGCATGCCGCTCGATCGAACGATACGCACATCGGTGATGCCGGCGCCGCGCAGCAGGACGGCAGCCGCTTCGGCGCCCGTCAGGCCGCGCGCGGTGCGCACCTTGGAAAACTTCTTGAAGGTGCTCTTGACGCGGACGCTGGCCCAGATGGAAAGCGCCATGCCCGGCAGGATGAAGAGCAGATACATGGGATCGAAGATCATGGCTTCATTTTACCGTCCCGACGGCGATAGCGCCCGTGCGGGTGCTCATGCCCGGTCGGCCTGGCTCACCGTACGAGGTGCGCGGCCAGGATCTCGATCGGATGGCGGGCGCGCTCGCCCGTGCCGTCCTGGATTTGATGTCTGCAGCTGAAGCCGGGCGCCGCCGTCGCACCCTGCCTCGTCCCGTGCCAGTCGCGCACCGCCGGGAACAGCCGGCGCTCACCAATCGTCATGCTGAGGTCGTAATGGCCGTAGCCGAATGATCCGGCCATGCCGCAGCACCCGGCATCGAGCACACGCATCTCGCCGGCCACCCATCGAAGGACGGCCGCGCTCGACGCGCTTCCGAGCACGGCCTGCTGCTGGCAGTGCGCGTGCAGTTGCAGCGGCGTCGACGAGGGGGTGAAGTGCGCCTCGGGCCGGAATGCGCCACGCGCGTGCTCGTCGGCCAGGAAGTCCTCGATCATCCCCGCATTGCTCGCGACGGCGGCTGACGCGGCGCCGGGCACCAGATCCCGGTAGTCATCGCGAAGGGCCGTGATGCACGACGGCTCGAGTCCCACAATCGGGATGCCGCGCTCGGCGTACGGCTGCAGGCGGTCGATGTTGCGGCGTGCCATCCCCTGCGCCTCGCGCAGCAGGCCCTTCGAGATCTGCGGCCGGCCGCAGCAGCCGTAGGGCACCAGGTCGACGTCGTAGCCGAGGCGATCCAGGACGTCGACGGCCGCGCGGCCGGGTCCGGGCTCGTTGAACTGCGTCCACGTATCGACGAACAGCGCCACGCGCTTCCGCGATGCCGAGACGCCGTCGGGCGCCGAACTCGCGCGTCCGCGGCCCCCGGCCGATCGCGCCGCGTACCAGCGGTCGAACCGCTGGCTCGCGTAGGCCGGCATCACGCGCCTCGCGTCGACGTTGATGGTCTTCTCGAGGAGCCAGCGCACCGGCGCAAGCCGCAGCAGGGCGTTGGCCACCGGCGCCACGGCCTGGGCGAGCGGGGCCATCCCGCTGACGCGCCCGAACGCCAGCGCCGCGAGCGGCGTGCCGTGCGCGTCGTAGTAGTGCTGAAGGAACTCGTACTTGAGCTTCGCCATGTCGACGCGGCTCGGGCACTCGGCCTTGCACGCCTTGCACTCGAGGCAGAGGTCGAGCACGTCGTGCACGGCCCGGCTCGTCAGCCCGCCTGGCAGCCCCCCCGTCATCGCCTCGCGCAGGACGTTCGCGCGCCCGCGCGTCGAGTGATCCTCGTCGCGCGTCCCCATGTAGCTCGGACACATGTATCCGACGTCGACCTTCCGGCACGCGCCCACACCGGTGCATGCCTCGATCGCGCCGACGAAGCCCTCCTGGCTCGAGAAGTCGAAGACGGTGTCGACGGCCGCGGGTGCGTAACGCGGGCCGTACCGCAGGTTCTCGGTCATCGGCGGCGCCTCGACGATCTTGCCGGGGTTCATCAGGCCGGCCGGATCGAACACGGCCTTCACGTCCTTGAACGCCTGGTAGAGGCGGTCGCCGAACATCCGGCGGTTCTGGTACGAGCGGATGAGGCCGTCGCCATGCTCGCCGCTCCACGAGCCGCCATACTTCATCACGAGTTCGAACACCTCCTCGCTGATGGTGCGGTAGAG
>JBIQJY010000042.1:0-4454 GCA_044507065.1 Acidobacteriota bacterium
CCCACCGCCCCAATCGAACCACCCGCACCTTCCTGTCAGTCATTGAATAGTCGTGGCGCGAACTGAGACAGATAATCCCGCCAGTTGAGCCAGGTGTGGCCGCCGTCGCTTTCGATGTACTCCACGTCGAAGCCGTGTCGCTTCAGCAGGGCGACGGTCGAGCGGCTCGTGTCGAGGAGGAAGTCGTCGGTGCCC
This sequence comes from Acidobacteriota bacterium, assembly GCA_044507065.1. GTDB lineage: Bacteria > Acidobacteriota > Vicinamibacteria > Vicinamibacterales > SCN-69-37 > SCN-69-37. Next base: position 196 of record JBIQJY010000042.1, read on the forward strand.
GTGCTGAACCACACCAGCTTCAGGCCCTGCTTCGCCGCGGCGTTGTCGAGCATCGCGAGGTGCTGCTTCTCCCAGGCCTGGCCGAATGGCGGCGCGGGTGTGTCGGTGGCCGCCGCGGCGCCTCGCCCGCGGCCTCGTCCGCCGCCACCGAGTACGCCCGAGCTGAAGACGCCGATGTAGGCGAAGTCGTTCAGGTGCGGGATCGCGATGTTGAGCGTCTGGCTGCCGCCCATCGAGAGCCCGGCGATGGCGCGGTGCCCGCGGTCGTCCAGCACGCGATAGTGCTGCTCGATGTACGGGCGAATCGCGCCCGTGAAGTCCTGCGTGAACTCGTCGGGGGAGCCGGGCGCAATCGTCAGCGCGGGTGCGGGCCCGCCGATGCCGGGGATGGGACCGTTGGTGTGGCCCGCCGGCATCACGACAATCATCGGCTGCGCCTTCTTCGCGGCAATGAGGTTGTCGAGAATCATGGCCGCGCGGCCGACCGACGTCCACGCCTCGTCCGAATCGCCCGCGCCGTGCAGCAGGTAGAACACCGGATAACGCGTCGTCCCGTTCTCATAGCCCGGCGGCGTGTAGACGTGCATGCGGCGATGGCGTGAGAGCGGCGCTGAATAGTAGGTGACGGCGGCAACGGCGCCGTGCGGGACGTTCCTGGTGTCGAACAACTCGGACCCCGGAACAATCGCCAGGCTCCACACGTTGTTGTTGGAGGTGCTCGTTGCCGGGCTGCGCGGATCGATCACGGAAAGCCCGTCGACGTTGAAGTTGTAGCGATAGGCGCCCGGGGGCAGCGGCGCGGTCGTGAACGTCCAGACGCCGCTCGCGTCCTTCGTCATCACGCCGGTCTGGCCCAGGTCGGGAATGTCGCCGGCGCTCACGCGCACGGCCTGCGCCTGCGGGGCATTCAGGCGGAACGTGATGCGGCGCTGGCTGTCGACTTCCGGTGAGACGACCTGCGCCTGTTGTCCGCCGCGGCCCTGCCCGGGGGCCGGCGCGGCCGGGGCGGCCGGCGCCTGGCGCGCGGCAAGCGGCGCGAAAGTTGCGGCAAGCAGGCAGGTCGTACCCGCCAGCAGCACGATGTAGCGCGATGGGGTCATGACTTCTCCTCCGGTTGGGTTGGACGGGACGGCGCCATTCTACTGCGGAACACCCGGACCTCTCCCTATGCTAATCTACAGGTCGCGCCATGAGCGACCAGACCGACCTCATCCAGGGCACCCTCGACCTCCTCATCATGCGGACGATCGCACTCGAGCCGATGCACGGCTGGTCGATCGCCGAGCGTATCGGGCAGGTGTCCGACCAGCTGCTCCGAGTCCAGCAGGGATCGCTCTACCCGGCCCTGCACCGGCTCGAACATCAAGGCTGGATCACGGCCGAGTGGGGGACGTCGGAGAACAACCGGCGGGCCAGGTTCTACTCGCTCACGCGCGCCGGACGAAAGCAGCTGACCGCCGAACTGTCGAAATGGGAACGGCTGTCGACGGGCGTCAACCTCGTCCTTGAAAGGACCTGACGATGCGATGGTGGCATGCGCTGAACGCACGCGTCCGCTCACTCGTGCGGCGCGGGCAACGCGAATCGGACCTGCAGGAAGAACTGCGGATCCACATCGATCGGGATATCGAGCGCCTGCAGTCGCTGGGCGTGCCGGCGCGCGAGGCCCGCGAGCAGGCGCTTCGCACCTTCGGCGGGGTGGCCCAGATCCAGGAAGACTGCCGCGACGCCCGCGGCACGCGGCTCGCCGACGCTCTCCGGCGTGATGCGCGCCACGCCGTGCGGCGCCTCGTCCACGACTGGCGCTTCACGTCGGCCGCCGTCCTCATCCTCGGCCTTGGCATCGGCGCCAACACCGCCATCTTCAGCCTCGTCAACGCCGCGCTGTTCCGGCAGCAGTCGATGGCCGATCGCGACGGCCTCGTCGACCTCTATCAGAACGGCTCGAACGACGGCGGCATGGACGCCAACTCGTATCCCGCGTACGAGGACATGGCGGCCCATACGAACGTGTTCTCGAGCACCACGGCCGTGTTCGTGCCGCGTGGCGTGAGCTATCTCGATGACGGCTCCCTGCGCAGCGCGATCGTCGAGCACACCACGTCGACCTATCCGGCGACACTGGGGCTGCAACCCTGGCTTGGACGCTGGTTTGGCGCCGACGAGGATCAGGTCGGGGCGCCGGTCGTTGCCGTCGTCGGGCACGATGCCTGGCTGCGCAAGTTCGGCGCGGATCCGGCAATCATCGGTCGCACGATTCGCATCGAGGGTGTTCCCGTCACAATCGTCGGCGTCGGCCCGGTCGGGCATCACGCAACGGTCAGCCTCGGGATCGTCACCGACTTCTGGATGCCGATCGCGTCGATCGGTGCGCTCGGGGCGCCGCCGCGCACGCTCGAACGACGGCCCGAGGAAGCCGCGTTCTTCGTGAAGGCGCGGTTGCGGCCGGACGTGACAGTCGCGCAGGCGCAGGCGGCGATGAACGTTCTCGGCGCGCGGCTGGCAGCCGACTACCCGGACGAGGATCCGGGCAAGGGCATATCGGTCGTCGCGTCGAACGACGTGCGCGTGCATCCGCAGATGGACGGCCTCGTGACGGCCGTCGCGGCCATGCTGCTCGTGGTCGTCGGGCTGGTGCTGGCGATCGCCTGCAGCAACCTGGCGACGCTGCTGCTCGTGCGCGGCACCGCGCGAGCCAGGGAAGTGTCCGTTCGGCTGGCGCTCGGTGCGACGCGGCGACAGCTTGTCGGGCACCTGCTGACCGAGAGCCTGCTGTTGTCGCTGGCCGGCGGCCTGGCTGGCTGCCTGCTCGCATGGTGGGCGATCCGCCTGATTGGCGCGATCGAGCTGCCGGTTGTCGTCGACCTCAGCCTGGACGCGCGCGTGCTGGCCTTTGCCGTCGGCATTTCGATCGTCACGGGCGTCGCGTTCGGCCTCGCGCCCGCCCTCAAGGCCACCCGTGTCGACCTGGTTCGGACGCTGCGGGGCGATGGCGACACACGGCAGCGAGAGTCCCGATGGTTCAGCCTCAAGAACGGACTGGTCGTGTTCCAGGTTGCCGTCTCGGTCGTGCTGATTGGCGTCACCAGCGTCTTCATCCAGCTGATGATCGCCGCCCAGGCCGGCCGCGCCGGGTTTGCCGTCGACGGTGTCGCGATGGTCGAAACCGACGCGCGCTACGCGGACGGTTCGAGCGCAGCCGTCGGGCCCATGCTCGATGAAATGCGACGACGGGTGGGCGCGATACCGGGTGTGCAGGCAGCCGTGATTGCCCGCGGCCTGCCGATGCAACTGGCCGGGGCGCCCGTGATCGTCGAGGGAGACGCCCCGATGGGCGGACGCGCCGTGGCCGCCCGGTCGGCCGCATCGATCTGGGCTGGGCCCGGCTTCTTCGATGCGCTGCGCATTCCAATCCTCGTCGGTCGCGCGCTCGACGAGCGCGACACCGCCGATGCGCCGCGTCGCGCTGTGATCAGCGAAGCCATGGCGCGGCAGTACTTCGGCGGTGATGCGGCTTCCGCCGTCGGCCGTCGGTTCAGGATCGAGCGTGATGCGGATCCCGACGCGTGGATCGAGGTGGTCGGCGTGGCGCGCGACGCCGGCACGGCAGACCTGCAGGGCGATATCGTGAGCCCGATTCCGCAGGTGTTCTATCGGCCCTTCGAACAGTGGCATCTGCCGCCCACGACGGTGATTGCGCGCACGTCGCTCGACGCCGAGGGGCTGGTTGTCGCGATGCAGCGTGAGTTGCGCGCCGTGAACCCCGCGCTGCCAGTTCTTTCGGCAAAGACGATGGCGCAGTATCTCGACGAATCGCTGGCCGGGTCGAAGGCGATGGCCACGCTGATCGGCGGACTCGGCGCGCTCGGGCTGGCGCTGGCCGGCATTGGACTGTACGCCGTCATCGCGTTTGCCGTGACGCGGCGATCGCGCGAGATTGGCATCCGCATCGCGCTTGGCGCGCCGAATGGGCAAGTGGTGTGGACGGTGGCGCGGGAGGTTGCCGTGCTCGTCGGCGCGGGCACGGCCGTGGGCCTCGGCCTGACGGTAGTGGCCATTCTGGCCGCTGGCAGCGTCAACGTATCGACGCCGGGGATCTCCCTGTATCGTCCCACTGTCGAACCACTGGCGCTGATCCTGATTGCGGCGTTCATGGCGGCAACGGCGCTGGCGGCCGCCTGCGTCCCCGCGTGGCGCGCCGTCCGCATGGACCCGCTGGTCGCGCTTCGACGCGACTGACGCGGGCGCTCGGCCGAACG
>JBIQJY010000042.1:4554-27632 GCA_044507065.1 Acidobacteriota bacterium
GGCGCGTGGGCGGGGCTGAAGCCCCGCCCCTCCAAGCGTCCGAAGGGCCTCTACGCCGCCCCGAGTCGCCGCAGCGTCGCCTGCATCTCCGCGTTGCCCCGCGCCATCTGCACGAGCGTGAGACCGGCGCCGTTGCCGGCCGCGGTGACGTCGGCTCCACTCGCGACGAGCTGCTCGGCGACGGCTCGGTAGTCGCCAGCAGGCGCACGGCGATGGACCGATCCGAAGACGGCCCAGCCGAGCGGCGTGCTGCCGTGTGTGGGGTCGCGGGCGTCGACCGGGACGAGTGCGCGTGCCAGCAGCTTTTCGACCAGTCCTGCGTGGCCGACCCAGCAGGCCGCGTGCAGTGCCGTCCCTCCGTCGATACCTGGGGCTGTCGGGTCGAAACCCATCCGCAGCATCAGTTCGGCTGCCGCGAAACGCTCGTGGAAGATCGCTCGCGCGAGGTGCGCGTGCTCCTCGCGCGTGAGCGATGCGAGCAGCGCCGGATCCTCCTCGAGAACGGCGCGCGCAGCGCCCTCGTCGGCGGCGAGCAGCGCGTTCATGAACCGAAGCCGTGTCGGGCTTCGTGACGCCAGCAGGCTCCCGACATCCCGGTGGCCAAACCTCGCAGCCACTTCGTACGGCGAGGTGCCAAAGCCAAGCGACCAGCAGTAGATGCTGGATGGCGGAACCGGCGGGTAACCGGGGCTGTTGATGCGCGCCGCCACGCAGCCCGGATCGGCATCGATCAGGCGCGCCGCCAGGGCGAGGTCGCCCAGTCGCGCGGCCATGAAGATGTCCGGGCTGGCGCCACGCTCGAGCAGGCGCCTCGAGATGTCGGGACGGTCGACCAATGCGTACTGCGCCGGCGTCGACGCGTGATCGATGCAGCGCGCATCGATGTCGGCGCCGCGATCGAGAAGGAAGTCGGCAATGGCCAGCGTTGCCGCCTCGTGGAGCGGCTGCCGCCCGTCGCCGCCACGGCGATGGACGCCTTCGGGATCGGCGTCGATGAGCGTTCGGAGCGCGTCGAGCCAGCCAAGTCGGGCGGCCACATTGGGCGTGAGGGGCGTGCCGCGCGCGAGCAGGAAGCGCGCTGTATCGGCGTTGGCGTGATCCAGCACCGTGAAAGGACCGTTCGCCCAGACGCTCGGCAGGTTCACGTCGGCGCCGGCGTCGATCAGCACCGTCAGCAGCTCTTCGTTCGCCGCGGCAAGGTGCGCGGCCCGCTGGCCGAAGTCGAACATCGGGTCATCGACGTGCGCGCTCACGTGCGGCAGCGTCAGCAGGCGGCGCACGCGCGGCACGTCGCCGACGCGGATGGCGTCGCGGAAGGATTCGATGTCCCGGGCTGCGGTCATGGGTGGTCGACTGGCCATCGGTCGGCTTCCACACAAGGCGGTCCGACAATCGTCACAGGCGTCGGACAGTATATGTGTTGGGTCGGCTGCGGCCGCCTGGCGTGGTACGCTGATGCGGTCTTTCGTGCCGCGCCGAAGATAAGTCCTCCCGCGTCGGCGCCACCCCGATGGTTCCCGCCTCCCCGGGCACTCATCCGATTACGGACGTGCTCGATGTTTCGGAATGCTGCTGACTGACGGACGTGTCGCCACCGATCCGTACGACGGCTTCGTGGTGGGGTCCGGCCCCGCCGGACTGAGCGTTGCCCTCGCGTTGGCCGAGGCGAACAAGCGCGTCCTGGTGTTCGAGTCGGGCGATGCGGAGAGCGTGCGCAGCGAACTGGCCAATACGATTGGCTACGGCCACTTCTCAGGCAGCTACTGGAACGCCCACTGGATTCGCGCGCTGGGCGGCACGTCGGCCGTCTGGAACGGCTGGTGCTCCACGCTGCGGGCCGTCGATTTCGACAGTCCGGTCGTTGGCGTGCGCTGGCCAATCCGTCGTGCCGATCTGTCGGACTACTACGCGCGCGCCGCGGCGGTTCTCGACCACGACGCTGCCCTCATCGATCTCGAAACGCCTGTCGTACCGGGATTCAGCTACCGGCCGATCCCGATTGCCGGCCCCACGCGGTTCGGCCGGAAGTACGTCGACACACTTCGATCGGCAGGGAATGTCGACGTGGCCGTGGGATGCTCGCTTGTCCGGCTCGACGCCAACGACCGGCGATCCTCGGTCACCGTCCTCGAGTACGTGCATCACCCGTCAGGCGTCCGACGCCGGCTGTCCGTCGCGCCGGGGCAGTCGGTGGTGATTGCGGCCGGCGGCATCGGCAACGCGCAGCTGCTGCAGCAGCCGCCAGCCATGGGCGGCGTGCCGGTGGGCAACGAGAGTGGCCTTGCGGGCATGTTCCTCATGGAGCACCCGCACCTGGATCGAGCGGGTGAAGTCGTGCTCGACGAACGAATCGAGCGGCACTGGCCTGCGGCCACCGGCGGCGTCGCGCATGCCGTGGTGGCCGAGGATGAGGTCGCGCGCCGCGAAGGGCTGTACGGGTGCAGCCTGCAGCTTGCCGAGATGACCGTCGATCACGAGCTGGCCCGGCACTTTTCCAGCGAAACCGGGCGCACGTTCCATCACTACACCGTCACGGCGCGATCCGAGATGCTGCCCTCGGCGGGCAATCGCGTGCTGCTCACCGGCGAGCGCGATCGCTCGGGGCTCCTCCGGCCCGCGGCGCGATGCGTGTGCGACGCGCGGGATCTCCTGAACGTCGAGCAGACACTCCGCCTGCTCGGCGCCGCGCTGCTGCAATCCGGAAAGGGTCGCGTTCGCGTCAACAACGATCAGATCTACAGGCAATTCACGGGAGGAGGCCACACGATGGGGACCACGCGCATGGGAAACAGCGCCTCGGATTCGGTCGTCGATGGCGATTGCCGCGTGCACGGGTACACCAACCTGTTCGTCGCCGGGTCGTCGGTGTTCGCGACCGGCGGCCACGCCAACCCGACGCTCACCATCGTCGCGCTCGGGCTGCGACTGGCCGATACGATTGCCGCGCGGGACGGGGAGGCATGATGGCGCCGTCGAGACGTGCGTTCCTTGCAGCCTCGGGGACGGTTGCTGCCGCGGTCGGGTGGTACGTCATCGACCGATCCGATCCGACGTCGCTGTCGATGGATTCCGGCCCGGGCCGTCAGGGCGCCACGACCGCGTACGTCGATCACGACGGCTGGATCGTCAGTCCCGAAGACAAGCGCAGGATCGATGCCTCGATACATGCGCTGTCTTCGGACTGACCACGCCGCGGGCCTGGCGAGCGGGACCCGCGCGTTCCTCAATTCCGGGCGATGAGCGCCGCGAGATCGCGCCGCCGCAGCCACACGATCGCTGCCGCCGCGACGCCAAGCAGCGCGGGCATGGCCGAACTGCCGCCCACGACGAACGCGTGCGTTGCAACCGCCCCGATCATCGTCGGGACGAGCAGCAGTGCGCCGATGACGGCAAACCTTGGCGTGAGCAGCAACACCGCGGCTGTGACCTCGATGCCGCCCGTGGCGTACCGGAACCACTGACCGACACCCAGCGCGTCGAACAACTGGACCATGGGTTCGGCGCCCGCCAGCTTCAGGCCGCCGGCAAACAGGAACATTGCGGCCGAGACCAGCTGCAGGCTCCAGACGCTGACAGTCGCAAGACGCGACGGACGGGCCTCGTTCGATGCGAGGGCGGGTGCTGCGGAACTGGTCGAAACGGATGTGCTCATGGCTGACTCCTTCGTCTATTCGTGAATGGTCTACGTATGAACTATTGGCGCACAAAAAACCTAGCTGGGGCCGCGCTCGATCCTGGCGATGAGTTCGGCAAGCTGCCGGGCTTCGTCGGCACTGATTCCTCCGACCAGTTCGGCGGCCGCCGCGTCGCGAAGATGGGCGCCCTCGTCGCACGCCGTCCGTCCCGCGGCGGTAAGCACGGCCAGGCGCGTCCGGCGATCGGCCGGATCGGCGAGCCGCTTGACGAATCCATCGGCCTCGAGTCGATCCACGAGTTGCGTGATGTTCGACTTCACACACGACAGTCGTTCGGCCAGTTGACCGAGAGGAAGCGACTCTCCGGCCTCGCGCAACGCCGTCAGGGCCGCCAGCTTGGGGACCGACAGCCCTACCGTCGCCAGGCGCGATTCCAGGTGCGCCTCGGCCGCGCCCGCCGTGTGGAGCAGCGCGAAGACGACGGACGCTGGAACGGCGGGCAGATCGTGCATACATGAACTATATGCGATACCTGCCCGGCTGGCAAGCGCTTTCCTGCTGCGTTATCCGAGATGGCTGACGGGGGCGTGCGGCGCCTCGGCTGCCGTCCCGGCCAGATACTGCGCGAGGTGTGCCGTCAGGTCGCGTGCGTCGTCTTCGGCGCCGTGGATGAAGGTGGACTTGCGCCGGCGCAGCACCGGAAGTCCCAGCGCATACAAGCCGGGTGCGTCGACGACGATGCCGCCGTCGTGGATGAGATGGCCCTTGTGGTCGAGGACCGGGACGCGAAGCCAGCTGTAGTCGGGATGGAACCCGGTCGCCCAGACGACCGAGTTGACCTCCCCCGATGTCAGGCCGAGATCGATGCGCGCCTTGCCCTGCATCCGCGTCGGCTCGAAGCGCTCCGGCGGCGTGGCATCGGCGTCCGGGGCGTGCAGGCGGGCCCACTCGTCGAACGTATCGAGCAGCCGGTTCATCTTCAGGTCGGCCAGCGCGAACTGGTTCTGCAGTCCGCCCGAAAACAGCGCGCGCCCGTTGCGCACGGCAGCCAGCCGTCCGACCAGCTGCACGCCGAGCGCGCCGAGCGCATTCAGATCCAGCATGGTCCGCGCCGGTGTCCCCACCAGCTGCGGGGACGGCAGGCGCCGCGCACGCGTGAGATCGTCGATTTCGTCGTATCGCTGATTCCAGACGCCCGAGGCGTCCATCCACCAGAGCACGTCGCGTCCGCGGTAGGTGCGCGGCAGTCGCACGTGCTCGCCGACGGCAAGTGTCACCGGGCGGCCCGAGCGGTGAATCTCCTCGGCCAGTTGTGCGCCGGTGGCCGACGCCCCCACGACGAGCACGCCGCCCGACGGCAGCTGGTCGGGATTGCGGTAGTCGAACGGCGTGAAACTCGCCACCGAGTCCGGAAGCGCCTGGCGGACGGCCGGCACCGACGGGACGTTACAGGCGCCGGTGGCGATGATCACGCTGCGGCACCGCCAGTCGCCCTGATCGGTGGCAACCAGGTAGCCATCGTCCTCGCGCGTGACCGACGTGACCGTTGTGTGCGTTTGTATCGGTGCCGCGGCTACTGCGGCGTAGCGTGCGAGGAACGCCACGACTTCCGCCGATGTCATGTAGCCGTCCGGATCCGGGCCGTCGTACTGGAAACCCGGGAGCCGGCTCTGCCAGTTCGGCGTGAGCAGGCGCAGCGAGTCCCAGCGCTCGTGCCGCCAGGAGTTGGCGACGTCGCCTCGATCGAGCACGACGTGGTCGATCGACAGATCGGTGAGACAGCGGCTGGCGGCGAGGCCCGCGTGTCCCGCTCCGATGACGACCGTGGTGATGCGTGCGATGGCTCGGCTCCGGGGGTGGTTGGGACGGCCTCAGGCGACGTCCACGGTGACGTTCACCGGATTGGTGAGGACGTCGTAGACGGCCGAACGCTTCTGCGACTGCGCCACGACGGCCTCGATGTCCTGCCGCGACGCGTCGGCGTCGATGTTGAAGGTCACCTTGATGTCGTCGTAGCCGTTCCGCACGTCGCGATCGATGCCGAGGATGCCCTGGATGTCCATCGAGCCCTCGAGCTTCGCCTCGACCGAACGCAGCTGGATGCCGCGGTTCTGCGCGACCGACGCCACGCCGGCCGTCAGGCAGCTTGCCAGCCCGACCAGCACGTACTCAATCGGCGTAACGCCAAGGTCTTCGGACGCGAAAATCTCCGGGTGATCGGCCTCGAAGGTGAACTCGGTCTTGTGCTTCTGCTCCTCGCCCAGGCCGTGAAAACCCTGGATCTGCGTCCGGCTATGCGTGCCGTTCTGCCACTTGCAGGACGCCCGCCACGTGAACTTCGCCGCCTGGGGCGCGCCCTTCAGGGCTTCGCGCGCATCCAGCAGGGCCTGAACGTTGACGCCGTTGTTGACAGTCGATGCAGCCATTGTGGTTCTCTCCTCGAAGCGGCCTGGAAGCCGCATGAAACGCCGCAGGCAAGGCTCAGATCATACATCGCCGGTGCGGCCGGTGGGCGGAGGCCGGCCGGCCGGCCGTGCGCAAGTCGGTCCGGCGGCGATATGATCGCGGAATGGCCAGGCCAGCGTCGCAGCCCGCCGGGGGTTCGGTGGGCGTGGTCGAGACGCGGTTTCTCGACCTTTCAACCCCGCTCTCTCTCGATTCCGGGCGGCAGTTGTCTCCGGTCCGCATCGCGTACGAAACCTACGGCACCCTTTCTCCCACGCGGGACAACGTAATCCTCGTCTGCCACGCGCTCAGCGGCGACGCGCACGCGGCCGGCGTATCGCCCGTCCAGACCGGCGGCGGCACGCGCGACGGGTTTGGCGCCGAAGAGCGCGACGGGGCGCGCGGACGCACGCTGGGCTGGTGGGACGGCATGATTGGTCCCGGGCGCGCCTTCGATACCGATCGATTCTTCGTTGTCAGCACGAACCTGCTGGGCGGCTGCCGGGGCACGACCGGCCCGTCATCGATCAATCCGGAAACCGGCCGGCCATTCGGATCCGACTTCCCGGTCATCACGGTGGCCGACATGGTGCGCGCGCAGCGGGCGTTTCTGCACCAGATGGGCATCACCCGGCTCGTTGCCGTGTCGGGTGGTTCGCTTGGCGGCATGCAGGCGCTCGAGTGGGCGGTCCTCTTCGGCGACGAGGTGGGTGCGATCATTCCCATTGCGAGCACGCACGCGCTGCACGCGCAGGGTGTGGCGTGGAACGCGATTGCGCGCAACGCGATCACGGCCGACCCCGACTGGCAGGATGGCCACTACTACGACACCGGGCGTGCGCCGCGGGCCGGCATGGGCGTGGCACGCATGGTCGGGCACGTCACGTATCTCTCGGCGCAGTCGATCGGCGAGAAGTTCGGCCGGCGCCTGCAGTCCTCCGACGATATCCGCTACCACCTGACCGCGCCGGAGTACGAGGTGGAAAGCTACCTGCGGCACCAGGCCGCCACGTTCGTCACGCGGTTCGACGCCAACACCTACCTCTATCTGTCGCGGGCGTTGTCGTATTTCGACCTCGCCCGGCAGTACGGCGGCGGCCGCCTGGTCGACGCGGTTCGTACCGTGTCGGCGCGCACGCTGCTCATCTCGTTCAGTTCCGACTGGCTGTATCCGCCCTCGGGATCCGAGGAACTGGCCGCCGCGCTGCGCGAGGCCGGCCGTGACGTCGAGTCGCACGTCATCGACGCACCGTACGGACACGATTCGTTCCTCCTGGAGGAAGCGCGACAGACTCCGCTGATTCAGGACTTTCTCGCGCGGTAGGAGACATGTCGATGGAAGAAGATCGCCAGTTCGGATTCGAAACCCGTCAGGTGCACGCGGGTCAGCGTCCCGATCCCAATACCGGCGCGCGCGCCGTGCCGATCTACCAGACGACGAGTTTCGTGTTCGAGGATCCGGAAGCGGCCGCGGCGTACTTCAACCTGCAGGAGTACGGCAACACCTACTCGCGCATCATGAACCCGACGGTGGCCGTCTTCGAGGAGCGGGTCGCGAATCTCGAAGGTGGATGCGGCGCCGTCGCGTTCGCCAGCGGCATTGCCGCGCAGGCAGCCGCGCTCTTCACGCTGCTGTCGCCCGGCGATCACGTCGTCTCGTCCGCGGCGCTCTACGGCGGTTCGGTCAACCAGTTCAAGCACCTGCTCCGCAAGATGTCGGTGGACCTGACGTGGGTCGATCCCGACGATGTCGACGCCTGGAAGGCGGCCATCCGACCCAACACGAAGGTGTTCTACGGCGAGACGATCGGCAACCCCGGCGGCAACGTCCTCGACATCGAGGCGCTCGCGGCGGTGGCGCACGAGCACGACGTGCCGCTGATGGTCGACAACACGTTCGCCTCGCCCTACCTGTGCCGGCCGATCGAGTGGGGTGCCGACATCGTCCTGCACTCGGCCACGAAGTTCATCGGCGGTCACGGCACGAGCATCGGCGGCGTCGTCGTCGATTCCGGACAGTTCAACTGGTCGAATGGACGTTTTCCAGTGATGGCCGAGCCGTCGTCGGCCTACCACGGGCTCGAGTTCCACGAAACGTTCGGCACCTACGGCTACCTGATGAAGCTGCGGGCCGAGACGCTGCGCGACCTGGGCGCGGCGATGAGCCCGTTCAACGCCTTCCTCTTCCTGCAGGGGCTCGAGACGCTGTCGCTGCGGATGGATCGCCAGGTGGACAATGCGATGGCCGTCGCGACCTATCTCGAGTCGCACGCGATGGTCTCGAACGTCACGTATCCGGGCCTGCGCGGCAGCCGGTACCGGCCGCTGGTCGAGAAGTACATGCCGCGGGGCGCGGGCGCGGTGTTCTCGTTCGAGTGCGAGGGCGGCCGCGAGGCGGGCCAGGATTTCATCCGCGGCGTGACGCTCTGGTCCCACCTGGCGAACGTTGGTGACGCGAAGAGCCTCATCATCCATCCGGCCAGCACGACCCATCGCCAGTTGAGCGAAGAGGAGCTTCACGCGGCCGGCGTGGGCCCCGGCACGATCCGGCTGTCGGTCGGCCTCGAGTCCGTCGAGGACCTCATCTGGGATCTCGAGCAGGGATTTGCCCGCGCCGCGGCCGGGCGGAAGGGCGTGCGATGAGTCCGTCATTCGACCTCCGGCGCTATCAGGATCCGCTGGTCATCCAGCACGCGCTGCACACGGCGAAGACGATCGCGGTTGTCGGTCTGTCGGCCAACCACCTGCGCGCGAGTCATTTCGTGGGCTTCTACCTGCAGCGGCACGGGTACCGCGTCATTCCCGTCAATCCGCGCGAAACCGAGGTCCTCGGCGAGCCGAGCTACAAGAGCCTCGCCGACGTGCCCGTGCACGTCGACATCGTCGATGTCTTTCGCGCGCCCGATGCGCTGCCGGCGATTGCGAAGGAGGCCGCGGCGATTGGCGCCGGCACGCTGTGGTGTCAGTTCACCGTCATCAACGAGGAAGGCGCCCGCATCGCGGAGGCCGCCGGCCTGTCGGTCGTCATGGACCGGTGCATCAAGGTGGAGCACGCGCGGTACGTCGGGCGGATGCACTGGCTCGGCTTCAACACGCACCGCATCACGTCGGTCCGCGAGGGACTGCAGTGAGACGTACCCGACGTACCTGACGTACGCGAATCATGCCCACATCCGATCTCGTCGAACGACGGCTCGCCTACATCGAACGCCAGAAGCGACTGCACGCCGAGACGGTCAATGTGGACACGCGTATGCGCATGCCCGCGGGGACCGGCCCGGCCAATCGCCACGGCCTGCCGCGGCTGCCCGTCGGCCAGCGCGCCGTCCCGAACTGGCCGGTCCTCGACCTGGGCGACCAGCCGGATATCCCGATCGCGTCCTGGCGGCTCGAGGTCGGCGGGGACGTGCACAATCCGGTGACGCTCGACTGGGCGGACTTCATGGCGCTGCCGCAGTCCGAGGACACGAGCGACTTCCACTGCGTCACCACATGGAGCCGCTTCGACAATCACTGGCGGGGTGTGCGCATGCGCGACATCGCCGAACTGGTGGTGCCCACCGAGGCGGCGCGGTTCGTGTTCTTCACCGGCTACGACGTGCAGCCGGGCACCGACGTGCCCTACACGACAAACCTGCCGCTCGCACGCGCGGTCGAGGCGGACGTGCTGCTGGTGCACACCTGGGAGGGCCGGCCGCTGCCGCGCGAGCACGGCGGCCCGGTGCGCGTCGTCACGCCGAAGCTCTATGCGTGGAAAGGCACGAAGTGGGTGCGCCGCATCGAGTTCCTCCCCCGGGAGCGCCGCGGGTTCTGGGAAGTGCGCGGCTACTCGAACACGGCCGAGCCGTGGCTCGACGATCGGTATTCCGACTGACGCCTGCCGTGCCGGCACGATTTGCCTGGTAGGCAATCTACTATCAATGGTAGATTGCCTACCATGGCACGGCATGAACGCAAGCCCGGCGTGATCCAGGGCACGCTCGATCTCCTCATCCTCCGAACGCTGCTGTTCGGGCCGGTCCACGGCCACGGCATCGCCCGGCACATCCAGGCCACCTCCGAGGACGTGCTTCAGGTGGAGCACGGCTCGCTCTATCCCGCCCTGCAGCGTCTCGAGAAGAGCGGCTGCATCACGTCGGCGTGGGAGCCGACCCCCGAGGGCCGCGAGATGAAGCTCTACCGGCTGACCGCGAAGGGGCGGAAACAGCTGACGGTGGAACAGGCCCGATGGCAGACGCTGGCGCGTGCGATGACGCGGCTGCTGAAACCGGTGAAGTGACATGAAGCCCGCCGATCGCGACCGCGACCTGCAGCGCGAGATCGATCTGCACCTCGAGCTCGAGGCCGAAGAACAGCGCGCCGCCGGGCGATCGGCCGACGAGGCCCGGGTTGCCGCCCGCCGCGCGTTCGGCAGCGTGACCCGCGCGCGCGAGGAAGCGCGGGCCGTCTGGGTGGCGGCCTGGTGGCAGGATGCCGCCCAGGACCTGCGGTACGCCGCGCGCGCCTTCGCACGTACGCCGGTCTTCACGCTCGGCGCGGTGCTGATTCTGGCGCTCGGCCTCGGCGCAAGTACGGCCATTTTCGGCGCCATCAATGCGGTGGTCCTCGCGCCGCTGCCCTACGACGATCCGGACCGCCTGGCCCAGGTGTGGCTGGCCAATCCATCGCGCGACGTGGACCGGTTCTCCGTGTCGGCCCCGCTCTACCGCGACTGGCGCGCGCACGCGCGGAGCTGGACCGACCTGGCGGCGGTCAAGTACGGCAGCGTGACCATCCGTGTCGGTCACGAGCCGGAGCGTGTGGACGCGCAGTTCGTCACGGCCAATACGTTCCCCATGCTCGGTCGCCGGCCTGTCCACGGCCGCGGCTTCGTGCCCGACGAGGACGTCGCGAACGGCGCGCCGGTTGCCGTGCTCTCCGAGGGGCTGTGGCAACGGCTCTTCGCCGGCGATCCCGCCGTCGTCGGCCGGCCGCTCCTGATCGACGACACCGCCCACACCATCGTGGGCGTCATGTCGCCGTCGACACTCGGCCGCCTCGAGCCGCAGCTGTGGCTGCCACTGGAAGGGCGCACCGAGGATCGCTACAACTTCGCGGAACTCGACGTCATCGGCCGGCTTCGCCCGGGCGTCACGCTCGATCAGGCCGACGCGGAGATCGTGGCGCTTTCCGAGCGACTGGCGGCGGCGCGAGTGGCCGCAGCGCCCGACGAGGACACGGCTGGCTGGACCGTGCGGCTGGAGCCGCTCGCCGACGTCGTCGTGGGCGGTGCCCTGCGGCAGCGGCTCTACCTGCTTGCGGCCGCGGTCGGCGTGCTGCTGCTCATCGCGTGTGCGAATCTCTCCGGCCTGCTGCTCGTGCGGGCGGCCTCGCGATCGCGCGAGATGGCAATCCGCGCGGCCATCGGCGGCGGCCGGGGGCGGATCGTGCGGCAGCTGCTCACCGAGAGCCTCGTGCTTTCGATGGCGGGGGGGCTGGTGGGACTCGTCATCGCCCATGGCGTGATGTACCTGTTGCGTACCGTGGCGATGTCGGACGTGCCGCGAGCGTCACAGATCGGCCTCGATCCGCGTGTCCTGCTGTTTGCGTTCGTCGCGATGGCGACGGCCGGCATCCTTGCGGCGCTGGCGCCGGCGCGCCACGTGTCGCGCCTGGACATCCAGCGAGGGCTGCACGAGCGTTCACCGGCAGCGGCCACCGGCACGCGTCGATCGCGCAACATCCTCGTGGTCGGCCAGCTCGCGCTGTCGATCGTGCTGCTTGCGGCGTCGGGCCTCATGCTGCGCACGCTCGGCCACCTCAACACGGTCGATCTCGGCTTTGCGCCGGATCGCGTGCTCACCGCACAGGTGGCGCCGCGCGCGAACGCCGAGGCGTTCTTCGCCACGCTCGTCGCGCGCGTGCGACAACTGCCCGGCGCGGTGGGAGTGGGCGCGACCAGCAACGCCCCGATGTCGAGCTGGAACACCAGCCTGCACGTCTTTCCCGTTGGTGAGGCGCTGCTCGCGCCCGGCGAGTCCGTGCAGTGCGACTGGCGTTCGGTGACCGAGGGGTACTTCGGCGCGATGCAGACAGCGATCCTTGCCGGCCGCGATTTCTCGCCTCGGGACGACGGCAATGCGCCGAAGGTCGTGCTGGTCAACGAGTCGCTGGCGCGGGCGGCGTGGGGCGATCGCAACCCGCTCGGACGGCAGCTGGATCTCGGCGGCGGCGGCGGCGAGCCGGCGACCGTCATCGGCGTCGTGCGCGACACGCGCGCCCACAGCCCGGCCGACCCGGCGCGCCCCACCTACTACGTGTCGGCCTACCGCGGCGTCTTCGGTCCGATGACGCTCGTGGTCCGCACCACGTCCTCCGCCGAGACGCTGCTGCCGCTCGTGCGCGACGAGGTCCGCGCACTGGACCCGTCGCTGCCGGTCTTCGGCATTCAGACGATGGACGACGCCGTGTCGCACCAGCTGGCACCGCAGCGCCTGGTCGCGGGGCTGCTCAGCGGGTTTGCCGTGCTCGCACTCGCGCTGGCCGTCGCTGGCATCTACGGCGTGATGGCCTACGCCACCGGCCAGCGCACCAACGAGGTCGGCATCCGCATCGCGCTCGGTGCGCAGCGTCGCGACGTGCTGGTGGCGCTGATACGCGAGGGTGTCCTGATCGTTGCGGCGGGCGTTGCGCTCGGCGTCGTGCTGGCGGTTCCGGTGACTCGCTCGATGCGCGGGCTGATCACGGGGGTGGACCCGGTTGATCCCCTGACGTTCGCGGTGACGGTTGCCGTGCTGGCCGCGGCGGCGCTCGCCGCCTGCTATCTCCCCGCCCGTCGAGCGGCCCGCGTCGATCCGGTGACGGCTCTGCGCGGCGATGCGTAGCCGGTCGGTCGAGGCCGAGGGCGTCGCGTAGTCCAACAGGAGGTCCCGTGTTTTCACGAATGGTTCCGATCGTCCTCTCCCTGATGCTCGTGCCGTGTCCGCTGTCGGCCGAAGGCATTGCCAGTCCCCGGACGAAGTGGGCGTTCCAGACCGAGGGGCCCATTCGCGGCGGTGCCGTCGTCTCGGGCGACACGGTGTACTTCGGCAGTGCGGATGGCAACCTGTACGCCGTCGACAAGGCCGATGGCCGGCTGCGCTGGTCGTTCGCAACGGGCGGTGCCATCGCGGGTGCGCCCGCGGTGTCGGGCCCGATCGTCGTCGTCGCGGGCCGCAGCGACGAGGTGCATGCGCTCGATGCCGGGACGGGACGGCTGCGCTGGCAGTTCCGGATGCAACCGCTCGTGCCGGCCGACATCGAGTGGGACTACTTCACGTCCGCACCGGTCATTGCCGGCGACCGCGTGTTCATCGGCTCCGGCGACGGCCATGTCTACGCCCTCGACCTCGCCACCGGCACCGTGCAGTGGACGTTCAAGACCAGAGACCGCATCCGTGCCACGCCGCTTGTCGTAGACGGTACGGTGTATCAGCCAAGCGGCGACGACTTCGTCTACGCGCTCAGCGCCGCCGACGGCACCCTGCGGTGGAAGTACGAGACGGAGGGCACGCGCCTCGATCGGAGTCAGGGCTTCATTCGCAGCGACATCTTCACGCGGCCGACGCTCCGGAACGGCCTGTTGATCGTCGGATCGCGCGATGCGAACGTCTACGCGATCGATGTCGAGACGCACGAGAAGCGATGGAGCTTTCACTACGGCTCGACGTGGGCCATGTCGACAACCGCCGACGCCGACGCCGTGTATGTGGGCTGGTCGACCAACAACATGATCTGCGCGCTCGATCTCGAGACGGGTGCCACCAGATGGGAGTTCAAGGCCGGAGCGCACAACTACACGACGGGCCTCATCGTCGGCGACGACACCTACTGGGGGTCCGCCGACGGCAAGCTGTACAACCTGGACAGGGTCAGCGGCGTGCCGAAGTGGGCTTACGACGTCGGGCGCGAGATCTATTCCTCGCCGGTCCACGACAACGGCACGATCTACTTCGGTGCCGACGACGGCCGGCTGTACGCCGTGGCAGACGGTGTGGCGCCGCGCAAGGCGGTGTATCAGCCGACGGTGATTCCGACACGCACGAGTGCGCTGCTCGCTGACGCGACGCTGCTGCCGTATCTCATGGCGCACGGCTTCGAGCAGCTGGGAGCGACCGATTCGCTGGCGGCATTCCTGTCGGGGCGCGTCGCCGACGGCGTTCCGAGCGTTGTCGTGTTCGCGCTGGGCCACATCCCGGTATCCGTGCTTGGCGACGATCCTTCCACCGGCCTGCTGCGCCGGTACCTCGATGCGGGCGGCAAGGTTGTCTGGACCGGGGGAGTGCCGGCGCTCCACAGCTTTGCCGACGACGATACCTACCTCGGACGTGATCGGGCGCGCGCGGAGAAGCTGCTCGACGTGACCGTTCTCTCCCTCCACGACGGCGGCAGTTACGCCGCGCGGCCGACCCAGGCGGGACTCAATTGGGGGCTGCCTCGGTTGCTCAGGAACTCCGGGGCCTCACTCCCCGATGACACCCAGGTCGTGCCGCTGGGCTACGACGAGTACGGACGCGTGGGGCCGTGGCTCAAGACGTTCCATCCCCGCGCGGGCTCCGGCTTCGTCTCTTTCCGCAGCTGGGGATACAACGTCGGGGCGCGTGCCGATGACCTCGCGGCACTCCTGCGCGTGGCCACCTACGGGCTCGAATGAGGCCGGTTCTCCAGCCACGCCTGCCTGCTACCAGGCACGTCCCGGCCAGATCTGTTCCAGATAGGCAGCCACGTCGCGACGGAACGCGTCGATCGACGGGTAGCGATCGTCCGGGTCGAGGGCAACGGCCCTGAGCAACGGACCGCGCAGCTCCGCGTCGATCGCGGTGTCGGCCTCGATCCGGGGCGCCAGGCTGTCCTGCGCCACCCACAGGTCGCCGGCAAGCAGCGCATAGAGCACGGCACCCAGCGAGAAGACATCCGACCGGGCGTCCGGAGCCTGGTGTGCGACTTCGGGGGCGGTGTAACCGGGGGTCGTCGGCGGGCTGTAGAACTCGCCCCGCGCGTGACGCGCGGTGTCGTACGAGGACTCGAAGTCGATGATCCGGATGACCGGCCTGCCGCGTTCGGACCGGTACAGGATGTTCATCGGGTTGAGATCGACGTGAACGATTCCGATGCTGTGGAGCTCGGCCAGCGCGCGCGCCACCTCGATCGTCGCCATCAGGTGCGCGACGAGCCGGTCGTCGACCCGCTCCGGATCGACGATGGTGGCGAGCGGAAACTCGTCGAAAAGCGACATGACGAGATACAGGCGGCCATCGTCGAGATGGCCGTGCTCGTAGACCAGCGGGAAGTACCGGGTGTCGGGCAGCTCGCGGTTGATGGTCTCGAGTGTGTCGATCTCGTTCGCCAGGTTGCGTTCGTAGACCACCCCGGGCCTGGCCGTGACCTTGATGAGCACGTGGACGGGGTTGTCCCGGCCCATGCCCACGTAGAGCTGGTGCCGTCCGTGTTCGGGCGAATCGCGTCCGCTCCGTTCGCGGGAAAGCCAGCGAATCCCCTTGTATCTGTCGAAGGGAGGCGCTTTCCTGTCGATGGCGATGGAATCCTGGCCAGGCAATGGTCCGTCCACGACGAGTCTCGCACAGCGGCGCCGCCGCGCGCGATCGGGGGCGTACAGCCGGCGGGCGGGCAACTCGCGTGCGAGTAGGGCACAATAGAAAGGTTTCGAACTTCGAGGAAAAGTGCCGAATGCCCTCCGTCGACGAAAAACTCCAGGACTTCTACAACCGATTCGTCCAGCGCAACCAGGGAGAAAGTGAATTCCACCAGGCGGTACTCGAGGTCCTGGGTTCGCTCGGCGCGGTACTGGCGAAGTATCCGGAGTTCAACGATCAGAAGGTGATCGACCGGCTGTGCGAGCCGGAGCGCCAGATCATCTTCCGCGTGCCGTGGCAGGACGACAACGGCACGATCCGCATCAACCGCGGATTCCGCGTCGCATTCAACAGCGCCCTCGGGCCCTACAAGGGCGGCCTTCGGTTCCAGGAGTCGGTGAACCTGAGTGTCATCAAGTTCCTCGGGTTCGAGCAGACGTTCAAGAACGCCCTGACCGGCATGCCGATTGGTGGCGCGAAGGGCGGGGCCGATTTCGACGCGCGGAACCACAGCGACGCGGAAGTGATGCGCTTCTGCCAGAGCTACATGACGGAGCTGTACCGGCATCTCGGTGAGTACACCGACGTGCCGGCCGGCGATATCGGCGTGGGCGAGCGCGAGATCGGGTACCTGTTCGGGCAGTACAAGCGCATCACCAACCGCTACGAGTCCGGGGTGCTGACCGGCAAGGGGCTCGACTGGGGTGGCGCGCTCGTGCGCCGCGAGGCCACCGGCTACGGGCTGGTCTACTTCGTCCGCGAAATGCTGAAGACGGTGGGCCAGGACGTCGAGGGCAAGACGTTCGTCATCTCGGGATCCGGCAACGTCTCGCTGCACGCCATCGAGAAGGTGCACCAGCTCGGCGGGCGCGTCGTGGCCTGCTCGGACTCCGATGGCTTCGTCTACGACGAGACGGGCATCGACCTGGATGCCGTGCGTGTCATCAAGGCGGACCGGCGCGGGCGCATCGAACGCTACGCGGCCGAGCGGCCGCGCGCGCGGTACGTGCCCTGCGGATGTATCTGGACGATTCCCTGCGACGTGGCCCTGCCGTGCGCGACACAGAACGAGCTGAACGGGCGGGATGCGCTCACGCTCATCCGCAATGGCTGCACCGTAGTGGCCGAGGGGGCCAACATGCCCACCACCCCCGAAGGCATTGCGCTCTTCCGTGAGCATGGCGTGGCGTTTGCGCCCGGCAAGGCCGCCAATGCGGGTGGCGTGGCCACGTCGGCCCTCGAGATGCAGCAGAACGCCAGCCGCGACAACTGGACGTTCGAGTACACGGAAGAACGCCTCGCCGGCATCATGGCCGACATCCACCGGCGCTGCTACGAGACGGCCGAGCTGTTTGGCGCCCCCGGCAACTACGTGAAGGGCGCGAACATCGCCGGCTTCACCAAGGTCGCCCGCGCCGTCATGGCGCTGGGATTGATCTAGCCCGGCCAGGCCGCCCGTCCTCCATCCGGCGCCGAGGTTCCCCGGCTCGGCGCAACAATTACCCCCGTTCGGACGTCTAACTGCGCGGCCCAACCCCCGCGCCGGATCGCTCCCCCTGCGAATCCACCGTGCGGTATCCGTTCCGCCGTCGTCGCTCAAACCGCGAGGTGATCGATGCGATTCGTGGACAGCCTCCTCTGGGATCTCCGCCATGCCGTCCGGTCCTTCCGACGCAGCCCCACCTTCACGGCAGCCGCGGTGGCCGCCCTGGCGCTCGGGATCGGCGCCAATACCGCGGTCTTTTCGGTCGTCAATGCGGTCCTGCTGAAACCCGTTGCCGCGCCCGATCCCGACCGACTCGTCATCTTCATGAACACGTCGCCGAACGGCAGCGGCCCGGCGGCATCGCCCGCGAAGTTCCAGCACTGGCGCGAGCAGACCGCCGTGGTGCAGGACGTGACGGCGTTCCGTTCCGGCGTGCTGAACCTGACGACCGGCGACGTCCCGGAACAGGTCCGGTCCGGCCAGGTCTCGGCGGCCTTCTTCCGGCTGTTCAGTGCGCCGTTCCTCATGGGGCGCGGCTTCAGCGAGGAAGAAGACCGACCCAACGGGCCGCTCGTCGCGGTGCTCAGCCGCGTGGCCTGGGAGCGGCGGTTCGGCGGCGACCCGGGCATCCTCGGGCGCACCATCCCGCTCGGCGGCACGCCGCACGTCGTCGTGGGCGTGCTGGGAGATTTTCCGTTCAGCGAGTTCGGCCCGGTGCCCGAGGTCTGGACACCGTTCCAGCTCGACCCCAACACGACCGACCAGGGGCACTACTTCACGGTCGCCGGCCGCCTGAGACCCGGAATCGAGATCGAGCAGGCTCGCGCGCAGCTGCAGATCTCGGCCGAGGCGTTCCGCAACCGTTTTCCCGATGCGCTGCAGCCGAACAACGCCTTCAGCGTGGATCCCATCCTCGAGGTGCTTGTCAGGAACGTGCGGCCGCTCCTGCTGGTGCTCGGCGGCGCTGTGGGCCTCGTGCTGCTCATCGCATGCGCGAACGTGGCCAACCTGCTGCTCGCGCGTGCGACCGGACGGGCGCGCGAGATTGCGCTCCGGGCCGCGGTGGGCGGCTCGCGCGGGCGCATCGTCCGCCAACTGCTGACCGAAAGCATCGTCCTGTCGTGCGCCGGCGGTTTGGCGGGACTCGCGATCGGGATGCTCGGGATGCGGGCGCTGCTTTCGGTGAACACCGCCGGATTGCCGCGCGTCGGTGAAGCCGGTGTGCTCGTGGGGGTGGATTGGCGCGTGCTCGTCTTCACGACGGTCGTGGCCATCGGGACCGGCCTGCTGTTCGGCGTGATCCCTGCGATCCAGGGATCGCGCAGCGACCTCAACCTCGCGCTGAAGGAAGGGGGCCGCGGCGGCTCGGGGGGGCGCCAGAACCGATCGCGGTCGGTGCTGGTCGTCGTCGAGATGGCGCTCGCGCTGGTGCTGCTCATCGGCTCGGCCCTGCTCATACGCAGTGCCATCGCGCTCGCCCGCGTCGATCCGGGATTCGACGCGACCAACGTCCTGGCGCTGCAGACCTCGATCGACGGTGCGCGGTTTCAGACGTCCATGGGTATCGAGCAGGCCGTGCAGAACGTCAAGGAGCGCCTGCGCGGCATGCCGGGCGTCGAGGCGGCGGCCGCCACCTGCTGCGTGCCGCTGCAGGGCGGCTACGGGCTGCCGTTCATCATCGCCGGCCGGCCCCTCGAGGGGCCGCAGCACGGCGGCGGCGGGTGGCAATCGATGTCAGCCGGCTACTTCGAGGTATTCCGCATTCCGGTCATCCGCGGCCGGTCGTTCACCGATCGCGATGACGCGTCGGCGCCGCCGGTGGCCATCATCAACGAGACCATGGCGCGTCAGTTCTGGCCCGACGCCGATCCACTCGTCGACAGGCTCATCATCGGCCGCGGCGTCATGCGCGAGTTCGCCAACGAGCCCGAACGGCAGATCATCGGCATCGTCGGCGATACGCGCGATGGCGGGCTCAACAACGATCCGGGACCAATGATGTTCATCCCACAGGCCCAGCTGCCCGACGAGGCCAATGCCCTGAACATCAGCATCCGCCCGATGAACTGGGTCGTGCGGACCACCGCCGATCCGATGACCGTCAGCCAGGCGGTCCAGGAGCAGATCCGGCAGGTCACCGGCCTCCCGGTCACCAACGTCCGGTCGATGGACTCGATTGTCGTCCAGTCGACCTCGCGGCAGCGGTTCAACATGTGGATGATGACGGTCTTCGGTGCGATCGCGCTACTGCTGGCCGCCATCGGCATCTACGGCCTGATGGCCTACGCGGTGGCGCAGCGACAGCGGGAGATCGGCATCCGCCTGGCGCTTGGCGCGCAGATATCCGACGTGCGCCGGATGGTCATGCTGCAGGGGATGGGGCTGGCACTCGTGGGCGTCGGTATCGGGCTCGGGGCGGCGTTCGCCCTGTCGAGGTACATCGCCGCGCTTGTCTACGACGTAAGCGTCCGCGATCCCCTGGTGTTCACTGTCGTGCCGATTGTGCTCGCGACCGTCGCGTTCGTCGCCGTCCTCGTGCCGGCGCTCCGGGCCAGCCGGCTCGATCCCGTCGCAGCGCTGCGGGCGGAGTAGGCGGCCGCGCCGTCAGTTCCGGAAGACCAGGGCGAAGACCATCGAGATGTCGTTCTTGCGGATGCCGGAGCCCGTGGGTTTCGTGTTGTAGGTGTCGATGGCCTCGATCTTCACCTGCACGTGCGAGTTGACCCCGAGGGCGGCCGTGACGGCAAGCTGATAGACGGCGTCGGCCAGGTCTTCGGTCTTCCAGAGGCCGCGCAGCCCCTGGGTCAGCGTCGTGGTGCTGGAGATCGACTGCGTCACCTTCTGGTTGAACGTGACGGCGCCCGATGCGCGGATGTCGGCGTACGGGTTCTTCTCCCACACGCCGCCCGCGCCCACGTCGATGGTCATCTTCGTGCGTTCGCTGTCGACGGCCGTCAGGCCCACGCCGCCTGTGGGGGCGACCATGTACTGAATCCGCTTGAACCTGTCGCGCGCGTACTGGTTCTGGCCGTAGATGAAGATCCGGTCCGATGTGCGGTACTCCTCGCGCACATTGAGCGCGAACTTGTCGTTCGAGAGCTCCCCGTTGGTCCGGCCGCGAATCAGGAACGCGTCGGATCGGAACGTACGCCTCGGATGCGGCGCATACGTGACGTTGTACGAGGCGTTATAGGTGGAGGTGTCCTTGTTGCCCTGGGTGAGCGCAATGCCCCCGCCAAGGCTGAGCTGCCAGGGGCTGGGTGGATGGGCGGCGGTGGGTGATTGCGCGAAGGCCGGACCGGCAAATGACGCGAACGCAATGACCACACCCAACCACACACGAACCCACATGCTGGACTCTCTCCCGACGGCATTCCAACGGCAAAACGCCAGTATATCGAACGCGGATGGCGGGTGACCGGCGTGTGCGCAGCGTCGTTTCAGCGCGCCAGCACGTGCGCGAGCGCCTCGTCGATTGACGCGTGCTGGAACACGAATCCCTCGGCGACGGCGCGCGCCGGGACGACTCGCTGGCCGCGCAGCAGCAGTGCCTCGGCCATCTCCCCGAGCATCGCGCGGAGTGCGAAGGCGGGCGCCCGGAGCCACGACGGGCGGCGGAGCGCCCGGCCGATCGCGGCGGAAAATTCCGCGTTGGTGACCGGCGATGGCGCCGATGCATTGATGGCGCCGGCCACGGCCGGCGCGTCGATGACCCACTCGACGAGCGCGACCCAGTCATCGATCGTGATCCACGACATGTATTGCCGTCCCGACCCGACAGGGCCGCCGGCGAAGAATCGGAAGGGCAGGGCCATCTTCGGCAGCGCGCCGTGGCCTCGCGCGAGCACGACAGCCGTGCGCACCGTGACGAGTCGGCATCCGAGTGCGGCCACTGGGGCCGCGGCGTTCTCCCAGTCGACGGCCAGGTCGGCCAGGAAGTCGCGGCCCGGTTCGGACTGTTCGTCGAACGTCGGTCCGTCGGCGTGCGCGCCGTAGTAGCCGACGGCCGACCCCTGCACGAACGTCGCGGGCCGGCGCGCTGCCGCCTGGACGGCCGCCACGAGGCTGGTGGTGCTGCCGATGCGGCTCGATCGCAGGATGGCCTTGCGCTGCGCGGTCCATCGCCCACCGGCGATGCTCGCGCCGCCAAGGTTGACGACGACGTCGGCGCCGTCGATTTCACGCGACCAGGGGCCAAGGGAGCCGTCGGGCACCCACTGGACGTTGCGGACGCCTGCCAGGTCAGACGGATCGGCATGGCGCGTGAGTACCACGACCTCATCGCCACGCCCGGCCAGACGCGCCGCAAGGGCGCCGCCGAGCAACCCCGATCCGCCGCCAATGACACAGCGCATGACTTAGAGGGTACGTCAGGTGACGGCCCTGGCGGCCGTCCGTCCTCGTCTATGGCGTGGCCGCGATGGCGCCCGTGTAGATTGCCATGCCGACGACCGCGTCGATGCCGAGCGCATCGAGCGCGTCGATCTCCTCGCGCGTGCGGATCCCTCCGGCAGCAATCAGGCGGAGGCGCGAAGCGTCATTGACCGACTTGACCGCGTCGAGGTTCAGGCCGGTCATCATGCCTTCGGTGTCGACGTGGGTGTAGAGCAGCGCGCCCACGTACGGTTCGAGCGTGCGGGCGGCGTCTTCGGGCGTCAGCGCGAGCGGCGTCTTCCAGCCGTGGATGACGACCTTGCCGCCGCGGCTGTCGACCGCGCCAATCAGGGCGTCGGGCGTGAGTGCCTCGGCAAACGCTTCGGCGCGGCCCTTGTTCACGCCGCGCTCGTTGAACAGCGACGAGCCGAGGATGACCCGGCGGGCGCCGGCGTCGAGCAGTTCCTGCGCGCGATCGACCGATCGCACGCCGCCGCCCACCTGGCATGGCAGGCGAGAGGCTACGTAGCGCACCAGGTCATCGTTGGCCGGACGGCCCATGGCGGCGTCCAGGTCGATGAGCTGCACAATCTGGAAAGTCGAGAACTTCTCTATCCAGCCATCCACGTCGTCGCTCTGCAGCGCCAGGCGTTCGCCCTGCTGCAACTGCACGACGTGACCATTCATGAGATCGATCGAAGGAATCAACACGCTTGTTTCACCAGTCGAGGCGCATCGGGACGCCGTTTGCTGACAGGAACTCTTTCAGGTCGCGCACGGCGTGTTCCGAGAAATGAAATATCGATGCGGCCAGCGCGGCGTCCGCCTGGCCAGACGAGAATACATCGACGAAGTGCTGCGGCGTACCGGCGCCGCCCGAGGCGATGACCGGAATGGGCACGGCGGAGCTGACGGCGGCCGTCAGTTCGCAATCGAACCCGCTGCGCGTGCCATCGCGATCGATTGAGGTCAGCAGGATCTCGCCGGCACCGCGATCGGCCGCCTCGCGGGCCCAGTCGACCGCCTCGCGCGCGTCGCGGGTCGTGCCGCTGCGTCCGAACACTTCGAACGTGCCGTGCGCGCGCTTCGCGTCGATCGCCACGATGACCGCCTGGCTGCCGTAGGTGCGTGCCAGGGCCGTGATGAGCGCCGGTTGCGCCAGCGCGGCGCTGTTGAGGCTGACCTTGTCGGCGCCTGCATCAATCACCGCCCGCGCGTCGTCCATCGACCGGATGCCCCCGCCGACGGCCAGCGGAATGAACAGGCGCTGCGAGACCTTGCGGATCGTGTCGAGCAGGGCGCGGCGCCCTTCGAGCGTCGCCGTGACGTCGAGTACGGTCAACTCGTCGATGCCCTCGTCGTTGTATCGCGCCGCCAGTTCGGCAGGGTCGCCCGCGTTGCGGAGGCCCGTGAAGTTGATGCCCTTGACGACCGATCCATCGCGGACGTCGAGGCAGGCAATGAGCCGCTTGGTCAGCATCAGGCTGCTCCCTGCACGACGCGAAGGAAGTTCGACAACATCGTCAA
>JBIQJY010000042.1:27732-30028 GCA_044507065.1 Acidobacteriota bacterium
CTGCCGTCGAACAGCCACTGCATGCCCAGGCAGATGCCGAGCAGCGGGACGCCCCGGCCGAGCGCCTGCTGCACGGCCGTCCGCCACTCCGGCCCGAGGGAGGCGGTGGCCGAAAAGTGACCCACGCCCGGCACGACAATGGCGGAGGCGCCAACGGTGTCCTCGACGGCGCTCACCACGCGCAGGTCCGCGCCCACTTCCTTGAAACCCTTGATGACCGACGTCAGGTTGCCGGCGCCATAGTCGACCAGCGCGATGCTCATAACAGTCCCTTCGTGGACGGCAGCGTGCGGGCCAGCCGCCGGTCCTTCGAGCATGCCACGCGCAGCGCGCGGGCGAAGGCCTTGAACGTCGCCTCGATCTGATGGTGACTGGACCTGCCGTACAGCACCTTCACGTGCACGTTGGCGCGCGCGG
Organism: Acidobacteriota bacterium; assembly: GCA_044507065.1. Taxonomy (GTDB): domain Bacteria; phylum Acidobacteriota; class Vicinamibacteria; order Vicinamibacterales; family SCN-69-37; genus SCN-69-37. The sequence goes on from JBIQJY010000042.1 coordinate 28,150, forward strand.
CGTTGGCGAAGCCCTCGAAGAAGTCCTGCACGAGCTCGACGGGAAGGTCGCCGACACGCGCGGCCCTGACCTTCGACAGGTCGACCACGGGAAATGGCCGGCCGGACAGGTCGATGGCCGCGACGGCCAGTGTCTCGTCCATCGGCATCAGGAAGTACCCCGCGCGGTTGATGCCACGCTTGCTGCCGACCGCGGCGAGGACGGCCTCACCAATGGCAATGCCGACGTCCTCGACGGTGTGATGTTCGTCGACGTCGAGATCGCCGGTGGCTTCGAGCGTCATGTCGAACCCGCCGTGCCGGGTGAACAGCTCGAGCATGTGGTCGAGGAACCGGATTCCCGTGCTGACTTTGTACTTGCCGGTACCGTCGAGGTTCAGGGTCAGCTGAATCTGCGTCTCGGTGGTGCGGCGATCAATTCGGGCGCGTCGCAAGGATGTCCTCCAGGGCGGTAAGGGTCGCCGTCGTGTGCGCGACGACGCCGGCTGTGATGCGCAGGCACCCGAAACAACCCGGCGCGGCTGACTTGTCTCGGACGAGAATGCCGCGCCGGGCGAGGGCCTCGGCGGCCGCGGCGGCCGATGGACCGACGCGAACGAGCACGAAGTTGGCGACGCTCGGCCAGCAGGTCAGCCCGTGGCGCCGGCAGAACGCCTCGATAAGGGATCGCGACTCGGCTGCCTGGGCCACCGTCCATCGCAGGTGCGCCTCGTCATCGAGGGCGGCGGTCAACGCGGCGACGGCCGCGACGTTCACGTTGAACGGCGGCAGCACGGTCCGCAGGCGAGCGGCGGTGTCCGGCTGCGCCACCAGCGCGCCGATACGCAGGCCCGCCAGGCCATGGCCCTTGGCGAACGTGCGGCCGACCACGACGTTGGCGTGTCGATCGAGCGCGCCACCAACGGCTGTGCGTCCGCTGAAGTCGGCGTATGCCTCGTCGACCAGCACGAGGGCCTGCGGCGCCGCGGCCGCAATCGCGTCGACGGCACCGTCGGGCAGCGGGATGCCGGTCGGGTTGTTCGGATCGACCAGGTAGACGACGCGCGTGGCCGGCCCGATGGCGGCGAGCACCGTCTCGAGCGGAAACGCGAAGTCCGGCCCCGGCGACACCCGGACGAGGTCCGCACCGACGATGCGGGTGAACTCCTCGAACATTTCGAATGCCGGGTCGACCTGGAGGAATTGCGCGCGACACGTGTCGCCACGGCGGGGCTGAAGCCCCGCCGCTCCAGGCTGAGAGGCGTCGCCACGGCGGGGCTGAAGCCCCGCCGCTCCAGGCCCCGCCGCTCCAAGTCCCGCCGATCCATCTCCGGTTCGGAGCGGCGGGGCTTCAGCCCCGCCGTACTGCGCGACCGCGTAGAGACCCTCGTCGAGGCCGTTGGTGACGATCACCGATGCCGGAGCAACGCCCAGCCATCGCGCGAGTCGGGCGGTCAGCGCGTCATAGTCGGGATAGGTCGCCACGTCGGCTGGCGTGAGCGCGCGCAGCGCCTCGATCACCGCCGGCGAGCAGCCGGCGGTGTTCTCGTTGAGGTGCAGGCGCAGCGCGCCGGCCTGTCGTGCGGCGGTCGCCATGATCACAGCCGGGCGCGCACCGAGTTGGCGTGCGCGGTCAGGCCCTCGGCCTCGGCCAGCGCGACGACCGAGGGGCCGATGCGGGTGAGGCCTGCGGCCGTAAGCGTCTGGACCGTGTAAACGCGCACGAAATCCGCGGCGCCCAGTCCGCCACGGAACCGCGCCGCGCCGCCGGTCGGCAACACGTGGTTCGAGCCGGTACAGTAGTCACCGGCCGCCTGCACGCTGTAATCGCCGACGAAGATCGTTCCGGCCGCCGTGTAGCGATCCGGATCGTCGCCGCTGTCGATGACGAGGTGCTCGGG
>JBIQJY010000123.1:0-4239 GCA_044507065.1 Acidobacteriota bacterium
ACGGTGTAGATGACCTTCGACGCGCCGCGCTGGTCCAGCGTGGTGAACCGACGATCGAGGTCGAGCGGATCGTCACGCCAGTTGTGCGTGTAGACGACGTAGAGGTCGTTGCCCGGCTTGACGATCCAGCGGAACCGCGACTGCCAGCCGATGACGGCGCTCTGCGTGTCGTACTGGACGTTGTTGACCAGAGCGATCCACGGGCTGAACTGGTTCTCGAGCACTGCGCGATACAGTCGCGCCGTGAACGGCGTGCCCTCGGGCAGGTCGACGTGGTTGATCTCACCCGACAGGTAGGCAATCAGCCCCGGCCGCACGCGCAGCGTCAGGTTCAACCCGGCCTCCATCAGGTGGCCGGAGAAGAACTGGCCCCACTCGACTGACGGCGTCAGTGCCACCGTGCGGTGATTGGCCGTACTGACCTCGGCGCGCACGCGCGTGAAGTCGAAGGTGCGTCCCGCGGCGAGCGTGGCATCACCAATGTCGAAGTCGCGCTCGAGCCGCTCGTGCGTGTTGATGACGCTCACCTCGACCTCGTCCTGCGACTGCAGGTCGAGGGCGAACGGGAACTCGACGACACGCGTCAGCGTGCGGCCGTCGTCCGGATCGACGAGCAGGTCGATCTCGGTGCCCAGCGTGTAGCGCCTGAGCCACGGCAGGTTCTCGGGGCGCGGACCGAAGATCACCTCCGTGGCGTACAGGCGATAGCCGGTACGCGTCACGAAGCCGACGGCGGGATCGAAGTTGTCCTGGATCTCGCGGTAGACGATTTCGGCGTTCCAGAGGTCGTTCGGATACTCGAGCTCGAATCCATACGCCGACGACCTGGCGTTCCCGCGGCCCGGCCTCGGCGCGTGCAGATAGTACCCGCTCAGCTGCAGGTTGTCCGATCCGAGAAATGACGATGTGCCCAGCAGGAAGTCGAGGCCGCTCGTGTGCGCGGCCGTGCCCGTGTCGGTGCGTTCGGCGCGCCGCGTGTAGAGCCCGCCGACGTAGGACTGCGAGAACATGCGCCGCTTGATCCGCACCGCCGTGAAGTTCTCGCCCACCAGGTCGCCATCGTCGCCCGTCTGCACCTGCATGACGCCGATGTCGTGGCTGCCCACCTGACCGGTGAGCTTCGCCCCGAAGTTGACCGGCTGCGGGGTGCCATCGCTGCCGAGCCCGATGCGCCGCGTGAAGAACGGGTTGACGGTTCCGGCCGTGCCGCCGGCCGCCGCGCTGCGGAAATCGAAGAAGGTCGAGCCGTCGAGGAAGAAGTTGCGGCGTTCGGGGAAGAGCAGCGAGAAGCGGGTCAGGTTCACCTGCCGCTGGTCGACCTCGGTCTGCGCGAAGTCCGTGTTGACGGTCGCCACGGCGCGCAACTGCGGCGTCACGCTGTAGAAGGCGTCAAAGCCCGCGTCGCCCCTGCCGCGCGTGGTGGCGTCGCCGCGGCCGGGCGCCGAGTTGAAGGTCGCGAGTCCCCACGGCTGCAGGTCGAGGCCGAATCCCTGAGACACGTCCGAGATGCCCGTGAGCAGCCCCGCGTTGGTCATGCGGTTGAGCCCCTGGTTGTAGAGCCAGCCCGACCACAGCGACTCCTCGTTCTTGCGCCGCACGGTGCGCTGGAAGTTGATGCCCCAGGCATCGCTCGCCGGGTCGAAGTTGAGCGTGCGGAACGGAATCTCGATCTCGAGGAACCAGCCCTGGTCGTTGCGCGTCGCAAGGCCCGTCCAGATGCCGTTCCACTGGTGGTTGTTGATGCCGATGCCGCGCAGCGCGTCGCCCATCAGGCCCGACGGGTTCATCTCGAAGAAGTACGCGGTGCGGCCATCGAGATAGGTATCGATGGAGAACATGAACCGGTCATCGGACTGCAGGAACTCGTCGCGGCGCCGCTGGTAGCCGATCCACTTGTCAGGCTCGGAGTCGAAGGCCTTCACGCCGATGTAGAGCGCGTCGGCCGTATAGACGATGCGGACTTCGGTGGGCTCGGTGGCCGGCGCGCCGTTGACCGGATCCTGCTGGATGAAGTCCCTGGCCGGCGTCGCGCGCATCCACACCGCTTCGTCGAGACGTCCATCCATCGTCACCGATTCGTCGGGCCGCAGGCGGACGGCTTCCATCGTGCGCCGCGCGGAGCCGTCCGGGAGGGTGGCGATGGTCTGGGTGCTGTCGAGCTGGTCGGCGTGGACGTGGGGGGCAGCGAGAAGAAGGCCGAGCGCCACTGCGCAGCCTGTAAACCGGCAAGTCATCCGATCGACTATACCGATTCGACCATGAGGGCAGTGTGAAGGGCGGGGGAGGACCGCCCTCGGTGTGTGCTACTGCGCCTTGAACATCGAGTCGTCGATCGGCACGTTGAACTCCACCGTCTTGACGTCGATCTCCACCTGCACGACGCCGTTCTGCGCGATGCGGATGTGGTGGGGCACGAGGACGCCGTCGACCGGACGATGATCCGAAAGTTCCACCGACTGGCCGGCGGCCGGGTCGACGATCTTCAGCTCGGCGCCGGTCTCCGCGTCCACGTAGTACTGCGCGGCTGTCCCGTCCTTCGGCGTGACGTCCAGCAGATACGCGCGACGATCCCCGACCATCTCGGTGCCCGCGAGCTTCACCGTCGTCCCGCGCGCCTCGCGGTCGAGGAGGGGACCATCGAAGTCCGCCTGGTCCTTCAGGTTCTTCGCCTCGGCGGCCGGCATCTCCTGGAACGCGCCGCCGCCCATCATCGGGTTGAGCGTCCACGCCTTCGCGCCATCGTAGATGTTGGTGATGGCGATGGGACCCTGGCCGGGGATCTCGACGGTGATGTCCTGCCGCACGAGGTTGGGACGCTTGCCGATGATCACCATGTCGAGCACGACGCCGCTTGTGGCTGCCGATGCGGTCATCCGCTGGCTCTCGATCGAGCGCCACTTCTCGAGCCCGCCCTTGGCCTCGATGTATCTCGCGAGGATGTCGTCGATTGTCTGCGCGCGGGCGGGCGTGGCGAGCGCGCCGGCCATCAGCACGGCCAGCGCGGCCAGGGCGGCGGTGATGTGTTTCGTCATGACAGTACCTCCAGGCGCCATCGTAGACGGGCTGCGGGGATCCGCGCGGGGCAATCGGTGAACGGCGGCGTCCGGTCGGCGAAAGACGGTCCGAGCCGACCATCGCCTGCTATTCTCCAGGCGGCATGTTCCGCCAGGACTACATCATGCGGCTCATCGAGCAGTTCGGCCGCGCGCTGGCTGCGCTGCTCGGGAAGATTACGGGCCGCCAGTTGTCGCCGACCGAAGTGCACGCGCAGATTGCGGCGGTGGCCACCCAGAGCGGCCTGTCGCTCGACATCGCGCGCAGTCTCGATCCCACGATGCTGCTGATGTGGCTGGCGCCACGCGGCGAGATCGACCCCGGAAAGTTCTGGCTGATGGCCGAGCTGCTCTTTCTCGCGGGGATGCAGGCGCGCGAGGAGGGCGATGCCACCCGCGCGCGGGCCGACCTCGATCGGGCGAGGCTGCTCCTGTTGAAGATCGAGCCGGGCTGGCGTCCGCAGGACGACCTGGCGTCGGTCGGTGAGCGGCTGGCCGAGGTCGAGGCGGCGCTTGGCGACGGGGGATCGTAATTCGCGGTGGCGCGCCGCTACACTTCGCGGATGACGCAGCAGTCACGCAGCCGCCGGCGGCCAGAGTCCGTGCCGCGCCGCGGCCGTGGACGCCCGCCACATGATGACGTCCTGACGCCGGCCGAATGGCGGACGGTGCAGGCCGTCAGGCACGGCATGACCAATCCCGAGATCGCGCGGCGTCGTGGCGTCAGTCTCGACGCGGTGAAGCAGCACGTGGCGCATGCGGTGGCCAAGCTGGGCCTGCGCGATCGGCGCGCGCTGCGTCTGTGGGACGGTGTGCCAAAGACATCGCGCCTCGCGCGCACGGAGCTGAGCATGACGACAGGGACCATCACGGCGGTGGGGCAGATTGCGCGGTCGGTTCGCAGCGCGGCGGAATCCGAGGCCTGGTATCGCGATGTCATCGGGCTGCGTCACCTGTACACGTTCGGGACGCTGGCCTTCTTCGATTGCGGGGGTGTCCGCCTGATGCTGTCGCAGGCCGAGGCGCCTGGGGCCGAGTCGATTCTCTACCTGCGCGTCGACGACATCCGCGCTGCGCACACGAGCCTGCGCGCCCGCGGCGTCGAGTTCATCGACGCGCCGCACCTCATCCACACGCACGCCGACGGGACCGAGGAATGGATGGTGTTCTTCAAGGACCTCGAAGG
>JBIQJY010000124.1:0-4219 GCA_044507065.1 Acidobacteriota bacterium
ATGAAGTAGTCGCCAAAGCCGCCGAAGTACCGGCGCGCGCCAATGGCAAGCGTGCCGGCCGCGTCGTAGTCGGTGCGGCAATCGTCGCTGAAGCCGGCGAAATGACAGACAGGCTCCCACACCTCGTCGGCAAGTGACGAGCCCGGGCGCGTGTTCACCTGCACCGACATCCGGTGCCGCAGCATCATGACGCCGCCGCGGACGTCGATCGTCCACTGCGGCGTGCGCACCACGTCGAAGCCGAGCGACGCGCCCAATGCCATTGCCGTCCGCTTCAGGCGGACCGGATCGGCCACACCGGGGTAGTCGGGGGTCTGCCGGTGCCCGAGCGATCGATAGTCGCCGGTGAACTGCAGGCTCAGGCGCTCCATCCGGTCACCGCTCCAGAGATACAGGGCCGCGCGCCCTCCGAGGCTCGGGCGTGACCCGAAGGAGGGTTCGGGCCACAGGCCGCCCATCCGGAAATCGAGCTCGAGCGCCGCCTCATCCGATGGCGCCGACGACGAGAAGTCCTGACCGTGTGCGTTGTCGGCGGCGAAGCCGGCGGCGGTGAAGACACACACCGTAACGAAGCGGACCAGTGACATGCGCATGGGTTCGCATCCTAGCAGAGCGACACGTCCGCGGCGCTGGTTATTCAGGCTGTGCGAGACGGCACATGTCCCCAGCGCACGAGGTCCGCCGCCGCATCGAGTACGACCCGCTCGACGGCCCTGAAGCGCAGGCCGAGGTCGCGCTGGATCTTTGCATTCTCGAACCGCGGCACCCGGCCGATGTGCGTGCGCAGGTACTGGCCGACACCGGCCGGCTGCAGGTGCGACGCCAGCCTGACGACGGCGTTGCCGACGCCGTTGTCGAGGCCGATCCGCGGCAGGCGGTGGCCTGCGTAGCCGTTGGCTGTCAGGAGCGCGGCCATCTCGCGCATGGACATCGCACCGGCGACGCACAGGTAGCGGCCCTCCGCCTCGGCGGCATCCATCGCACGTACATGCGCATCGGCCACGTCGCGCACATCGACGATGCCCCAGGTCAGGCTGACGATGCCGGGATACACACCGTTGAGCAGGTCGGCGACCACCTTGTTGGACGTATTCAATGCCGGCGTCAGGCTCGGGCCCATCACGAGCACCGGATTGATGACGACGAGGTCCCATGCCGGTCGTTCGCGCTCGACGAACGCCCATGCCTCACGCTCGGCGCGCACCTTGGAGAAGTAGTAGGGATTGCGCGTGAGCGTGGACCGCTCGTTCCAGTCCGCCTCGGTGTAGACCTTGCCTGGGTCGGGTTCGTCGGTGACGGCGGCGATCGACGACGTGAGCACGACACGTCGGACGGATGGCGCGTGCGCGCACGCAGCGAGCATGGCCCGCGTGCCCTGAACGGCCGGATCGACGAGGTCGCCCTGCGGGTCGTCCACGTGGAGCACATACGGGCTGGCCATGTGCAGCACGATGTCGCAGCCGGGGACGAGGGCATCGAAGGCGCCCGGCGTGCGAAGGTCGGCTTCCACGAGGTCCAGCCGATCGGCGGCGCCCGGCATGGCGCGCAGGAACGCGAGATCCGTCGTCTTCGTCAGATCGCGCACCGATGCGCGAACGCGGTGTCCCGCCGCAAGCAGTTGTTCGATCGTGTGCGAGGCAATGAAGCCCGTGGCTCCGCTGACGAAGACGGTGTGCGTCATGCCCCTCGCATCATATCCGCCAGCCATCGCGCGCCCGGCGGCGCCCGGGATGTTGACAATGCGAATCCAGCCTCTTAAGCTGTCGCAATGTCTGTTTTGAGTAATCAAAACATCTTTTCTGTTCGTCAGAAACAGCGGCGCGTGTTCCACATCTCCGCCGTCGTCATCGCCCTGTTTACAGCGATAACTGCTTCTGCCCAAAGCACTTCCTCTATCACTGGTGCCGTGTCGGATCCCCAGGGCGGCACCCTGCCGGGGACGACCGTCACGCTGCGGCATGGCACGAGCGGACTCGAGCGGCTGGCCGTTGCCGGCGACCACGGCGCCTTCGAGTTCCGGAACCTGCCGCTTGGGGTCTACGACCTTCGTCTCGCGCTGCCCGGATTCGCGCCGGGCCAGCGCCGCGTGGACCTGACGTCCGCATTTCCCGTCCACGTCACGGTCACCCTCCAGTTGGCGGCCCTGACCGATGTCGTCGACGTCGCGCCGGAGGCGCCGGTGGTCGACGACGAGTCGGCAGGGACCAGGCACGCGGTGAGCGTGACGCGAATCGATCGGATGCCGGTGGCCGTTTCGAGCCGCGGTCTGGAGTCGGTGCTGGTGGCCTTTCCCGGGTTCTCGCAGAACGCCAACGGCGCGATTCATCCGCGCGGCGCGCACAACCAGATGACGTTCATGGTGGACGGCCTCGCCATCAGCGACCAGCTCACCGGCGCATTCGCCAACTCACTCGATGTCGGCGTGGTGCAGACGGCCGAGGTCATCATGGGTAACGTGCCGGCCGAGTTTGGCGGCAAGGTCTCAGGGGTGGCCGTGCTCAACAGTCGCAGCGGTCTCGGTACCCGCCGCCGTCTCGCGGGATCGGTCTCGGGCTCAGCGGGTGGATTCGGTACGCGACAGGGTTCGGTGCAGGCGGGCGGCGAGGCGGGGGGCGTGGGCTACTTCGGCTCGATCACCGCGATGCAGACCGACCGGTTCCTGGACCAGGTGTCGCTCGACAACGCCCACAATGCCGGGCATTTCACGCGCGGATTCGCGCGCGCCGACATCCGCATGTCCGACAGCGACATGCTGCGGGTGCATGCGATGGGCGGGCGATCGGCGTTCGAACTCGCCAACCTGCGCTCGCAGCAACGGGCCGGCCAGGACCAGCGCCAGGCGCTGGCGGACGTCTCCACCTGGGCTGCCTACCAGCGCACGATCGACCGACGCGCGACGTTCGAATCCACGTTCGGTTTCCGCACGACGAGTGCGGTGCTTTCGCCGAGCGCCGGCGACACTCCGGTGACAGCGGCGCAGGACCGTCGACTGACGACCTACAGCGCCACCGCTCGCTACACGCGCGTCTTCGGCGTCCACCTGGTGCGCGCGGGCGTCGACCTGCAACGGTTTCCCGTCAGCGAGCACTTCACGATGGGGATTACCGCGGCGTCATTCAACGATCCGGCCTCGGGTCGCTACAACGACGCCCTGGCGCCACACGATCTCACCCGTGGTGGAACGCCATTCGTCTTCAGTGCCGCGCGGACGGGTACGCAGGCCAGCGCGTTCGTGCAGTCCACGGTGCGGATCGGCGAAGCGACATTGGCCCTCGGTCTGCGCCACGACGAGTATCACTTCCTCGTGAGCGGCCGGCAGCTGCAGCCGCGTATCGGCGTGGCGTACCGGATCCCGGGGCGCGATCTTGTCGTGCGGGCGTCCTACAACCGGAACTACCAGACGCCGCCCAACGAGAACCTGCTGCTGTCGAACTCCGCGGCGGCCAGTCAGCTGGCGCCCGCGAGTGTGCGCGACGCGCTCGGTGGCGCCTACCAGCCGATCCGTCCCGAGCGCCAGAATGTCTACGAAGTCGGCGTCCAGACGGCACTCGGCGGGCGTGCCACCCTCGACGCGTCGGTCTACCGCAAGGACTCGGTCGATCAGCAGGACAACAACAACTTCTTCGATACGGGCATCATCTTCCCGACCACACTGGCGCGCATCCGCGTGACGGGTGCCGAGGCCCGCGTGTCGTTGCTGCCGCGGCGCGGCCTCTCTGGTTCGATCAGTGCCACGACGGGGCGTGCGATATCGACGCCGCCCTTCACTGGCGGACTGTTCCTCGGCCAGGATGCGGTAGATCTGCTCTCTGCGGGGCCGTTTCCCATCGACCACGATCAACGGCTGGGCGTGCACGGCACGCTTGCGTACGACGCGCCGGGCCCATGGTGGATGGCCGCGTCGGTCCGCTACGACAGCGGCCTGGTCTCGAACCCCTCCGACCCGGCCGTGGTTGCCGCCGATCCCGACTTCGCGGACCTGCTGCCGTATGTCGATCTGGACGTCGATACGCCGAGGGTCCGCCCGCGCACCATTGTCGACGTCGGCGGCGGGCTCGACATCCGCACGGCACGGGGCGAGCGGCTGTGGAGCGTGCAACTGCAGGTCACGAATCTGACTGACCGCGTTGCGCTCTACAACTTCCAGTCGGTTTTCGTCGGCACACGCCTGGTGCAGCCTCGCACGTTCTCCATCCGGATCGGCCGCCACTTCTAGCTA
>JBIQJY010000125.1:0-4167 GCA_044507065.1 Acidobacteriota bacterium
GACGACGGGGTGATGCGGTGGCCGTTGCGGGCGAAGTAGTCGAGGAAGCTCTGGCGAATCTCGTGGGCGGTCATGCGACTGATGATTGTATCCGGACGCCGCCCGGCGGCCGACCGGCGCCTACTCGTCGTCGGGAGTGAACGCGAGGGCGGCGCTGATGGCGGCCGAGGGGAACCCCCGGCGGAGCAGGTGCTGGAACAGCCGGCGGCGGTCGTCGGGCTGGAGCGGCCGTGTCAGACCCCGGCGGGCCAGGAGCCGCTCGATGGCGGCCCGGTCGTCGTCGGGCGACAGTTGCGCGATGGCGTCGCGGATGACCCCGGCGGTGATGCCGCGGGCCTCGAGTTCCCGGATGATCCGCAGTCGACCCCGCCCCTTGATGCGGGCCGATGTTCGTACGTGCGCGAAGGCGGCGCGGCTGTCGTCGACGGCCCCGTCGGCGGTCAGGGCGTCGATCGCCGCCCGCACCTCGTCGGGAGGGTAGCCGCGCTCGACCAGACGCGTCGTCAACTCGAACGCGGTGTAGTCGCGGCGACCGAGCAGCCGCAGGGCGGCCAGCCTGGGCGGGCCTTCGGGCGGGGGGCGTGACGGATCGTGCCGGGAGCGGCCGCGCGGCATGTCGACATCCTGCCGCGCGAGGCGCGGCGCAATCAGGCGACGCCCGACAGATCCACTCCCATGCCGTTCGACAACGCGTTGCCGCTGCCGGTCGTGATCCCGCGCAGGCGCATGCGGAACTCTTCGACGTTGGTAACCGAGCTTTCCGCTTCGGCCACCGTGACGACGCCATCCTGACACAACTTGAGGATGGACTGGTCGAAGCTCTGCATGCCGTACTCGGACGCACCGGCCACGATGGCGTCCGGGATGAGCGAGGTCTTGTCGCGATCCTGGATGCAGTCCTTGATGTAGGCGGTCGACACCAGCACTTCCGCGGCGAGCACGCGGCTCTTGCCGTCGGCGGCCTTGAGCAGACGCTGTGACACCGAGGCCTTGAGCACGCCCGCCAGCTGATGACGGATCTGGTCCTGCTGATGGGGCGGGAACACGGACACGATGCGGTTGATGGTCTCCGGCGCGTTGAGCGTGTGCAGCGTCGAGAAAACCAGGTGACCGGTTTCGGCCGCCACGAGCGCCGTCTCGATGGTCTCGGCGTCGCGCATTTCCCCGATCATGATGACGTCGGGGTCCTGGCGCAGCGCCGAACGCAGGCCCGTCGCGTACGACAGCGTGTCGGTGCGGATTTCCCGCTGCGTGATCGTGGCCTTCTTGTTGCGGTGGACGAACTCGATCGGATCCTCGATGGTCAGGACGTGGTCGGGGCGGCGTCGGTTGATGACGTCGATGAGGGCGGCGAGCGTCGTGCTCTTGCCGCTGCCGGTGATGCCGGTGACGACCACCAGGCCGCGGCGAAGTTCGGCCAGTTTGACGACGGCCGGCGGCAGCCCGAGTTCCTCGATTGGCGGAATGCGGTCCGGAATCAGGCGCATGGTGACGCCGACCGTTCCGCGCTGGCGGAAGACGCTGGCGCGGATGCGCACCGACTCGGAGGCCTGCCAGGCGACGTCGACCTCGAGACGCCCTTCGGTCTGTGCGTCGGCCGAGCCGTTGCCCGTGGCCACGCCGCGACCCTGTCCCAGATAGATGCCGGGCGGCAGCATCCGGGCGGCGATCGCTTCCAGATGCGCCGGCGTCAGGGCAGCCACGGCCGGCCAGGGCTGCAGTTCGCTGTTGATACGCACGAGCGGCGGATGGCCCGCGCGCAGGTGAATGTCAGATGCCTTGCTGGCGGCTGCCGCACTGATGAGCTGGTCAAATGTCATGTCGAACGAATCCCTCGAACGAATCCCGTTGAGATTCCGGTCGCCAGTGGCGGCCAGACCTGACCGCAGTGCAAGTTGCTTGCCGGGACGGCAGACCGAAGAGTTCGCGGCGGCCGGGCGGATGGGCGGGGTGGACGGACGACTCGCCGACAATCTTCGGATCGTCGGCCGGAATGCCGGCCCGAAATTGTCAGGGGATCAACAAAACGGACAGTCGCAGGGCCGGACGCCCGGTCCGGCCCTGCAGGCGCGCGGTGTGCGTCGCGCGGCCGCGACTACACGGTCTTGCGCGTCGTGCCACCCGCGGTGGCGGCCGTTTCGAGCGGCAGCAGCCAGCCGTGGCTGTCGGGCACGTCGCCATTGATGTAGGCGAAGAAGGCATCCTGGATCCGCGCGGTGATGGGCCCGCGACGCCCTTCGCCGATCGTGATCTTGTCGACCGATCGGATCGGGGTGACTTCCGCCGCCGTCCCCGTGAAGAACAGCTCGTCGGCCACATAGAGGGCCTCGCGCGGGATGTCCTGCTCGCGCACCTCGAGGCCCAGGTCGCCGGCCAGCGTGATGACGCTGTCGCGCGTGATCCCGGCCAGCCCGCAGGTGGCCAGCGGGGGGGTGTAGAGGATGCCGTCGCGTACCAGGAACAGGTTCTGTCCGCTGCCCTCGCTCACCTTGCCGAACGAGTCGAGCGCAATCGCTTCGCTGAAGCCGTTGAGAACCGCTTCCATCTTGATGAGCTGCGAGTTGGCGTAGTTGGCCGCCGACTTCGCCATGGCCGGAAACGTGTTGGGTGCGGCACGCGACCACGAGCTGACGCAGACATCGGCGCCCTGCTCGAGCGCTTCGGGGCCCAGGTAGGCGCCCCAGTGCCATACGAGGATCGCGCCGTCGACCGGGCAGCTGAGCGGGTTGACGCCCAGTTCGTTGTAGCCGCGGTAGAGGATGGGACGAATGTAGCAGGCGTCGAGATTGTTGACGCGGACGGTCTCGATGACGCCGCGCGTCATCGCATCGCGGTCGATGCCGTACTCCATGCGGTAGATCGCCGCCGAATCGTACAGACGGCGCATGTGGGCGTCGAGCCGGAAGAACGCGGACCCTGACGGGGTCTTGTAACAGCGCGCACCCTCGAAGACCGCAGACCCGTAGTGAATGACGTGCGAAGCCACGTGGATGTTGGCCTGCGACCAGTCCACGATCCTGCCGTTCATCCACACCTTTCCGGTGCCGCTGAAGGCCATGAATACTCCTGAGGAATGAAAGACGCTGCGAAAAACGCAGACGCGAGACCTCAGATCTTACTATGGCCTACTGGCTTTCTCCACAGAACGGGCAGCGGCCGGCCCGTGCGGGCAGCGGTTTGCGGCAGTGCCAGCAGAAGCGGTTGGCCACCGACTCGGCCGGACGCACACGCGCCGCGGCCGGGCGTGTCACCGGCGTCGTGGCGTGTGCCGTGCGGACGGGCGTGGGCGCCGGCGTAGGGGCCGGGCGGCGCACGAGTGCGGTTCGCGCGGCCAGGATGTCCTCGAGGACGTCCTCGGCGCGCTGGTAGCGTGACTCGATATCGGCATGGAGCGCCTTCAGAATCACCTTGTCGATGGCCACGGGAATCGACGGATTGACCAGCCGCGCCGATGAGATGAGTTCTCCCGTGCGCAGCCGGTCGAGCTCGCTCGGCGTGGGCATGTCGTAGGGCAGCTGGCCCGTCAGCATCTGGTACATCGTCACGCCGACCGAGTAGAGGTCCGAGGCGAAGACGGCGCGCCCGTCGAACTGCTCCGGGGCCATGTAGGGCGGGCTGCCGATGACCGTCGTGCCGTGTGCCGCCAGTTCGAGGAACCGCGACGTGCCGAAGTCGCCGACCTTCAGCAGGCCGCGTTCGGTGACGAAGACGTTGGCGGGCCGAAGATCACGATGGATGACGTTCTGCTTGTGCGCGTGGTCGACGGCGTTGAGGATCTGGCACGTGTAGTCGAGCGCCACGGCGAGTTCGAGCGGCCCACGCTCCACGATGATGGTCTCGAGCGTCTCGCCCGGGACGTACTCCATCACGATGAAGAAGACGCCGTCCTGCTTCTCGGCGGTGACGACCGTGACGATGTTGGGATGGTTCAGCGCGGCGAGCAGCCGCGGCTCGCGCAGCAGTTCGCCGAAATCGAGTGTCTGCCGGTGCGGCACCTTCAGCGCCACCCGCTTGTCGATCCACGTATCCTCGGCCAGATAGACGGTTCCGAATCCGCCGCTGCCGACCGGCTCGAGAATTCGGTACTTGCCCAGAGTCTGGCCGCGAAAAACCATCGCGTGGAGAGTATAACGGGAGACGTGACGAGACACCGATGCCACATCCCGG
>JBIQJY010000126.1:0-4061 GCA_044507065.1 Acidobacteriota bacterium
AGAGTGGACTTGCCCACGTTGGGCAGGCCGACGATACCGGCTCTGAGCATGATGATGGACCGCGGGAAACGAGGCGGAGCGACCCGCCAACCATCAAGGATATCGCGAACCCCCGGGGCTGCCGCGTCGAGCGGCGTGATAACTTGAAGGGCTGTTTTCGAGCCGGTTTGCCATGAAGAAACTCCTTGCGCTCAATCGAGGCGAAATCGCCATCCGCATCATGCGGGCGGCCACGGAACTGGGCCTGCGCACCGTCGCGGTGTTTCCGAAGGAGGACTCGCTGAGCCTCCATCGCTTCAAGGCGGACGAGGCCTACCAGATTGGCGAAGGCAAGGGACCGGTCGAGGCCTATCTCGACGTCGACGGCATCGTCGCGCTCGCGAAGGAGAAGGGCGTCGACGCGATCCATCCGGGCTACGGCTTCCTGTCGGAGAATCCCGCGCTGCCGCGCGCGTGCGCGGCGGCCGGCATCACGTTCGTCGGGCCCGACGCCGACCTGCTCGAGACGCTCGGCGACAAGACGGCGGCGCGGCGCCTGGCCGTCCGCGCCGGCGTGCCCGTCATCCCGGGTGTCGAGCGCGCGCTCACGACGCATGCGGCGGTGACGAAGGCGGCAAAGGCCATCGGCTATCCCCTCATCGTCAAGGCGGCGTTCGGCGGCGGCGGTCGCGGCATGCGCGTGGTCGAATCGGAGGCCGAGCTGCTCACGCGGTTCGACGAGGCGACGCGCGAAGCGGCTTCGGCCTTCGGCAACGGCGCCATGTTCATCGAGCGCTACATCCGGCGGCCGCGGCACATCGAGGTGCAGATCCTGGGCGATCGGCGCGGCAACGTGCTGCACCTGTACGAACGCGACTGCTCCGTGCAGCGCCGGCACCAGAAGGTCGTCGAGGTGGCGCCAGCCGTCTCGCTCGACCCGGAGATCCGCGACGCGATCTGCGACGCGGCCGTGCGCCTGATGAAGTTCGCCGGGTACCACAACGCCGGCACGGTCGAGTTCCTGCTCGACGCCGACACGAACGAGTGGTTCTTCATCGAGGTGAATCCGCGCATCCAGGTGGAACACACCGTCACCGAGATGGTCACCGGCATCGACCTGCTGCGCACGCAGCTGCTCATCGCGCAGGGCCACGATCTGCACGGCGACGAGATCGGGCTCCCGCCGCAGGACGAGGTGCCGCTCTACGGCTATGCACTCCAGTGCCGGGTGACGACCGAGGATCCGCAGAACAACTTCGTGCCCGACTACGGCAAGATCCACACCTACCGGTCGCCGGCCGGCTTCGGCGTGCGGCTCGACGGGGGATCGGCCTACGGCGGCGCGTCCATCAGCCCGTACTACGACTCGCTGCTGGTGAAGCTCACGGTCTGGGGACGCGAGTTCCCCCACGCCTGCCGCCGCATGGATCGTGCGTTGCGGGAATTCCGCATCCGCGGCGTCAAGACCAACATTCCCTTCCTCGAGAATGTCGTCAACAGCCCGGTCTTCCAGTCCGGTCATGCGACGACGAAGTTCCTCGACGACACGCCCGAGTTGTTCGAGTTCACGCCGCGCCGCGATCGCGCGACGAAGATGCTGACCTACATCGGCGACGTGACGATCAACGGGAATCCCGAGGTCAAGGGCAAGCCCGTGCCGACGCGGCTGAAGAACGCGCCCGTGCCGCGGCCCATCGTCGAGGCGCCGCCGCGCGGCACGAAGCAGATGCTCGACGATCTCGGGCCCGAGAAGTTCGCGGAGTGGACCAGCCGGCAGAAGCGCCTGCTGCTCACCGACACGACGCTGCGCGACGCACACCAGTCGCTGATGGCGACGCGGGTGCGCACCTACGACATGGCGGCCATCGCGAACTTCGTCGCGCACCGGATGTCGGGGCTCTACAGCCTCGAGATGTGGGGCGGCGCCACGTTCGACGTGTCGATGCGGTTCCTGCTCGAGGACCCGTGGATGCGACTGCGCCGGCTGCGCGAGCTCATCCCGAACATCTGCTTCCAGATGCTGCTCCGGGCGTCGAACGCCGTCGGCTATACGGCCTATCCGGACAACGCGGTGCGCGGGTTCGTCGCGCATGCGGCCGAGGCCGGCATGGACATCTTCCGGGTGTTCGATTCGCTCAACTGGCTGCCGAACATGAAGGTGGCCATGGAGGCCGTGCGCAAGACCGACCGCATCTGCGAGGCGGCGGTCTGTTACACGGGCGACATCCTCGATCCGAAGCGCGACAAGTACCCGCTCGAGTACTACGTCCGGACGGCGAAGGAGCTCGAGAAGATGGGCGCGCACATCCTCGGCATCAAGGACATGGCCGGGCTGTGCCGGCCGTACGCCGCCGAGAAGCTGGTCAAGGCGCTGAAGCAGGAGGTGGGCATTCCCATCCACTTCCACACCCACGATACGAGCGGCCTGAACGCGGCGTCGGTGCTCAAGGCCGCCGAGGCGGGCGTTGACATCGCCGACGCGGCCATCGCGTCGATGAGCGGAACCACCAGCCAGCCCAACCTCAATTCGATCGTCGCCGCGCTCGATCACACGCGGCGTGACACGGGACTCGACCTGCCGGCCCTCAACCAGTATTCGGACTACTGGGAAACGGTGCGCGCGTACTACGGGCCGTTCGACAACGCGCCGCTCTCCGGCACCGCCGAGGTCTACCTGCACGAGATGCCGGGCGGGCAGTACACGAACCTGCGCGAGCAGGCCGAGGCGATGGGCCTCGGCGAGCGGTGGCACGAGATTGCCACGACGTACGCCGACGTGAACCAGGCGTTCGGCGACATCGTCAAGGTGACGCCGTCGAGCAAGGTCGTCGGCGACATGGCCATCTTCCTCGTCACCCACGGGCTGACGATGGCGGACTTCGAGGCGATGGGGCCGAAACACGGCCTGACACTGCCCAACTCGGTCGTCGAGATGTTCGCCGGGTCGCTGGGGCGGCCCGACGGCGGGTGGCCGAAGGCCCTGCAGAAGATGATTCTGCGCAATCAGGTGCCGATCAAGGGACGCCCCGGCGCCAGCCTGCCGCCGGTCGACTTCGACAACACCGCCGTGCAGATCGAGCGGCTGATCGGCCGCACGCCGTCGACGGACGAGGTGATGAGCTACGTCATGTACCCGGACGTGTTCATCAAGTTCGCGCGCGCCAAGGACAGCTACGGCGACCTGGATGTACTGCCAACCCGGCCGTTCTTCTACGGCATGAAGACGGGCGAGGAGATTGCCGTTGAACTCGAGCCCGGCAAGATCATCGTCGTCCGCTTCCTGACGGTGGGCGAGTTGCGGCCGGACGGGTACCGCACGGTGTTCTTCGAGCTCAACGGCCAGCCGCGCGAGGTCAGCATCCGCGACAGATCGCAGAAGGCCGGCGGGGTCGCCAAGGAACATGCCGATCCCAACCACCGCGGGCACATCGGATCACCCACCCCCGGCGTGGTCACCTCGGTGCTGGTCGAACAGGGCCAGGCCGTGAAGGAAGGGCAGAAGCTGCTGGTGCTCGAGGCGATGAAGATGCAGAGCACCGTCTACGCGCCGGTGGCCGGCAAGGTCGCCCGACGCCTGGTGCAGCCGGGGCAGACGGTCGAGACGAAGGAACTGCTGCTGGTGATCGAGTAGCGCATTGACGACGATGACGGCCGACGACTTCCGCCGGATCGCGTTGAGCTTCGACGACACCGAGGAAGGCGCGCACATGGGGTCCGTCGATTTCCGCGTCGGCGGCCACATCTTCGCGACGCTGGCCTCGATCGACAAGGGCTTCGGCAACCTGCTGCTCACGCCGGACGTACAGGCCGACTTCGTGAACGAACAGCCCGACGTTTTCGTGCCCGTTGCCGGCGGCTGGGGCAGGATGGGTGCAACGCACGTGCGGCTGGCCACGGTGCATCCCGACGTGCTCGAAGGCGCGCTCCGCGTGGCCTGGAAGCTGCGCGTCGACAAGAACAGGACAACGCGCCGCCGCACGACGCGCCGGTAGGCGTCCGTTGCGGCGCGCCTACCTGGCGAACAGCCGCAGTCGCTGGATGGTCCACACGGGCGCCGGCGGGGTCGTCGAGGTCAGTGTGAT
>JBIQJY010000127.1:0-4054 GCA_044507065.1 Acidobacteriota bacterium
TCGCGCCAGCCTGCAGCATCGGGACAGTCGTTTCTGCGCAAGACCGCCGAGCCGTCACAACTCCTGGCCTGGCGGGAACAGAGCGACATCTTCGACCGCGTCGAAGCCTACCAGTCCATCGTTGCCGTCTACCAGGCGTCGTCCGGCGCGCATCTCGTGCGAGGGGCCGCGGTTACGCCGGGCATGCTGTCGATTCTCGGCTTCAGACCCGACGCGGGCCGCTCGTTCGGCGAGGGAGAGGGCGAAACCGGTAGTGAACGTGTGGCGATCATCAGCCACGGGTTCTGGGACCAGCACTATCGACAGGCAGCGGACACGGTCGGGCAGCCCGTCGAACTCGACGGCCTGTCGTATCGGGTCGTTGGAATCGCGCCGTCCACGTTCAGCTTCCCGGATCGCGCAACGCAGATCTGGATCCCAGCGGACCCGAGCGCCGCAGGGAACGCCGAGCGACGAGCGCCAATGTCGATGTGGATACCGGTCGCCCGTCTGGCACAAACGGATGGGCTGACGCGGGAGCACGCCGACACACTCGTTCGCGCGCGGGGTGAAGCCGTCAACGCATCGGCCTGGATCCAGGCAACCGGCGCCGCGCTGGTCCCGCTCGAGGGTGACGCCGCCGAACGAACCCGGCGGACGGTCCTGCTGCTCGTGTTCGGGGTTGGGCTGTTGCTGGCGGTCATCTGCATCAATGCGGCCGCTCTCTCGCTATCGGCGACGTTGGCACGGCAATCCGCATGGGCAATGAAGTCTGCGCTGGGCGCGTCTCGAGCAGCCCTGATCCGGGAAGTACTGTTCGAACACGCCTTGATCCTCTTCGCAGGCGCCCTGGCAGGTCTTGCCGTTGCCTCCGGGGCGCTGCACACGGCGGGTACCCTGTTGCCGAATGTCGTGGTGTCGGCGCTCAACCCTGCCGATCTCGACGGCCGCGCGCTGCTGTTCGCGGTGGGCGCTTCGGCCGTCGCAGGGTTACTCTTCGCCGCTCCGTCAGTGTTCATTGCTGCCAGGCGCCCCTACGCCGCCATCACTGCACAGGGTGGTCGGCGAACGTCGGCCTCGAAGCGAACCCAGCGGCTCCGGGCCGCGTTGATCGTCTCCGAAGTCGCACTGTCACTCGTCCTGTTGATCGGCACGATGTTGATGGGTCGTACGCTCGTCTCGCTCTACGCGGTCGAACGCGGGCTGGATGCCAGCGGGCTCGTGGCGATAGGTGTAGCTCTGCCGAGAGATGGCTACGCCGGCCTGCCGGCCCGCGAGCGGTTCGTCTCCGATGCGGTGGACGTCCTGCGCAGCCTGCCGGGTGTGCAGTCGGTGTCATCGGGCGACCTGCCGCCAGGCAACTCCATGAAGCTGGTTCTCGGGACCATGACCGGAGTGGGGAGTGGCGAGGCATCTCTGATGCACTCGCTGTACGAGGTGCGGCCGGACTTCTTCGGTACCGCACGTATTCCGTTCGTGGCGGGCGGCACGTTTGCGGCGGAGGTACAACCTGGCTCAATCATCGTCAGCGACGCTTTCGCGGAGGCACACTGGGGCAGCGCGGAACAGGCCGTCGGCCAATCGTTTCAGATCAGCGGCCACGTTCGAACGATTGTGGGCGTCGTGCGCAGCGTTCGAAGTCTGGCGACGAACAGCCCCGAACGCGTGGCGCAGATCTATCATCGTGCGGGAGTCGACTACGACGGCGGCATGGCGATCGGCGTGTCAGCCGTATCCACCATCGCGGACCGGCGCACGCTGCTGGTGCGCCTCACAGACGAGGCGCCCAGCCTGCGCACGCTGGCCGACGTGGTGCAACAGCTCGACCGTACCGTGGTCGTCCGATCCGTTGAGTCGGTGGAGGATGTCGCGCGAACCGACGTGGCCCCATTCCGCTTCATCCTGGGTCTCGTTGCCACGGCCGGCTTCGTCGCGATGCTGATTTCGACGATCGGGCTCTACGGACTGATGACACATACGGTCGCGCTGCGGCGTCAGGAGCTCGGCATTCGCCTCGCGCTCGGAGCCACACCTGGCTCGATCGGACGTGCCGTCCTGGCCCGTGGACTCGTCGTGACCGCAGCGGGCGTGCTGGTGGGCCTGATGCTCGCGGTGCCGGCCGTCGAGCTCATCCGGGCGGAACTCTTCGGCGTCGAGCCCTTCGATCCGCTCGCGATTGCCATGGCGTCCGGCCTGCTCGTGCTGGCCGCAGCCATGGCGAGCTGGCGGCCGACGCTCCACGCAACCCGCGTGGATCCGTCGGAGCTGCTTCGCAGCGAGTAAGCCGACGCGCGACGCGCTGCTACACGTCCTTCAACGCGATCGACGCGGCCCGCATCGTGCGCATGAACGGTGCCAGGGCGCCCGCGAGGCCGGCCACGTAGAGTGTCGATGCCACGACGCCGAGAGCAATCGGATCCCACAGGCTCAGCGTGGGGAAGTAGCGCAGAATCAGCGACGCGAAGAAGAGACCGGCGAGACAGCCGCTGCCGACGCCCATGGCCAGCATGCGACTGTGCTCGTGGTGCAGCATGCGGCACAACGTCGTCGTCGTGGCACCGAGCGCGCGGCGAATGCCGATCTCGCGCCTCCGGAGGGCAGCCAGATGCGCGCTCAGCCCGTAGAGCCCGCCCATCGCAACGATGAGCACGAGCACGCCCAGCAGGCCATACATCCGCCCCCAGAACGTCGCGGCGCCGAGTCGCTCCGCGAACTCTTCCCGCATCGAACGCACGTGAAGGAATCCCGTGTCGGGAAGCTGCGTGCGGTAGCTTTCACGCGCGCGCTCGGCCAGCTGCACACTGTCGCCGCTGCCACGCAGGATGATGCCGACAGGACTCGAGGCGGGACGATGAGCGAACGGCACGTAGATGTCGCCCAGCTCACGACGCGCGCCCGGTGCTGTCGCCTCATCGTCGACGATACCCACGACGATGAACAGCGGCCCATCGCTGTCATGTCTCGTGAATCGCAGACGGCGTCCGAGAGCGTCGCTCTCCGGCCACAGCCTGGCCGCGGCCACCGCGCTCACGACAGCGACGCGCGCTCCCTGGATCGCCTCGTCCTCGGTGAACATCCGGCCGGCTCGTAGCGACCGGCCGAGCATCGCCGGACCGTTCGCCGATGTGTAGTGCGAACGGACGGCACGACGATTCATGTCGGCGAGTCCAGGCTGGCCCGGCGAAACGCCGGTTGACAGACCGCCGCCGCCTGGCAGCATCGTGATGATCGCGGCATCGACCACACCCGGCGCCTCGCGCGTGGCCCGCAGCGCCCGTCGCACGATCGTTTCCGCCCCGGGAGCCGTCTTCGGCAGCGAGGTGCCGTCGAGCCACGCCACCGCAGATCGATCGACGTCGAGTCCGTGCGAGTCGGCGTCGGCAAGGATCGTACGTCCCAGCATGACGGCCACGAGCAACAGCCCGGTGGATACTGCCGTCTGCGTGATGACGAGGCGGTTGGTCACGCCGGCCGTCCGCTGCGTCGAACTGCCCACGCCGCTCGTAGCCACGAGCGAGCCCAGCGCCTCGAGACTTCTGATGTTCCACGCAAGCTTTCCCACCACGAGCATGGCCGCGCCGAACGTCGTCAGCGTGGTGTAGACGACGAGACGCCAGTCTGGTGTCAGGTCGGGCGCAAAGGCGATGCCGCTGGCGCTCACGAGTTGCGCGACGAACAGGCTCGACAGGAGCGTGCCAATCCAGACGGCCACAACAGACGCGCCGATGGCCAGGATGCCGGCCTCGACAGCCAGCAGATGTGTCAGATCGCGCGACGTCGCGCCGAGCGCCAGACGGATCGAAAGGTCCGCCTGCCGCGACAGCAGGCGCGCAAACAGCAGGATCGAGAAACTTCCCGCGGCGACGAGTGAGACCGCGATGCCCGCGACGAACATCACCACGAGCTGCGCGTACATCCGTTCGGACAGATCGCCCAGCTC
This sequence comes from Acidobacteriota bacterium, assembly GCA_044507065.1. Taxonomy (GTDB): domain Bacteria; phylum Acidobacteriota; class Vicinamibacteria; order Vicinamibacterales; family SCN-69-37; genus SCN-69-37. Next base: position 3,920 of record JBIQJY010000127.1, read on the forward strand.
GGGCCCGATGCCCTGACGCACACCCAGAACACGCGGCGAACCGTCCTCGTGCGGCGGCAGTCGACGACTGGCCAGTTCCGCATCAGCCTGCTCGAGCGACGTCCCGGCACGCAGGCGTCCGAACAGCTCTGTCGG
>JBIQJY010000128.1:0-4044 GCA_044507065.1 Acidobacteriota bacterium
TCGTGCCGCACATGATCGAACGCAACTACGGCCGCATCGTGAACATCGCGTCGGTGGCGGGCAAGGAAGGCAACCCGAGCGCGTCGGCCTACAGCTCGTCGAAGGCCGGTGTCATCGCCTTCACCAAGTCACTCGGCAAGGAAGTGGCCGACAAGAACATCGCGGTGAACGTCGTGACGCCGGCGGCGGCCAAGACGCGGATTTTCGACCAGATGACGCCCGAGTTCCACAAGTTCATGCTGTCGAAGATTCCCCGCGGCCGTTTCCTGCAGATCGAGGAACTTGCGTCGATGGTCACCTGGCTGGCCTCCGAGGAGAATTCGTTCTCCACAGGTTCGGTCTTCGACATCAGCGGTGGGCGCTCGACCTACTAGGGCCAGGGCGCGACGGCCCGCGCCGCCCGCGGGCGCCACACTTTTCAACCTGTCAGGAGATCCTCCATGAGACTGCTTCGTTACGGCCCGGCCGGTCAGGAAAAGCCGGGAATCCTCGACAACACGGGACAACTGCGCGACCTGAGTGGCGTCGTCGATGACATCGCCGGCGACACGCTGCTGCCCGCCTCGCTCGACCGCCTGCGCGCGATTGACCCGACGACGCTGCCGAAGGTCAATGGCGCGCCGCGCGTCGGCCCGTGCGTCGGCCGCGTCGGCAAGTTCATCTGCATCGGGCTCAACTACTCGGACCACGCCGCCGAGTCCGGCATGGCGGTCCCCACCGAGCCGATCATCTTCATGAAGGCCACCTCGGCCATCTGCGGCCCGAACGACGACATCGTCATTCCCAAGGGCTCGCAGAAGACCGACTGGGAGGTGGAGCTCGGGGTTGTCATCGGCAAGACGGCGAAGTACGTGAGCGAGGTCGATGCGCTCGACCACGTCGCCGGCTACTGCACCGTGCACGACGTGTCGGAGCGCGCGTTCCAGCTCGAGATGGGCGGACAGTGGGTGAAGGGCAAGAGCGCGGACACGTTCGGCCCCATCGGCCCCTGGCTCGTCACCGCCGACGCCGTGCCGGCGTGGGACCAGCTCGGCCTGTGGCTCGAGGTCGACGGCAAGCGCTACCAGAACGGGTCGACGAACACCATGGTGTTCGGCGTGCCGTACCTGGTCAGCTATCTCAGCCAGTTCATGTCGCTGCAGCCCGGCGACATCATCACGACCGGCACGCCCCCGGGCGTGGGCATGGGTCAGAAGCCGCAGGTATTCCTGCGGCCCGGGAGTGTGGTGCGCCTCGGCGTGGAAGGCCTCGGCGAACAGCAGCAGCGGACCGTCGCCTACGACGGCTAGCTCCCGCACCGTCGGAGTCATCACGTGCCACTGACCGACAGCTTCCTGGCTGCACTCCGATCGATCGTCGGCGACGAGGACGTGCTGACACAGGCCGAAGACCTCATCCCGTACTCGTTCGACGGGACGGCAGCACTCCGGACCCGTCCGGGTGCTGTCGTCTTTCCGACGACCACGGCGGAAGTGGCCGCCTGCGTCCGCGCGGCTCACGAGGCCGGGATTCCCATCGTCACGCGCGGATCGGGCACCGGCCTGAGCGGCGGCAGTGTTCCCTCGTCGGACACGCTGGTCCTCTGCCTGGCGCGCATGAACCGAATTCTCGAGATCGACACCGAGAACCTGACGGCCCGGGTGGAGGCCGGGGCCGTGACCGCCTCGATCGACGAGGCGATCGCCCGCCACGGGCTCCTCTACCCGCCCGATCCCGGGTCGATGCGTATCAGCACGATCGGCGGCAACGTCGCGGAGAACTCGGGCGGCCTGCGCGGACTGAAGTACGGCGTCACGCGCGACTACGTCATGAGCCTCGAGGTCGTGCTCGTCGACGGCCGCATCGTGCGGCTCGGCACGGCCTGCGTGAAGGACGTCGCCGGCTACTCGATGAAGGATCTGTTCGTCGGATCGGAAGGGACGCTCGGCATCATCACCGAGGTCCTGCTGAAGCTGGTGCCGCGTCCGGCGGCGCGCCGCACGATGCTGGCGCTCTACGACTCGATCGAGGCGGCGGCCAGCACCGTGTCGGCCATCATCGCCGCCCGGATCATCCCCTGCACGCTCGAGTTCCTGGACCGCACGACGACGGCCTGCGTCGAGGATTACGCGAAGGTGGGTCTGCCCACCGACTGCGAGGCGGTCCTGCTGATGGAAACCGACGGCCATCCTGCCGCGGTGGCCGACGAAGCGGCGCAGATGGCGGCCATCGCGCGCGAGCAGGGCGCCCGCGAAGTGCGCACGGCTGCCGACGAGGCCGAGGCCCTGACACTTGCCGCGGCACGCCGCAACGCGTTCTCCGCCCTGGCGCGCCGGCGCCCCACGACGATCCTCGAGGACGTCACCGTGCCGCGCAATCGGCTGGCGACAATGGTCACCTTCATCGCCGAAGTCGCGCGCGAACACAACCTGCAGGTGGGCACGTTCGGCCATATGGGAGACGGCAACCTGCACCCCACGTTCCTGACCGACGAACGCGACGAAGCCGAAATGGCTCGCGTGCACCACGCGCTCGATGCGATCGTCACGAAGACCCTTGAACTGGGTGGTACGATCACGGGAGAGCACGGTGTGGGCGTGGCGAAGAAGCCGTGGCTGCGCCAGCAGCTGGGCGAACACAGCTACGACCTGATGCGCGAGGTGAAACGCGCACTCGATCCGCGGGGTCTGCTCAATCCCGGCAAGATCTTCGATTGAGCTCATGGCCAACGCCACGCTGAAGACCATCGACTACGCCATCCTGCAGCAGTGCATGCACTGCGGGATGTGCCTGCCGACCTGCCCGACCTACGACACGACGAAGCACGAGCGCAACAGCCCGCGCGGCCGTATCGCACTGATGCGCGCGGTGGCCGATGGCGATCTCGACATCGGCCGCACGTTTGCCGACGAGATGAGCTACTGCCTGGGGTGTCTCGCCTGCGAAACGGCCTGCCCGGCCGGCGTGCAGTACGGGAAGCTGTTCGAGACGGCGCGTGCCGACATCGAGCGGTCCGGCGTCAACCAGAACCTGTCGCGCGATTTCTGGCGCACCATCACGCTGGCCTTTCTCTTCAAGCGTCCCGCAGTGCTGCGTGGTGCCGGCGCCCTTCTCCGCCTCTATCAGCGCACGGGCCTGGAGGCCTTCGCGCGCCGCGTGGGCGCGACACGCCTGCTGCCGCCCAGCCTGCGCCGCGTCGAGCCGCAGGCGCCGCGCATCGCACCCGCGTTCTCGAACCGGCTCATTGCGCCAGCCGAAGCGCCCGCGTCGCACGCGAGGTTCCGCGTCGCGCTGCTCACCGGCTGCATCCAGGATCTCGTGTTCCCGGACATCAACCGCGACACGGCCGACGTGCTCCTGGCCAACGGCTGCGCCGTCGACACGCCGCCCGAGCAGCCGTGCTGCGGCTCGCTCCACGCGCACAACGGTGAGACGGACCATGCGACGGTCCTGGCGCGCCGGATGATCGACCTGTTCCCGCCCAGCCGCTACGACGCGATCATCTCGAACGCCGGCGGATGCGGTTCACACCTGCGGCATTATGGCCACCTGCTGGCCGACGATCCGGACTACCGCGAACGGGCCCGGCTCTGGGACACGAAGCTGAAGGACATCCACGAGTGGCTGGTGCAGATTGACGCGCGCGCGCCGCAGGCGAGTCCGTTCGATGAGCCCTTGACGCTCACCTACCACGAGTCGTGTCATCTCGTGCACGGCCAGAAGATCACGCGCCAGCCGCGCGCCATCCTGCGCCTGCTGCCGGGTGTCACGCTCACCGAACTGCGGGAATCATCCTGGTGTTGCGGCAGCGCCGGTGTCTATGCCATCACGCAGCCGGATCAGGCCGACCTGCTGCTCGAGCGGAAGACGACCAACATCGTGGCCACGCAGGCGTCCTGCGTCGCCACGGCCAACCCCGGGTGCCACCTGCAGGTTGCCCGCGGCCTGCGTGCGGTGGGATCCGACATCGGTGTGGTGCACCCCGTGTCGCTCCTCGCACGCGCCTACCGGCGGGAACGCGGCCGCTGAGCGGCCGCCGCCCGACCCGCTGTCCTCCCGCCTAGA
>JBIQJY010000043.1:0-22209 GCA_044507065.1 Acidobacteriota bacterium
AGGCGACCGGGCGCGACCGGATTCCCTTCATCTGGTTCTGGCCCGAAGGCGCCACGGCGTGCGCGATGATGACGCACGATGTCGAGGGCGACCGCGGCCTCGACTTCTGCGACGAGCTGATGGACATCGACGAAGCGCACGGTATCCGGTCGGCGTTCCAGCTCGTCCCGGAGACTCACGAAGGCGTGTGGCTCGAGACGGCACGCCGCCTGCGGGCCCGTGGGTTCGAAGCCAACCTGCACGACCTCAATCACGATGGTCGGTTGTTCGCCGATCGGGCGACGTTCCTCGAGCGCGCAGGGCGCATCAACGGCTACGCTCGTCGGTTTGGCTGCGAGGGCTTCCGGGCCGGCGCGATGTATCGCGAGCAGGACTGGTTCGAGGCGTTCGAGTTCGCCTACGACATGTCCGTGCCGACCGCGGCGCACCTCGAACCGCAGCGTGGCGGATGCTGCACCGTGATGCCGTACTTCGTCGGTGACGTGCTGGAACTGCCGTTGACGACCACGCAGGACTACACGCTGTTCCACATCCTGGGCGACTACACCACGGATCTCTGGGAAGAACAGATCCGGCTCATCGTGGAACGGCACGGCCTCGTCAGCGTCATCGCGCACCCCGACTACCTGACAGGAGCACGCGAGCGCGACATCTATCTGCAGCTGCTGCGTCGTCTGGTCGACCTGCGCGATCGCCAGGGCGTGTGGATGGCATTGCCAGGCGAGATCAACCGCTGGTGGCGCAACCGGCAGAAGATGCGGCTCGTGCGCAACGGCGATGGCTGGCGGATCGACGGCCCTGACGCCGCGCGCGCCCGCGTGGCCCATGCATCGATGAGAGACGGTCGGCTCGTCTACTCCGTGGAATCCGATTCCGCGTCGACCTGGTCAGACAGCGCGTGATTCACGTCATCGACAACCCGACGCACGATCCCCGCTGGGCAGACCTGCTGGGTCGTCACCCGTGTGCCTCCGTCTTTCACACGCCCGCGTGGCTCGAAGCCCTGCGCCGCACGTATGGCTACGAACCGGTGGCCGTGGCGACGTCGAACGGCAGTCGCATCGAGAGCGGTCTTGTCGCCTGCCGGGTGCGTGCCTGGGGTGCGAATCGCGTGATCTCGCTGCCGTTCTCCGACCATTGCGAACCGCTGGCATCGACGCCGGAACGTGTGGAGCTCGTGGATGGTCTGGTTCGCCTCGCACGCGAACGCGGCTGGGGCCCGGTGGAACTGCGACCCCGCTCGCCGATAGACGATGGGGGCGCGGGAGGATTGCGAGCGATCCGCACCTACTGCCTGCACGATCTCGACCTCGGACCTGAGCTTCCGAGGCTGCTTGACGGTTTCCACCCCTCGAGCGGACGGCGGGCCATACGGCGCGCGGAGCGCGAGGGCATCACGTACGAGCACGGCACGTCCGACGAGCAGTTGCAGGCCTTCTTCGAGCTGCTGCGCATGACACGGCGTCGTCACGGTGTGCCGCCGCAGCCGATCGCGTGGTTCGACAACCTGCGCGACACCATGGGACGGCATCTCCTCATTCACATCGCCCGGCGTGACGGCCGGCCACTGGCGGCGCTCTTCATGCTTTCGTTCAGGAACACGGTCGTCTACAAGTACGGCGGATCGGACGCGTCGAGTCATCCGCTCGGCGTGATGCCGTTCCTGTTCTGGCACGCCATCCGGACCGCCAGGGCAGCTGGCGCGACGACCCTCGATCTCGGGCGATCGGACCTGGACCAGCACGGCTTGATCGCGTTCAAGGACCACCTCGGCGCCACCCGCTCACATCTCACGTACTACGGTGAATCGAATCGATCCCTGTCGCACAGCCACATCTGGATGCGCCGCATCGCCGACCGCGTCGTGTCGGCGGCACCTGACAGCGCACTCGACCTGGCCGGGCGACTTCTGTACCGGCACCTCGGCTGATGCCTCATAACCAGATGCAAAGCGTCCCCTTTACGGACCTCATCGCGCCGCATCTCGAGCTCGAGGAGGAGCTCGTCGGTGTGTTTCGCGCAGCGCTCAGGTCGGCGCAGTTCGTGGGCGGCCCTCAGGTGGACGCCTTCGAGCAGGCGTTTGCCGCCTACTGCGGAACATCCGACTGCGTCGGGGTCGCGAGCGGCACTGATGCCATGCGGCTCGCGCTCACCGCCTGCGGCATCGGGCGGGACGAGGCCGTCATCACGGTGGCCAACACGTTCATCGCGACAGTCGAGGCCATTACGATGACCGGCGCGTCGCCCGAATTCGTCGACATCGACGGGCGGACCTGCAACATGAGTCCGGACGCGCTCGACGATTACCTGTCCTCCTGCGCGATCGACGCGCGCACCGGGCGCCCGCTCGGACGCCGCACCGGGCTGCCCATCACAGCCGTCGTGCCGGTGCACCTCTACGGCCAGATGGCCGACATGGACGCCATCCTTGCCATTGCCGAGCGCTACCGCCTGGTCGTCGTCGAGGATGCATGCCAGGCGCACGGTGCCGCGTACCGCGGCGCGGATGGCACGTGGCGAAAAGCCGGATCGCTCGGCCGTGCCGCGGCGTTCAGCTTCTACCCGAGCAAGAACCTTGGTGCCTGCGGTGATGCCGGCGCCGTGACGACGAGCGATCCGGACGTCGCGCGCACGCTCCGCATGCTCCGGGAGCACGGCCAGGCAACGCGCTACCTGCACGAGCTCGAGGGCTGCAACAGCCGGCTCGACGCGATCCAGGCCGCGTTCCTGCGCGTGAAACTGAAGTATCTCGACGCTTCGAACATCGAACGACGCGTGGCGGCCCACAGTTACGACACGCTGCTCGCCGGTGTGCTCCCGGTGACCCTTCCGCGTGAGCTCGAGCGCAGCCGGTCGGTCTACCACCTCTACGTCGTCCGGCACGAGATGCGCGACGAGTTGCTGCGATCGCTCGGCTCGCGGGGCATCGTCTGCGGGCGTCACTATCCGGTGCCGCTCCACCTGCAGCCGTGTTACCGGCACTGGGGTTATCGCCCCGGAAGCCTGCCGCTCACCGAGGCATCGGCCAATCAATCGCTGTCGCTGCCCTTGTTCCCGGCCATGACGGCAGCGCAGCAGCGCCGCGTCGTCGACGCGATGGTGGACGCCTTTGCGGTCGAGGTGAGCGCATGAGGCGGCTGCGCAGTTTCGACGACGTGGTCGACTGGCGTCTGTGCGTCGGGTGCGGCGCCTGTGTCCACGCGTGCCCGTCGAGCGGCGGGCGCATGGTTCACGTCGAGGCCGAAGGCTTTCGCCCGCTATTCACGACGCCGGACAAAGCCGAGATGGCCGCGGCGCTCCCCGTGTGCCCGGGATATCAGGTGGATGCGCGCGTGGACGCGCCCGGTCCGATGTCCAACCCCGAGTACGGATCGGCCCTCGAGATCTGGGAAGGATGGGCCGCGGACCCGGACGTGCGCCTGCGGGCATCGTCGGGCGGCATCCTCACGGCGTTGTCCCTCTATCTGATCGAAGTCGAGCACTTCGGCGGCGTTCTGCATGCGGGGATGGACGCGGACGCGCCCTGGATGAACCGCAACTACGTCAGTCGTACGCGCGCCGACGTCCTGGCCCGCGCGGGCTCGCGCTACGCGCCGTCGTCACCGTGCTCGGGCCTCGGAGAGATCGCCGGCGATGCCGGGCCACACGCATTCATCGGCAAGCCGTGCGACGTCTCGGCGGTGGACGCACTTCGGCGACGGGACCCGCGGCTCGATCGAAGTCTCGGGCTCGTGCTCTCGTTCTTCTGCGCGGGCACGCCGAGCACGAGGGGCACGCTCGACCTGATGCAGCAGCTTGGCGTGCAGCCCGAAGAGGCGACAGCGGTTCACTACCGCGGCGACGGATGGCCAGGGCGCTTCCGCATGACGCTGCGGAGCGGCCAGCCGGCCTCGTCGCTCTCCTATGAGGAATCCTGGTCGCGGCTGACCGGCTATCGGCCGGTCCGCTGCAATCTCTGTCCGGACGGCCTCGGGCGCCTTGCGGACATTTCGTGCGGCGATGCCTGGGATCACTTCGACGAGACCGGCGACAGCGGGCGGTCGCTCATCATCGTTCGAACCGAGCGCGGCCGGCGCTATCTGCACGCAGCCATGCGGGCCGGCTACATCACGCTCACGCCCGCCGGCCCGGCACGCGTCGTGGCCGCGCAGCGGGCACTGCTCCAGCGTCGCCGCGACCTGTTCGGCCGGCTCGCGGCTTTGACGATGCTTGGGGCGCCGGTGCCGTCATACAAAGGTTTCGGGTTGGTCCGCGCCTGGGTGGGTGCCGGACCGCGCAGATGGATGGCGACGGTCGGGGGCACGCTCCGACGCGTCGTGCAACGTGCATGGTTCCGGCGGCAGCCGCCGTACAAGGTTGCGACTGACGCACCGTGACCGCCCCGACCCTGGCTCTCCTGTTGATTGCCGTCGTGGCGGTGTTCGTCTCGCCGCGGCGGTGGGTGCCCGTGCCGTTCCTCGCGCTCGCGTGCTACATCCCGAAGGCGCAGGCGCTCGACATCGGGCCGTTCAGCTTCACGCCCCTGCGGACGCTGATCGTTGTCGCTCTGCTGCGGGCGGCGCTCCGGTCGGACTGGAAGGGGATGACGCTTCGCCTGTCCGACTACCTGATGGTCGTCTGGGGCTTCCTGATGGTGGTGACCGTTGCCTTGCACAACGATCCCATGACGCAGGCGGTCATGCGCCTCGGCCTGATGTTCGACGGACTCGGCCTGTACCTGTTGTTCCGGATCTGCTGCCGTTCGCCACGGGAAATCGCGGGAATCTGCGGCGCGCTCGCGCTGGTGCTGGTACCGCTGGCGGCGTCCATGCTCTACGAGCGCGTATCGGCGCACAACCTCATGGCCTTCTTTGGCGGCACGTCGGACGGGTCGTGGGCTCGCGACGGGCAGATCCGGGCTCGAGGGCCGTTCCGGCACGCCATCCTCGCGGGAACCATCGGAGCCTTGTCGGTTCCGTTCATGGTCGTGTTGTGGTCGCGGTTTCGCGTCGTGGCCGCACTTGGGCTCGCCGCCGCCATTGCCATTGTCGTGTCGTCGCATTCGAGCGGCCCGCTGATGAGCCTGGCGGCAGCCATGTCTGCGCTGGCGCTGTGGCCGCTGCGCCGGCGCCTGCGCCTGCTGCGCTGGACGGCGCTCGGCCTCTATGTGGCGCTCGCGATCGCGATGAATCGGCCCGTGTATTACCTGATCGGCGCCATCGACCTGACGGGGAGCAGCACCGGCTGGCACCGGGCACGCCTGATCGAATCGTCGCTGCAGCACCTGAACGAGTGGTGGCTGGCCGGCACCGACTACACGCGGCACTGGATGGCGACAGGCGTGTCGTGGAGCCCGGATCACACCGACCTCACCAACCACTACATCGCGCTGGGCGTCTACGGCGGGCTTCCGCTGCTCCTGAGTTTCGTGGCGGTGATGGTCGTCTCGTTCCACTACGTCGGACGACATCTGGTCGTCGACGACGGCGACGCCGAGTCGTCGTTCCTGGCCTGGGCGGTTGGTTCGGCACTGTTTGCGATTGCCATCACCAGCGTGTCGATCTCCTACTTCGACCAGTCGATCCTCTGGCTCTACATGACGATGGCCTTCTGCGGCGCGCTGGCGACTCGTCCATCGCCGGTGGCGAACGAGGCGTGCGTGCCGGTGGCATCCGTCGCCGCGCACCGGGCCAGTCACCGCGCCCGGCGTCGGCGCCTGGCGATCGCGCGGTCGTCTGTCGACCTGGCCAGTCCGCATCCTCGAACATGACCCGTACCAGTTTTTCCCGTGTCTCGATCCTCGGCGCGTCGCTCGATTCCGGCAACCGCGGCGTCGACGCCCTTGGCGAATCGGTCGTGAGCCTCATTCGCGGCGTCGAGCCGTCGGCCGACATCAACTTCCACTACTACTCATCGGTCGGCGGAACCCGGCGTATCGGCGGGCCGACCGGCGAGCAGGTGGCGGTCGTGAACTGCCGCCTGTCGCCGCGGAGCAGGCCCGGCGAGCACATTGCCGTGATCCTCCTCGCGGCCATGCTCTACCGAATCGGCCTGCGGGGGCCCGCTCGGCGCAATCGCTGGCTCTCGGCGCTGCTCGACGCATCGTTCATCGCCGACATCCGGGGCGGCGACAGCCTGAGCGACATCTACGGACTGCGGCGGTTCGTTGTCGGGAGCCTTCCGCTTCTCAGCGCGCTGCTGCTGGGCCGACCCTACGTGCTGCTGGCCCAGACGTACGGCCCGTTCCGGACGCCCGCGGCCCGGTGGCTGGCCGCGCTGACGCTGCGTCGTGCGGCGCAGGTCTGGACGCGCGACAGACGCTGCATCCCGACTGTCGAGGCGCTGGCCGGGCGGACGCCGCACTTCAGCCCGGACGTCGCGTTCACGCTCGCGCCCGATCGGCCCGCCGACGTCCCGCTCGAGCCGTCGTCGATGGACCTCGAAACCGCCCCCGTGCTCGTCGGGCTCAACGTCAGCGGCTTGCTCTACATGGGCGGCTATACCGGCAACAACATGTTCGGCCTGCGCTCGAACTACCGCGATGTCGTCGAGCGTGTGGTGGCCACGCTGCTCGAGCGAACCACCGCGACGATTCTCATCGTGCCGCACACCTTCGGCGCCGAGATGGAAGAGGCGGCATGCGCCGCGCTGCTCGAGGCCACCATGCGGCGACATCCCGGACGGGTCGCAAGAGTGGCGGCGCGGCTTCGTGCGGGCGAGGTGAAGTGGCTCATCGGGCGCACGCACTTCTTCGTGGGCGCCCGGATGCATGCCTGCATCGGCGCGCTTTCGCAGCGCGTGCCCACGGTCGGCCTCGGCTACAGCGACAAGTTCATCGGTGTCTTCGAGTCGGCCGGGATCGGCGATGCGGCGATCGACCTGAGGACGCACGCGGCCGACGCGGTGAGCCGGGAAGTGCTCCGCCTGTTCGAGCGACGCGGCGAGACGGCCCAACGCCTGCACGAGGACATTCCATCGGTTCAGGCACAGGTGCGGCAGGCCTTCATGCGCATGGCGTCGGCGGGGATGCCCGTCGAGGACGCCGACCGGGTTGCGTGAGTGAGCGACCATGATCCGCCTTCGTCACAAGCTCTTTCTCTACGCACTGCGGGTGCTCGACCAGGTCCTGATGCTGCTGGCGCTGGCGCTGGTCGTCTCGCTGACCGACGCGCCGGGCACCGAGCGCATCCGCGAGCTCGTGGGCGGGCGGTACGACTCGGACGACATTCTGGGCCTGCTGGCGCTGTCGTTCGGCTGGTTCGCCTGCTTCAACGCCCTCGTCCACTACGAAACCGACCGGCTGCGGTCGCTGCGATCGGAGCTCATCGAGGTCATCACGGCGACGGCCGCGTGTGCCTTCCTGCTGGCCATCGTGGGGTCGCTGCTCGGCCTGCCGCGGTTCACGCGAGATGCCGTGGTCGTCTTCTGGGTCGTGGCGACGGCGCTGTGCGTCGGCGGCCGGATCGCGGTGCGCTGGGCGCTCGGCGCGGCGCGGCTCTCGGGCCGCAACAGTCGCCGGGTGCTCCTGCTCGGCGACATCGACCGCGCGCGTGCGATTGCCGCGCGGATCGATGCGAACCGCGTGCTGGGCTATCGCATTGTCGGCCTGGTGGTCGCCGAGCGATCGGCTCTCGACTCCGAAAGCTCCGGCCTGCCCATCGTTGGTCATGTCGACGACCTGCAGGCGATCCTCGAGAAGCATCCGGTCGACGAGATGATTCTCTGCCTCGGCCTCGACGAGTACGCCGAGGCCATCGGCGCGGCCATCCACCTGGCCGACGACCTGGGCATCGTGGTGCGGCTCTTTCCCGACGAGGCCCTGTCGCGTCTCGTGGCGAAGATGCGCGTCGAGCGCTTCGAGAACGCGCCGGTGGTCACACTGTTCCGCGAGAACATGCTGGTGCAGCTCTTCCTGAAGCGCGTGCTCGACGTGGTCGTGTCGGCCGTGGTGCTGGTGCTGCTGAGCCCGCTGCTGCTTGCGGCGGCCATCGGCATCCGGCTCACCAGTCCCGGGCCAATCCTCTTCGCGCAGGAGCGTGTCGGCATGAACCGCCGCCGCTTCCGGATGTACAAGTTCCGGTCCATGTGCGGCGATGCCGAGCGGCGCCGGAACGAAGTGGCGCACCTCAACGAGATGGACGGCCCGGTATTCAAGATCAAGGACGACCCGCGGGTGACGCCACTCGGCCGCTGGCTGCGCGCGACGAGCGTCGATGAACTGCCGCAGCTGTTCAACGTCCTGCGCGGCCAGATGAGCCTCGTCGGCCCGCGCCCCCCGCTGATGGACGAGGTGGAGCACTACGAGTGGCTCTACCGCAAGCGCCTGTCGATCAAGCCGGGCGTGACGTGCTTCTGGCAGATCAGCGGACGCAACGACGTGTCGTTCCGCCAGTGGATGGAACTCGACCGGACGTATGTCGACAACTGGTCACTGTGGCTCGACCTGAAGATCCTCGCCCTGACAATTCCCGCGGTCCTGTTTCGAAAGGGAGCCCGATGAACACACGAGCGCGCAGTCGCGACCGGCGTCCGAAGGTCCTCGCCCTGTCCTCCGGGGGCGGCCACTGGGTGCAGCTGCTGAGGCTCAGGCCGGCCTTCGAGGGCTGCGACGTGGTGTTCGCCACGGTGAAGCCGGAATACCGGATGGACGTGCCCGGCGCGACATTGCGCGTGATTCCCGACGCGAATCGCTGGAACAAGGCCGGCCTGCTGCGATCGGCGCTCGGCGTCCTCGGCGTGTTGTGGCGCGAGCGACCGGACGTCGTCGTCTCCACCGGCGCCGCGCCCGGTTACTTCGCCATCCGACTCGCGCCCCTGTTCGGCGCGCGCGCGGTCTGGATCGACAGCGTCGCGAACATCGACGAGCTCTCGCTTTCGGGCCAGCAGGCCGGACCCCATGCCGCGCTCTGGCTCACGCAGTGGAAGCACCTGGCCAGACCCGACGGGCCGCACTACGGCGGCAGCGTCCTGTAGCAACCTGCACTCCACTCCCGGACTGCCGTGATCTTCGTCACCGTCGGAACCGACGTACCCTTCGATCGCCTCGTGCGGGTGGTCGACGAATGGGCCGACCGACGCGAACGCACCGATGTGTTCGCGCAGATAGGCTCCACGCAGTGGAGGCCTGCCCGCCTCGCGTACACCCGGTTCCTGGCGCCCGACGAGTTCATGAGGCGGTTTGCCGAGGCCCGGCTCGTCGTGGCGCACGCCGGGATGGGCACCATCCTTTCGGCGCTGCGGTGCGAGAAGCCCATCCTGGTGATGCCCAGGCATGCAGCGCTCGGCGAGACACGCAACGACCATCAGCTGGCCACGGCCCGCCACCTGTCGACGCTCGGCAAGATCAATGTCGCGATGGACGATGCCGAGCTGCGGTCGCAGCTCGACAGAATCGACGAGCTGAAGGCGCGCGAACCCATCGGGCCGTACGCAAGCCCCCAGCTCATCGACACGATCCGCAGGTTCATCGTCAATGGCCACGGTCCGACGAGCGGCAGTTCGCCGGTCCCGGGCGCAGGACCCCGGTAGCACCATGCAGTCGTACGCCGTCATCACTGCGGTCCGGAACGAGGCCGCGCACATCGACAGGACGATACGGGCCGTGCTGGCACAGGACGTCAGACCCGCTCGATGGGCCATTGCCAGCGATGGTTCGACCGACGACACGGACACGATCGTCGCCGCGCACAGCCAACGGCATCCGTTCATCGTGCTCGTCCGCGTCGACGGCGACGCGAATCGGAACTTCGGATCGAAGGTCAGGGCGCTGCACGCGGCCGAGGCGGCGCTGATCGGCTGCGACTACGACTGCATTGCCAATCTGGACGGGGACATCACCTTCGGACCCGCCTACTTCTCGACACTCCTCGAGCGGCTGCGCCAGGATCCGCGCCTCGGCATTGCCGGCGGCTGGATTCACGAGGACTACGGCCGCGGATTCGTGCCGCGCCGCCAGAACATGGCGGCGATGGTGCCGCATGCCGTCCAGTGCGTGCGTCGCACCTGCTACGAGGAGATTGGCGGGTACGCGCCCCTTCGCTACGGCGGGGAAGACACCTGCGCGGTGGTCGAAGCACAGATGCGCGGCTGGCGGGTCCAGGCATTCGACGATCTGCCCGTGCGGCACTATCGCCGAACCGCGAGTGCCGGATCCGTCCTTCGCAACCGCTTCCGGCAGGGGAGGGCCGACCAGGCGCTGGGATATGCGCCCTGGTTCGAGGTGCTCAAGTGCGCGCGGCGCCTGCTCGATCCTCCGGTGATCGTCGGTTCCGCCTTGTGGCTGAGCGGCTTTGCCTGGAGCTATGTAACGGCCGAGGCAAGGCCCGTGTCGCCCGAGTTCGTCGCTTTCCTGCGCAGCCAGCAGCGCGCCCGCCTCGTCACCCCGAGGCAGCCGATTGCCACGACGCCATGAACGGACTCTCTTCATCTTCGCCGGCGGAGCTCGTCGACCAGCCTCGACAGCACAGGCGCGTCGTCGCCTGGCTGTCGTGGACGTTCGTCCTGTCGCTCGCCTTTGCCGTGCGCCTCGTCGAACTGGTGGTCTATTCGTCCGGCAGCGAACTGTATTCCTACATTCCACTCGTGCCCATCGTCACGGGTTACCTGCTGTATCTGCGCCGATCGACCTTGCCTCGCGACTACGGCACGTCGGGGTGGGCTGCCGGACTCCTGATGGGGCTGGGAATCGCGGCGCTCGCCGCCGCCCGGATCTGGCGCGTCGAACTCGGCACCAACGACAGCCTTGCACTCGACACGCTGGCATATGTGTCCCTGGTCGTCGCCGGCGGCTTCCTGTTCCTCGGCTCGCGGTGGATGGCTGCCGCCTGCTTTCCGATGACGTTCCTGTTCTTCCTGGTGCCGCTGCCCGATGCCATCGTCGCCGCGCTCGAAAGCGCGTCGGTGGCCGGGTCGGCCGATGTCTCGGCTCTGCTGTTCCGGCTCACGGGAACGCCGCTCGTACGCGAGGGCACGATGTTCGTGCTTCCGGGCATCGTCCTCGAGATCGCACGCGAGTGCAGTGGCATCAACTCGAGCTGGGTGCTTTTCATCGTCGGCCTCGTCGCGTCGAATCTGCTGCTGAACAGGACGTGGAGCCGCGTGGCGCTCGTAGCCTTCGTCGTGCCGCTGGCCATCGTCCGCAACAGCGTCCGCGTGCTCACGATCGGCCTGCTGTGCGTCCATGTCGGGCCGCACATGATTGACAGCTATCTGCATCGACGCGGCGGACCCGTGTTCTTCGCGTTGTCGCTCATCCCGCTTCTCCTGCTGCTGTTGTGGCTGAGACGCCTGCAACGGTGAACCTGGCCGCATCGCTGGCCATCCTGGCCGCGCTTGGTGGACTGGCGCTGGCGGCGCTCAGTGTCGTCCGCCGGAAACCCTCGCCCGCCACGTGGTTCTTCTTCGCCGGGATGACGGCCCTGGCGCTCGAGAGCGTGAGCGCGGCATTCGCCCTGCGCGCGACCACTTTCGAGGCCGTGCGCGCCTGGGTCACGGCGGCGCTGGTGGTCAAGGCGGCGGTGCCCGGCATCTGGCTGGGATTCAGTCTCGGTTTCTCGCGTGCGGACGGCCGGGAGCGGCTGCGCCGCTGGGCCGTGGCGCTGGTGCTCGCGATGATCGCGCCGGTGCTTCTCACGCTCGCGCTCCGGGATCGACTGTTCGAGGTTCTGCCTGCGCAGCAGCCCGGTGGCGAATGGCTGCTGCAGTTCGGCGGTGTCGCCGACGTGCTGAACGGCGTGCTGCTCGTCGCCGTCGTTGCGATTCTCCTCAACCTCGAACACACGTTCCGGTCGGCCGTGGGCACCATGCGCTGGCGGCTGAAGTTCGTGGTGCTGGCGCTCGTGGTGATCTTCGGCACGCGGCTCTACGCCCACAGCCAGCAGTTGCTGTTCTCGGCGCCGGACGTGAGTGCGTTGTGGGGCCTCGAAGCCGCCGCGCTGCTGCTCGGCTGCGTGCTGCTGATCGTGGCCTACACACGGACGGGCTGGGCCGAGGTGTCCGTCTATCCGTCGACCGCCGTCATCCGGTCATCGCTGACCGTGCTGATCGTGGGCGGATACCTGTTCGTGGTCGGCGTGCTGGCCCAGGTGGTGGGGCGCATGGGCGGCACGTGGCTCGGGCAGCTGCAGACCATTGTCGTACTCGTGGGACTGGCAGGCCTGGCGCTGGTGCTGCTGTCGGACCGGGCGCGTCAGCGGCTGCACACGTTCACGGCGCGTCACTTCGGCAAGGCGCAGCACGACTCGGTTCGCGTGTGGACGACGGCATCCCTGCAGATGGGACGGGTGACCGATGTGCAGGGGCTGGGGCGCGCCGTCACGCGGCTGCTGGCCGACACGTTCGACGTGCTCTCCGTCAATGTGTGGCTGACAGGCGCCGATCGCCGGCTGCGGCTCGTGGCCGCGACGGGCGGCCACGATCGCGACGAGATCGATGCTGGTCCCGCATCCGGCAGTGCCGACGTCATCGCCGGACTGTCGACACGGTCCACGCCGTTCGATCTCGAGGCCGGCACCGACGCCTGGATCCAGGAACTGCGCCGGTGCAATCCGTCGACCTTTCCCAATGGTGGACGCCGCGTCTGTGCGCCACTGCGCGCCAACGACCAGGCCATCGGCGCCATCGTCCTCGCGGATCGCATCAATGGCGCGGCCTACACGATCGAGGAGCTGGAACTGCTGCGCTGCGTGGCCGCGCAGTGCGCCTCGGTGCTCCTCAACCTGCACCTGGCCGAGGAGGTGGCCCGCGCGCGCGAGCTCGACGCGTTCCGCGCGATGTCCACCTTCTTCGTGCACGACCTGAAGAACGCCGCCGCGTCGCTGAACCTCATGCTGCGCAACCTGCCGGTCCACTTCGACGACCCGGCATTCCGCGAGGACGCGCTCCGGGGCCTCTCCAATGCCGCAGCGCGGATCGACACGACAATCGCCCGGCTGAACACCGTGCGCCAGCAGCCGGAGGTCATGCGGACCGAGGCGGACCTCAATGCACTGGTTGCCGAAGCGCTCGATGCGGTGGGCGCACAGGCGGTTCCCGTGAGCCGCTGCCTGGAATCGGTGCCACGCATCCTCGGCGACCCCGATCAGCTGCGCAGTGTCGTGACCAACCTCGTGATGAACGCCCGGGACGCGGTCGCCGACGGTGGCCGGATCGAGGTCCGCACGTGCCCCGGCCCGGGCACGGTCGTCCTGTCGGTCAGCGACAACGGGTGCGGCATGAGCCCGACGTTCGTATCCGAGTTCCTGTTCCGTCCGTTCCAGACGACCAAGAAGGCCGGCCTCGGCATCGGCCTGTTCCAGACGCGTGCGATCGTCCAGTCGCACGGCGGCCGGATTGACGTCGACACCGAGGAAGGACGCGGCACCACGTTCACGGCCACGTTTCCCGCTGCGTGAATCCCATGACCATGCCTTCATTGCTCATCGTCGAAGACGACGAGGATATCCGCGCGCAGATGCGGTGGGCGCTCGCCGACGAATACGCCGTCGTGCTCGCTGCCGATCGCGGCACAGCGATCACGGCGTTCGAGGCGCACCAGCCGGTGGTCACGATCCTCGACCTGGGGCTCCCGCCGTGGCCCGGGGATCCGACCGAGGGACTTGCGACGCTCACGGCGATTCTCGCGGAGCATCCGCGCGCCCGGGTGGTCGTGGCAACCGGGCAGGGTGAGAAGCGCAACGCGCTCGACGCGATTGGTGCCGGCGCGTGCGACTTCTTCACCAAGCCGGTCGATCTCGACCTGCTCAGGATCGTCCTGCAGCGCCATGCGTTCGTTGCCGGGCTCGAAGAGGAGCATCACGCCGCGCGCGACGGCCAGGCCGGCGCGATCTTCGAGGGCATGATCGGGGCGAGCCCGGCCATGGCAACCGTCTTCACGCTCGTCACGAAAGCCGCGCCGACGACGGCACCGGTGCTGATTCTCGGGGAGAGCGGGACCGGCAAGGAGATGGTGGCCCAGGCGCTGCACCGGCAGAGCCAGAAGCGCAACGGGCCATTCGTCGCGCTCAACTGCAGCGCCATTCCGGAGAACCTCCTCGAAAGCGAGCTGTTCGGCCACGAGCGGGGCGCGTTCACGGGCGCGCATGCCATGCGGAAGGGGCTGATTGAATCCGCCGCCGGCGGCACGCTGTTCCTCGACGAGATTGGCGACCTGCCGGCGCTGCTCCAGGTGAAGCTGCTGCGGTTCCTGCAGGAGAAGACGTTCCAGCGGGTCGGGGGACGCCAGGAGATTGCGTCGGATGCGCGCGTCATCTCCGCGACCAACGCGAACCTGCACGAGGCCGTAGCCGCGGGCACGTTTCGGGAGGACCTCTACTTCCGGCTGGCTGGCGTCGTCATCGACATCCCGCCGCTTCGGGAGCGCGGCAACGACGTGACGCTCATTGCCGGTGCATTCCTGAAGCGCTGCGGCCGGGAGCACGGCCGGACGCGCATGACGTTTGCACCCGAGGCCATCAAGGCGCTCTGTCGGCACACCTGGCCCGGCAACATCCGTGAACTGCAGAACCGCGTGAACCGCGCGGTGATCATGGCCGACGGCAGCCGGGTGGCGGCTGCCGATCTCGAACTGGCGCACGTGGTCCACGCCGACGCGCCTCCCACGCTGCGATCCGTCCGCGAGCAGGCCGAGCGGGAACTGATTGTCGAGGCGCTTCGGCGTCATCGCGGCAAGGTTGCCGCGGCGGCGCTCGAGCTTGGCGTCAGCCGGCCCACGCTCTACGAGTTGATGGCCAAACTGGACATCGAGCGTGCCTAGCCACGCGCCCGGCGAGAAGCCCTGGATCGGCAACCAGGAGATCCCGGGCGGCCTGAAACGGTCTGCCGTACGCAGCTGGGCGGTGACGGCGGTGGGGCAGGGCGCGCGCCTTGTCGTCATGCTGGTGAGCACCGCCATCATGGCGCGCATCCTGTCGCCGGGCGACTACGGCCTCGTGGCGATGGTGATGGCCTTTGTCGTCCTGGTCACCCGCTTCAAGGACCTGGGCCTGTCACAAGCCACCGTCCAGCGGGCGCACGTCACCGAGCAGCAGGTCAGCGGGATGCTCTGGCTCAACGTCGCCACGGGCATCCTGATCATGATCGTGATGGCGGCGCTGGCTCCTGTCGTCAGCCGCCTGTACGGCCAGCCCGAGCTGGCCGGCATCTGTCTCGCGTACGCCGTGATGGCGCCGATCAGCTCGCTCGGCGCCCAGCATCAGGCCCTGCTGAGGCGCGCGATGCGCTATCGCAGCCTGGTGCTGCGCGACCTGGCCGCTGTCCTGGCGGGGGCCGGTGCCGGCGTCTTCTCCGCCTTCCAGGGCCTCGGCTACTGGTCCATCGTCGTCATGCACGCGACGACAGAGGTGGTCGGCGTGGCCGTGCTGTGGTGGCAATCGGGATGGAGCCCGAGCCGGCCGCGGTGGAGCGATGACGTGCGGCCGATGGTTCGATTCGGTGGCGCCGTCACGCTGTCCAACATGCTCGGCTTCGTGACGTCGGGCCTCGATGCGTTCATCATCGGGGTACTGTTCGGTCCGACCGCGCTCGGCTTCTACAATCGCGCCCAGAACATCCTGTCGCAGCCGCTCAAGCAGGTGCTGCCGCCAATCATGAATGTGGCCGGCAGCGCGTTTGCCCGCGTGGCTGGCGACACGCGGGCGTTCGAGAAGGCTGCCGTCCAGCTGACGTTCATGGTCGGCTGCGTCAGCAGCCTGATCGTCGCCGTGGCCATCACCTGCGCGGACTGGATGGTCCTCATCATGCTCGGGCCGCGATGGGACCAGGCGGTGCCGATCGCGCGGGTCCTGGCCGTGTTCGCATTCGTCGAGCCGGTTGCGTCGCTGCTGGCGACGCTCATGACGGCGCGGGGCCTGCCCGGCCGGCTCGTGCGGTGGCGGCTCATCAGCGCCGTCGTCATTGCCGCCAGCCTGTTTGCCGGTCTGCCCTGGGGACCGCTGGGCGTTGCGGCGGCCTACTCGTTGAGCGGATTCCTTGTTCGCACACCGCTCTTCATCTGGTACGCGGCTTCCCACTTCGAAGTGCGGCCCTCGCGGCTGTTCGCGAGCGTCGGCGTTCCGATTCTGTCGGGGGCAGTCATCACCGTTGCGCTGGCGCTGCTGCGACGGGAAACCGGCGTCGCAAGCCCCGCCGCGTCACTCGTGACGTTCGGACTGCTGGCCGCGGTGATGCATCTCGGCCTCCTCATGTCGCTGCCGTACAGCCGACACCGGATCCTGGCGGCCGTGGCACTCGTGCGCCACGGTTTCGGCCGCCGCCACGCGCTGGCGTGACAACGGCGCGGCCCTGGCCTCGCTCGATTCCACCCGATGAATCTCTACGCCTTCAAGGCGCCTCACGGCAACTTCGGTGACGACCTGAACGGCTGGCTCTGGCCGCGTGTGTTCGGCTCGGACATGGTTCGATCGCCGCACACGACGTTCATCGGCATCGGATCCATCCTCGACAGCCGCCTCGAGCGGCTGAACGGACCGAAAGTCGTCTTCGGTTCCGGCATCCGGTCGACCCGCAACCCGCCGAGCCGCACCGACAGCCTGCGGATCCGCTTCGTCCGCGGGCCCATCTCGGCATCGGTCATCGGCCACGGCACGGCGGCCATTACCGATCCCGCAATCCTCGTTGGTCCTCTCGTTGACGGCACGGCCGCGTCCGGTGGGCGCGCCATTGGTTTCATGCCCCACTACCACTCGCTCAAGGCCATCGACTGGGAGCGGCTGTGCGGGGATGCGGGGTTCGTCTTCATCGATCCGCGCGAGTCGGTCGAGCGCACGATTGCAGCGCTGCGCGGCTGCGAGCGCATCGTCACGGAAGCCATGCACGGCGCCATCGTGGCTGACGCGCTCCGCATTCCGTGGCACAGGGTGAGCGTGCTTGCGTGGCGAACCGAAGGATTCGACGTGGCCAGCCTCAAGTGGCTCGACTGGGGCCTCTCGGCTGGCGTCGACGTGACGCCGACGCACCTCGGGCTCGACTTCCTGCAATCGTCCGGCTGGCTGCTGCGCGCGGCCAACCGCGCGGTACGACCGATCGCGCGGCGCCGGTTGCGCGAATCAATCCTGAAGCTGCGGACCGGCGCCTCCTATCAGCTCAGTTCCGACAGCACACGCAGCCAGCTGCTGGCACGAATCGGCGACCAGGTCGAGGACATGCGCGAGTGGCTGAGAAAGAGTCAGGATGGCTAGCGGTCGCCCGAGGGCTCACATCGTGCCCTACTGGCCCGCCAATCCGTACCAGCCGCTGCTCGTGGGCGGCCTGCAGCGCCTCGGACTCGAGGTGGAAACCGGGACGCCGCTCGAGTCGATCGGCCGTCGCCGCTCGCGCGCGACCGATCGCGGCGATCTGGTCCACCTGCACTGGTTGCCGGTGGCGAGTGCCGAACCGCGTCGGCTCGCGCGATGGTGGCTCTTCGCGCATCGCGTCGGTCGGTTGCGCCAGCGCGGTGTGCCGGTTGTGTGGACCGCGCACAACGTCGTGCCGCATGAATCCAGCCTGCCCGCGCTGGACTTCTGGATGAGTCGGACCATCGCGCGCCAGGCGAGCCGGATCATCTGTCATTCGGCCGGCGCCCGCACGGAACTCATCGAGCGCCTGCGAATCGAGGACCAGCGCAAGGTGCGCGTCATTCCCCACGGCCACTACATCGAGTCGTATCCGAATGTGCTGGCTCCGGACGCCTGTCGGACGCAGCTCGACCTGCCGCCGGACGCGACCGTCCTGCTGTCGCTGGGCGCCATTCGGCCTTACAAGGGCGTGCTCGATCTCGTTGACGCCGTCCGCCGGCTGAATTCGCCAGCGGTGCGGCTGCTCATCGCGGGCAAACCCCACAACGACACGATCGACGCCGCGATCAGGAAGCGCGCGGCTGGCGACGCCCGCATCCGATACACGCCGGGTCGAGTCGACGATGGCGTGCTGCAGATGTACTTCAACGCGGCTGACGCCGTTGTCTTTCCCTACCGGAAGACGTTGACGTCGGGCGCGCTCATCCTGGCCATGTCGTTCGGCCGTGCGTGCATCGCGCCGCGGTTACCGGGCATGGCCGACTGCATCGACGAGCAAGGAGGCATTCTCTACGACGCCGACCGAAACGACGGCCTGTTCGACGCCGTGTCGACGGCCATCGGTCAGCGATCCACGCTGGCCGTAATGGGCGCCACGAACTTCGCGCGCGCACGCGCCTGGGACTGGAATGCCATCGCCGCGGACACGGCCGACTGCTACGACGAAGCCGTCGGCCGGGCCGCCACCGCACCCGGCACATCGGTGCAATCGCCGCAAGTGGGAAGGATCTGAAATGACACGACTTTCAAACGCCGCGTTCTGGGCGCTGGGGGCCTGCGTACTGCTGGCCTCGACACCCGTGCTGACGAGATCGTCGCAGGCGCCGGCCGTCTACTTCGTCATCGTCGACGGCGACGACGCCGGTGCCGGAACGGAGCGGTCCCCGTGGCGGACCATTCAGCGGTGTGTCGGCCAACTGGCGCCTGGCGATACGTGCATGATCGGCGCGGGCACTTTTGCCGAGGCGGTTGTGGTCTCGCGCAGCGGATCGAGCGGAAGTCCCATCCGCATCATCGGGCAGAGCGGCGACCGGACCACCATTGCGGGCAGCCTGTTGATCAGCGGCGACCACGTGGTGGTCGAGGACATGCGCGTGGACATGCCCGCCGGCGCAACATGGGGACTTCGCCTCTACGGCCATGCCGGCGTCGCCAGTGGCATGCACGTCACCTCGACTTCCGATTCGCTCGGCATGAACAATCTCGCCGCGGCGGTCTCGGGCAGCGGCAACACGCTGACCCGCAGCCGACTCGAACGAACCTGCTTCGGCCTGTCGCTTGGCGGCACAAGCAATGTCATCTCGCACAACGAGCTGACCGACATGTGGACCAACGGCGGACGGTGCGGCGATGTCGACTACGTGCGGCTGTTCGGCACGAATCATCAACTGCGCAACAACGTCCTGCACGGCGTCGACCGCAGCAGGACCGGATCGGCGCACGTCGACTGCTTCCAGTCGTTCGACAACAACGGTCCCGATCGGGCGGTCCAGAACATCGTGATCGACGGAAACTTCTGCAGTGACGTGTCACAAGGCGTGCTCTTCACCGCAAAGGTGCATCAACTGAGCCGGGACGTGATCATCAGCAACAACGTCTTCTCGAAGGTGGCCGCCTGGTGCGCGCTGCTCGAGGACATCGACGGCGTCCGGATCTTCAACAACACGTGCGACACGTCGACCGCCCACCACGGCATGTGGTGCCGGTCGACGACTGACAAGGGATCGTGCGAGTTCAAGAACAACATCTTCTATGGGCGCGGCACCGCCTATGGCGTGATGGGACGCGCGCGGCTCATCGACGGGCAACCCGGCGCCCCCGGACGAAACAATCTTCTCTTCTCGACACCGGGCCAGGGCCAGGGCCAGTTCAAGCAGTACGGCGCCGATCGGGTGAACGTCGACCCGGAGTTCGTCGATCGCGACGCGGGCGACTACCGCCTGCTGCCTTCGAGCCCGGCGCGGGATGCCGGCGTTGCCATCCCCGGCTGGCCGAATCCGGTGGACTACGACGGCGTCGCGCGGCCCCAGGGCGGAGGTTGGGACATCGGGGCCTATGAATACACGGACACGCGGCCGATCGCGCCCGGCGGCCTGCGAATCGTCCCCGACGCGTCACCGGCGGCTCGGTAGGTGATCGATGCAGGATGCACTGACAGACATACTGATGATCACGCACAACAGGCCGGAATATACGGCGCTGTCGCTGCCGGCATTGCTCGACGGCTGCGACGCGCGGACGCGTGTGTGGATCTGGCACAACGGGACCGACGACGCCACACGGGCCGTCGTGCGGTCGTTCAGCCATCACGACCGTATCGGCCGCATTCACTACTCGGAGACCAACGAGAAGCTGCGGGCGCCAACCAACTGGTTCTGGCAGGAATCGACGGCCCCCTACGTCGGGAAAGTGGACGACGACTGTCTGGTGCCGCCGGGCTGGAGCACGGTCCTGAGGAACGCGCACGAAGATGAAGCCACCCTCGGCGTGATCGGGTGCTCGCGCCTGCGCCGGGAAGACATTGTCGACGAGCTCGTCGAGCGCAAGCTCGTCCGGTTCGACAGCGGGCACGCGGTGATGCGCAACGCGTGGGTGGCCGGGAGTGGCTACCTGATGAAGCGGGCCTGCATCACGAAGCACGGCGTGCTGCGCGAGGGCGAAAGTTTTTCCGATTACTGCATCCGGGTTGCACGGGCCGGGTGGATCAACGGCTTCTATCATCCCTTCCTGTTCGAAGATCACATGGACGATCCGCGATCGGCCCACACGCACTATCGCACCGATGCCGATTTCCAGCGGCTGCGCCCGCTCACCGCCGACGGGTATGGCGCGAAGACGCTCGATGACTGGTCGGCGGGTATCCGGCGGAATGCGCGCCTCATCCAGGAAGCGCCGGTCGACGCGCGCCAGTTCTCGGGATGGCGCCGTCGCCTGCAGCGTCTGCGCAACCGCGTGGAACGCACGCTGCTGGACGTGACGCCCCGGGCGCTGCGTCGTGGCCACTAGGAGGCAGTGCATGGCGACAGACGTGTCGATCGTGATCGTGTCGTACAACTCCGGGGCATTCATCGGCGACTGCCTCGAGAGCGTCTTCACCGCCCGGCGCACCGTCGAGCAGCAGGTCATCGTCGTCGACAACGCGTCGAAAGACGATGGCGTGGCGCGGATCCGGGCACGGTTTCCCGACGTCGATCTGCTGGAGCCGGGTGGAAACCTCGGGTTTGCCGCGGGCGTGAACTACGGCGTACGACACGCGCGCGGTGAGTTCGTCCTGCTGCTCAATCCCGACACCGTGCTCAGGCCGGGCGCCGTCGACGAGATTGTTGCCTTTGCCCGGCATCATCCGGCGCACGGCCTGTACGGTGGCCGCACGCTCCGACCCGACCGGTCGCTGGAGCCGTCATCGTGCTGGGGTGAGCCGACGCTGTGGAGCATGGCGATGTTTGCGCTCGGCGTCAGCACGATGTTTCCGCGCAACCGCTGGCTCGATCCCGAATCGCTCGGCGACTGGCAGCGCGACACGGTCCGCGAGGTCGGCATCATCAGCGGGTGCTTCCTGCTCGTGCCCAGGGCCGTCTGGGACGAGCTCGGCGGCTTCGACGAGCGCTACTTCATGTACGGAGAGGATGCCGACCTGGCGATGCGGGCGCGCGCGCGCGGCTATCGCCCCGTCATCTGCCCGACAGCCGAGCTCGTGCACGAGGTGGGGCAGTGTTCCGAGACGCCGGTGCACAAGAGCCTGCTGCTCTATCGCGGCAAGGCCAGCCTCGTGCGGACGCATTGGCGCGGCGCAGAGAGATGGCTGGGCCTGTTCTTCCTCGCGGCGGGGACGGGGCTACGGGCGGCCCTGGCCCGGCTGTCCACGCGCACCGGCGTCGACCGCTGGCAGACCCTGTGGCGCCAGCGTGCCGTGTGGCTGAAGGGCTACGACGGCCCTGGCGTCCTCCCCTGACCCGGCGCTAGGGCACCGAGACGGTCGCGAGCGCCCGGCGCGCCTCCCCGCCGCCAACGTTCGGATCGATCTCGAGCGCGCGTTCGAGCAGCTCTCGCGCCCGCGCGGCTTCACCGGTGCCGGCATAGGCCATGCCGAGGTGATACATCACGTCGGCCGCGTCGGGCTGCCTGGTCAGGCTGGCCTGCAGGTAGGGAATGGCCTGCTGCGGCTGACCGCGCTTGTAGTAGACCCAGCCCAGCGTGTCGTCCACGTTGGGATCGTCGGGGCGTCGCTGCTTGGCGGTGGTGGCCAGCTGCAGCGCCTGGTCGAGATTCTGGCCGCGCTCGGCATAGATGAACGCGAGGTTGTTGGCGGCAATCGGCGCGTTCGCGTTCGTCTTGACCGTCGCTTCATAGGCGGCCACCGCCTCGTCGCGTCGGCCGTCGGCATCGAGCAGGATGCCGACCATCGTCCGCGCGCCGACCGACGAGCCGTCGCGCGCGACAATGGCCTGGAACTCGGCCAGCGCCTCGTCGACGCGGCCCTGGCTCCGATAGAGCTCCGCCAGCATCGTGTAGCCCGCGTCGAATCGCGGGTCGGCGGTCACCGCGCGCCGCAGCGCCTGTTCGGCGCCCGCCGCGTTCCCGGCCGCGCCGTGCGTGCGCGCGAGCAACGCCAGCAGCGGCGCGTTGTCGGGCTGTTTCTCGACTTCCGCCTCGACGCGCGATACCGCAGCCGCCGCGT
>JBIQJY010000043.1:22309-28077 GCA_044507065.1 Acidobacteriota bacterium
GCCACGCGGGCGCCGAGACTCGAGGGCTCGGCGCGGCTGGCGCGCTCGGCGTACTGGACGGCGCCGGTACGATCGCCGGCCGTGAGGCTCAACCGCGACAGTTGCACCTGTGCGGCCACCGCGCGGGGATTGATGCGAAGAACTTCCGTATAGGCGCGCCGGGCCTCGGACTGTTCCCCTCGCCTGTCGTAGACGGTGGCGAGTGCGAACTGCGCCTGGGCCGATTCGGGATCGGCAGCCACGGCGGCCTGTGCCCGCGCCAGCGCATCGTCGAGCCGGTCCTCGGCCATCAGCCACTGCGCTTTCGTCACGAGCACCGCGCTGTTGCGCGGCACACGCGCGAGCACGCCGTCGATGCGCGTGTGGGCCTCCTTGGTCCGTCCCGCCGCATAGTCGATGGCAGCCAGGCGCACCTCGGCGTCGACGAATGTCGACTGGGCCGCCGAGAGCGGCGTCAGGAGTGCAACGGCCTGGTCGGGTCGGCCGATGCTTGCGTAGTAGTCGGCCAACTGCAGCTGTGCCGCTGGCGCCCCCGACACGTCGGCGACGGTCCTCAGCGGTCCCTCGGCGTCGTCGACGCGCCCGGTCGCGACGTAGAGCACACCGAGCATGCGGTTGGCGAGCAGATGCCGCGGATCGGCGGCCAGGACCTCGAGGAGCGCTGCCTCGGCTTCGGGCAGCCGATTGGTGGACCAGAAGAAGTTCACCAGGGCGAGCCGCGGTTCGACCTGCGATGGCGCCAGGCTGACGGCGCGCCGGAACGCCGCTTCGGCTTCCTTCGCCTGGCCTCCCTGCATCCGCACGGTGCCGAGGGTGACGAACGCCTCGCTGCTGTCCGGATCGACCGCAAGGGCCTCTTCGATCTGCGCGACGGCGCCTTCGGGATCGCGCAGTGCGGCAAGCGCGTTGGCGTGCAGCAACAGCGCGTCGACGTCGTCCGCATTGCGAGCCAGCAGTGTGGCTGCGCGTCCCCGGGCCTCGTCGAACCGGCCGGTGAGCAGCAGTACCTGTCCGGCCTTGAGCTGGAGTTCGCGATCGTCGGGTAGTGCGTCGGCGGCGCGGACGTATTGCCGAACGGCGGCGCGCATGTTGTTCATGCGCTCGTACGTCTTCGCGAGCTGGAGGTGCGCGGTGCCGTATTGCGGATCGATCTGGATGGCGCGCGAGTACTCGACGAGTGCGAACTCGTCGCGGCCCTCGGCGACGTACTGATCCCCTCGTTCGAGGTGACGCGCCTTGTCGCGTTCAGCGTTGCTGCAGCCCCAGACGAGCACCGCCGCGCAGAGAAGTGCGCCGGTGCGGAACACGCGACCATCAGTCATCGCTGTCTCCTTGCCGGGGTTACGTTCGACTATACCAAAGCAATACGCGGCCGAAATGCCGGGAAACTGTAAGGTTTTCCGACAGCGCCTGACCTGTGTGCAGGGCGTCACCGGCCGCCTCGCGTGTTCTGTCGGAATCCTTTACGGTTCGAGCAACGGCCGCCGCGACGCGACCAGCTGCCAAGACGTCAGGTGCAACCACAAGTGACACGGGGTTCGAGACTTACCTCACCACACCCGCAGGGTGTGCATCGAACCCGCGCGATGGCCGGCCGTTTGCAACAGGGAAGGGCATGAAGAAACTTCTCTTACCGCTATTACTGGCTGGCTTCGTTCTTGGAGCGACTGACAGGAGCGAGGCGAGCCTCATCGTCAACGGGAGCTTCGAGGATCCGGTTCAGTCCAGTTGGGATCTCTACGACGATATCGACGGGTGGACCGCCGGCGGCGGCGCACCGATCGAGATCGGCCTCGGCGGCATCTATGGCGTGACGGGATTCGATGGCTCGAACGTGCTCGAGCTCGATTCGACCGCCAACGCCACCGTCTCGCAGAGCGTGACAATCGCGCAGGCGGGCATCTATCAGCTGTCGTTCCTGGCGGCACTGCGGTCCGGGGTGGACGCGTCCAGCCAGGGCTTCACCGTGTCGCTCGGCAACCTGCTGACGTTCATGGCCCCGCCACCCGGGTCGACGGCCATGTCGTCGTACGTGTTCGACATCAATGTGGCTGCCCCCGGCACCTACCTGCTGGCGTTCACCGGCACCGGAACATCCGACTCGTTCGGGACGCTGATCGACGACGTGCAGCTGAACGCGAACGGGGTGCCTGATGGCGGCGTCACCGCCATGCTGCTGGGCCTGGCCCTGGCAGGCGTGGGTGTCTTCCGCAGGATGGCCGTCAGGTAGCACTGCCTGGCGTTGGCGGACACGCGTCGATGGCCGCTGGCGGGGGATCCCCGTCAGCGGCCTTGTCGGGCAGCGTCGATGTGCTGCTGGATACGGGCCATGACCGAAGGCAAGGCTTCGTGCGTGGCGAAACGCGTTCGCAGCACCTCGACGTAGGGTGCCGACCGTTCGAGCCGCGTCGACACCGATCCGCGCGATGCGTGAAACTCCGCCAGCACGGCGTTGGGCCAGAACGCATCGGGATTTCTCCGATAGGCACGGAGCATCGCCTGCTCGGCCTGCTCGTCCTGCCCCATGACGGCGTAGACCTGCCCACGAAGCAAGTCGCCGCGGCCCGCCGACGACGGCCAGCGTTCAGCCGCATCGATGAAGGCAAGCGCTTCGTGCAACTCGCCCGACCGCCAGTGAGCTTCCGCGGCCCGCAACTGCGCTCCGCGGATATCGCGCAGGTAGCTGACGCCAACCGTTGTCACAAGTACGCCGCAGGCGAACAGGCCAGCCGTCCATCGCACGGCAGCGGTTGTCGTCGTGGCGCCCAGGAGCGGGCGTCGCGTGGCGATGCGCCACAGCTGATAGGCCGCAAAGGGCAGGCCGAATGCCACGGCCTCGCCCGAGAGCCTGTCGGTGAACATCAGCCAGTCTGTGCCGACCTGCCGCATCGACAACGGCCACAGCGGCATCCGTTCGACGTCCTGAAGCAGGTCGAGTGCATCGTGCAGCAGGAGGACGCCCGTAGCGAGCGCGATCGTTCGCAGCGGCGAGCTCGCCGCCAGCCGACTCCAGGAGGCGCCGATCGCGACGCCAAGCACGCACGCCACGATCATCGAATGGCCGGCTGCCTGCGCCGAGGGCACGCCAAGCCAGACCCCGAGATGCGTCAGGACATCGGGCAGGTATGAGAGCGCGACGATCGTGGGCAGCCAGAGGACGTGGGTCCATTGGCCGGGCGGGTGCGCACGCGTCGAGCCGCGCGGTTCGACCTGTTGCGCGACGACAATCCCGACGAGCGTGTGACCAATGATGGGCATCTGCCTCTTCATCATTATGTCGATCAGGAGAATCCGCTTCGCCTCACGTGGGCGCGGCAGCAGTGGTGTGTCGAGCCGAACCGCGGCGCACCGCTGGATGCGGCGTGCGGCCATTGCTGCCGCCGCGGTCGTGGCGGCCGGATGCGGGAGCGGGCCACCCTCTTCGCCGCCGGCCGGCGGCGCCACGATTGTGCACGGCACCGAACGACTCGCCTGGTCGCAGGCCGGACATGTGTCGGGCCTGCGATTTCGCGCGTACGTCGACGACACGCCGGTGCCGCTCGACGCGGCCGTCTGTGACGGCGCGCCCGAGGCCGTCTGCTCATCGCCCCTGCCATCGATGAGTGATGGCCCCCACACGATTGCGCTCGCGACCATGCTGGGTTCGGGCCCCGAGAGTGAGCGCAGCGAAACGATCGAGGTCGAGAAGGTCCGGGACGGCGCGGCGAGCCTTGCGTCGTTGCGCGACGCGGGCGGCGGGTTTCGAGCGATAGGACTGCAGGCAACCGTGGCGGTGGCGCCGGACCTCGTGTTCGCCGCTGATGTCGTGGCGCGCGGCATCCATGCGCCCGCGCAGATGGCGGCGGCGCCGGACGGGCGGCTGCTGGTTGCCGAGTCGAACGGCAGCGTGCGCGTCGTGCACCCCGGCGACGCGTCGCGCATCACACGTGCGCTCGACGTGCAGCGTTCACGCCGCATGCTGGCCGTCGATGCGATCGCATCGCCGGGGCTGGCGATCGACCCCGGGTTTGCGGACAACCATTTCGTTTATCTCGCGTCGATTGCCGACGAGGGTTCCGGGCCGAGGCTGCGCGTGATTCGCCTGCGCGAGGTGGGCGACACGCTGGGTGAGGCCGCTTCACTCTTCGAGACCACGGTTGTCGGCCCGATTGCCTCGGGTGAAGGCGCGTCGCCAGCGCAGGGACCTCGGCTGGCATTCGGACCGGAGGGGCTGCTCTACGTGGCGCTGCCCACCGGGTTCACGTTCGATCGTGAGCCCTCGGCAAGCCGGCCGCACGCCTCGATGCTGCGGCTGCAGCCCGACGGTGCCGTCTCCGATGTCCCGCTCACCGGTGTGCGAGCTCATCCGCTTGCGTTCACGTGGGATCCATCGACTGACGCACTGTGGCTCGCGTTTGCCGGCGAGGCCGTCACGACGCTCGAGCCAGTGCCGGCCGGTGGTCACCCCGGTCCGGCTCCCGGCCGGCGCGTCGCGCGTTCAATTGGCCCGGTGCGCGTGCCGACGACCGTGCGCCGGCTGCGCGGCGGGCCGGCGCTCTTTCTCGCCAACGCCGCGGGCCTTCAGACGCACGGCCTTGCGCAGGCCCTGCTCCGCACGCCGGGCACGTCCGCGACAGTACGGCTGGCGTGGCCGGTGATGGCGCCGGGCCTGGCCGACCGGATTGGCGATGTCGTCTCGGGCGCCGACGGCACGTGGTTCGCCATGACGAGCAACGCTGACGCGCCTGGCGATGTCATCGTGCGGTTGCGCCGGCTCGAGTGAGAGCCTCCGCATCCTTGCGGGCCGTTCCCGCCCGCGGTATCGTGTTCCTGCTGGAAGGGGAGTAGCCACGCGGTCGTTGACCGCGCGGCCGAATCGTCAATACTGCGCCTCACCGCGCACGGTTCGGCCGGGTTCCTGAAGAATCACGCGAGACCTTCGCACGAGCGGCGAAAGCCCCCGTTGCGAGGGTCTCGCCTTTTTTTTGTCTTCAGGAGTCAGCGGTGATGGATCACGCGTGGTTGTGGATCGGGTTCAATACGTTCGTCCTGGCGATGCTCGCGCTCGACCTCCTCGTATTCCACAGGGAGGCGCACGAGGTTCGAGTACGCGAGGCGGCTGCGTGGAGCGCGGTCTGGATTGCGGCGGCCCTGCTGTTCGGGTGTGGCCTCTACATGATCTCGGGACGCGAGGCGGGGCTCGAGTTCTTCGCGGGCTACGTGATCGAGAAGGCGCTCTCGGTCGACAACATCTTCGTCTTCGTCCTCATCTTCGGCGCCTTCCGCGTCCCGCCGGCCTATCAGCACCGCGTCCTGTTCTGGGGCATCCTCGGTGCGCTCCTGATGCGCGGCGCCATGATCGTGGCGGGCGTGTACCTGATCGAGCAGTTCCACTGGGTCCTGTACATCTTCGGGGCGTTCCTCGTCTTCACCGGCATCAGGATGGCCGTCCAGGTCGAGCGCGACCTCGATCCGGCGTCCAATCCGGTCATCCGGCTCGTGCGCCGGGTCGTCCCGGTCACGCCCGCCTATCACGGTCAGAAGTTCTTCGTCCGCGTCGAACGCGACGGCCTCCGCCGCCTGTCGGCCACACCGCTGTTTGTCGTGCTGGTGCTGGTGGAGACGACGGACCTCATCTTTGCCGTGGACTCGATTCCCGCCATCTTCGCCGTCACGCAGGATCCATTCGTTGTCTACAGTTCGAACGTCTTCGCGATCCTCGGACTGCGGGCGATGTATTTCCTGCTCGCCGACGTCATCCATCGCTTTCATTACCTGAAGAGCGGGCT
>JBIQJY010000044.1:0-4839 GCA_044507065.1 Acidobacteriota bacterium
GCGCCGATGCCGGTGGCCTTGGCGCCCGGGACGTCGGTCGGCGGAATGATCGTGTCCCCAATCTCGTCGAGCAGGGCAATCTCGGCGGCGGTGAAGCCGTGATCCTGCCGCGCGAAGGTTGCGGCCGCCAGCCGAGGCCCGACGACCGTGGCGCCCAGCAGGGCCGCCAGATGGATGACTGCTTCCCGGCGTGTGAGGTTCATGGTCCTGGTCGACTCAGAGGTTCTGCCGCTTCATTTCCTCAACGGCAAATGCCGCTGCCCGCGCCGTGAGCGCCATGTAGGTCAGCGACGGATTCACGCAGGACGCCGACGTCATGCAGGCGCCGTCGGTGACGAACACGTTGGGCGCATCCCACACCTGATTGTGGCCGTTGAGAACCGATGTCTTCGCATCGCGGCCCATCCGGGCCGTGCCCATCTCGTGAATGCCGCGCCCGAAGTTGTAGCCGGTGTTCGTCGTGGCCACGTCGCGGACGCCGGCCGCCTCGAGCATCTCGGCCGCGTCGTTCATCATGTCGATGCGCATCCGCTGCTCGTTCTCGCGGATCTCGCAGTCCATTGCGAGCACGGGCAGACCCCAGGCGTCTGTCGTGGATCGATCGAGCGTGATGCGGTTGTCGTGGTACGGCAGGATCTCGCCGAAACCCGTCATGCCGATGGTCCATGGGCCCGGCTCGCGCAGCGCTTCCTTGAGGGGCGCGCCGATGCCGAGTTCGGCCACGTCGCGCGCCCAGCCCTGGCGGCTCGCGCTGCCCTGGTAGCCGAAGCCGCGCGTGTACTCGCGGGCATCGCCGTGGACGTTGCGGAACCGCGGGATGTAGAACCCCGTCGGCCGCCGGCCGTTCACGATGCGATCGGCGAAGCCGTCGATGCGGCCCGTGGCGCCGACGCGGAAATGGTGATCCATGACGTTGTGCCCGAGCTCGCCGGAACTGCTCCCGAGGCCATCGGGCCACACGTCGGTGGCCGAATTCATCAGGATCCAGGTCGAGTTGAACGACGAGGCGCACAGGAACACGATGCGCGCGTTGTACTCGGTCGTCTGGCGCGACCCGGCGTCGAGGACCTCGACGCCCGTCGCCCGCTTCCGATCCTTGTCGTACACGACGCGCGTGACGATCGAGTTCGGGCGCAGCGTCAGGTTGCCGGTGCGCGTGGCGGCCGGAAGGGTCGATGACTGCGAACTGAAGTAGGCGCCGAAGGGGCAGCCGAGCGAACACTTGTTGCGGTACTGGCAGAGCGTACGGCCCTGGTGCGGGACACTCAGGTTGGCCACGCGGCCGATGATGAGGCGCCGGGTGTCGTTGAAGGCCGTGCGGATGCCATCGGCCACGTGGCGTTCGGCGACGTTGAGCGGCATGGCCGGCAGGAACTCCCCGTCGGGCAGTTGCGCGAGCCCTTCGCGCGATCCGCTGATGCCGGCGAAGCGTTCGACGTGGTCGTACCAGGGCGCGATGTCGCTGTAGCGGATGGGCCAGTCGATCGCGACGCCCTCGCGGGCGTTGGCCTCGAAGTCGAAATCGCTCCAGCGGTAGCTCTGCCGGCCCCAGGTGAGCGAGCGTCCGCCCACGTGGTAGCCGCGGAACCAGTCGAAAGGCTTCTTCTCGATATAGGGGTGCTCGTCCTCGTGCGCCCAGAAGTCGTAGTTCGTTTCGTTGAGCACATAGTCGCGCCGCAGGACCGGGTGCTTCTCGCGCAGCGCGACGGGAATGCGACCGCGATGCGGGATCTCCCACGGCCCCTTCAGCGCGTTCGGATAATCCTTGACGTGTTCGACGTTCCGCCCGCGCTCGAGCAGCAGGACGCGAAGGCCACGTTCGGTGAGTTCCTTGGCCGCCCAGCCACCACTGATGCCTGAGCCGACCACGATTGCATCAAAGGTCTGTGCAGCCATGATGTCGGAAAATCTGCTCGTGTGCCGAACACCTTACGCCAGCCACGCAGGCGGCGCAAGCGCGATCGGGGCCGCCAACCCGCTGGCTTGGAAGTCGACCAACCCGCGTGTAGAGTGGACGTCTTGCAGACCTGCCGGGCCGTGCAGCAACGTACGCCGGCAGCGTGCAAGAGCAAGAGAAAGAGGACGCCCATGAGCAATCCCAACGACAAGAAAACTTCAGGTTCCACCACCGGTTCGGGCGCTCCCGCCGCAAGCGACCGCAACTCCCTCACGATTGGCCCCGACGGCCCCATCGTCCTCCACGATGTGCACTTCCTGGAGCAGATGGCCCACTTCAATCGTGAGAAGGTGCCGGAGCGTCAGCCGCACGCCAAGGGGTCGGGTGCGTTCGGCGTGTTCGAGACCTCCGAGGACGTCTCGAAGTACACGAAGGCGGCGCTGTTTCAGAAGGGCGCACGCACGGAGATGCTGGCGCGGTTTTCGACCGTGGCCGGCGAGCAGGGCAGTCCGGACACCTGGCGCGACGTACGCGGCTTCTCGCTGAAGTTCTACACGGCCGAGGGCAACTACGACCTGGTGGGCAACAACACGCCCATCTTCTTCGTGCGCGATCCGATGAAGTTCCCGCACTTCATCCGCAGCCAGAAGCGCCTGCCCGATTCGGGCCTGCGCGACAACCACATGCAGTGGGACTTCTGGACCCACAACCCCGAGACCGCCCACCAGGTGACCTACCTGATGGGCCCGCGAGGCCTGCCGCGCACCTGGCGGCAGATGAACGGCTACGGATCGCACACCTACATGTGGATCAATGGCGCCGGTGAGAAGTTCTGGGTGAAGTACCACTTCCACACGCAGCAGGGGATGGCGTTCTTCACCAACGCGGAAGCCGCCGAGATGGCCGGCCAGGACGCCGATTTCCACCGGCGCGACCTGTTCGAGGCCATTGCCGCCGGCAATCACCCGGCCTGGACGCTGTCCGTGCAGGTGATGCCATACGCCGAGGCGCATACCTACAGGTTCAATCCGTTCGACCTCACGAAGACGTGGTCCCACAAGGACTATCCGCTCATCAAGGTCGGCACGATGACGCTCAACCGCAACCCCGAGAACTTCTTCGCGCAGATCGAGCAGGCCGCGTTCTCGCCGGGCAACACCGTGCCGGGCATCGGACTCTCGCCCGACAAGATGCTGCTCGGTCGCGCCTTCGCGTACGCCGACGCCCAGCGCAATCGCATCGGTACCAACTTTCACCAGTTGCCCGTGAACCGGCCGCACGTGCCGGTCAATACCTACATGTTCGACGGCCAGATGGCCTACGAGCACAGCGGCAACGCGCCGGTGTACGTGCCGAACAGCGGCGGGCGGTCGTGGTCGGACAGGACAGGTCCGGTCGAGGATGGCTGGGAAGCCGACGGTGAACTGGTGCGCAGCGCCTACACGCTGCATGCCGAGGATGACGATTTCGGTCAGCCCGGCACGCTCGTGCGCGAGGTGTTCAGCGACGCGGACCGCACGGCACTGGTGGATCAGGTGGCTGGCAGCCTGCTCGGCGGCGTCCGCAGCCCGGTGCTCGAACGCGCCATCGCCTACTGGAAGAGCATCGATGCCGGCGTCGGTCAGCGGATCGAGGACAAGGTGCGTGCCGGCAGCGCTTCGAAGCCGGCGGAGGGCATGGGCGAAGGCTGAGACGGTCCTGCGTACGGGGCGGCGTCCGTCTCGACGGGCGCCGCCGGCCACTTCATCCGGGCTCCGCCATGTCGTCGCCGGGAGGCGGCTCCGACCTCCGGCCCGGCCGTCCCGCCTGCTGCAGCGCGCGACGAAGCAGGAACTCGATCTGCCCGTTGAGGCTCCGCAGGTCGTCGTTCGCCCAGCGCTGCAGATCGTCGAGCAGCGCGCGATCGACGCGCAGGAGAAAAGCTTTCCGTTCCGCCATGACGTTCTCGAGCGTTGCGGGCGGGGACCCGTGCCCCGCCCCCCGACCCTAGTGGTAGATCGTCCCCGTGTTGACGACCGGTTGCGTGGACCTGTCGCCGCACAACACCACGAGCAGGTTGCTGACCATCGCGGCCTTGCGCTCATTGTCGAGCGCGACGACGTCGCGTTCCGAGAGCAGGGCGAGCGCCATTTCCACCATGCCGACGGCGCCCTCGACGATGCGCTGGCGCGCGGCGATGATCGCGCCGGCCTGCTGGCGCTGCAGCATGGCCGCGGCGATCTCGGGTGCGTAGGCCAGGTGGTTGATGCGGGCCTCGAGCACGGCCACGCCGGCCTGCGCGAGCCGTTCCTGGACTTCGGCCTTCAGCTGTTCGGCAATCGCGAGCGTGTCGCCGCGCAGCGACATCTCGCCGTCGATGTGCGCGTCGTACGGGTACTGCGTGGCGAGGTTGCGCATCGCGCCCTCGCTCTGCACCTGCACGTAGTGCTGGTAGTCGTCCACCTCGAACAGGGCCTCATAGGTGTCGACCACCCGCCAGACAACGACGGCCGCGATTTCGATTGGATTGCCGTCGTGATCGTTCACCTTGATTTTCGAGCTCTCGAAGTTGCGCACGCGCAGCGACAGGCGCTTCTTCACGAAGAGCGGGTTGGCCCAGTGGAACCCGGCGGTCTTGACCGTCCCGCTGTACTTGCCGAAGAGCAGCAGCGCCTTCGCGTTGTTCGGGTTCACCGTGAAGAAGCCGACGAAGAGCAGCCCCACGACGATCAGGGCAACAATCGTCGGGAGGATGAGGCCTGGCCCCGCGTCGGCTTCGACCGCGGTGACGAGCGCGAAGATCAGGGCCACTTCGACAAGGACGAACAGCGGCAGCATCAACCAACCGGACATCGTGCGGCGGACGGATTCGCGATTCATGGGGTCACCCTCCCAGGTGAGATTGCATAGTGATATCATTCTGCAATCGTGCTGGCAAGCAGAATCGTCCCCTTGCAGCCTCG
>JBIQJY010000044.1:4939-13165 GCA_044507065.1 Acidobacteriota bacterium
CTTCTTCTTCGCCACGGCCAGACCGATGACAACGCGCGCGGGGTCCTGCAGGGGCAGTCGCCCACCGAACTGAACGCACTGGGGCATACGCAGGCGCGGGAACTGGCGAGCCGCCTCACGACGTTCGCGCCGCGCGTCGAGGCCCTCGTCACGTCGGACCTGACCCGGGCCGTGCAGACGGCTGCCGCCATCGAGCGCGCGCTGGGATTGACGGCGCGACGCGCCGGGGCGTGGCGCGAACGCGGGTTCGGCCCCTACGAAGGGCGGGCGGTGGGCGAGGCCGAGACGTGGCGCCTGGCGACCGGTAATTGGGACCTGCCGGGGGCGGAGCCCACCAGTGCGTTCCGCGCGCGCGTGCTCGGCGCGTTCGACGAGGTCGTTGCCGGGCACGCGTCGGTGTCATGCGTGGCCGTGGTGACGCACGGCGCGGTCATCCGCACGGTCCTCACGCTCATCGGTGAAGGTGTGATTGCACCGGCGCCGGGCCAGCCGACGCCTGAATCGGTGCCGATCGCGAACTGTTCGATCCTGTGGCTGCAGGGCGAGGGCACCGAAGCCCGACGCGCCTGGCGCGTGGCGTGCGTGAACGATGTGGCGCACCTCGAAACGCGGGCGGCCTCGGCGCCACTCGCCGGACAGTAACGCGATAATCTACTGTCGTGCATCGCCCTCGTACTCCAGTCGAACAGGATGAGCTCTTCCGGTACATCGATCTGAAGCTGGCGGCACTCGGCGAGCCGGTCACGGCCAGCGGCGCCGGCGCCTACTTCCTCGAACTGGCCGGCCCGCTGCTGCGCAATCACCACCAGAAGAACCTGCTGCTCGGCGATCGGTTGTGTGCGGTGGATGGCCGCATCCAGGCGTTTCTCGACGACTATCTGGCCGACGTGGCGGCGCCGGCGGTGCCGCGGCTGCCGTCCACGACGTTCGTGCTCGATCGGCCCGGCCTGGCGCGTGCCATGTCGCTGCCGGTCGATGGCGATCACTTCGCATCGCCGCACCTGCAGTCGTATCGCGTGGCGCAGGGCGTGCTGCACAATCCACGCTCCGATCGGCGCACCACCAAGGGCATCTTTCACATCGTCGAGGGCGGCCTGCCCGTGCCCGACGACAAGATCGCGGTGCCGAAGCGGGCATTTGCCGCGCTGCTGCGCGCGGCCTTCGATCCGCCGGCCGCTGCGCTGACGTTGCCGTTCACGGCCAACCAGCCGGATCCCGTGCGGCTGTTCGTCACGCTGCTGCTGCGGCCGCTCGTCTGCCCGGCCACGGGCCGCGATCCGGCCCGGACGATGGAAACCCGGTTCTTTGCGCCGGCGAGCCTCGTGAGCAACCTCGATTTCGTCGAGAGCATCTTCGGCAACGGCGGCGATCCGTATCTCCCGGAGAACGATGCCTCGCGCGACGTGTGGCACTGGAGCGGCCACACCGGGTGCGTCATCCTGGCGCCGCACCTGATCGACATGCGCAAGCGCGCCGTGGGCCTGCCGCACGTCGACGAGGCGACGGAACTCCAGCGGCGCGACGGCATGTGCTGGCGCGACGAGGACGAGCGCTACAACGACGGCCAGCCGTTCAAGATCACCTGCCGCGACGCGCGGGGCGTGATCGTGACGATCATCGCGGACAACTACTACGGCTACTGCAAGAAGGAAGTGAAGACCCAGATCAGCTACGCCGCCAATCTCTTCGGATCGTGCGAAGAGGAACACGCGGGTGGCGCGCTGGCGTTTCCGTCCTATGTCCTCGGCCAGGAGTTCTACGCGGGCCGCACGGTGCTCACCAAGCAGGTGGTGTTCGAGGAGGCCATGCGCCTGCTCGGCGATCGCGTCGAACTGAAGCCCGAGCGCTACGCCGTCGATCGGCAGTACCCGTCGGTCTACTACGTGCCGGAGGACGCCGATTTCCTCGTGCGACAGGGGGTCGTCCGCTGGCCCGTGCCTGGCGGTCCGTTCGAGCTCGTGCTGCGGCCCGACGACGTCTACGTGCTGCCGTGGGGCACGAAGATCCGCCTCGAGAAACAGCCGGGCGGTTCGGTCTGGCGGCTGATTGCCTCGCGCGCCGACGGCGTGTTGTGCCACAAGCCGTGCACGGTGTCGGGCGGCGGGAAGTCGGAGATCTCGAAGTCGCTCGGTGGCATCCGCATCAAGGGGCCTGTCTTCGTCAGCGATTTTCACCACGACATGGCGCAGGTCGAGGACATCCTGCGCCGCGACTTCTCGAACATCTATCGCCGGCCGCAGGACGTGGCGCGCGCCGCGCGGCCCATCCTCAGCGCGCAGCGCTCGCTCGGCTCGGTCATCAAGCTGCTCACGCCGTCGAGCGACTACACCGACGAGCACAACGCGTGGCTGCGCCAGCTGCCGGCCAGCACGCGGCAATTGCTCGTGACGGTGAAGCGGTACTACCGGCCGGAGTGGGGCGACGACTGGCGGAAGTACTTCTCGGTCGACCGCATCAACGGCGCGCTCGGTCACGAATTGAAGTACCGCGACACGAAGCTCGTCGGCAACTACCTGCGCGTGGGGTTCGACAGCGAGGGGGCCTGGCGCATCTTCAAGCTGCGACCCGACTTCAATCCTGCCG
The DNA here is from genome assembly GCA_044507065.1 of Acidobacteriota bacterium. Lineage (GTDB taxonomy): Bacteria > Acidobacteriota > Vicinamibacteria > Vicinamibacterales > SCN-69-37 > SCN-69-37. The sequence continues at coordinate 7,523 of JBIQJY010000044.1, forward strand.
ACAAGGTGCAGATGGAGGACGACATCACCGTGTCGGTCGTCCTGCCGAAGGAAAGCCTGAACGACCTCGATCCCGAGTACACGCATCCGAGCGTGAAGCTCGTGGCCAACTGCGAGACGCGGCTCTTCCAGCGGCCCGACGACGCGATTCATCGCGGATTCGACAAGGATGCCGAGTGGGACATCGCCCAACCCGATACGTTCCTGTCGAACTACGAGCCGCTCAGCGTCGCCGACGCGCGCGCGCTGGTCGACAAGGTCGTGGACTTCGATCAGTACACGCGGCCGATGCGCCGCCTGCTCGCGGGGTTCGTCGAGCACCCGTCGACCTCGTTTGTCGTCTCGTCGGCGCACCCGCGCGTGATCGACGGGGTGCCGTCGAAGAACCCACGCTACCTGCAGCTGCGGCCGGACCTGGCTGATCCGCGATCGGCGCACCTGGCCGAAATTGGCACGCGGCTCGCGCGGGAGATTCCTCCGGACCGCCCCGCGCACTTTCCCGTGAATGCCGTGCTCGCCGGGCGCCGCAACAACCCGGCCGACCCGAAGGCCGGCATCCCGCCGCTGGCCGTGTACGGCCCGGTGCACTACCAGGAACTGCCCGAGCTGTTCATGGACTTCATCTGCAGCCTCACGGGCAAGTCGCCGTCGACCACCGGTTTCGGCAGCGAAGGGGCGCTCACCAAGGGCCCGTTCAACGCGGTGTGGCCCGTGGTCGACCTGAACAACGCCATGGTCTCGTCGATCCTCACGGGGTACGGCGGATTCACGACGGCGGCCGGCTACATCGGGCCGCACTACCGGATCGACCACGACAACAGCATGCTCGTGCCCGAGATCTGGTGCCGCATGCGGGTGTTCGAGCGCGAACCGGAGTTCCTGATCGCACACGGCTACCTCGAACGCGTCAACGACTTCACGTACGACGGCCGGGTCATTCGCGCCAGCCGCCTGGGCTACCGCATCACCCCGTCGTTCGTGGATCGCTTCCTCGGTCGCATCTTCGAGATGCCCGGCGCGGTGTTCATCGACGAAATGCTGCGGCCCGAAACGCAGGATCCCGGCATGTTCGTCGAGGGGGTGGAGGCCATCTGCGAGGCGCAACGGCACGTCGCGCGGCACTATTTCGAGGATGGCAGCGTCGAGGCCGCCTGTCCCCCGGTGCGTGCGCTGCTGCACATCATGGTGCACGGCGTGTGGGAGGGAAAGGCGATCGACCATCCGGAGGTGCGGGCCCTGTTCACGCGCGAGGCCATGCTCGCGAGCGACTGGTATCGGGAGCGGCTGCTGGTCAAACAGCAGCGCGACGTGGCGCTCTGGACCCGGCACGTGGCGGCCGTGGGCCACGAGGCCGCCGAAGAACTGGCCCGCGTGAGTGCGCCGGAATACCTCGACTCGCTGCTCGGGACCATCGGCGCCGATCCGTTCACGCTGCAGTCTGGCGGCGCGAATGGCCAGTGAGGCCATTCGGCGCGGGGCGCCGGAATCGGATACGACGCCGGCATCACGGCGTGCATTCCTGCGATATGCCTGGATCACACTCGGAATCACCGTCCTCGTCATCGTCTGGGGCGCGGTGGTGCGGGCCACCGGCTCCGGCGCCGGCTGCGGCAGCCACTGGCCGCTCTGCAATGGCGACGTCGTCCCGTTGGCGCCCTCGACGGGCACCATCATCGAATTCGTCCACCGACTGACGAGCGGCGGCGCGATGATCCTGGCGGTCGGGCTCGTCATTGCGGCGCGTCGTGTCTTCGAAGCCGGGCACCAGGCACGGCGCTGGGCCGTCGTCACACTCGGCTTCATGCTGGTCGAAGCCGCCATCGGCGCCGGCATCGTGCTCCTGGGGCTGGTCGAAGACGACGCGTCGGCGCTGCGCGCCGCCTATGTCGGCGGCCACCTCGTCAACACGCTCCTGCTCGTCGGCGCCATGCTCATCACGATCTGGTGGGCGCAGCCGCGGCCGGCCGGCCTGCGGCTGACCGGTGCCCTCGGCGGCCGGGCGCGCGGGCTGGGTTTCTGCCTGCTGGCCCTGCTGGCCGTCGCCGCGAGCGGTGCGATCGTGGCGCTGGGCGATACGCTCTTTCCACATGCCTCGCTGGCCGAGGGCGTGGCGGCGGATTTCGATCCGACGTCACATTTCCTGATCCGCCTGCGCATCTGGCACCCGGTGCTCGCGGGCCTGGTCGCCGTCTGGCTGCTCGTGGCCGCGTTCTCGGACCGGCTGCCGGCCGGCCAGGCGAGGCGGCTGGTGGTCGCCTTCGTGCTGCTACAGACGACGCTTGGCGTGATCAACCTGCTGCTGCTCGCGCCGCTGGTGCTGCAGATGGCGCACCTGGTTGTCTCGAACCTGTTGTGGATGGCCGTCGTCTGGGCCTGGCTCGACGCGCGGGCGGCGCCGGGACGCAGTTGATCTAGGATCGAGCCATGGCCAGCCAGGTTTCGTTCGACGTGACGTCCAGCGTGGACATCCAGGAAGTCGACAACGCCGTCAATCAGGCGAAGAAGGAGATTGCGCAGCGTTACGACTTCAAGGGGTCGAAGGCCTCGATCGACCTCAAGCGCGCCGAGAATGTCGTCGAACTGGTGGCCGACGACGACTTCAAGATGGATGCGCTGTGGGACGTCCTGCAGACACGGCTCATCCGCCGGAACGTGCCGGTCAAGAACCTCAAGCTTTCCGACCCCGATCGGTTGTCGGGCGGGATGGTGAAGCGCACCGTCACGCTGCAGCAGGGCATTCCGAGCGACGCGGCCAAGGCCATCGTGAAGTTCCTCAAGGAGCAGAAGCTCAGGAAGGTGCAGGCCGCCATCCAGGGCGACCAGGTCCGTATCTCGTCCCCGTCGAAGGACGAACTTCAGACGACCATTGCGCTGCTGCGGGGCCAGGACTTCGGCGTCGAGCTGTCGTTCGGCAACTACCGCGAGTGACCGACGCCACCGCTCGCCGTCGAATCGGTGCGCGCAGGCGGCCGACGCCCGCGCGCGGCTGCCGTCTCGCGGCAGCCTTCGTGCTGACGGCCATGCTCGCCCTTGTCGCCGCGCCGGCCGCGGCCGCTGCGTCCGGCAGCCTGCGTGTGCTTCTGCCGCCAGGCGACGGCACGACGCCGGTCTCGGTCTCGGTCGCTGTCGTTGACGTTCGCGACCAGACGGCGCGGCGCGAGGTTCAGGTCGAGCTCGGCGCGCCGCCGGTCACGTTCGATTTGCCGCCAGGCATTCACGAGGTGACGGTGACGCTGCCCGGACATGCGCCGGTCGTCGCGCGCGTCATGATCGACGCGCGCTGGGTCCAGGTCGTTGCGCTGGTCATCCCGCCGGCGGCGCCGTCGCGGCTCGACCTCGTCGGCCGACATCGAATCGGGGAAGGCGCGGACTTCGATGCGCGACTGCTGCGTGATCTCCCGGTGGCTGACAATCTCTGGTCGCTCGTCGAGACGGCGGCGCCCTTTGTCGTCGTCGACCGGATGGACACCGGTGGCCTGGGCGTCGGGCGCGCGGGGCTGCTGGGCAGTCGGGGCGAGTCCTGGGGGCTGACAACGGTGGTTGTCGACGGGCTTCCCGTGCGACTGCCCACGGAAAGCGGGCGCCTCGCATTTGCCGGCGGCCTCGAGGCCGTCTCGGCGGTCTCGGTGTCTTCGGGTCTCGCGCCCGTCGACGTCGAGACACCAGGAGTGGTTCTCGATCTCGCCATGCGCCGGCCTGGTTCGTCCTGGCAGGGCGAAGTCGACCTGTCGGGCACGACGCCGGGCATGGTGGGCGCCAACGCGCTCCCGCATGCACCATCCGTGGGACGGATGGACGCGTGGCGCAGCGGCGTCCTCGCGACGGGCGGGCCCGTTGCCGCTCGCACCGGCCTCTTTCTGTCGGCGGCTTCATCACGGGCCGACTTCGTCGAACGCGATCAGCCGTGGACGTCCTCTGCCACATCCTCGACGGTGTCGGCCCACGTGGTGTCAAACCCGTCGGACCGCGATCAACTGCGGGTCATCGCCTCGGGCGATCGGGTCCAGCACCCGTTCGACGGCCGGGCGCAGCTGGCGGATCGCCAGGTCGACGAGACAGGCCGGTTCCTGCGCGCCCAGGCGGCGTGGGACCACGTCGGCCGCGCGGGATGGGCGCGGACGCTATCGCTCGGCATGCAGCGCCATCGGTGGCGCCCGGACGTGGTGCCGGGCCTTCAGGGCGGCACGGTTGACCGCGTCCTCGACGGCGTCGTGCCGTCGCCGCCAGCCAACCGTGCGCGCACACAGTGGGACGCGCGATTCGAAACGAGCGTCGCGGCCACGACGCTCGGTCTGGCGTCGCACTGGCGCGGCGGCGTGACGCTGCGGCGCACGGCAGCGACCACCGACGTCGTGCTCCTGCCAACGGTGGCCGAGTCGGTGGCCGGATTGCCGGCCCGCGTGTGGCAGCCGGTCGCGCCCGCCTCCTCGTCGCACCGCACGCTGACCGAAGTCGGTGTGTTCGCGAACGACAGCGTGATGCTGGCACGAACCGTCACGCTCGACGTCGGGCTGCGAGCCGACCTCGTGCGGGGCGCGGCGCGCGGTGGCGGCGACCTGGCGTGGAATGCCGTGTCGCCCCGGCTCTCGGTGCAGTGGAAACCGTCGATCGTCACCGTGTTCGGCGGCGTGGGCCGCTACACCGGCGGCCACGCGCTGTCGATGCTGACGTTCGGGGACGTCGGGGAGGCCACCTGGGACGTGCGGCGCTGGAACGACGCCAACGCCGACAATCGCTTCGACGAGGGCGAGGCCGGCGTGCTCGTGGCGCGTGCGGGCCGCGGCGCCGGTGTCGCGTCAATCGACCCGGATCTGCGCACGCCCCGAACCACCGAGTGGACCCTCGGCGGCGAGATCCGGCCAGGGGCGCACTCGACGATTCGCGGCGCCATCATCATCCGCCGGCAGAGCCACCTCATCGGCGTCGTCAACGACGGCGTTTCGGCGTCGAGCTATCGCCTGTACCACGTGCCCGACATCAACGCGGACGAGGGGAGTGCCGCCGACGATCAACTCCTGCCGATCTACGAGAGGCTGCCGGAGAGTTTCGGGCGCGACGCGTTGCGGCTCACCAATCCGTCGAGCGATGGAGTCGCGTACGACGGGATCGAGTTGGCGTACGAATTCCGTTCGCCGCGCTGGTTCATGCTGTTCGGCGCCACGGCGTATCGCGCCGTGGGGTGGGGCGGTGCGTTGGGCTACAACGCGAACGAAAACGACCAGCTCGTGCCCGGCGACCGGTACTGGAATCCCAACGCCCTCGACGACGAGGCGGGTCGGCTGTTCTTCGATCGCGCCTATGTGGGCAAGTGGGTCGTGGCCTATCGCGGTCCAGGTGACGTCCGGTACGCGGTGGTCACGCGCTACCAGGATGGGCAGCCGTTCACACGATTCGTCGTGGCGCCCGATCACGCCGCCGGGCCGGAAATCGTGCAGGCCTACGCGATGGGGCGCACGCGGTTCACCTTTACGGGCACCATCGACGCACGCATCGAAAAGGGGTTTGCCGTGCGCGGGGCCCGGGCCTCCATCCGGCTCGACGCCTTCAACCTCAGCAACCTGGCCAACGAAGTGGAGGAGGACGTGATGTCCGGCGCCTCGTTCCGGCTGTCGTCGGCCGTCCAGCCGCCGCGCACGCTGCGCCT
>JBIQJY010000044.1:13265-27711 GCA_044507065.1 Acidobacteriota bacterium
CCGGCGCCTCGTTCCGGCTGTCGTCGGCCGTCCAGCCGCCGCGCACGCTGCGCCTTGGTGTGCGCTTCGAGTTCTGAAGCACGCCGGTTCTGAAGCACGCCGGCGGGCTCAGTCGGTGGCGCGCGGACCCGCGAGCGAGGGGACGATCTGTCGCATGGCGCCCAGGTGGTATGCCAGGTGTACGACGCTGCCCAGCACGCCCGCGCACTCGACGTCGTTCATGGCCCGCGCCGCCGGCAGCACCTGACTCCAGTTTCTCGCCTCGGTTGTCAGTGCCTGCCGCAGCGCGCGCCACTGGTCCTCGGTGACGACGATCCGGGTCCAGCTCGCCGAGTAGTCGGCGGTGGCGAACGGGTTCTCCTCGCCCTGGGCCCACCGATTCAGCAGCCCGAGTCCGTAGCGCAGGTGATCGGTGTGCGCCGCCACCGATGCCCGGTGGCCGGGCGGCACGTACGAGGCCTCGTCTGCCGATATACGGTCGAGTGAGGCCAGCAGGCCAGGATCCGATGGATTGAGGACGAATGTCGGCTCGGACGCCCCATCGACCAGTTCGCGCCAGAGAGTCCTGAGCGCCGCACGCGTCTGACTGCCCATGTCCTGCATCACATCCCTCCCGGGACTCGGACCGCCCGTCTCTGCGCCGACGGCCGTCGGGTCCAGAATAGCGCCACGTCGACGTCCGTACGCTTCTCTGATGTAATGGGACGTGCCCGCGATCGATCCGCGCCCTCGCGCGGATCGCTTTCCCACCGGGTCGAAAGCCATGGCGAAGAAGACGACGAAGACGACCGCAAGGGCCGCAAGGACAAAGACGAGGACGAGCGCGTCCGGACGGAAGGCCGTCAAGACGTCGAAACCAGCCAGGACGCCCGCGCGTTCGAAGGCGCCCCGATCGGCCCGGACGACAACGGCGGCCAAGGCCGCCAGGCCCGCGAAGGCCGCGGCGCCGACACGCGCCACGTCTCGTGCGGCGGCCCCGGCCAGGCCGGCATCCCGATCGCGGAAGGCCGGCGGGGCGACGACCGCCAGGCGGCAAACCGCGGCATCCGATCGCTCGACTATCCGCCCGGAGCGCGCGGGCGAGGCCCTGGTCGACTGGGCCGAGCCGGCTGCCGGTGCCGCCGTTGTCGACTGGAAAGCGCGCGGACGACAGTACGGTGTCGTGCCGATCGACGAGGACAGCGACGTCGAAGGCGACGACGAGGGGTCCGAGCTGACGGCGGAGGGGCTCATCATCAGCGAAGAGCCCGAGGCGCTCGACTCCGGCGACGGCGATGACGACTCCCCGTGGTCACCGCCCGCGGAGCCGGCCGAGGAGGAGGCCGACGAGCCTGTCACCGACGTCATGGCGGGCCACGGCGGCGGCGAGCCGGACCTGGTGCGTGTCTATCTCCAGCAGGTGGGCCGTCGGCCGCTGCTGACGCGCGAGCAGGAGCAGGACCTCGGGCGGCGGATGGAAGAGCTGCAGATCGACCTGCTCCGGCTCTTCGCGCAGGTGCCGTGTGCGCGGGCCACGCTGACGTCGCTCGCCGCGCAGGTCCGGAGCGGCGCGGCATCGGCGGCCGAACTGATCCTCTTCCCGGATGGGCGGGAACTGACGCCGAAGCGCATCGCGCCGGTGCTCAAGGCGTTCGCGCGGATCGAGACGCTCCACGAGCGCATCGGCGAGCTCTGCCAGCAGCGTCACGATACGTCGGCGCCCGACCGCCGGCGCGCGGCCGAACAGATGGCCGAGCTCACGACCGAGGCGGCCGACCTGCTGGCGGCGCAGCCCGTGCGGCCGTCGGTGATCGACTACGTCTTCCAGAAGCTCGAGCGTACCAACGAACGTGCGGTGGCCGCGCTGGAACTGCCGCAGGGTCCCGAGCGGCAGACGCAGCTCGCGGAACTGCAGAAGAAGACCGGACTTGCGCCACGGGTCTACCACCAGGTGTTCTCGCGCATCAACGAGCGGCAGGAATCGCTCCGCTACGTGAAGGCGCAGTTCCTCGAGGCCAACCTGCGGCTGGTGGTCTCGATCGCGCGGCGCCATGCCAATCGCGGCCTGTCGATGCTCGACCTCATCCAGGAAGGCAACATCGGCCTGATGAAGGCCGTCGATCGGTTCCAGTACCGCCGCGGCTGGAAGTTCTCGACCTACGCCACCTGGTGGGTGCGACAGGCGATCACGCGCGCGATTGCCGACTACGGACGGACGATCCGCCTGCCCGTCCACGTGATCGAGTCGCTCGGCAAGCTCGAGCGCGAACGGCGCACGCTGCGCGGCACGCTCGACCGCGAGCCCACGCCGCGAGAGCTGGCCGAGGCGCTCGACATGTCGGTCGACAAGGTGGAACTGCTGATCGACTCGTCCCGGCCGACCGCCTCGCTCCATGTGCCGGTGGGCGACGAGGGGAGCGAGCTCGGCGATCTGCTGCCGGATCGTGCGGCGTTGTCGCCGGAGAGCGAAACGCTGGCCTCGTCGGCGGCCGAGGAAATCGAGCGCGCCATGGCCGACCTCACCGATCGCGAACGCGAAGTGCTTCGGCTGCGTTTCGGCCTGACGGCCGATCGCGAGCAGACGCTGGGCGAGATCGGGCGCCGTCTCATGATCAGCCGCGAGCGCGTGCGGCAGATCGAGGTCCGGGCCCTGGCGAAGCTGCGGGCCGGCCGCGGCCGGGCCGCCTGACAGCCCGGCGCCATCGACTGCCGCCCGGCGACGCGGGGGCGGCAGGAACGGTTGATCGACGCGTCGATTCTCGGCGGCCCTTCAGGCCGCCGCGTGGAGGTCCGCATATGGCCAGGCGAACGCGTCCCACGACAGGTCCCGGCGACACCAACCCCGACCGGCATCGTGGCGGCCAGGAGCTGCCCGACAAGTTGCAGGATCGACCCGAACAGAATGCCGGGTACGACGAGGCGGTTCGCGAGGGCCCACCGCTCGAGTCACCCGCGTCTCCGGATTTCATCGATACCGACCTCGTCGACCTCGATGACGAGGCGTCGGTGCGTCGCGCGGTCCGGCGTCGCAAGCAGCAGGAGTGACGCGCGGATTTTGACCTCGGCGGGCTGCGGTGGACATACTGGGGAAATGTCCACTGCGTCGGCGCCTGTCGCCTTGCACGTCCGGAACCTCCGGAAGGCCTACAACGACGTTGTCGCCGTCGACGGCATCGACTTCGACGTGAAGGCCGGCGACTGTTTCGGCCTGCTGGGCCCGAACGGCGCCGGCAAGACGACGACCATCGAGATCTGCGAGGGCCTGACGGCGGCCGATTCCGGCCTGGTCGAGGTGCTCGGCCTGCACTGGGAGGCCGATGCCGCCGAGTTGCGCCAGCGCCTCGGCATCCAGCTGCAGGAGACACAGCTGGCCGAGAAGATCACGGTCCTCGAGACGCTCGAACTCTTCCGCAGCTTCTTCCGCGCGGGTCCCTCGGCAGCCGACGCGCTGGCGCTCGTCCAGCTCGACGAAAAACGCAACGCGCGTGTCGGGGGGCTGTCGGGCGGGCAGAAGCAGCGACTGGCACTGGCCTGCGCGCTCGTGGGCAACCCCGACCTGCTCTTCCTCGACGAACCGACAACGGGCCTCGATCCCCAGGCGCGGCGGCAGCTCTGGGACCTGATCGAGCAGTTCAAGCGTGACGGGCGCACCATCCTGCTCACGACCCACTATATGGACGAAGCGCAGCAGCTCTGCGAACGCGTGGCCATCATGGACCACGGCAAGATCATCGCGCACGGCACGCCACGGGAGCTCATCGCCTCGATTGGCGTCGAACACGTCGTCGAGTTCTCGACCGAGGTCGGTCCCGATCTCGAGCCCATCGGCCGGCTGCCAGGCGTGCGCCACGTTCGCCAGGCCGGCGACCACGTCGCCATGCAGGTCGTCGAACTGCACCGTGCGGTGCCGGCCGTTGTCGAGGAGCTCGGCCGCCAGGGGCATCCGCTGACCCAGCTGCGGACGCACTCGGCAACGCTCGAGGATGTTTTCGTCGCCCTCACCGGGAGGCAGCTGCGCGATGAATAAGCGCGCGCTCTCGCTTCATCCGCTCTATCAGCTCACGCTGCTGCGCCTGCGCGAGTTCGTGCGCGAGCCCGAAGCGCTGTTCTGGGCACTGGTCTTTCCCATCCTGCTTGCCGCCGGACTGGGTGTCGCCTTCCGGAACCAGCCCGTCCAGCCCGTGCGGATTGCCGCCACCACGCCGTCGCTCGTGGCGATGCTCGAGCCGGACCCGGCGCTGTCGGTCGTGCCGATGGACGCACGCCAGGCGGCCGACGCGCTGCGTACGGGCCGGATCCTGCTGGTTGTCGACGAGGGAGCGGAGGCAGACGTCGTGTACCGGTACGACGACACGAACCCCGAGGCCCGCAGCGCGCGGCTGCTGGCCAACCACGCGCTGCAGCGCGCGGCGGGGCGCGTCGATCCCGTGCCGGCTGCCGACGACGTGTCGCGCGAGACGGGATCGCGGTACATCGACTTCCTGATTCCGGGCCTGGTCGGCATGGGCGTGATGGGCAACGCGATCTGGGGGCTTGGTTTCTCGATCGTCGACGCGCGCCGTCGGAAGCTCATGAAACGTATCGTGGCCACGCCGATGCCCCGCCACCTCTATCTCGGGTCGTTCCTCGGCTGGCGCATGATCCTGCTGCCGGTCGAGGTGGGCGTGCCCGTCCTGTTCGGGATGATCGCGTTTGGCGTGCCCGTGCGCGGGTCGATTCTGGAGCTCGCGCTGATCTGTATTCTCGGGTCGCTGGCCTTCAGTGCGATCGGCCTGCTCATCGCGTCGCGCGCCCGGACGATCGAGGCGGTTTCGGGCCTGATGAACGTCGTGATGCTGCCCATGTGGATTCTCTCGGGCGTGTTCTTTTCGGCCGAGCGGTTTCCCGAGTCGGTGCAGCCATGGATCCAGGCGCTGCCGCTCACGGCGCTCATCGATGCCTTACGCGCCAACATGCTGCAGGGCGCCGGCTTCGGCAGCCTGTGGCCGCAGGCCGCCGTGCTGGCCGGCTGGCTCGTGGTGGCCTTTGCGGTGGCCTTGAAGCTCTTCCGCTGGCGCTGAGGCGCGGCGGACGCCGCCCGAGCCCGATCGCTACCCACAAAGGGCAGGCGGCCGGACAGGACCCGGCAATTCGGCCTCGCTCGCGACGGCCCGCGCCTTGCAATCGGGGTCGTGTCCGGGATTCCCCGGACCGACTTCTGGAGGTGTGGGAATGAAGCTCGCCGGCATCGTGCTCATCGTGATCGGGATCGTCGGGTTGATCTTCGGCGGTATTTCATGGACACGTGACGAGACGGTGCTCGACGCAGGACCGCTCGAGATCGAGACCGAGCGGCGAGAGTCGATCCCGATCGGCCCGATTGCCAGCGGCGTTGCGCTGGCCGCCGGCCTGGTGCTCGTCGTGTCGAGCGGGCGCCGCGCGGTGGTCTGACCTACCGGACCTCGATCTGCGTTGCGGCCGTGTGCCCGAGGTCGTCGCGCACGACGACCTCGTGGCGGCCGCGCGCGAGCGGCCACCGCACCGGCTCACCGGCCGGTGCGGTGGCCAGCGGCGCCCCGTCGACCCACCACCGCAGGCGGCCCGTCCCGCCACTGGCCCTCAGCGACAACATCTGGAACTCCGGCCGCAGCGTGGGGTCGACGAGAAAGACCGCCCCGGCGATGGGGGCGACAATCGTGAGCCCGCGCGGCGCGTCGGGTCGCGCCGCGCGGGCTGACGTGTCGCGTGCGTGCCGGGCCGCGTCGGCGGCCACGCGGTCGACGCCGGCCGGCAGCGGCGCGACGGCAATGCCCTGCCGTCGTGCCCAGTCGTGATAGACCTCGGGCCAGGCCGTCACGAGGCCGCGGTCGGTGATGTGGTGCCACGTGCACGTCTCGTGCTCGCCGTCTCTCGGCAGCCACTCGGTCCCTCGCGTCGGACAGGCCGCACCCGCCTCCATACCGGACAGCGCACAGATCTCGCGTCGCTCGACGTCCGGGGTCGGATGTCGGATGGGCGTCGGGTCGCCGACGGGCACCGATCCGCGCGCCCGCTCGACAGCGGCGAGCATCACCGCGTGGAAGATGGGCCCGGCGCCGGTGATGCCCGACGAACCACGCAGCGGTGTCCGATCGAAGTTGCCGACCCACACGCCCACCGTCACGTCGCGCGTGTACCCCACGACCCAGTTGTCGAAGTAGGACTGCGAGGTGCCCGTCTTGGCGGCCACCACGAACGGGAACTCGAGGCTCCCGCCGCGGCCGAACGCGAACGCGCGCGCCTCGGCATCCGAGAGGATATCGGTGATCCAGAACGCCGTGCGCTCGGACGTGACGCGTGTCGTGGGGGCGAGGGGCATCGTCACGCCGTCGACCTCGAGCAGGCGTCGGGACGGCTGCCACTCGCCGCCGCGCGCGAACATCGCGTAGGCGGCCACCAGTTCGTCGAGTCGGACCTCGGCGTTGCCAAGCGTGAGTCCGAGGCCGTAGTGCGCCGCGTTCTGGTCGAGCGTGCTCAGGCCGGACCGGCGCAACAGCCGTGCGACGGCCGGCACGCCGATTTCGGCGGCCAGCGCGACGGCCGGCACATTCTCCGATCCGGCCAGCGCCGTCCGCGCCAGCATCGGCCCCCGGAAGCGGCCGTCGTAGTTGCGCGGGCTGTAGGCCACGCCGGGATCGGCGGTGGGGAACTGCGACGGGACGTCGGCCAGTGCGCGGGCCGGGTGCGCACCCTGCTCGAACGCCGCCGCATAGGTGAAGGGCTTGAGCGCCGATCCAGGCTGCCGCGGCGCGGTCACGCCATCGATGGCCCCGCCGCGCGCCTCGTCGAAGTAGTTGCCCGATCCCTCCCAGGCGAGCCAGTCGCCCGTGCGATTGTCGAGGACGGCCACCGCCACATTGGCTGCCCGATGGTGTTCGAGCAGCGGCCGCTGCGCCTCGATGATGCCCTGCACGGTACGCTGCAGCGTCGCGTCGAGCGTGGTCTGGACGTGCCGCGGGCGGCGCTCGCGCACGTCGTCGATCACGCGTTCGACGAAGTGCGGCGCGACAAGCGCGGTCGACTCGCGCGTGAACGCCGGCCGCTCGGTGCGCGCCGTCTCGTACGCTGCGGCGTCGAGCCAGCCGCGGTCCCTCATGGTGGCAAGCACGCGCTGCTGGCGGGGCACGGCGCGCGCCGCGTCGCGCCAGGGGTTGAACCGGCTGGGCTGCTGCGGAAGCGCTGCCAGCAGCGCCGTTTCAGCGGGCGTCAGGGTAGCGACCGCACGACCGAAATAGGCGCGCGAGGCACGCCCTGCGCCCTGAATCTGGTTGCCGTAGGGCGCGAGGTTCACGTAGAGGGCAAGGATGTCGTCTTTCGTGAGCCGGTGCTCCAGCCGCAGGGCGATGACGGCTTCGCGCAGCTTGGCCCGCCATCCGCGCGCCACGACCCCGTTGGCCCGGCGCGCCAGCAGCAGCTTGGCCACCTGCTGCGTGATGGTCGATCCGCCCTCGGCAATGGAGCCCGTCCGGATGTTGCGCCATGCAGCGCGGCCGATGGCAATGGGATCGAGCCCCGGATGCCAGTGGAACCGTTCGTCCTCGGCGGCGAGCGTTGCGTGCGCCAGCAGCGCGGGGACCTGGTGCGACTCGATCCATTCGCTGCGAAGGCCATCGATCGACCGCGCCTCATGGAGCGGCTCGCCGTGACGGTCGACGATGACGATGGATGGCCGCGCGTTGCCGTCGAGCAGCCCGGCTGGCAGCGGGCCCACACGCAGCCAGATGGTGGTCAGGCCCGCCAGGGCCACGGCGGCCACGAGAGCGCGCCGTCGGGATCGGCGTGACAGGTCGCGACACGATGCGACGAGCGCGGTGACGCGTCGGCGGAGCAGGGTCATCGGACGTCGATGGTCGACGGGTCGGTACGGCCTTTCACCTCCGGCGCGTACATCTGTTCGGCCACGGTGCCGGCGGCTGTGAAGGTGCCCTGCGTGGTCGCGCGGGCGAGATACGAGAACTGATGGCTGCCCGCGTCGAGTCGCGTGGCAAACAGCGTGACGCGGTCATCGTGTTTCTCGATGTGATCGAAGCCGCTGCGCTCGAACCACCATCCGCGCTCGTCGTCGTCGGAGGATACCGACGCGTCGCGCGCAAGATCGGCCGCGGTGGTGAGGAAGGAACCGTCCACCGGCTCGAGGCCCGCGGGCAGCGGGTCGCTCACGGCCACGTAGCGCCGCTCCTGCGGTACGGTGATGGTCAGCGTCACACGCACGAGGTCTCCGGCGTCGAATGACGTCGACGGCGCGCTGCCGCCGGCTTCGACGACCGTCTCGTAGGCGCGTGTGACACGAATGCCCTGGTCGGCGGCCGGCAGCGCCACCGACGGCACGAACTGCAGGCGCGTGGCGTAGTAGAGCGGTCCCGTGCCCGCGCGCGAAACAGCAAGTTCGCCCTGCTCGCCGGCGGGCACTCGGCGCAGCAGGTCGGGCATCGCCAGTTGCACCTGCTCGGCGGCCGACGAACGCCCGCGGAACGCCACCGTGCCAATGGTGCGCGACGCGAGGCTGACAGTTGCCGTCAGGTTGGGTTCCTCGGCCTCGAAGCGGCGATAGTAGGCGACCAGGGCCGCGAGCGCCGTGGCGTTCTCCTGCGTATTGCTCCAGCGACCGTCTTCACGGGCGCCGAGCAGCCCCCGGACGAGTTGCGGCACGAATGGACTGTCGTCACCGCGCCGCACGAGCCCGTCGAGCACGATGGCCGTGGCGCGCACGTTGGTGTGCCACACCCAGGCGAGCGCATCACTGTCGATTTCCTGCACGTGCGCCGTGTCGCCTTCGACGCGTACGGCATTGCCAATGCGCCGCACCACGTCGGCATAGCGGGTGCCGCCAGTGCCGGCCGCCGTCATTGCGTCGGCGAGGTAGGACAGGGCGAAAATCGGCAGGCGGTCGATCATCGATTCGAGCCGCGTGATGTTCGCGTCCTGATTGCGGCCGTGCTCGGCGAGGATGCGAACCGCGAAGGCCTGACTGGCCGTCCACATCGGCTGCCATTGAACCTGCAGCGGCGGTGCGGCCCGGCGCACCTCGGCCTCGAGGAAGTCCAGCGCGCGTCGCACGACCGCCGCGTCGGGCTCGATGCCGAGCGACCGGCCGATCGACATCACCTGCAGCACGTAGCCGGTGAGGTAGACGCTGACCGACGAACACGACCCCGCCCAGTAGGCGAACCCGCCGCTTGCGCACTGGAACCGCGGGAGCTCGGCAAGAAGCGCTTCGGCGCGCGCGCGATAGGCAGCCGGATCGATACCACGCACCGAGAACGCCCCCCCGAGATCGGCGGCGAGGGCAAGCGCGAGGCCGGCCGAGGCCTTCTGCTCCGCGCAGCCGTAGGGATACTCGACCAGGTAACGGGCGCCTTCACCAAGGCCCACGAGGGCGGTCGACGCGAGCTGCACCTGCAGGCTGCCCTCCGTCGGGAGGACACCGGCGGGGATCGCGAGTGTCTCCACGCTTCGATCCGACACCGTGCCGAATGCGGCCGAGGTCTCGCGCGGCGCGGGTACGGCGACGGGAATGGTGGACTCGAACGCGTCGGATTCGGACCCGAGGCGCACGCTCATCCGGACGCGAGCGGGGCCCGTGCCTCGCGCGGCGACGTCGAAGCGCACCGCGCTGGTCGCGCCGGGCGCCAGGTCGATGGTGCGCGATTCATCGCCCACCACCTGCAGGAGGTCCGTGTCGAGGCTGCGGATGGTCACCTGCGCCCGACCGCCGCGCGCCAGGGTGTTCGTGACCGTGGCCCCGATCGACGCCCGATCGCCCATCGTCAGAAATCGCGGGAAGGCGGCGAGCAGCGAGACGGGTTTGTTGACCCTGATCTCGGCGTCGGCCGAGCCGAAGCGCGACGCCGTGTCGGCGGCCACCGCCATGATGCGGTACGTGGTGAGCGATTCGGGCAGCGTCACCGCGCGGGTGGCCGTTCCGTCGGGGCCGGTCTCGACCGAGCCGAGCCAGAACGCCAGGGGGCGGAAGTCCTGCCGCGCGTCGCCTGCGCCCGATTCGTATCCGCCACCGCCGCCTTCATCGCCGCCCTTCGGCGTCAACACGCGCCGGCTGACGATGCGCTGACGGCTGTCTTCGTTGAGGACCTGGAGCGACTTGCGTTGATAGACCGCGTCGCGGACATTCGGGGCCTGATACCCGGTGAGCGACAGGACGCCATAGTCGACGGCCCAGAGTGTGACCTCGCTTGCCGCGGGACGGCCAGTCTGGTCGGTCACGGCCACGCGGACTTCGGCCGTGTTGGCCGGCCGATACTCCTCCCGATCGGCCGAGACGGCCACCGACAGCTGCCTGGTGGCATCGTCCACGTACAGCTCTGTGTAGCCGAGCCGGAAGGCGGGCTTACCCGGGTCGTTGCCATCCTCTCCGGGGTCGTCCGACGTGCGTCCGCGGATGAGCAGCACCGAGACGAAGACGTTCGGGATGTCGTCCTCGGCGATCGGTACCTCGACGGTGTGCTGCGTGGACGTCAGCGTGAACCGCTCGTATCGTCGAATACCCTCGCGTTCGATGGTGAGCAGCGCCGTGGCGGTTTCCCAGGGCGACTGGATCATGACGCGTGCCGACTCGCCGGGCTTCCAGGTGCGCCGCTCCGGCTCGAGCGTGATGCGATTGTGGTCGAAACGTTCCCAGGCGGTGTAGCCGCGCCCGAGCGCGTAGAACGAAGTCTCGGTGCGTGTCGTGCGGCCGTCCGCATCAGTCGCCGTGGCGCTGAGCACGTACGAACCGCCTTCGGCGACGGGGATGGTGAGCGACACCGGATCGGTGGCCGAGGTGACCTGCCACTCGCCGGCCGGCGTGCGGATCTGCTCGGTATCCCACGTGTAGAATCCGCCACCCTCGGCGCGCCGTACCGAGTTCCACTGGATGCGCGTCAATTGCACGGTCACCGGCACGCCTGCGGTCGACGTGCCGTCGAGCGCGGCCACGACGACGTCCGTGCTCGTGCCGCGCGTCGTGTCGGTGAAGTAGTCCGGACGTCTGAGGCCGACATACCAGGGGGCCGGGTGCACGACGAGGCTCGCGCGGCTGGCGATGTGCTGGCGCGATACGTCCTCGACGTCGCCCTCGATCGTGTAGCGATAGGCCACGTCCACGTCGGCGGCCGTCGGGGCCGACACGGCGATGCGGCCGGCGGCGTCGAGCGTTGCATCGGCGCCGGCGATGCGTTCGGTGCCGGTGCGCGCCTCGGCGTAGTAGCCGAACGTGTATCGATCGGCAGGGAAGCGCTCGAGGATCGCGGGCGGAATGGACAGATCGGGCTGTCGCGTGATCGACCATCGCACGGGACGCTCCGAGAGGGCCGATCCGAAAAGATAGGCAGCCGACACCTGGCCTTCGAGCGTCGCGCCGGCGACCGGGCGATCGGCCGTCAGTGTTGCATCGACGCGGAAGTCCGGCCGGCGATAGGCGGCGACGAGAAACGATCCGTGTACCTGTTTCAGCCACTCGGCCGGCACGCGCGGCGTCGACGGGTCGTTGGAATCCGGATCGGTGGCGACGCCGGGCAGCAGCACGCGGATGTCGACGTTTCCGAGTGTGGCTTCGGACGGGACGGTCCACGTCCACTCGGCGCTGCTCCAGCGGTTGAGCGTGACGGTGCGCCGGTCGACCTCGCGACCACGACTGTCGCTGACGCGCACGTCGACGGTCGATCCAGCCGGCATCAGGCGGATGCCGGCCGGCGTGTCCAGGCGCACGATCGCCTTGGCGTTGACCGTCTCACCGGGTCGGTAGACGCCGCGGTCGGTGAACACGGACCCGCGCAGGATGTCGGTCGACTCCCACAACTGGAATCCATGATTGAAGTCCCACGGCAGGATGCCTTCGTTCCAGTTCGAGGCGAGATAGGCGATGTCGCCGTCCTTCTCGGCCGTGACGATGAACGACAGCTCGTACCAGCTCTCGGGGTTGCGTAAGGGCAGCGCGGGTGCCACGACCACGCCGTCGGCTCCCGTCGCGCCTTGCCACACCTGCCGGTTCGCGGTGTCGACGATCCGGATGCGGGCATCACCCACCGGCTCGCCATTGTCGAGCCGGGTCACGAAGACGAGTGTCGACTGCGGGCTGTCCTTCACGGAAATCCCGAGGTTGGTGACCTGGACGATCGTCGAACGATCGGCATTCTGCGGCGCCACGGCGCGGCGTGAACGCGCGATGGGTTCACCCGGTCGGACGCCCGCCCAGACCAGGCCGCGCGATTCGGGCAGCACGGATCCCACGTCGAGGCCGTAGGCCTGCGTGGCGTCTGGCGTGACGGCCAGCCGGCGCACCGTCCCGGGGCCCGGTGGCACGCTGCGGAATCCGTTGCGTTCGAGTGCCACGATGCGCGGCATCAGGTCGGCCGGGTCGAGCCGCGTCAGCCACTGGGTGACACTGGTGAAGTTGCGCGACGAGAACGGCAGTTGCGGGCCGCCGCTCGATTCCCAGACGCCGTGTCCGTCGCCGAAGCTGGTGAACGCCCGCTCGTGCCAGTTCTCGACGATGGCGAGAAAGGGATACCCGAGCGTCTGGCCGTCGGGCGCCTGGAGCGTGGCGTCGAGGCGATAGGCGAACGTTGTTGCCGCCGGTTGGCGGTCGTAGCCGGCATCAGCGAGATCCGGCGCCCAGGACTGATCCAGGTCGCTCGTGCGCACCGTCGTGGTGCGTGCGACAGGGCGTTCGGCTGACGGCGTGGTGACGTCCTGTACGGAAAGCGCCGCGGCGAACCGGGCGACCTCCACGGGGCCGGTGAACTGCAGGCCGTTGTACGCGGATGGATCGCAGGCCTGCCGGCAGTGGAAGCCGTTTGCGAGGAACACCGGATCGAGTTCGGCGACCGACGTCTGAACGCGCCCGGGCCGCACCGGTCCCTCGGCCGACGGCAGGTCGGCGTCGAGCGAGAGTTCGAGCCACGTGCCGGGAGGGGGGACAGATGTCGTTTCGAGCGCCACCAGGCGATCGGAGGCCGGAAACCGTGCGCGGTCCCAGTCGAGTGTCGTACGCGTCGCCACGACGTCCTGTCGCGCGGCAGCCGCGCGGGCCGCGGCGACTTTCGCCTCGAATGCGCGCACGCCGCCGCTGTCGGTTGCAGCCATCCGCGCCCGCTCGGTATCGCTCAGGATCGGGGCGGCGAAGTCATGCGGGCGATAGCGCAGCGTCGAGTGCGATGCCACGTCGGCAGCTCGCATGGGCTGGTTGAACTCGAGCATCAGCACGACGGGGCGGTCGTGCCGGTCGGCCCGCCGGTACCAGCGCATGGAGGTCAGGCGCGGCGTGGGCGTGGTGAACGTGAAGACGTGTGGCGCGCCGAGCGGCCGGCCGGCAGCGCTCGTGGCCGTGCCGTCGATGGTGACCGTGAAGGTTGTGGCGTAGGGAAGCGGCGTGTCGGGATCCGGCGTGAAGAGCAGCACGGTCGTGCCGGACCAGCGGAACGTCCCGGTGACGGCTGGCGTGATGCGGATCCAGGGTGGCGTCGGGTTGGACGGGATCCGCCCGAGCGCGACCATCGGCTCGGAGAACACGACGCGAATCTCGGCCGCATCCGAGGGCTGGTTGACCTCGTGCTGCGGGGCCGACTCGATGACGCGCAGGCGTGTGGCCTGCGAGGAGACGTGTGTGCCGAGTCCCCAGACGATTCCCGCGGTCAGCAGCAGACTGAACGTACGGCGCATGGCGACAGTCTACAGGGGCGGACCGTAGCCCGACGCCGTTCTTCCGTGCTACTTTCGATGAGTTATGGCACTCGATGTAACGACCGTTCCGGCCGTCGCCGCCGAGTACGGCTCACGGTCTCCCCAGGACATCCTCGATCTGGCGTTTCGCGAGTACACGCCCGACGTCGCCATTTCCTTCAGCGGCGCCGAGGATGTCGTACTGATCGACATGGCCACGCGTCTCGGCGCCCACGTCCGGGTGTTTTCGCTCGATACCGGCCGGCTCCACGCCGAAACCTACCGTTTCATCGATCGGGTGGCCAACCACTACCGCGTCGACATCCAGGTGATGTTTCCGCAGGCCGAGGCCGTCCAGGCGATGGTGCAGGCGAAGGGCCTGTTCTCGTTCTACAAGGATGGCCACAAGGAGTGCTGCGGCATCCGGAAGGTCGAGCCGCTCGTGCGCGCGCTCGCGCCGCTGCGCGCCTGGGTGACCGGGCAGCGCCGAGACCAAAGCCCCGGCACGCGGACGGCGGTGCCCGTGGTGCAGGTGGATCGCACCTTCGGCACGCCGGAGAAACCGCTCGTCAAGTTCAACCCGCTGAGCGAGTGGACGTCGAAGCAGGTGTGGGATTACATCCGGGCCAACGACGTGCCGTTCAACGCGCTCCACGAACAGGGATTCATCTCCATCGGCTGCGAACCGTGCACGCGCGCCACGCTGCCCGGCCAGCACGAGCGGGCGGGCCGGTGGTGGTGGGAAGAGGAAACCCGCAAGGAGTGCGGCCTGCACGCGGGGAACGTGAGCTGA
>JBIQJY010000045.1:0-27384 GCA_044507065.1 Acidobacteriota bacterium
CGCTGATCGCTGTCGCGCACTGGAGTGCGCGAGCCCAGACGGTCCCGCCGCCTGGTGTCGAAATCCGGTTCGTGCCCGCTACCAGCACACCCGGAAGCCACCATGGGACGCTCGTCGGCAACTTCAACGGGCAGTGGATGCCCGTCACGCTCAGCGCGACACCACTGCCCGACCCCGGAACACTCGCACCGCGTCAGCGGCCGCGGTAGAGGCCGTTCACTCGAAGGCGGATATCGCAGGCGCGGCGAACGGCCCGGTTGATTTTCGCCTTTTCTTTGCATATAGTCCGCTGGCATTGAGCTTCCCCTCATGACTGGAGCGAATCCGGTGCAGCCACTCACCAAGCGACAGCGCGAGATTCTGGACTACCTGCAGGACTACATTCAGCGTCACGGTTATGCCCCGAGCCTCGAGGAAATCGGGCGGCGATTCAGCCTTTCCTCGCTGGCCACGGTGCACAAACACCTCACCAACCTGCAGGAAAAAGGCTTCATCCGGCGGTCGTGGAACCGCAGCCGCTCGGTCGAGCTGCTCGCCGCGCCCACCGGCCAGCGTGCCCTCGAACTGCCGCTGCTCGGTTTCGTCGCGGCCGGCGCGCCCATCGAGGCCGTCGCCTCGAACGAAACGATTGCCGTGCCCGAAGACCTCGCCGGCAAGCGCGACAGCTACGTGCTGCGCGTCAAGGGCGACTCGATGATCGACGAGCAGATTCGCGACGGCGACTATGTCGTCGTCGAGGACCGCCGCACGGCCGACAACGGCGAGATGGTCATCGCGCTCATCGGTGGACACGACGTAACGCTGAAGAAGTTCTATCGCGAGAACGGACACATCCGGCTCCAGCCCGCCAACCCGACGATGCACCCGATGATCTACGATCCCTCCAACGTCCAGGTACAGGGCGTGGTGGTCGGCGTGATGCGCAAGTACTGACGAGGTCAACCGCGACGATGTCGAAACAAATCAATTTCACGATCGTGCCCGACGAACCGGCCGATCCGGCGGAGTCCAAACGCGACTACGCCAATTTCTGCGCCGTCGCGCACACGCCGTTCGACCTGACGCTCACCTTCTGCGACGTTCGACCGCTCTCCGAACGCGACATCCAGCAGGCCGAAGTCTCGCGCACGGTGCGCGCGCCCGTCGTCGCCCGCGTGGCCCTGCCGTTCGGCGTCGTCCAGGGCCTGATTGCCGCGCTGCAGGAACAGTTGCGCGCCGTCCAGGAAGCCGTCGCCAATGACGAGGCAAGCACCTGGCCCAAGGGCCCGCTCCACTGACGCGCCCGATGTCCCCCCGTCGCCGCGTCGTGACCGGCGCCACCACGAAATCCGCTCCCCGTCGCCGAAGGACGGTTGCGCCGCGCGTCGACGCCGTCCCGTCCGCGCGCGTCACCCGCGTCTTCGATCGACTGGATGCGATGCACCCGAACGCCGACACCGAGCTGCACTATCGCTCGCCGTTCGAACTGCTCGTCGCCACGATCCTGTCGGCGCAATGCACCGACGCGCGCGTCAACCAGGTCACGCCCGGACTGTTCGCGCTCTATCCCGACGCACGGGCGCTGGCGGTGCCCGAGCCCGAACAGCTCGAACCCCTCGTGCAGCCCACCGGATTCTTCCGCATGAAGTCCCGCGCCCTGTCGGGCATGGCCCGGGCGCTCGTCGAGCGCCACGACGGCGAGGTGCCGGCCTCGATGGAGGCGCTCGTGGATCTGCCAGGCGTCGGCCGCAAGACGGCCAATGTGGTGCTGGGGCACGCCATGGGGGTCCCCGGGCTGCCCGTCGACCGACACGTGCTTCGCGTGGCCAATCGCATCGGCCTCGTTCACTCCGACGATCCGGAGGTCGTCGAAGCCTCGCTCGCCGCGATGCTGCCGCCGGCGCGCTGGACGCGGGCCTCGGACACCCTCATCCTGCACGGCCGACGCATCTGCAAACCCAAGCCGCTCTGCGACCGCTGCCAGTTGCGGCCCGACTGCGCGTACTACCTCGCGCTCGGCGCGAAGGCCGCGCCGCGCAAGCGCGTGGTGCGCCGATGACGCGCGAGGCCTTCCTCCGTCTCGTCGACGACGCCCTGGCGTCAATCCCGGATCGATTCCGGCAGGCGCTCGTCAACATCGCGATCGTCGTCGAGGACGAGCCGACCGACGCACAGCTGGCGTCGGTCGACATCGAGCCGCCCGATACGCTGCTCGGCCTCTACGAGGGCATCCCGCTCACCGAACGACAGTGGTCGCACGGCAACGCCCTGCCCGACAAGATCACCCTCTTCCAAGGCCCGATCGAGGATGCGAGCGAGGACGACGACGATGCGGTCGTGGCCATCGGCGAGACGCTCATCCACGAAATCGGCCACTACTTCGGCCTGTCGGAAGAGGAAATCGAGGAGATCGAAGAACGCTACTGGCGCGGTGACGTCGACGATGAGTCGTAACGCGCGCACAGTTGCCGCCCTCGGCGCCTTGCATCGGCCCTCCGGCGATGCGTACAGTGACGCGCGTGAGTGAGCGCGCCACCCACCTGGTGCTCGCCGGCGTCTTCGCCCTCTGCCTGATTGCCGGCTCGCCGACGCGCATCGTCGGCGATGGCGGCGAGTACATGGTGCAGGCACTCAACTTCGCGCAGCTCAATCCGCCGCCGCTCGGACGCCGCGCGCTCGCCTCCATCCAGCCCCGCATCGTCGAACTCGCGCCCGAGCTCGCGGGCTGGGACATCGAGGCCTCGGCCGTGCGGGCGCCTGACCGCACCCACGACTTCCTGCACTTCTGGTTCTATGCCCTGCTGGCCACGCCGGGCATCTGGCTCACGATGGTGCTCGGCATTTCGCCGCTCCATGCCTTCACGCTGCTGAATGTGACGCTGGCGGGCCTGGCCTTGTGGGTGGCGCTGCCGCGAATCGGACCATCCGTGGCGGTTCTGCTCTTTGCCGGTCCGTTCATCTGGTGGATCGACAAGGGCCACACGGAGGTCTTCACCGTCGCACTCCTGACGATTGCGATCGTCACGATGCGCGACCGGCCGTGGTGGGCGCTCGTGGCCGCCGGGGCGGCGTCCACGCAGAATCCGCCGATCACGATCGTGCTGCTGCTCATCCTCGGCGTCGAAGTCGTCCGGCGTCGCGCCGCGGTCCTGTCGGACCGACGCCTCGTCGCCGGCGCCGCGGCCGGGTTGATGCTGGCCGGGCTGCAGCCGGTCTATACCTACCTGCGCCACGGCACGCCGTCGCTGCTGTTGTACGCCACACGGCCGGGCGTCCCCACGTGGGGCGAAGCCAGTGCTGCCGTCCTCGATCCGTCAATGGGACTGGTCGGCAACTACCCGCTCTTTCTCGGAGGATGCATCGTCTGCGCCGTCTGGATCGCGTGGAAACACCCGCGTGCCTGGCTTGCGCCCGAGATGATCGTTGCCGCAGCATCGTCGGTGGCCTTCCTCTATTCGTTTGCGCAGACGACCAACGCGCACCACGGCGCTACGCCGAGCCTGACGCGCTACGCCCTCTGGCTCGTCCCTCTGTCGATTCCGCTGTGGACGGCCACGCGCGCGTCGGTGGGGACGGCCGGACGCCGTGCCATCGCGACAACGGCCGTTGTCTCGGGCCTCGTCAGCCTGTTCGCGTTTCACCCGCGGGTGCCCGACAACTCGCGCGAGCCCACGTGGCTGGCCACGTGGCTCTGGACGCAGCATCCGACCTGGCAGCAGCCGCTTCCCGAGGTCTTCGCCGAAGTGCATCGGGATCGCGAGGGCCTGATCGTGCCGGTGGCCACGGCCGGCTGCGAGAAAGTGCTCCTGGCCGGTGCATCGGCGGGCGCCGGCACGTGGCCGTTCCCGTGCCTGCCCGCGCCGCTGCCCGACGAGTGCCAGGCCGCCGGCGCGATGTGTTACGCGAATCGCCAGGGCGATACGTACACGTTCGTGCGCACACCCGGGCGGGAACTGGCCCCGGGCGCCGTCACCGAACCAGTCTGGCCGCGCGCGGCGGAGGACACGGTCCGGCGCGTGTATCTCGAACACGGTTGGGGCCGCATGGCCGACGCGCCCGCGCAGATCATCGCGCTCCGCGCCCAGCACGGCGTGCGGGTCGCGCCGTACGGCAATGACGAGCGGTTCATTCTCGTCCTGCGGCCGGAAGCGCCGCACCCCGTGCTGCACTTTCGTTCGTCGGCCGTGCTCGAAGGCGAAATCACGGACGCGACAACCGGCGCCGTGCTCGAACGCCTTGCCTTCACGGGCCCGGCCGACGCACTCTGGGAAGTTCCGATTCCGACAGGCCGGGACGGCCTGGTCCTGCTCACCATGACCCGAAGAGCCCCGATCGAATGACACCTCCACGCAAGCCCGCGCGTCCTGCTCGTCGTCCGCAACCGGCGCATGCCGCCCATCGGGGGCGGACCAGCCCGCCGGCCAAGCACCGCTTCCGAACGTCGCGGTCGCCCCGACCGCGCAAGCGCTACGGCCAGCATTTCCTGGCGCCCGCGTGGGCGCAACGGATCGTCGGGCTCGTCGACGCGCAGCCGGGCGACGTGTTCCTCGAGGTCGGTCCCGGCACAGGCGCGCTCACGCTGCCGCTGGCCGAGTCGGGTGCGCCAATCCTGGCCGTCGAGATCGATAGAGACCTGGTAGCCTCACTGGCGCCGCGCGTCCCGCGCAACGTCACCGTGATGTCGGGGGACGTCCTGACGACCGACGCCCTGGCCGTGCTGAGCGGCCTCGAACCGCAGCGCCCGCCGCACGCCGAGCCGTCCGCTCCAGGCCCGACGCGCCGGTTCCGCATCGTCGGTAACCTGCCCTACAACATCGCCTCCCCGCTCCTCATCCGCATGATCGAGTGGCACCGCCGCGAAGGTGTGTTCGCCGACGCCATCGTGATGGTGCAGCGCGAGATGGCCGATCGACTCGTGGCCAGCGCGGGCACGAAGGACTACGGCGTGCTCACCGTCATGTTGAACCTGCACGCGCGGATCACACGCCTGCTCGATCTACCCCCGACGGCGTTCAAGCCGGCGCCCAAAGTGCGCTCGTCTGTCGTGCGCCTCGAGTTCGGACCGCCGGCCGTCCGCATCGTCGACGAACCGCTGTTCGAGCGGATGGTGAAGACCATGTTCGGCCAGCGGCGCAAGACACTGAGCAATGCGCTGAAGAGTTTCGATCCGACGGCGCCGGCCGTCCTGGCCCTCGCCGACATCGACGGCCGACGACGTCCGGAGACCCTGCAACTGACGGAAATCGCACGACTTGCGGAGCTGTTTGCCTCGGTCAGACAGCCCAGTGTGCTATAGTCTGGCCGTTCTCTCGCCTGTTTACGGGTCCCTCCCAGCGATCCACCAGGCCGGACGACTCAATCTGACACGACGCGCCAGCGTCGTCGTGATGCGCGCCGTCGGCGACCAACGCCGCATGGCCGAAGCAGTCGTTCGGGTTCGTGGAGTGTTCATTGTCCGGTGAAGCGGGTACGGCGCTGCCGTTTCCCTCGGTTGAAGTCATTCCGATCGGCGGGGTTGGCGAGTTCGGCATGAACATGCTGCTCGTCGCCTGCGGCAGCACCGCTCTGCTCGTCGACGCGGGCGTGATGTTCCCCGAGCCCGAGCTGTTCGGCGTGGACCTCGTCATCCCGGACGTGACGGCCCTTGCGGCCTATGACATCAGGGCACTCGTGCTGACGCACGGACACGAAGATCACATCGGTGCGGTCGCACACATCTGGGACAAGTTCGACGGGCCGGTCTACGGCACACCGTTCACGCTGGCGCTGGTGGTCCCCAAGCTCGAGGAACACGGCATCGAAGCCGGCGACCGGCTGCGACCGGTGCAGCCGCGCGACGTGATCGACGTCGGCCCCATGCAGGTGGAGTTCCTGCGCGTCACCCACAGCATTCCCGACTGCGTTGCCCTGGCCATCCACACGCCAGCCGGCGTCATCGTGCACACCGGCGACTTCAAGATCGACCAGACGCCACTCGACGGGCAGCCATCCGACCTGCACCGGCTCGGCGAGCTCGGGTCGAAGGGCGTCCTGGCGCTGTTTGCCGACAGCACCAACGCGGATCGCGACGGGTTCACCGGATCCGAACGCACCGTCATCGACGGCTTCGAGGAGGTCTTCAGCAGCGCGCCGGCGCGCATCCTCGTGGCCACCTTCTCATCGAGCGTCTACCGGCTCCAGCTGCTCGTCGACCTGGCCGAGCAGTTCGAGCGGAAGGTCGCGTTCGTGGGCCGCGGCATGCAGCACATCTCGCAGGTCGCCACGCGCCTGGGCTACCTGCGGATTCCCGCCGGCCTCCAGATTCGCGATGTCGACGTGCGCGACGAGGCCCCCGAGGACGTCCTGTGCCTGTGCACGGGCTCGCAGGGGGAGCCGCTGGCGGCCCTCTCGCGCATTGCCATCGACGACCACCGGCACGTGAAGCTGTCGGCCGAGGACGTGGTGGTGTTCTCGGCGCGGGTGATCCCGGGCAATGAAAAGTCGGTTGGACGGGTGATGAACCACATCGCCCGGCGGGGCGCGCAGGTCGTCTCCGACGACGAGAAACGCGTCCATGTGTCGGGACACGGCAGCCGCGAAGAGCTGAAACTTGTGATTTCACTCATTAAGCCAAAATTTTTCGTGCCGATACACGGGGAGTACCGGCAGCTCGCCCGCCATGCGCGCATGGCGAAGCTCGTCTGGCCGGCGACCACCGTCCTGATGGCCGAGGATGGCGACGTGCTGCGGTTCGACACTGACGGTGGCCGGGTGGCCGGCCGGGTGACCACCGGACGGGTGCTCATCGACGGCACGCGAACAGGGGAAATCGCCGACGAGGTCCTTCGCGACCGGCGCCATCTGGCCGGCGACGGGTTGGTGGTGCCGGTGGTCGTCGTCAACGGCCAGTCGGGACGGATCGAGACACGGCCGGACATCATCACGCGCGGCCTGGCGATCGACCCGCGTCATGAAGAGGTCCTGCGCGAACTGCCGGACCTGCTGCTGCGAGCGCTGGGTGAGGCGCCGCAGGAGGAACGAACCGATCCCGGACTGCTCAAGGAGCGGGTCCGGCTGGAACTGCAGCGGGTGTTCAGGAAGCGCGCCGGCCGTCGGCCGCTCGTCCTGCCCGTGGTCATGGAAGTCTGAGGAGATCGCCTTGGCGGAATCCGCTCTCTCGCGTCGTCGTCTCAGTGAGTTCGCAGGAGTCGCACTGTTTGCCGCAGCGCTGCTGTGGCTCATCGCGCTGGTCACCTACTCGGCCGCCGACCCGGTCTGGTTCTTCAACGACGCGGCGGCCCCCGAGGTCAACAACTTCGCGGGGCCGTTCGGCGCGTTCCTCGCCACCGTCTCACTGCAGTTGTTCGGCTTTGCCGCGTTCCTGGTCCCGGTGGCCCTCGGCTTCGTGGCCTGGCACTACTTCTGGTGCACGGAGATCGACGCCGGGTACACGAAACTTGCCGGCGTTGTCCTGTTCACCACCTGCCTGGCGGGGCTGCTTGCCCTGACGGCCGACGCGTTCAGCGAGCCGACGACAATGGCCGGCGGCCTGCTCGGCACGGCCGCTGCCGCCGTGCTGACGGCCTACCTGGGCCGGACGGGCGCGGCCATCCTGCTGCTGACCTTCACGGCGCTGTCCCTCATTCTGACCACGCAGTTCTCCTTCGGACGGGCGGCCGCGAGCCTCGCCCGCCGGCTGCGTGTCGAGCGTGGCATTCTCACCCGCTTCCGCGAGTGGCGCGACGAGCGTCAGCGCGCGAAGGCGCGGCAGCAGATTGTCGACAAGCACGTGAAGAAGGCCGGACGCGACCGCGCGCCCGAGATCGAGACCCGGGCGGCCGAGGCGGCCGAGAAGATTCGGGCGGCGCGCGCCGCACGCACCCGCGTCGAGGAGGACGAGGAGGACGAAGACGACGCGCCGGCTGCACCAGCACGCGCGACCAAACCGCCCGCGATCCGGCGTGCGGCCCCCGCGCCCGTTCCGCAGCCGCTCCCGTTGAGCGAGACCGAACCGCGCTCCCCTGTCGAGCGCCGCCAGGGCGGCTATCAGCTGCCGCCGGCGACGCTGCTCGACGCGACAAAGGAGCCGGCCAAGATCGACGAGCGCGAACTGATGGACGCCGCGCGGCTGCTCGAGGAAAAGTGCCGCGAGTTCTCGGTGGCCGGCTCGGTGGTCCAGATTCACCCGGGGCCGGTCGTCACGACCTACGAGTTCAAGCCGGACGCGGGCGTCAAGTACAGCCGCATTACGGGCCTGGCCGACGACCTCTGCCTTGCCATGCAGGCCGAGTCGGTGCTCATCGACCGTATTCCCGGCAAGTCCACCGTGGGCATCCAGATTCCGAACGCGCGACGCGAACCCATCACGCTGCGCGAACTGCTCGAATCGGACGTCTTTGCGCGATCGGCCTCGCGGCTGACGCTGACGCTCGGCAAGACCATCCACGGCGAGCCCTTCGTCAGCGATCTGGCCACGATGCCGCATCTGCTCATCGCCGGATCGACGGGCGCCGGGAAGTCGGTCAGCGTCAACGCGATGATCAGCAGCGTGCTCTTCCGCTCGACGCCCGATGACGTGCGGTTCATCATGATCGACCCCAAGCGCCTGGAGCTCGGGATGTACGAAGACATCCCGCACCTGCTCACGCCGGTGGTCGTCGATCCGAAGCAGGCCGCCAACGCGCTGCGCTGGGCCGTACGCGAAATGGAGGAGCGCTACAAGCTGCTCGCCAAGCACGGCGTCCGCAACATCGAGCAGTTCAACCGCAACATCCGCGCTGCACTGACCGAGCAGCCCGACGCGAAGGGGCCGGAGGGCCAGCCGCTGAGCACACTGCCCTTCGTCATCGTCATCATCGACGAGCTCGCGGACCTGATGATGGTGGCCGGCAAGGAGGTGGAAGAGTCGATCTGCCGGCTGGCGCAGATGGCGCGCGCCGTCGGCATCCACCTGATCCTCGCGACGCAGCGGCCGTCGGTCGACGTCATCACGGGCGTCATCAAGGCCAACCTGCCGGCGCGGATCGCCTTCCGCGTCGCCTCGCGCATCGACTCGCGCACGATCCTCGACGGCAACGGCGCCGAACAACTGCTCGGCAAGGGCGACATGCTGTACATGCCGCCGGCCTCGTCGCGTGCGGTCCGCATCCACGGGCCGTACATCTCCGAACAGGAGACGGCTCGCCTCTGCAGCTTCCTGCGCAAGCAGGGCAAGCCCATCTACGACACGTCGATCACGGCCGAAGAAAAGGCCGGCCCCGACAAGCTCGAGTTCGAGAAGGACGACCTCTACGACGAAGCGGCCCGCATCGTCGTGTCGACCGGGCAGGCATCGATCTCATACCTGCAGCGGCGTCTGCGCATCGGATTCAGCCGTGCCGCGCGCCTCATCGACATGATGGAAGCCGACGGCGTGGTCTCGCAGGCTGCCGGCGGCAAGCGTGAAGTCCTGGTCGACCAGGGGTACTTCGAAGAAGTCGACGCTCAACTGAGATAGCCATGCTGACGCGCCATCTACCCGTGTCTCCCGCCCGATCCGCCACGCTCCTGGCGCTGGCGATCGGTGCCATCATCCTGCTGCCGGCTCCCGCTGCCGCGCAGACGGCGGAAGTCCGTTACCAGCGGGCACTCGCGCGCGAGGAAGCCGCTCGTGCGGAGGACGCTCCATCGGCCTCTACCCTGCGCGCAATTGCCGTGACCTTCGAGAACATCACGCGCCGCTATCCGCGCAGCGGTTACGCGGACAATGCGCTGTACCAGGCCGCGGGCCTCTGGCAGATCATCTGGGAGCGCGACGGTACCACGCGCGATCGCGACTACGCGATCAAGCTGCTGAGGTGGCTGCGCCGCGAGTATCCATCCAGTTCGCTCGTGCGCCCGGCCGGAACCCGCATCACGGCCCTCAACCGCCCGCGGCCTGCCGCTGTCGCGCGTACCACGCCGCCGCCCGCTCCAGCGCCGTTCCCGAAGCCTCCGGCGGAGACCACACCCGATCCGGCCGCGGCAACGGCGAAGACGACGCCGGTCGAGCGCGAGGCCGCGCCCCCACCCGATGCCGCCCCGCCGACGCCAACGCGCGAATCCGCCACGGAGACCGCGGCAGAAACCGACACCGCGTCGGCCGCGCCAGCCGCGTCAGCACCCCGACCCGCAGCGCCAAGCGACGCGATCGTCGTGCGCGGCATGAGCCACACGACGCTGCCGCGCGGCGACCGCCTGACGCTCGAACTGAGCAGCGAGGGCGCCTACACGACCGAACGCCTCAATGCACCCGACGAACTGACGCTGACGCTCGCCGACGCAGTCGCCGCGCAGGCCATCGTCGACGCGGCGTCGACCATCAGGGGATCGCGCATCAGGTCGATGCGCATGCGACAAGGCGACGCCGGCGTGCAGGTGGTCGTCCGCCTCGACGGTCGGCCACGCCTCAGCGAGTTTCCGCTCTACGGGCCGTACCGGCTCGTCCTCGACTTCGAGTCCGAGGCCGCGGTCACCGCGGCGACGCCCGGTGCGTCCGCCTCGGCGGTCCCGCCGTCGGGCGATCGCGCCCGCCCGACCCCGGGCGAGCGGGCGACGCCGCAGGCCCTGCCGGTCGCGTCGAAGGTCGAACCCGATCCACCCGCGGCACGTGGGTCGTCGGCGCGCGTCCCAGCCGCGCCGGCGGCCACGGCCGTCATCGCGCGGGTGGCACCGGATGCATCGGCGTCCGGCGCCGCCCATGTCCCGACCGGCCCGGAGGCCGCCACCGAGCCGGTCGATCCGCCGTCGGGCAGCCAGCCGGCACCGCCCAGCCCGATCGGTGGTGGCTACTCGCTGGCGCGGCAACTCGGCCTCGGCGTCTCGCGCATCGTCATCGATCCCGGCCACGGCGGATCGGATCCGGGCGCATCGGCCAACGGGGTCACCGAGTCGTCGCTCGTGCTCGATGTCGCGCTGCGGCTCGAGAAACTGCTGCTCGCTCAGGCCGGCTTCGAAGTGGTGCTCACGCGCCGCACGAACGCCGCCGTGCCGCTCGCGCGCCGCACGGCCATCGCCAACGAGGAAGCCGCCGATCTGTTCCTGTCGATTCACGCGAACTCGAGCCCGCGGCGGACGACAGCCGGCGTCGAAACGTACTACCTGAACTTCTCGTCGACGCCCGAGGCCGAGTCGGTCGCCGCGCGCGAGAACGCCTCGAGTCCCGAGGCCATGCACGCGCTGCCCAGCCTGGTGCGCGCCATTGCGACCAACAACAAGCTGGCCGAGTCACGTGAGCTCGCCGGCGCCGTGCAGTCGTCGCTCGTCCGTCGACTGGCGCCGCGCAACAAGGATTTCCGGGATCTGGGCGTGAAACAGGCGCCCTTCGTGGTGCTCATCGGCGCCCAGATGCCAAGCGTGCTGGCCGAGATCGGCTTCCTGACCAATCGCGCCGAGGCCGGACTGATCAAGCAGAACGCTTACAAGCAGCAAATCGCGCAGGCCCTCTGCGACGCCATCCTGCGGTATCAGGCCTCGCTCAAAAAGAGCACGACGGTAGCCGACTTGTCCGACGGGCGGTAGAATGACCGGGAGGATACTCCCGGTGCAGGCCCAACCCTCGAACTCCTATCTGGTCACGATCGTCCCGGCCACGCCCACCGAGGCGACGGGCATGACGGTGACCGATCTGTTCCTTGGTTCGTTCGGCATGGCGGGGCTGATGGTGCTGCTGGCCCTCGTCCTCGGGGTCGTGCTGGCGGGAGTCCGCGTCGTCCTGCGGCGCCTGGTCCCACCGACAACGGACCACATGCCGCGGCTCAGTGCGATGGAGCCCGATCCACCCGTACTGCCGCCCTCGTCGCAACCTCAATAAGCGTGCGCACGGCGACGCCCGTCGCCCCTTTCGGCTGATAGGCGGTTTTCGTCTCTGCCCAGGCCGTGCCGGCGATGTCCAGATGCGCCCACGGGAGACCGCCGGTGAATTCGCGCAGGAACGCCGCCGCGGTGATCGCCCCGCCGGGACGACCGCCGACGTTACAGAGATCCGCGATGTCGCTGCGCAGTTGCTCGAGGGCCTCCTCATAGATCGGCAGCGGCCAGACGCGATCGCCGGCCCTGTCGGCCGCAGCTCTCACCGTGCCGACCCACTCGTCGGGCGTCCCCATCAGGCCCGATACCGTCCGGCCCAATCCGACGACGCAGTGGCCGGTCAGTGTGGCCACGTCGAGCAGGTGCGTGGCGCCAAGGGTCGCCGCGTACCACAGCGCGTCGGCCAGAATCAGGCGGCCCTCGGCGTCGGTGTTGATGATCTCGACGGTCTTGCCATTCGCGCCTGCCACCACGTCCCCTGGACGCGTGGCGCGCCCGCCCGGCATGTTCTCCACCGCTGGCACGACGCCGATCACGCGGTACGGCACCTGCAGTTCTGCAATGGCACACATGGCGCACGCCACCGCGGCACCGCCCGCCATGTCGTGCTTCATCCGCTCCATGTTCTCGGACGGCTTGATCGAGATGCCGCCCGTATCGAACGTCACACCCTTGCCGACAAGCCCCAGCACGGGCGCCTCGGGAGAAGCCGGCGGATTGTGCCTGATGAGGATCACGCGCGGCGGCTCGGTACTGCCCTGTGCGACCGCCTGCACGAGCCGCATCCCGAGCGCCTCGATGCGCTCCGGACCAATCACCTCGACGTCGAGCCCGGCGCTGCGGGCCATGACCTCGACGCGCGCGGCGAATTCACGAGGCGTGAGGATGTTGGCGGGTTCGTTGGCGAAGACGCGCGTCGCGTTGACTGCGGCGCCGATGATTCGTCCGCGTGCAATGGCCGCATCGAGGATGGCCGGGTCGGCTCCGGGAGCCACGATCGTCACCGTGGCGGGATGGGCGGGGGCGGCTTCGGCGTCGGTCTTGTAACTGCCCGCCTCGAACTCGGCCGCCGAGAGCCCGTCGGCCGCCGCGGCCGCCACGTCGCCGACCTCCAGTTCACCCCGCACGACCCATGCGCACGATCGCACGCGACGCTGGCGCGCGACGTACCCGCAGGCCGCGGCCACGCGGCGCCACCGGTTCGCATCGGCCTCGTGACGTTCGCCCACTCCGATGAAATAGACGTGCGACGCGTTCCATCCACCGACGACCTTTGCCACGATGCCGGTGTACGGCTTGTGCGAGAATTCGCGGCGCGCGATGGCCGCGCTCCAGTCGCCGCCAACCCTTGCATCGACATCACCGAGGTCCGTCAGCCCGTCGTCGCTGCCGAACACGGGGATGAACAGCAGTTCGGCGTCCACATCGGCTACAGGGGAGGTGCTTCCAACCAGAGCGGACTTCGCGGGGAACAGCGACGACATCGGGACGAGACACTCCTCTCGCGGGTGCGGGACTTCAGATGATACTTCACGCCCCTTGTCGTCCCGCACGCGGCGGCGCGAGACGAATCGGCCGCATGCGGCCCGGCTCGAGTGCGAACCCGCGCACGTGCGCGCGATCGCCGGAAAATCCGACGATCACGTAGAGCCAGTCCGGATAGTGGGCCTCGGCCAGATCGCGCGCCGACGGTTCCGCTGGCCCTTCCGGGTGCGAATGGTAGACGCCGACAATGCGCTGATCGGCGGCAGAATCGCGGAGCGACCGGCGCAGGGCGATGTGTTCCCGGTCGTCGATGCGGAATCTCGTGCGGGGTGTCTCTGCGACGTTGCGCATGGGAACCGCGGCGACAACCTGTCGGTCGTCGCCCACCAGCAGGCCGCAACACTCGTGGGGCCGCTCGCGCCTGGCGTGCGCCACGATGGCCCGGCGCACGTCGATCGGCAGCGCAAGCGGCGGCTTGGTCACGACGGATCGTCGAGACCACGCGCGGCGCGCCAGCGACGCCGCGCGTCGCCGGATCGCGAGAGCGCGTCGTGCACCCAGCGTCCGGGAGGCTGCTGCGCGGCGTCCGGCAGCACCTGCAGGAACGTCCGAAGCGCTTCGCTGACGAAGTCGGCATTCTCGGCGCAGATGTCGCGCCACATGTCCGGCGGGCTCGAGGCAAGGCGCGTCATCTCCGCGAACGCGCGGCCTGCGGCGTGCGGTCCGTGCTCACCGACCGCTGCCTCGGCGGCATTCATCAGCGCCGCGGCCAGGATCTGCGGCAGGTGGCTGACATAGGCAACGGTGCGATCGTGTGGGTCGGCGCCCATCCAGGCCGGCACGCCCCCAAGCGCCTCCACGAAACGGGTCAGGCGCTGCTCATCGGCCGTGCCGGCGCTGCCCGGTACGAGAAGCCACGGCTTGCCCGCAAACAGGTCGGCCCGCGCCTCTCCGGCGCCCGGCCGTTCCCCGCCGGCCATCGGGTGGCCGCCAATAAAGGTGGTCAGGCCCGCCGCTTCGGCGGCGCGCATCACGCCGCGCTTGGTCGACCCCACGTCGGTCACGACCGCGCGCGTGCCGTGTCGCGCAATCCGCTCCATCAATTCCGGCATGACCGGAACCGGGACGCCGAGCACGATGAGGTCGCAGTCGCCAAGCTGCTCGACATCTCGAACGATACGATCCGCCATGCCGTCGGGCAGCGTGCCCTGCCGGGACAGTGTGCCGCTCACGTGCACCCCCGGCCAGGCGGCCTTCGCCGCGAGCGCGATGGACCCGCCGATCAATCCGGTGCCGGCAATACCGATGCGCGCAAACGGCGGGGCGTCTCTGTCTCGTGTGTCCACTGTTGCGGTCTCCTGCCCGGCCTCGGATCAGCTGCCGGTCTTGAGCCACCGGGTGAACCGCTCGACTGCCGCCCCGACATCTTCACCCGCCCGCGCAGCGTCGGCAATGACCTGCACGAGCGCGCTGCCGACAACCGCGGCGTCGGCGTAGCCGGTGACTTCCCTGACGTGCTCAGGGCGCGAGATGCCGAACCCGAGCGCCACCGGCAGCGTGGTCGCGGCACGGATGCGCGCAACCAGCGGCGCGGCCGAGGCGGCCACCGCCTCGCGCGTGCCCGTCACGCCAAGGCGCGAGATGGCGTACAGGAAGCCGCGCCCGAGATCGGCGGCGATCCGCAGACGCTCGTCGGTCGTTGTCGGGCTGACCAGGAAGATCTGGTCGATGGACTTCCGATCGAGGGCTGTCCGCACCGCGTCGGATTCTTCGATTGGAATATCGAGCAGCAGCGCGCCGTCCACGCCGGCGGCTGCGGCCCGTTCGACGAATGCGTCAAGGCCCATCCGAAGGACCGGATTCGCATAGGTGAACAGCACGATCGGGACGTCCGTCCTGCCCCTGACGTCAGCCACCATCTCAATCGAGGCCGCAAGCGTTCCGCCGGCCGCCAGCGCGCGTTCGGACGCGCGCTGGATGACCGGGCCGTCTGCGATGGGATCCGAGAACGGCACGCCTACTTCCATGACGTCGGCACCGCCGCGCGCGAGCGCAAGCAGGATGTCGCGGGACCGCTCCAGGTCGGGGTCGCCCGCGGTGACATAGGTCACCAGGCGCGGCTGCGTGGTGCGCGCAAAGGCGTCGGCAATGCGGCTCATCGGGCCACGCTCCCCGCCGCGCGGCCCTCGACGATGTTGCGGACGGCCTCGACGTCCTTGTCGCCGCGGCCCGACAGGTTGACGATGACGACGGTCCCGGGCGCGAGCGACGGGAGGGCGCGCTGGATCCAGGCCATCGCGTGCGAGGACTCGAGCGCAGGCAGGATCCCTTCGGTCCGCGCCAGCCACCCGAATCCTTCGAGCGCCGCGTCGTCATCGATCCAGTCGTACTCGGTGCGGCCGATCGAGGCCAGCCATGCGTGCTCGGGTCCGATCGACGGATAGTCGAGACCGGCCGAGACCGAGTGGGTTGGCAGGATGTTGCCGTCATCGTCCTGCAGCAGCAGGCTGCGCGTGCCGTGCAGCACGCCGACGTGGCCGCCGGCAAACCGCGCGGCGTGGTTCCCCATCGTGATACCGCGCCCCCCGGCTTCGACACCAACGAGTCGCACACCGCGATCGTCGATGAAGGCGTCGAACAGGCCCATCGCATTGCTGCCGCCGCCGACGCAGGCAACCACCAGATCCGGCAGGCGGCCCGCCTGGTCGAGGACATCGGCGCGCGCTTCCTGGCCGATGATCGACTGGAATTCGCGCACCATCAGGGGATACGGATGCGGTCCGAGCGCCGAACCCAGCGAGTAGTAGGTGGAGTCCACATGGGCAACCCAGTCGCGCATGGCCTCGTTGATCGCGTCCTTGAGCGTGCGGCTGCCGCCGTCGACGGCCTCGACCGTCGCGCCGAGCGTGCGCATGCGGAACACGTTGAGCTCCTGCCGCGCCATGTCCTCGGATCCCATGTACACGACGCACTCGACGCCCAGCAGCGCGCAGGCCGTAGCCGTGGCGACGCCGTGCTGGCCGGCGCCGGTCTCGGCCACGACGCGACGCTTCCCCATGCGCCGCGCGAGCAGCACCTGACCGAGCGCGTTGTTGATCTTGTGAGCGCCGGTGTGCGCCAGGTCCTCGCGCTTGAGGAACAGGCGCACGCCGGTATCCGCTGCGGCGCGGCGCGCTTCGTACAGGGGCGTCGGGCGGCCGACGTAGTTGCGCAGCAGGTCCATCAGCTCCGCCCGGAACACCGGATCGCGACGCGCGTCGAGGTAGGCCGTGGTGAGTTCCTCGATGGGTTCCACCAGCGTTTCCGGCACGAACCGGCCGCCGAAGTCGCCGAAGTATCCGCGCTCGTCCGGATCGCGGCGTCCGAAGACGGGCTCCGGACTCCCCTTGCGTTCGTTCACACTTCCTCCCGTTCGGTGGCCGCCGCCAGCGCCGCAAAGAACTCGCGCATGCGCGTCGGACTCTTGATGCCCGGCGCCTCCTCGACGCCGGACGACACATCGATCGCCCAGGGGCGAACCGCGGCAATCGCGGCCGCCACGGTGGCGGCCGTCAGGCCCCCGGCCAGCACGATGGGCCGCAGCCGCGACAGCCGCGCGGCCTGTGTCCAGTCGGCAGTCCTGCCCGTCCCGCCGCGACGCTCGGGATCGCTCGCGTCGATGATCGGCATCACCGTAGCCGGCCATTCGGCGACACGCTCGACCGCATCGGCTCCCGACAGCGTCGACACCTTCATGAGGCGGGCGCCAACGTCCACATAGGCCGACGCCGGCTCGTCGCCGTGCAGCTGCACGACGTCGAGCCCGGCCACACGCACGACCGTTGCGACGTCATCGGGACTCGCGTCGACGAACACCCCCACGCGCGTGACGAACGGCGGCAGCGACGCCTGGATCTCGCCGGCCGCCGCCGGATCGATCGCGCGGGGACTCCGGGGCCAGAAGATGAAACCGATCGCGTCGGCGCCGCTGGCAACGGCCAGCGCGGCATCCGACTGCCGGGTGATGCCGCAGATCTTCACGCGCGGCCGTCGTGCCGTCATTGCGCGGGCTCCGCGGCATCGGCGCGAAGGCCGGCCAGTGCCGCGCCGGGATCCGGCGTGCTCATGAAGCGTTCGCCGATCAGGAACGCGTCATACCGCACGCCGCCCAGCCGCCGCAGGTCGTCGGCTGTCCGAAGCCCGCTCTCGGCCACCGCGACGACGTGTGCCGGGATCCGCGGGCCCAGGGCGTCGAGTACGCCCTGATCGACGGCGAGCGTGCGAAGGTTGCGGCTGTTGACACCGATCACGTCGGCGCCGGCATCGATCGCACGCTGCAGTTCGTCCGCGTCGTGTACCTCGACGAGCGCATCCAGCCCGCGCTCGCGCGCAACCCGGCCCAGCGCCCGGAGCTCGTTGTCGTCGAGCGCCGCAACGATGAACAGTACCGCGTCGGCGCCGGCCGCGGCGGCCTCGATCACCTGGTACGGCGTCACGATGAAGTCCTTGCGCAGGACCGGCAGCGATACAGCCGCGCGCACGGCACGCAGGTGGTCGAGTGAGCCGTCGAAGAACGTGGGTTCGGTCAGAACGGAAATCGCGGCTGCGCCGCCGGCCTCGTACGACCTGGCGATGGCCACCGGATCGTAGCTGGCACGCAGGACGCCCCGCGAGGGCGAGCGCCGCTTGCACTCCGCGATGACACGAATGCCCGGCGCCGCAAGCGACTCGCGGAACGGCGTGGCGGCCCGCATCCGCGCGGCTGTCTCCCGGTCCAGGCGCGCGGCGGGCACGAGCCGCTCGCGCTCATCGGCCGCGCGGCGCGCGGCGGCCACCACTGTTTCCAGCAGGTCGCTCGTCATGATCGCGAAATGCTCCGCATGGCTTCGAGCGCGGCCGACGCCTTCCCGCTGTCGAGGCTCGCCGCGGCCTCGGCCACGCCTGCCGTCAGCGACGGGACGACGCCAGCCACGAGCAGCGCCGCCGCGGCGTTGAAGAGCACCACGTCGCGGCGCGGTCCCGGTTCGCCCTCGAGCAGCCGACGCGCCATGTCGGCGTTCTCGTCCGCCGTGCCGCCCGCCAGTTCCGCAAGCGACGTCCGCGACAACCCCGCATCGGCGGGGTGCACGTAGAACGTGTTCACGGTGCCGTCACGCACCTCGGACACCTTCGTGTGCCCGAGCGTCGACAGCTCGTCGAGCCCCCCGGCGCCGTGCACCACCCACGCCCGCTCGGTGCCGAGCGCCTCGAGCGTACGCGCCACCAGCTCGGTGTGTTCCGGGCGCGAGACGCCGACCACCTGTCGCCGCGCGCCGGCCGGATTGGTCAGCGGGCCCAGCAGGTTGAATGCCGTGCGGACGCCAAGCTCGCGTCGCGTCGGCCCCGCGTGGCGCATCGATGGATGCCACTGCGGGGCAAAGAAGAACGCCAGGCCCGCGTCGCAGAGCGCGCGGTGCACGCGATCGGGCGGCGCCTCGAGGTTCACGCCAAGCGATTCGAAGACGTCCGCGCTGCCCGCACGGCTCGACACCGCGCGATTGCCGTGCTTGGCGACGCGCACGCCCGCCCCCGCCAGGACGATGGCCGCCGTCGTCGAGACGTTGAACGTGTGTGCCCCGTCGCCGCCCGTCCCGCACGTGTCGAATACGTCGCTGACCGGTTCGGGCATCGCCGTCGCGCGGGCGCGCATTGCGCGCGCGAAACCCACCATCTCCGCGGGTCGTTCGCCCTTGAGCGCCAGCGCCATGAGCAGGCCCGCGATCTGCGCGGGCTGCGCGCGGCCATCCATGATCTCGCCCATCACCTCGGTGGCCTGATCGGTCGTCAGGTCCTCGTGGCGGCGAATCTGTTCGAGCAGTGCGGAGAAGCCAGTCATCGCGCGTCCAGGAAGTTCTTCAGAATCTGGTGACCGACCGTCGTCAGCACGGATTCGGGATGAAACTGCACGCCGAACGTCGGATGCCGGTCGTGCTGAATGCCCATGATCGTCTCATCGCCCTCCACGCGGGCCGTGACCGAGAACCCCTCGGGGACGCTGTCGGGCGCAATCACGAGCGAATGATAACGACCGGCGTCGAACGGCATCGGCACGCCGGCAAAGAGGCCCTTCCCATCGTGCGTGACGCGCGAAACCTTGCCGTGCATCGGCGCAGCGGCACGCACCACGCGGCCGCCAAAGGCGGCGCCGAGGGCCTGGTGTCCCAGGCACACGCCGAGAACCGGCAGCGTACCGGCGAACCGGCGCAGGGCCTCGAGCGTGATGCCGGCCGATTCCGGGCGTCCCGGGCCGGGCGAAATGACCAGGCGATCAGGCGCGAGCCGTTCGATCTCCGGCACGGAGATGGCGTCGTTGCGCACCACCTTCACCTCGGCCCCCAGCTCGCCGAGCCGGTGCGCCAGGTTCCAGGTGAACGAATCGTAGTTGTCGATCAGGAGCACCACGTCTTTGTCCCTCACAGGCCCCGGTTCGCCATCTCGAGCGCCTGCAGCACGGCGCGCGCCTTGTCGCGCGTCTCCTCGTATTCGGCCGCCGGCTTCGAATCGGCGACGATGCCCGCTCCGGCCTGCACCGAGGCGCGACCGTCGCACATCGTCACCGTCCGGATCGCGATGCAGAAGTCGAGGTTGCCGGCGAAATCCAGGTAGCCGACGGCACCGCCGTAGAGCCCACGCCGTGTGGGCTCCAGAGCACCGACGATCTGCATGGCCCGGATCTTCGGCGCGCCGGTCAGGGTGCCGGCCGGGAACGTGGCCACAAGTGCATCGAGCCGATCGCTGCCCTCCGCCAGTTCCCCCTCGACGCGCGAGACCAGGTGCATCACGTGCGAGTAACGCTCCACCGTCATGTACTGCGGCACGCGCACCGAGCCGACGGTCGAAACGCGGCCGAGATCGTTGCGGCCGAGGTCGACGAGCATCACGTGCTCGGCCCGTTCCTTCTCGTCACCCGCCATCTCCTCGGCCAGGTGCCGGTCCTCGTCGGCCGTCGCGCCGCGCCGCCTCGTCCCCGCAATCGGATGCGTCTGGAGTTTCCGTCCCTCCACCCGCACGAGCATCTCGGGTGAGGCCCCGACGATGGCTTCACGGCCGAGGCGGATGAAGAACATGTAGGGCGACGGATTGATGTGGCGGACGGCGCGATACACGTCAAAGGGCGCCGCGGTCGTCGTCGTGTCGAAGCGCTGCGAGAGCACCGCCTGGTAGATCTCGCCGGCCGCGATGTCTTCCTGAATCCTGCGGACTGCCGATTCGAACTGCTCGCGCGTCTGGTTGGGGACGACCTCGAGCGGCGCGACAGGCGCACGCGAGGGCCGCGAGACGTTGCGTTCGAGCTCGCGTTCGAGGAACTCGATCTTCGCGACTGCGAAATCGTAGAGCGTGCGCAGGTCCTCGCCGGGACGCACGCGCGCATTGGCAATCGCCAGGATGCGGTGCTTGGCGTGGTCGAAGGCCAGAATGGTGTCGAACACCATGAAGGTGGCCTTGTCGCGATCGGCCTGCGGCTTCTCGAGCGCGACGGCCGGCTCGAACCATTCGGCCGCATCGTAGTCGAAATAGCCGACCGCCCCGCCCGTCAGACGCGGCAGCCCGGGGACGAAGGGCGCGGTGAATTCCGCCATCAGGTCGCGCAGCACCTCGACAAACGCGCCTTCGCGTTCGGTGCGCACACCGCCCTGGTCGAGCGTGACGCGACCGTCGCGTCCGCGCAGGATGAGAAACGGATCCTTGCCGAGGAAGGAGTAACGGGCCACCTGCTCGCCGCCCTCCACGCTCTCGAGCAGGAAGGCATAGTCCGAGTGCTCGGCAATCTTGAGGAAGGCCGAGACCGGCGTCAGCAGGTCCGCCATGATCTCGCGGCACACCGGCACGAACGTGCCCCGGCTGGCCAGGTCGGTGAACTCTTCGAAGGTGGTCTGGGTCATGCGTGCTCGTCCTGTGCCCGCGCGAGAAACGCGCGCGCCGCTTCTGCCATCACGTCTCGTGGCGCCGTTCGTCCCGTCCACCATTCGAACTGGTGACAGGCCTGTCCCACCAGCATCTCGAGACCGCCGATCGTCTCGGCACCATTCGCCTGCGCCGCGCGCAGCAGCGCTGTCTGCTCCGGGTTGTAGATGAGATCGTAGACCGCCCCGCCGCGTACGTCCGCGGGCTCGAGCGGGCTTGCGTCGACGGCCGGCCAGGTGCCCACCGGTGTCGTGTTGACGAGCAGATCCCAGCCCGGGGCGGGAGGCAGGGGCGCGACGCCCACGCCGAACTCGTCGGCAAGCACCTGGGCGCGATCCCGTCGACGCGCGGCAACTTCCACGCGCGCGCCCTTCGACTGCAGGGCCCATACGGCCGTGCGCGCCGCGCCCCCTGCTCCGACAACGACCGCGCGCTTGCCCTCGAGCCGCAGGCCGCGGCGTTCGAACGGCGAGAGAAACCCGGCAACGTCGAAGTTCCGGCCTTCCCAGCCCTGCGGTCCGCGGCGCAGCGTGTTGAGCGCCCCAATCCGGGCCGACAGCGCGTCGTGCGCCGGCACGAGTGCGAAGACGCCGGTCTTGAGCGGCGCGGTGACGCTGGCGCCCATGAGGGCCATGGCCTCGGCCACCTCCAGCAGTTCGGCCGCATCGGCTGTCTCGAAGGGCACATACACCGCATCCATGTCGAGCGCGGCAAACGCGGCGTTGTGCATCGCCGGCGAGGCCGAGTGTGCCAGCGGCAGGCCTGCAACGCCGAAGACCTGGGTGCGTTCGGACTGCCGGCCGATGCGATAGGTACCCATCAGGTCCGCAACCGACGACTGGCCGGGCGCCGCCGTGCCGCCGTAGGTCCAGCGCGACCCGAACTGAACGGGACACAACCGGGTCAGTTGCCCGGCCGGCCCCATGCCGATGGCGACGTGCGGGATGTCGAGCCGCGTCGCATCGCGCAGACGGAGGCAGTCGCGCAGGCGCTTCGGGGTGACTGCCACTTTGAGGACGTCGGGCCGTTCGGCGGCCATGGCGCGCACGCGCGCCTCGAGATCGGACGGCATCCCGTCGAAGTCGTGGTGCGACAGCACGAGGGTGGTGCGCTCGCTTCGAGGCAGCAACCGGCGGTCCGCCTTCCACTCGACGTCCACATACTCGGCGCCCAGCCGGACGGCCTCCGCCAGAATCGCCAGCCGGTCCGCCTCGCTGCCGTCGAACGA
Organism: Acidobacteriota bacterium; assembly: GCA_044507065.1. GTDB lineage: Bacteria > Acidobacteriota > Vicinamibacteria > Vicinamibacterales > SCN-69-37 > SCN-69-37. The sequence continues at coordinate 22,421 of JBIQJY010000045.1, forward strand.
TCCGCCTTCCCAGTGGGCGCGGCACGTCACGATCACCGGCCTGGCCCGGCCGTGCAGTGCGGCTGCGACGTCGATATCGGCCACACCGTCGAGGCGCAGTTCCACGATGTCGGCCGACGCGCGGTCGCGCGCGGCGCGCAACTCGGCCATCGACCCGGCTCTCACGACTTCGACAACGGCAGCAGACATCACTTCGACTCGCGCAGACATAAAAAAAGCCCCTTCAGCGGTTGCTGAAGAGGCCATCGAATCCTCGCCGTGCGGCAGTCAGCGCACGCGGCCCTCTTCAGCCGATCGGACGTACCACCGCCAGGACGACCAGAAGGTCGGGCGGGAGGTCCGAGTCGGATGAAGGACGGTCATAGTGCTCGGAGGAGCGTAACAGACGCTTCGGGCGCCGGTCAACGCGCCGACGTGACAACCTCGTGGCGACCCGCCGCGTGTCGGCGCGACCGCCGGGCCGGCATGAGGCCGGCCGGGCCGCCACGAGGCGGGCCCCTACGTACCACCCGGATGCGACGCGAGTCTGTACTCCGGCGGCTCATGGTCGCCCACTCGCTCCAGGATGCCTCGGCGTTCGTATTGGTCCACGCCCGGCTGACACAGGTGCAACTGCTCGCCAATCAACCCAGCGGCCGCGCCGTCATGCTCCTTGTGACAGGCGTGGCACCAGTACTTTGCGGCGCGGGTCTCGGACGAATCGGATCGGACGGGCGGGTTGATCATGAGAGTGGCCTCCACGCCGCCCGCGAGCGGCATTTGATGGTTTCCCTCAGTTGTGGGTCGAACCGGAAGCAACTAGTCTAGCGTACCGTGCGCCACGTGTTATAACCGTCGAAGGGTCAGTCCCATTTCCATGCGCTCCCTTCCCGTCACCCTGGCTCTTGTCCTCCTCGCGGCAGTCGCCCTGGTGGCGACCCCGCGGCAGACCGGTCCGATGCCCATCGACGAGATTCGTCCGGGCATGGTCGGCGTCGGCCGCACGGTCTACGCCGGCCACGATCTCGAGGACTTCCGCGTCACCGTCCTCGGGGTCATGCGGAACGTCGTCGGGCCACGCCGCGACCTGATTCTTGCGCGACTCGAGGGCGGGCCCCTGGCCAATACCGGCGTCATCCAGGGCATGAGCGGCAGCCCGGTCTATATCGATGGCCGACTGATTGGTGCGGTCTCCTACTCGCTGGGCTCGTTCCCGAAGGAACCCATCGCCGGCATCACGCCTATTGCCGAAATGATTGCCGACATCGAGTCGCGCGGCACGCGCACTGCCAGCGCCGACTTCGGGCTGACCTGGCCGGCGACGCCAACGCAGGTGTTCGACGCCCTGGCGCACATCGCGAGGCGCGCGGCTGCCCCGCTCGGACAGGATGCGGCGCGCGCCGGCCTGCTCGGGCCCCGTTCGCTCGCCGACCTCGCACCCGAGCTCCGGCCGATTGGCGCCGCGATCACGATGAGCGGATTCGAGCCCCGTATCGCGGGGCACCTCGCCTCGGCGCTGCAGGCGTCCGTGCAGCAGTCTTCCGAACGGCCCTCGGCGCCGGCCTCGACCGCCACACCGCTTCGCCCGGGCGATCCGGTCGGCATGAGCCTGGTTCGCGGCGACTTCGAGATGGGCGCGACCGGCACGGTCACCCACATCGATGGCTCACGGGTGTATGCCTTCGGCCATCCGTTTCTCAATCTCGGCCCGACGCACCTGCCGATGACCGAGGCCAACGTCGTTACCGTGCTGCCCAGCCTCGACAGCTCGATGAAGCTCGCGAGCCTCGGGCGCGTCATCGGCACGATCACGCAGGATCGCGCGACGGTGGTGGGCGGCACGCTCGGCGCCGGCCCGCGCGAACTGGCCGTGCGGCTCCGGCTGGGCTCGGACGGCGGTCCGACGCACGACTTCGAATTCCACGTACTGAACGATCCGTCGCTCACGCCGCTCTTCACGTATGCGGCGCTGCTCAACGCGCTCACCGCCTACGAGCGGCAGATGGGCGCGATGTCGCTGGCCATCCGGGGCACTGTCTCTTTCGGCGACGATGCGACGATCGAGATTGATGATGTGTTCTCCGGTGAGACGGCCGTGTCGACCGCCGCCGCGATGATTGCGGCTCCGCTCGGCATCCTGATGCCGAACACGTTCAAGGCCGTCACCGCCGATGCCCTGACCGTCGACGTCCAGACAGCCGAGGTCGAGCGCTACGCGACCATCGAACGCGCCTGGCTCGATACGGTCCGCCCGGTGGCCGGGGCGTCGTACCGTGTCCACGTACAACTGCGGGACTATCGGGGCGACACCCGCACCGTCGACCTGCCGGTAACCATGCCGGCGCGCGCCGATGGACCGCTCACGCTGCTCGTCGCCGACGCGCCCACGCTGACGCGGCTCGAGCAGCAGGAACTGCGTCCGACACAGCCGGCCAACTGGGAAGAACTCGTCACCCGCACGAACGCCGTGCGCCGCGGCAACCGCCTCTACGTGCGGCTGCTCTCCGGCGACGCCGGCACCGTGCTCGGCAACGCGACGCTTCCGGCACTGCCCGCCTCCGTGCAGTCGGCCCTGCAGTCCGACAACACCACCGCCCGTTCATCGGTCAGCCGCCACATCGTCGGCGCCTCGGAGCACCGCATGGATCGACTCGTGCGCGGCTCCCGCGAGTTGACGATCACGCTCGATCCGGCGCGCTGACCCAGGATCCCTCGATACATGTCCATCGGCCGCCGGCTCGCTGCTGCTGTTCTCGTCACCACAATCGGTTCCACACTGGCGCTCGCCGCGGGCCCGTCGTTCTGGACGGTGGCCACAACGGCCGACCTGCTGCAGGGCACGTCGGACGGCGTCTACGTCAGTCTCAGCGGCGTGGTCACGCCCGGACCGGCGCTCACAAGCCGCCTGGGTTCGACGCCGGCGCAGGTCTGGAGCTTGGCGCGCGCGCAGGACGGCACGCTCTGGGCCGGAACCGGCAGCGACGGGCGACTGCTCCGCCTGCGCCCGGGTGAAACCACCGACCAGATTGCATTTGACGCCCCCGAAGCGAACATCTTTGCCGTCGCGGTGTCGGGTTCGCGTGTCTATGCCGCCTCGTCGCCCGAGGGCAAGGTCTACGTCATCGAGGGCGAGTCCGAAGCGCGCGAGTTCTTCGACCCGAGCGAAACCTACATCTGGGCTCTTGCAGTCGACGCCGACGGCCGCCTGTGGGTTGGCGCCGGAAACCCCGCGGTCATCTACCGCGTGTCACCCGACGGCACGAGCCAGGTCATCCATCGTCCACCGGCGGCGCACGTGGTGTCGCTCGTGGCGGACGGCGCGGGCGGGATGCTTGCCGGCACCGAATCCCCGGGCCGGCTCTACCGGTTCAACGACGCGAATCGACCGTTCGTCCTGCTCGACTCGGGCCTGGCCGAACTGCGCGCGGTGAGCCGCGCGGCCGACGGCACCATCTTCGCTGCGGCGGTGGCCAAGGGTGATGAGACTGCCGCTGCCGGCGAGACACCCACGGTTGCCGTCACGATGGCCGCGACGGCGACAACCGGCAAGCCCGCGGCCACGACAACGCCGCGTCGGTCCGTGATCTTCCGGATCGAGCCCGATGGGCAGTGGGAGGAGATCTGGACCAGCGGCGACGTGGCCTACGACCTTTCGGCGCAGGAAGATGGTTCGGTCCTCGTGGCGACCGGTCCTGGCGGGCGGCTGTATCGGATCTCGGAGGACCTCGACGTGTCGCTGTTCACCGGCGTGGATGCGCGACAGATCACGCGGTTCGCGGTCGAGGGCGACGGTGCGGTCGCCGCGTTCGCCACCGCCAATCCGGGCCGCGTGTTTGCCATTGGTGGCGGCGAGGCATCCTCGGCGAGTTACCTGTCGAGCGTCTTCGACACCGAGAGCGTTGCCAGGTGGGGCGTGCTGCAGTGGGATGCCACCGGCAATGTCGCGCTGTCGACCCGGTCGGGCAACACCGAGCGGCCCGATGACTCGTGGAGCGAGTGGACGAGTCCCTACAGCGACCCGACGGGCACGGCCGTTACCAGTCCCGCCGCACGTTTCGTGCAATGGCGCGCGGAGTTCACGCGGACCGGCGGCGGTCCGGCGCCGACCTTGTCGTCGGTGACGCTCGCCTATCTGCCCCGCAACAACCGTCCGGTCGTCTCCGAACTCACCATCTACCCGCCGGGCGTCGTCTTCCAACGGCCGTTCGTCAATGATGATTCGGCCATCGCCGGTCTCGACCCGATTGCGATCGAGGCGCGGCGTCCCGCCGGCGAAACGCCGCCGGCGGCCGCCACGCTCAACCGCCGCATGTTCCAGAAGGGTCTGCAGACGATCGCCTGGAAGAGCGAGGACAAAGACGACGACCAGTTGCTTCACCGGCTGCAGATGCGGCGCGAAGGCGAAAGCACCTGGCGCGACCTGGCGACCGATGTGGCCGACACGATCTTCGTGTGGGACACGACCGCCGTGGCCGACGGCCGCTACTTCCTGCGCATCCTCGCGTCCGACAGCCCGTCGAATGCGGGCGATCGAGCGCTTTCCGGCGGACGCGAGAGCGGCCCGATCGACGTCGACAACACCCCTCCTTCAGTGGAAGTCACAACCACCGGTACGGGTGCCGGTCGCCGGATCCTCGCAACGGCCCGCGACGCGCAGAGTCCCATTCGTCGCCTCGAATACTCCCTCGCCGGGGGCGAATGGCGGTTGGTCTATCCGATGGACGGTCTGGCCGACGCGCTGTCGGAGCAGTACGAGATTCCCGTCGCAGCCGACGTGCCGGCCGCGGACATCATGGTGCGGGTGACCGACCAGCTGCAGAACGTCACGACGGCCCCGGCCGCCCCGCGCTGACGGACGCCGGAGAACGGGAGCGACGGCGAGGCTGTCTTGCGCAGGAACGCGGCGAGGCGCCGCGTCGATGTGCCAGCTAGAGCGGCGGGTAGTACTTGGCCGAGACGCCGGTGCTCGTAACGAGCCGCATCTC
>JBIQJY010000046.1:0-12579 GCA_044507065.1 Acidobacteriota bacterium
CCAGGGGCTTCAGCCCCTGGCGGGTTCCAGCGCGTTTTGTGGTTTGATTGAGGCCCATGTCACCGAGCCCCGCCGACCTCCTCCATCGCTACGCCCGCCTCGTCATCGCGTGCGGCTGGGGCGGCAGGGCCGGTATCGCCGGCAAGCCGGTGCACATCCAGCACGGCGTCGATGCATACCCGCTGCTGCTGGCCATCGCCGAGGAGGCCTACCGACAGGGCGCGGCCCGCGTCGACTACACGACGTGGTCGCCCCGGCTCGACGCGCTGCACGTCACCTACGCCACCGACGAGAGCCTCGTCGACGTCCCCGCCACCTGGGCCGACCGCTGGAACCAGCTGGTCGACGTGCGCGGCGCCACGCTGCGGATCGAAGGCGTCGACGACCCGTTCGCGCTGGCCCGCTGCCCGGCCGATCGCGTGAGCCGGTTCGAGGCCGCACGCACCGAGGCCCGCCGCCACTTCTATGCGGAAGGCCTCGGGAAGAACACGACACCCTGGTGCCTCATCCCGTTTGCCACGACCGACTGGGGCCGGCTCATCTTCGGCGACGTTCCCGATGCCCGCGAGCGACTCGAGGCGGCACTCGTCACCGTGCTCGGCCTGGCGCACGACGATTACATCGAGCGCTGGTGGGCCCGCGGCGAGCGCATCGCGCGCCGCAGCCGCCTGCTCGACGCGGCCCGCATCGAGTGGCTGCACGTCACGGGGCCGTCGACCGACCTGATGGTGGGACTCCACCCGCTCGCGCGCTTCGGCGGCGGCATGCACGACGGCGACGACGTGCGGTTCTTCGCGAACCTGCCGACATTCGAGAACTACACGACGCCCGATCGGCGCCGCACGAGCGGAACGGTCTCGATGACGCGTCCGGTCCAGATCAACGGGAAGAACGTGGAAGGATTGCGCGTCGAGTTCGCCGAGGGCCGCATCGTCGGGTTCAGCGCCACCGAGGGCGAGGACGCGTTCCGCGCCATGCTCGACACCGACGAGGGCGCCGGGTTCCTGGGCGAAGTGGCGCTCGTCGGCATCGACGACTCACCCATCTACGCCACGGGGCTGGTCTTCCAGAACATCCTGCTCGACGAGAACGCCGCCTGCCACATCGCCTTCGGCAGGGCCTACGTCGATCGGCTCGAGGGTGGCACCGACATGTCGCGCGAGGAACTGACCGCCGTGGGCTGCAACGACAGCACGGTGCACCGCGACTGCATGATCTCGGACGACCGGACGTCGGTCACGGCCATCTGCCGCGACGGATCACGCCGCCCGGTTCTCGAGAACGGCGCCTGGACCGGGGATTTCGCGATCTGATCCGCGGGCGCGGCGCCAGCCCGCAATCACCGGAAGAGCTTCGGCGCCACCTCGTGCAGGTAGAGCCGCCAGTTGTGCCACTCGTGCCCACCCGGCGTCTCGAGCGTTTCCATGTTCGACACGCCCATCGACCGGAAGCGTTCGATCACGGCCAGGCCATTGGCGCGTGCGATGTCGGTCTCGCCCCAGCCCCACCAGAACAGCTTCAATTCCTTGTCGTAGGTCGGAATGCGCGCGGCCTCGCGCGTGTAGAACGACTCGCGGTCGGCCTCGCTCGTCCAGCCGGAGCTCATCACGGCCAGATAGCGGAACGTCCCGAGGTTGTGCAGCCCGACGTTGAGCGTCTGGATGCCGCCCATCGAGAGCCCTGACAGCGCACGCTGCTCCGGCGTGCTCAACGTCCGGTAGCGTGTGTCGATGTGCGGGATGATGTCCTGGATCATCTCGTTGTTGAACGGATCGCGCGTCGCGTCCGAGGTCATCACCTGCCCGCCCGAGGGTGTCCAACCCGACGGCATCACGACAATCATTGGCTTCGCCCGCCCGTCGGCAATGAGATTGTCGAGAATGTCGCCGGCACGCCCGACGGTGGACCACGAGATGGCCGTGTCGCCGCCACCGTGAATCAGGTAGAGGACGGGATAGCTGTCCGTACCATTCTCGTAGCCGGGCGGTGTGTAGACGAACATCTCGCGGCGCGCGCCGTCGAGGGCTTTCGCCACGTAACGCACCGAGGCGACCGCGCCGTGCGGCACATCACGCGTCTCGGAAAAATCCCCCGGTACGACCAGCAGGCTCTGCACCTGGGACGCGTTCGGTGAGGTGCGCGTGTTGCGCGAATCGACGGTGACAACGCCATCGACGTTGAAGTTGTAGCGCCAGGCGCCCGGGCGCACCGCCCGGATGGTGGTGCCGCTCCAGACGCCGTCCGCCCCCTTCACCATCGTCACTGCGGGCGTGCCGCCACCGCGACCAGCCGGGGCCGGTGCAGCGGCCGGCGTGCCGGCCGGCGCGGCCACGAGACCGCCGTTGATGTCGCCGGTCACGGTCACGGCTGTGGCCTGTGGCGCCATGATGCGGAACGTGACGCGGCCATCGGCCTCGATCTGCGGCGACACGACAGCTGGCCCGCCGCGACCCGGTCCGGCCTGCCGGCCCGCTCCTGGCGCCGCCGGGGCGCCGCCCGGTGCACCCTGCGTCCCACCTGACGACGGGGCCGCGCCCTGCGCGAGCAGGGTTACCCCGAAGAGAACACCGAGACCTGTAGCAAGAATTGAAGACGCGCGCATGATCGCTCCCCGCCGACCGACGGCTGCTGCCTGGAAGGGCTCAGTGTAGCGGCGAGCGGGGCGAACGACGCGGGAAATTCGTGTGGCGGGGAGATTGGCAGCGCTCTAGTCGAGCAGGCGTTCGAGGATCCTGGCGAGGGCGCGCTGTTCCTCGGGCGACAGACGCTTGAACTGTTCGGGAGCGGCCGCCATGCGCCGCTGGAGCTTCGTGCGCACCCGGGTGCCGCTCGACGTCAGCGCCAGGACCTTCACGCGGCGGTCCTCCGGCGACGGCCGCCGCTCGATCAGTCCCCGGGATTCGAGCCGATCCACGAGGCCGGTGACATTCGACGCGTCGCAGGCCATCGTTTCGGCCAGCCGCCCCATGGGCACCGGCTGGCCCGGCTCAATCAAGTACAGGACGTGGACCTGCACCGGTGACAGGTCGAACTCGGCGGCCAGCGCCGGCAGGTGACCGCGCTGCGCAAACCACAGCCGCGTCAGCAGTTCCCAGGCCCGACAGGCACCCGACTGATCCCCTCCCATGGGCTCCATCATACTTCATGGCGGCGATAGTTGACGACCTCAACTAATTGCCGTAAGCTGGAGCATCATGACCAGACTGAGAATCGTGCCGATCGACGATGTCGTCGTCTTCCCCGGAATGCCGGTCACCCTTCCGGTGGAGGTGGGCCAGGATTCGCGCGTCCTGCTCGTGCCGCGACAGGGCGGCAACTATGCGCGCGTCGGCGTGGTGGCCGACGTCGCCGAACGCGTCAAGCTGCCCGGCCGCGGCGAAGCCGTCTCGGTCCTGGGCGTGCATCGCGGCATTCCCGGTGCGGCGTCGACCGACGCCGACGGTGTGCTGCGCGTGGACGTCGAGGAACGGCCGGATCCCGACACCCCGAGGACGCTGACCCGCGAGCTCGAACGCGAATACCGCGCCGTGGTCGAGGAAATCCTCCAGCTGCGCGGCGACGACGGGCGCATCAGTGCATTTCTGCGGTCGATTACCGACGCCGGCGCGCTGGCCGACACCGCTGGATTCTCGCCGGACCTGAACACCGCGCAGAAGATCCAGCTCCTCGAGACGCTCGACGTCGTCGAGCGGCTCACGCTGGCGGTCCGCCTGCAGCAGGATCGGCTGACCGAACTCGTCGTCCGCAAGCGCATCCGCGATGACGTCGAGGGCGGTGCGCAGAAGCAGCAGCGCGAGTACTTCCTGCGCAAGCAGATGGACGCGATCCGGAAGGAGCTGGGTGACGAGGACGGCTCGGCCACGTCCGACTATCGCGAGAAGATTGCCGACGCCGGCATGCCGGACGCCGTACGCCAGCAGGCCGAACGCGAGCTCTCGCGGCTCGAGCGGCTGGGCGACCAGAACGCCGAGGCCGCCACCATCCGCACGTACCTCGACTGGCTGATTGCCGTGCCGTGGTCGAAGCGCTCGGACGAGCGCCTCGATCCGGGCTACGCGCGCGAGGTCCTCGACGCGGATCACGAAGGACTCGATGATGTGAAGAAGCGCATCACCGAGTACCTGGCGGTCCGCAAGCTGCGGACCGAGCGCGGCATGAGCGACACGAAGCGGTCGGGCGTGATTCTCACGCTGATCGGACCGCCCGGAACCGGCAAGACGTCGATCGGGGAGTCGATCGCGCGGGCCACGGGGCGGGAGTTCGTCCGCATGTCGCTCGGCGGTGTCCGGGACGAAGCCGAGATCCGCGGTCATCGGCGCACCTACATCGGGGCGCTGCCCGGCCGGCTCGTGCGTGCCCTGCGGGACGCGGGCACCATGAATCCCGTGATCATGCTCGACGAGGTCGACAAGCTCGGCGCCGACTGGCGCGGCGATCCGTCGGCGGCGCTGCTCGAGGTGCTCGACCCGGCGCAGAACCACTCGTTCCGCGACCACTACCTCGACGTGGAGCTCGATCTGTCGCACGTGCTGTTCGTGGCGACGGCAAACGTGGCCGACTCGATCCCCGGTCCGCTGTTCGACCGGATGGAAGTGATCCGCTTCGACGGCTACACGACCGATGAGAAGGTCGCCATCGCCCGCGGTCACCTGTGGCCGCGGCAGGTGGAGCGCAACGGTCTGCGTCCGGAGGAAGCCGTCGTCGACGACGAGGTGCTGCGGCTGATCGTGACCGACTACACGCGGGAGGCGGGCGTGCGACAGCTCGAACGCGAGCTCGGCACGCTGCTTCGCAAGACGGCCACGCAGATCGCGTCGGACACGCGGTCGGCGCCCGTCCAGGTCGACACCAGCTTCGTCCGCGAGGCACTGGGACGCACGAAGTTCTTCCACGAGGCGGCGGCGCGCACGGCCACTCCGGGCGTGGCCACCGGCCTGGCCGTCACCGGCACTGGCGGCGACGTCCTGTTCGTCGAGGCCGCTTCGATGCCGGGTCCAGGCGGGCTCGTACTGACGGGCCAGCTGGGCGACGTCATGAAGGAATCGGCGCGTATTGCGCTGACCTACGTGAAGAGCCGCGCGGACGACCTGGGCGTGTCCGCCGACGCGCTCGACGGGCGCGAACTGCACGTGCACGTGCCGGCCGGCGCGATTCCCAAGGACGGGCCGAGCGCGGGGATCACGATGGTCACGGCCATCGCCTCGCTGCTGACGGGCCGGTCGGTGAAGAGCACGATCGGCATGACGGGCGAGGTGACGCTGCAGGGACGCGTCCTGCCGATTGGCGGCCTCAAGCAGAAGGTGCTGGCCGCCCACGCGGCAGGCCTGACCGAGGTGGTCGTGCCCGAGCGCAACGCGCCGGACCTGGACGACGTCCCGGCGGACGTGCGCGACAGCATGACGTTCCACGTCGTCGGCTCGGTCGGCGAGGTACTGGCGCTCGCGCTCGAGCCGGCGCGCCAGGTCATGGCAGCCTGACCCGCCACCCACACACAGCTGGAGGCCGAATCCGGGGATTCGGCCTCCAGATGCCCTCAGCTCTCCCGCTTGCCGTGCAGCAGCAGGTCCAGGGCCATCTCCATCGAGCCGGCGGGCGTGATCGCGCCGCCGTTGATGAAGAAGATCTCGTCGGCATTCTCGATCGTGTTGAGCCGGTGCGCGATCACGACGCGCGTCGTCGATGCCGGAAGACCCTGGAGAATCTGTTCGAGCAACTGCTCGGTGACCGTATCGATGTTGGCCGTCGCCTCATCGAGGATGAGGATCTCGGGGTCGCGCAGGACGGCCCGCATGAACGCCACCAGCTGCTTCTGCCCCAGGCTCACCCCATCGCTGCCGGTCGTCACCGGCGTATCCAGCCCCTGTTCGAATCGACCCAGCAGCCCGGTCAGGTGCCGTGCCTCGAGGCGCGCGTGCAGGCCGTCGGCATCGAGTGCCTGCAGTTCCCGGCTCCCGTACACGATGTTCTCGCGCACCGTGCCGGTGAAGAGGAAGGGCTCCTGCAGGATGAACCCGATGCGCGCGGCGCGATCGGCGGCTGACCAGGCGCGAATGTCCCTGCCGTTGAGCCGCACGACTCCGGACGACGGGTCGTAGAGCCGCGCCATCAGCGAGGCGGTCGTCGTCTTGCCGCCGCCCGTGGGCCCCACCAGCGCGTACGTCTTTCCACGCTCGAGCGTGAACGTCACGTCCCGCAGCACGTCGTCGCCGCCGGGGTACGCGAAGCTGACGCCGTCGAATTCCATGGCTGGCGCCTGGGGCGACGGCGACCCGGGATCGGTCGTCAGCTGCGGCAGGTTGGAGCGCAGCGCCAGGACCTCCGAGATGCGATCGAGGCTCGCCATGGCCATCTGGAACGACGACCAGATCACCGCAAGCTGGCGCAGCGGCATGTAGAAGTTGTTGACGTAGATCAGGAACCCGATGAGCAGGCCGATCGTCAGCGCACCGTTCGCGATCAGGTAGAAACCGTAGGCGAGCACCACGACCTGCGCGAGATTCAGGGCGAGGCCGTAGATCGGCACGAACAGTGTGTTGGCCAATCCCGCACCGATGGCCGCCGCATAGTTGCGATCGTTGGCCGCGCCGAACTGTTCACGAAAGTAGTCGACGCGATCGAAGGCGAGGATCACGCGGAAGTTGCTGACGCTCTCCTGCACCTCACCGCTCAGGTCGCCCAGCGCCTGCAGGCTGGCGCGGTTTCGCCGCCGCACCCAGCCGCCCGCCCCGCGCGTGAGCAGCAGCACGCCGAGCGCGGGCATCAGCGCCGCGGCGCCGAGACGGAGGTTGAGCGTCAGCAGGAAACCGGCCGCACCCGCCATCATGATGAGGTTGGCCGCCAGCTGGACCAGCGCCTGCGAAAAGAACTGATTCAGCTTGTCGGTGTCGTTGTTGATGCGCGAAATGAGGTCGCCGGCCTTGTTCTGGTTGAAGAAATCGACTGGCAGTTCCTGCAGCTTCAGGAACAGCGCATTGCGCAGCTTGAAGAGCACCTGGCGGCCGACCGTCCCCATCTGCCGCGTCTGCCCGTAGGCGGCGACCAGCCCGACGAGGTAGGCGCCGAGCAGCACGAGCGCCGATCGCACGATGCCGCCGAAGTCGCCGGCAACCATGTAGGTATCGACAGCACGCGCGATCACGACCGGCGCCAGCAGCGTGGCGGAGGCCGAGACCACCGTGGCGGCAAAGGCGACGGCCACGCGCCCGCGTTCGTCAATCAGGAGCGGCGCGAGACGACGAAGCGCGACACCGAGGGTGACGCTCGACTCGTGCGCGGATTGCTTACCGAGCGCGTACGGACTCGTAGTGGCGGGTGCTTCGCTGGGAGTCATGGATCTGGACGTACTCGGGGCTCGACTGGAGCAGCTGCTGGTGTGTCCCGGTGGCCAGCACTTCGCCCTCCATGAGCAGCACGATCTGGTCGTAGTCCTCGACGGGGGCGATCTTCTGCGTCACCGATACCAGCGTGAGGTCGGGGTAGTTGCGCCTCACGTTCTCGAGGATGGCCCGCTCGGTGACGGTGTCGACGCGCGCCGTGAAATCGTCGAGCAGCAGGATGCGCGGATTGAGCGCCAGCGCACGCGCCAGCATGATGCGCTGCTTCTGGCCGCCCGACAGGCTGGTGCCGCGCTCCGACACGACCGTGTCGAGGCCACGCGGCAGCCGGGCGATGAACTCGTCGAGCTCGGCCGTGGCAATGGCGCGCGCGAGGTCTTCATCCCGCACGGTGCGGCTGAAGCCGATGTTCTCGCGCAGCGTCAGGTTGAACATCGTCGCGTCCTGGAAGACGAAGCCCACCTGCCGGTGCAGCGCGGCCCGGTCGTACTCGGCGACGTCGCGACCGTCGAATGTCACGCGCCCGGACGTTGGCGTCAACAGGCCCGTCAGCAGATAGAGCAACTGCGTCTTGCCGGCAGCCGTCGGCCCGATGATGGCCGTCCTGGTGCCGGCAGCCGCGTGAATCGACACGTCCTTCAGCAGGGTCCGGCCGCCGGTGATGAGCGAAACGCGTTCGATCGCCAGGTCGCCCCGCAGCTCGGCTACGACCGTGCCGCCGGGCGGCGGCGATGGTGCGCGAAGGACGACGCCAAGCCGCTTGTACGAGGCGGTGGCCTGCGCAATGACGTTGCTCATGAAGCCGATGACGATCACCGGGAAGATCAGGATGGCGAGATAGCTGTTGAACGCCGCGAAATCACCGAGCGACATCGTCCCCTGAATCACGAACCGCCCGCCCAGCGTCAGGATGGCCAGCGTCGCCAGGTTGGTGAGGAAGATGATGAGCGGAATCAGCCCGGAGAAGAGGCGAAGGATCGCGAGGCTGATGGTACGTGCCTCGGTGTTGGCCGACAGGAACTTGGCGTACTCGGCCTGTTGCGAATCGAGCAGCCGGATGAGCGCCGCGCCGAGCACGCTCTCGTTGATGACGCGGTTCAGCCGATCTATGGCGCGCTGCGCGGCCCCGAAGAGCGTCCGCACGCGGGCGAGCACGACCTGGAACGTGATGCCAATCACCGGCAGGACGGCAATCACGACGAGCCCCAGCCGCCAGTTGATCGACAGGAGCAGGGCACTGGCGCCGAGGATCAGGAAGACGGACGAGATCAGGGCGCCCACGGCCTGTGAGACGAACAGTTTCACGGCGTCGACATCCGACGTCAGGTTGGTCAGCAGCGTCGCGGTCGTGACGCGCTGGACGTAGGCGAGATCCTGCGTCGCCAGCTTTGCCACCAGGTCCGCGCGCAGCGTTCGCGCGACACGTTCGGACGCATAGACCTGCGCGGCGTTCTGCAGGTAGGTGAACAGGAAGACACCACCCGCCACGGCGCCGAGCTCCATCGCGAGCGGCCCGACCTCGAGCGGCGCACCCGCGCCAAACGCGTCAATCGCGCGCGCGATGATCCACGGCACGGCGAGGCCGAGCGCGTTGGCCAGCGCCGTGAAGACGACGATGGCTCCAACGAGCACGAGATACGGACGCAGCAGGCCCACCAGGCCTGGCCCGACCGTTCCGGTGGGTTGGCGGGATACGGGTGTGGCAGTCACGCGACGGAACCCCGGGAGGGGATCCGCAGTATCTCACGGGCCGGCAGGCGCGCCGAACCGTCGCGATAGAGTAAGACCATGCTGAGACGAGTGTGCTGCCTCCGGGTGCTGCTGGCCTTCTCTATCGCAACGATGGTCGCCGGTGCGACCTTCGCGCAGGCGCCGCCCGCCTACGTGTCCCCGGAGATCAACGCCGACCGGACGGTGACCTTCCGGCTTCACGCGCCGGAGGCCCGGACCGTCACGGTGAGCGGCGAACTCGGCGGCCAGACGCTCACGATGAGCCGGGACGCGAACGGCCTGTGGTCGGCCACGACAACGCCGCTGCCACCCGACATCTACACCTACGGCTTCAACGTCGACGGCGTACCCGCGCTGGATCCGCGAAATGCCAACACCAAGTACGGCTACGGCATGTTCGGCGCCGCCAGCATCGTGCAGGTGCCGGGCGACGCGCCGGCCTTCTACGACGTCAAGCCCGTGCCGCACGGCGCCGTGCGCATCCAGCCCTACGTCTCTCGCGCGCTGGGTGTGGCGCGCACGGCCTGGATCTACACGCCACCTGGCTACGAGGAAGGCAGCAACTATCCCGTCCTGTACCTCCTGCACGGCGGCGGCGATATCGAGTCCGGCTGGACGATGATCGGCCGGGCGAACAACATCCTCGACAACCTGATCGCCGAGGGGAAAGCGCAGCCGATGGTGGTGGTGATGCCGCTCGGCCATCCCATCCAGAGTTTCTGGACCGGACCGGCGAAGGCACTGGCCGATCCGCTGTCCGCGCTGCCGGCCGGATCGAACCTCGAGGACCTGATTCGCGCGCTGATGGCCGGTGACGGCAAGGGCGGACTCTCGCCCGTGGCGCTCGACATCGTCGACGATGTCGTCCCGATGGTCGAACGCGACTTCAAGGTGTCGCGCCGTCCGGACTTCCGCGCGATTGCCGGCCTGTCGATGGGCGGGGGACAGGCGGTGAACATCGCCTTCAACCGGCCCGACATGTTCCGCTACCTGGTGCTGATGAGCCCGGCCGTCGTCGGCGGCGGCGAGTCGCTCTACCCGGGTATCTTCGGAATGCCCGGGAACGTGAATGGCCAGTTCAAGCTGTTCTGGCTCGGCGTCGGCAGGGACGATACGCTCACGGGTCCCGGCGACCACGCGTTTTCCGCCTCGCTCAAACAGGCGGGCATCAACCACACGTTTGCCGTGACCGAGGGCCGCCACGAGTGGACGGTGTGGCGGCAGTACCTGCGCGACGTGGCGCCGCTGCTCTTCAGGTGACGCCGGCGCCATCGCCTGGGGCCACGGTCATCCTGATTCATGGCAATGGCGGCTGTACCGCTGGCGATTTCTGGCTGCCCGCCGTCGAGCGCGACCTGACAGCGTCCGGACTCCGCGTCATCAACCGGACGTTTCCCGACAACACGAAGGCACGCGCGCGGATCTGGCTGCCGTTTCTCGAGTCACTCGGCGCCGACGAGCACACCATCGTCGTCGGGCACTCGTCGGGAGCGCTTGCCGCCATGCGCTACGCGGAAACGCATCCGCTGCTCGGATCGGTGCTGGTCGGCGTGTGCCACACCGACCTCGGTGACGGGTTCGAGGCGGCGAGCGGGTTCTACGAGGCCCCGTGGCGCTGGGATCGCATCCGCGCGAACCAGCGGTGGATTGGCATCTTCAATTCGAGCGACGACCCGCACATTCCAGTTGCCGAAGCGCGCTTCGTCGCCGCGCAGTTGCGGTGCAGCTACTTCGAGTTCGAGGACCGCGGCCACTTCACCGACTCCACGCTGCCGGAGGTATCGGCCTTCATCCTCCGCAAGCTCGGCATCGGAAATCACGGCCGCAGGGCGGAACCGAGCGAGGCCGGACGCGGTCCTGTTCCGACCCAGAGGTTGCGGTAGATCGCTCCGGGATAGGAACCCGACTCGACGCCCGCGTCGGTCGCACCGAGATACACGAAGTGCTGCGGCGGGTTGTAGGTGCCTGGCGTGGACTGCGACCGCTCGTAAACGACGGGGCCGGCCGCGCCGCCCTCGCGCACCGTCAGCCGGAAGGACGGGCCCCACGATGCCTCCCACAGATAGGTGGTGCCCGGGTTGAGCGCCCGGACGCCATCGGCCCGCGCGCCGAAGTCCGGCTCGTACTTCAGATCCGAGTCGCCCATCAGCACCTTGTAGGAAATCGCGTTGTCGGGGTTCCCCGGGATGCCGCGATACTGCACGTTGAACAGGAACTTGCTGTCGAACAGTCGCGGCGTGGCATCACTCATCGAGAAGATGCGGGCCTTCTCCTGCGGCAGGCCCGGCTGCAGGCCCTCGACCTCGACCGAGATCACACCCGCGCCAATCGTGTTCGCGAGCTGGTAGCGCACCCACGAGGTGGCCGTATCCACGCGCAGGCCGCGCTGGCCCATGAACGTGGTCGATCCCGAGCGCGCGCCAATCGTCTCGCCGTGGATGAGCGGGTCGTACAGCTGGCCACCCCGATTGAAGCCCACGAGTTTCGTACGGAACCGGAGTGTCGTCGACCAGGGCGATGACTCGGTTCCCTGAGTGACACGCGCCCGCCAGTACATCCGCGTGGCCGGCTGCAGGTCGGCCGCCGGGGTGAAGCTCGTCGTGCCGCCGGCACCTTCGGCAATCCCGGCCTGCGAGACGCTCGCCGACAGACCAGGCACATGGGAGGCGATAACGGTCGAGAAGTCGGAACGGTCGGAGATCTGGAACTCGTAGGTACGGGCGCCGGCAGCCGCACTCGGACTGTTCTGGATGGTCAGGGTGGGACGCAGCGTATCGAGCTGCTGATCGTCGGCCGGCGCCTGTGGCGTGGGCGCCGCCAGCGTCACCGGCCCGGGACCGGTGGGAACCTGGCCACCAGAGCCCGATTCACCGCGGCCGCACGCCATGACCACAACGGCCGCACACACCACGACTGCACTCGACATCGTACGCATCGATACGCTCCTGCGGAGCGCATGGTGCGCGCCGACGCTCAATCATAGACGACCGCCCGGGTCGATCCGCGCCGACAAGGAAGCTCAGGCCTGTTCGAGCCAGCGCTTCATCTGTGCGGCGTCGACCAGCCCGGCCTGCTGCATCACGACGCGGCCGTCCTTGATGACGACGAAGTTCGGGATGCCCGAGACACGGTAGCGGGCGGCGATGTCGGGATGGGCTTCGGTGTCGACCTTGACGACGAGCGCGCGGCCGGCCATGTCAGCTGCCGTCTGCTTCACCTCGGGCGCGGCACGGCGGCACGGGCCGCACCACTCCGCCCAGAAATCGATCAGTACCGGCAGCGGCGATTGTTCGACGATTTCGTCGAAGGCGGCGGTGTCGACATCGATTGGCGTCGAGACCGGGGTAAGCGCCGTCCGGCACGCGCCGCAGACAGCCGACTTCGTCACGTTCGCGGCGCCAACGCGATTGTTCCGCCCGCACGACGAACACCTGATCACCATGACGTCCTCTCCTACGATTATGCCCCGCGGCTCGGCGCGACGCCGTGGCCGGCCGCCGGGGCTACAATGCGC
>JBIQJY010000046.1:12679-18418 GCA_044507065.1 Acidobacteriota bacterium
TTATGCCCCGCGGCTCGGCGCGACGCCGTGGCCGGCCGCCGGGGCTACAATGCGCTGAGCCTGCATGATTACCGCGGTCGCGCTCGCCCTGCACTTGCTGGCATGGCCCCCGGCCATCGGCGCGCAGGCGACCGACCCGGTCACCCACCTGTTGCTCGGTCTGGAGACGGCGCTCGAATCGGGCGATCTCGACTCGTTCTTCGGAACGTCGGCCCCGGCGCTCGGCGGCGATGACCGCGCGTGGCTCACACGCGTCGTGCCGCCGGGCGGCGTGTCCGCGGCCGCGCTGCATGAACGTTCGCGATCGGAGGCCGGCGTCTTCGTCGAGGTCTTCCTGTCGTACGGCACGCGCGCGACCATCGCCAGCTGGTGGCTGACCGTTGCGACCAGCGAGTCCGGCGCACCGCGCATCCGATCGATCACCGAAGTCTCCCGGTTCGATGGCCTCGTGTCGGTGGCGCTCGACACCACCCGGCAGTTCGACGTCGAGGACCTGAGGATCGACGGGCCCGATTTCTCCGTCCTCCTGCCGTCCGGCACCGTGTTCGTGGCCGGCAACGGCGACGACGGCCCCACGGCCCTCGTCGTCATGGGCCGGGCCGCGATCGCGTTCGCGCCGCCGGACGCAGCCGAACAGGGCCAGCTCGTCATCTTCGATGACCGTCCCACGCTCGAGACAACGGCCGACGATCTGTTCGTCCGCGTCAATCCCGGCGACGTCGGACGCACCGTGTCCTGGCGCCGGATGGATGAACGGCCCGTCGATCCGGACGCACTCACCCACGCGCGCGCAGTGTTCGACGAGCGCGTCGGCCTCAGCTACCGGTTCGACCTGGGCGATCTCTCGAGCGGGGAATGGTCACTCGAGCCGGCTCCCGACAGCCTGCTCGTCGCGTTCCGGACGTCGCGCCACGGCTGGTTGACCTACGGGCGCTCTCCCGGCGATCCGGAAGACGTGGCGCTGTTCGATCGCGCACGACTCAAGCAGATCTCGCTCTACAGATCGGCGGACGCCGGCGAAGCGGACCCCTCGCTCGACGCCGCGTTCGACGTGCGCCACACCGATGTCGATCTGACATTCGACCCGTCACGAGAACGGTTGAGCGGGCGCGCATCGCTGACGTTGTCGCCCCGACGTGCACTGTCGTCACTCACGCTCAGGCTCGCCGACGAGTTGCGTGTATCGTCGGTCTGGTCGCCCGAACTGGGCCCGTTGCTGCCACTGCGCACGGCCGGTTACGACTCGCTCGTGCTCGCGCTGCCGGGCGTTGTCGAACCGGGCCGCCTCATCACGCTCGACGTTCAGTATCACGGCCGTCTCGCGCCGCTGGAACTGACGCAGGAAAGCCTGCGGGTCGACGCCGACGCCACGGTGCAGGACCCGTCGGGCTTCCCCGATCTGCCCGTGACCTACGAGCCTCGCTACCTGTACAGCCAGCGCTCGTGGTGGTATCCGCAGACGTCACTGCCGCGGCACGCGACGGCATCCATTCGCCTGACGGTGCCCGACTCGCTGTTTGCGCTTGCCACCGGGCACCTGGTGTCTGACGTCGTCTCGCCGGCGATGACGATCGACGGCAACAGCCGCGAACGATTCGTCCGCACGCTGACCTACCGCGCCGAACGCCCGGTGCGCTACCTGTCGTTTCTCGTCGCGCGGCTCGTGCCGGTGGGCGGCGCCGAGGCGCGCGTGCCGGTCGCCACGACGCCGACGGCTGGCCCGGCTGCTCCCGAGGCAGCGACGCCCGTCGCGGTGAACGTGATGATTGCGCCGGGCCAGTCGCAGCCGATGCGGGCGACACCCGACCGTGTCGCCTCGATGGTCGAGTTCTACGCGGGCGTCATTGGCGCGGCGCCGTATCCGTCGCTCACGATTGCCGCCCTCGAGAGCGGGCTGCCCGGCGGCCACAGCCCGGCCTACTTCGCGCTGATCAACCAGGCGCCGGCCCGCACCTCCTTCTCATGGGCCAACGACCCCGTCGCGTTTCGCGATGCGCCGGACTTCTTCCTGGCGCACGAGGTGGCGCATCAGTGGTGGGGCCAGGCGATAGGCGGCACCGACTATCGTTCGCTCTGGATCAGCGAGGGTTTCGCGCAGTACTTCGCCTGGCTGTACGTCGTCTCCACGCAGGGAGACGACATCGGCCGGCGCATGATGGCGCGCATGCGCCGCACGTCGGCGCGCCTGGCGCGCGAGGGCCCAATCGACCTCGGCTTCCGCCTCGGCCACCTTCGCGGCGACAGGCGCATCCTTCGCAGCATTGTCTACAACAAGTCCGCGGTCGTGCTGCACATGCTGCGGCGGCTCATTGGCGACGAGGCGTTCACTGCCGGGTTGCGCCGCTTGTACGCCGACAGCCGGTTCACCGCGATCGACGTCGACGATGTCGAAGCCGCGTTTCAGGCCGGCACCACCGTGCCTCTCGCGCGCTTCTTCACACGCTGGATCCGGGAAGCCGGCGTTCCGACCCTTCGCCTTGACTGGACCCGCGACACGACGGGCACCGGCGTCACCGTGACGACAGAGCAACACGGCGCGATCTTCGACCTGCCCTATGACGTCACGGTGCACTACGAAGACGGCACGCGCGAAACGACCACGCTCCGGATCATCGACGGTGCGACGCGCTTCCCGCTGGAAACGCGCGGGCCCGTCCGGCGGGTCACCTTCGACGATGACCTGACGATCGCAAACGTGATCCGCTGAATCCGCTTGCCGTCCGGAGACCACAGCGGCGCCGGGTGCGGGATAATGCCCGGATGTCCGACGCGCCGAACACCCGCATCACCACCGTCATCTTCGACTTCGACGGCGTCATTGCCGACACCGAGGGCCTGCACCTGCGTGCCTTCCAGGACATCTTCGAGCGCCGCGGCTGGCGGCTCGACGAGCGCGACTATTTCGACCGGTATCTGGGCTACGACGACGTGGGACTGGTCGTGGCGTTCGGGCAGGAGCACGGGCTCGCGCTCGGCGCCCCGGACGTTGACACATTGGTCGACGAGAAGACGCGCCTGTTTGCGACCTATCTCGAAGCCGGCGAGATGCTTTTCCCCACGGCCCGCGCGTGTATCGAGCGGCTCTCGAAGGCCTACAGCCTGGGGATCGCCTCGGGCGCGCTCCGGGTCGAGATACGGGCCATCCTGGCCGACGCGGGACTGCTCCACCACTTCCCCGTCATTGTCGCGGCTGACGACGTCACCGAATGCAAGCCGGCGCCGGAGCCCTACCTGAAGGCCGCGACGGCCCTCTCGGCCGACCCGGCACGGTGCGTGGCAATCGAGGATTCGGCGGCCGGCCTCGCGGCGGCGAAGGCCGCCGGCATGCGCACGATCGGCCTGACGACCACGTCACCACGCGCGCTGCTCACCGATGCCGACGTGATTTTCGATGGACTGCACCAGATTTCCGCCGAAACCGTGGCGAAGCTCGGGCGGTAGTAGCATGGCCGTCTGCTGCCCCTCATCAGGAGAGTTGTCATGCCGAAGCGTTACCCCCTGGCCGTGCTCGCCGCAGCCCTGCTCGTGACCGGCGCCTGCTCACGGGATGAACCCGCCCCGACGCCCGCCGAAACCTCGGCGGACGGACGGCAGTACCTGCTCGAGCGCGTCGGCGACGCCGCGGTGGTGCAGTTGTACGCCGACGCGTTCGAATCGCGCCCGCTGGCGGAAAAGCAGCTGATCTGGCACCTGGCTCAGGCGGCAATCGCGGGGCGGGACATCTTCTACGATCAGAGGTCGCCCCACGGCCTCGAGATGCGTGGCGTCCTCGAGGCGATTGTCCGCCACCCCGATGGCGTATCGCCCGAGAGCCTGGCCGAGATCCAGCGATACACCAAGCTGTTCTGGATCAATAGCGGTCCCTACAACAACCTCACGGCACGCAAGTTCGTGCTCGATCTGCAGCCGGCGGAGTTGGCCGCGGCCGCCGAGCGCGCGGCCGCCGCCGGCGCGACGCTGCCGACCGCGCCAGGCGAATCGGTAGCCCAGCTGGTGTCGCGACTCGGACCGATGTTCTTCGATCCCGACCACGCGCCGTCGGTAACCGCCAAGACGCCGCCGGCCGGCCAGGACATCCTGACGGCCAGCGCCAACAACCTCTATTCGAACGTTTCGCTGGCCGATCTCGAGGGGTTCACCGAGCGCTACCCGCTCAATTCGCGGCTCGTGAAGCGCGACGGACGCCTGGTCGAGGAGGTCTATCGCGTCGACGGCCGCTACGGCCCGCAGCTGCGCGAGGTGGTCCGCCACCTCGAAGCCGCCCGGGCATTTGCCACGCCGGAAATGACAGCCGCGCTCGACGGCCTCATCACGTGGTACCGCACGGGCGAGGCGTCCGACCGGCGCGCGTATGACATCGCCTGGGTGCAGGATACGGACTCGCCCGTCGACACGATCAACGGGTTCACCGAGGTGTATCTCGACGCGCGCGGCGTGAAGGGCGCGTGGGAAGCGCTCGTCTATTACGTCAACGAGGAGAAGACCGAGGACATCCGGGCGCTCGCGCGCGAAGCGCAGTGGTTCGAGGACCGGATGCCGTGGGACCCGCAGTACCGCAAGGCCGGCGTCACCGGCATCACGGCCAATGCCATCGAGGTGGTGATCGAGACGGGTGATACGGGTCCGGTGTCGCCCATCGGCATCAACCTCCCCAACGATCAGACGGTGCGCGAGCAGCACGGCAGCAAGTCCGTCTCGCTCTCGAACATCGTCGAGGCCTACGACCGGTCGGCCAACCCCTCGTTCCGCACGGAGTTCGCCTGGACGCCGGAAGAGGCCGCGCGATCGGAGAAATGGGGCGGGCTGGCCGGCGAGATCACGACGAACATGCACGAGGTGATCGGCCACGCGTCGGGCCGCGTCGCCGAGCGGCTCGGCGGCAGGCCGGAGGCCGCAATCAAGGAGTACTACTCGGCGCTCGAGGAGGGCCGCGCCGATCTGGTCGGCCTCTACTTCATCGCAGACCCCAAGGTCGTGGAACTCGGCCTCATACCAGCCGCCGATCACGAGGACCTGGTCCTGGCCGAGTACGAAGGCTACGCCCGCAACGCGCTGGTGCAGCTGCGCCGCGTACGCGAGGGCACGCAGCTCGAGGAAGACCACATGCGCAATCGCCAGATGATCGTGCATTGGCTGATGGCCAACACGTCGGCCATCGAGCGGCGGACGCGAGACGACAAGACGTTCTATGTGATGGTCGACGCCGCAGCGTTCCGCGAGGGCGTGGGGCGCCTGCTCGCCGAAGTCCAGCGCATCAAGGCCGAGGGCGATTTCGAGGCGGCGCGCGCGCTGTTCGATGCGCACGGCATCCACTTCGATGCCGCGCTGCGCGACGAAGTGGTCGCCCGCGTGGACGCGCTGGGCCTGCCGTCGTACTCCGGCTTCGTGATGCCGAAGCTCGAAGCCGTGACGGGCGCCGACGGCGCGATCACCGACGTCCGCATCTCGTATCCGCTGGACCTGACGACGCAGATGCTGGAGTACGCGGACCTGACCAGGGCCACGCGCGACGAGTTCCTGGCCGCCGAACGCGCCGGAGCCTCGCGCCAGGCGCCGTAGCGGCGGCGCGGGGCGACGCGCCGGGGGGAAGCCCCGACCTCCACGAGACGCCTGGGGCCGACGATTCCGCCCCGGCGAACAGCAGAGGACACCACGTGATGCACCGACACTGGATCGCGCGCGCAGCATGGGTCGTCGTCGCCGGCATGGCCGCCGGCATCGGCCTGCTTCCGGCTTCGT
>JBIQJY010000046.1:18518-27370 GCA_044507065.1 Acidobacteriota bacterium
GCATGGGTCGTCGTCGCCGGCATGGCCGCCGGCATCGGCCTGCTTCCGGCTTCGTCGCCCGTGTCGGCGCGGGTGGCGCCGCAGGTCGAGGTCCCGGCCTCGGGCATCCCCCGGGCGGAACCGCCGCGACCGGACTTCTTCAGGGCCGACTGGCAGACGCTCAACGGCACCTGGGAGTTCGAGTTCGATGACGAGGATCGCGGGCTGCGCGAGGGATGGTCCGACGGTACCCGCACCCTGTCGCGCACCATCGTCGTGCCGTACGCGTTCCAGTCGAAGCTGAGCGGCGTCGGCGAGACGGCCTTCCACGACGTGGTCTGGTACCGTCGCGCGTTCACGGTGCCGGCGGGATGGCAGGGCCGGCGCGTGCTGCTGAACTTCGGCGCCGTCGACTACGACGCGACGATCTGGGTGAACGGCAGACACGCCGGGCGGCACGTGGGCGGGCATGTCGGCTTCGCGCTCGATGTCACCGACCACCTGCGCGACGGCGACAACGTGGTCGTCGTGCGCGTCTACGATCCGGGCACCGACAGGACCATTCCCCGGGGCAAGCAGTACTGGCAGGCTGCCTCCGAGGGCATCTGGTACACGCGCACGACCGGCCTGTGGCAGCCGGTATGGATCGAGGCCGCCGGTCACACGCGCATCGGACGGCTGCGCATCACCCCGGACATCGACAAGGCGCAGGCCACCGTCGAGGTGGCAGTGACACGCGCGCTGCAGGCGACCGGCGCGGCTGGCCCCGCGCTCGCGCTCCGCATCACGGCGGCGATCGACGGAGTGACGCAGGTTGCCTCCACCGTGTCCGTCTCCGGCGCGACGGCATCGGCCGTGCTGGTGCTTCCCAACCAGCGGCTGTGGCACCCGGACCGACCGGTCCTCTACGACACGACCATCGAGCTCGTGTCGGACGACGCGGTCCTCGACCGCGTCGAGAGCTACTTCGGCCAGCGCAAGGTGTCGTTTCACGACGGCCGGATGTACCTCAACAACGCGCCCTACTTTCCGCGTATGGTGCTCGACCAGGGCTACTGGCCCGAGAGCCTCCTGACGCCGCCGTCCGACGAGGCAATCCAGTACGACATCCGCATGACGAAGTCCTTCGGCCTGAACGGCGCGCGGAAGCACCAGAAGGCCGAGGATCCGAGGTTCCTGTACTGGGCCGACCGGATGGGCCTGCTCGTCTGGGGCGAGATGGCCAACGCGCACGACTACAGTGCCGACTACGCCGCGAGGTTCGCGGCCGAATGGCAGGAGCTCATCGTCCGCGACTACAACCATCCGTCGATTGTCGGGTGGGTGCCGATCAACGAAAGCTGGGGCGTGCCGCAGATCCTGACCGACCCGGCGCAGCAGGCGCACGCGATCGCCATGTATCAGATGGTGAAGTCGCTCGACGCGACGCGTCCGGTCATCGACAACGACGGCTGGGAGCACACCGACCAGACCGACATCATGTCGCTGCACGACTACGCCCGCACCGGTGACCAGCTCGCCGCGAAGTACGCGTCGCTCCTCACCGATCCGTCGCGCATCCCGCGCAACGGTCGCGAGGCCCTGGTTCACGGCGCGCGTTACAACGGGGCACCCTTCATGCTGACCGAGTTCGGTGGCGTGGCCTATCGCACCGGCGCCCCGGGCGCCGCCAACGAGTGGGGCTACAGCGGCGTGGAAACGTCACGCGACGCGTACCTGTTGCGGCTCGACGGCCTCGTCAAGGCGATCCGCGGCAACCCCGTATGGGCCGGCTTCTGCTACACGCAGCTCACCGACGTGGAACAGGAGATCAACGGGCTGATGACCTACGACCGGAAGCCAAAGGTGGATCCCGAGGAGTACCGACAGATCTTCTCCCAGTGATGAGCGGACAACGGCTATATCATCTTCGCCAGCACCTATGACAGATGGCACAGCGCCACCGGCTCAGTCGGTGGCTTCGGCGACGAAGCAGGCCCCCTCACTGGTCCGTCGACTGCTCGGCACTCAGCAGGCGGGACTGACAATCGTCGTGCTGCTGCTGGGCGTGGCGCTCGCGCTCACGGCCGGTACGCACATCGACCCGCGGTCCGGCGCTGTCGTCAACAATTTCCTCAACCTCAACACACTCTTCCAGATCGCCACCGATACGAGTTTCTTCGCGATCATGGCCGTTGGCGCCACGGTCGTGATCATCTCGGGCGGCATCGATCTGTCTGTGGGATCGATCTACGCGCTGGCCGGCGTCGCCACGGCCATGGTCCTGCGGGCGCTTGCGCTCGAGTCAGCGGTGGACATCGTGCTCGTCGCACTTGCCGTGTCGCTGGGCATCGGCCTGCTGTGCGGCATCATCAACGGCGTCATGGTGGTGGGCCTCGGCGTCCACCCGTTCATCATCACGCTCGGCACGATGTGGATCATCCGCGGCATCGCCTTCGTCGTGAGCCACGCGGAAAGCATTCTGGTTCCCACCGCGCTGACGTCGGTGGCCAAGGCCACGTTCGGCATGGGCGGATCCGTCTATCCCGTGCCGCTGCTCGTGATGCTCGCCGTCACGGCCATCGGCGGCGTCTACCTCACGAAGACGGTGATGGGCCGTCACGTCTTCGCGGTGGGCGGCAACCCCGAGGCAAGCCGTTTCTCGGGGCTCAACCTCAACCGCATCAAGATCGGCGTCTTTGCCATCTCGGGGGTGACCGCGGGCCTCGCGGCGCTCGTGGGCGCCGCTTTCTACGGTTCGGCCTCGTGCGCCGACGCCACGGGCTACGAACTCTACGTCATCGCCTCGGCCGTCGTGGGCGGCGCAAGCCTCTCGGGCGGCAAGGGCAGTGCGGTCAGTGCGCTGCTCGGCGCCCTGCTCATCGTCCTCATCCGCCAGTCGATCCGGACGATGCGGTTCGACCAGAACTACGAATGGATCATCATCGGCTGCGCGACGATCGTGGCCGTGGTGCTCGACCAGGCCAGCGCCCGCGCGGCGCAGCGGCGCCTGGCGGCCGCGGCCGCCCGGCGATGACGCTGCCGCCGTTCCTCGACACAGGAGACCATTCATGATGCGCACGTTCACGAGGTTGTTTTCGCTGGCTGCCATCGCGGCAGTCGCCCTGTCGGCTGTCGCCTGCGGCGGCTCGTCGACGCCCGAACAGGCCGGTCCCCGGGGCCTGAAGATCGCGCTCATCGCGAAAGCCTCCACCAATCCGGTGTTCCTCTCGGCGCGCACCGGAGCCGAAGCCGCCGCACGTGAACTCACCGAAAGCACGGGTGTCCCGATCGAGATCGCCTGGCTGACGCCGCCGAGCGAGGACGGCCAGGTGCAGGCCCAGCGCATCGCCCAGGCCGTCAACGAGGGCGCCTCGGCCATCCTCATTTCCTGCTCGGACGCCGGCAAGGTGACAGGCGCCATCAACGACGCGGTAGCCCGCGGCGTCGAAGTGATGACCTTCGACAGCGACGCGCCCGACTCGCGGCGCTTTGCCTTCTACGGCGTCGACGACATGAAGACGGGCCAGGCCGTGATGGATGAACTCGCCGCGCAGATGGACGGGCAGGGCGCCGTGGCAATCCTCGCGGGCAACCAGAACGCGCCCAACCTGCGTCGCCGCGTGGACGGCGTGAAGGACGCCGCGGCGAAGTACCCCGGCATCCGCATCGTCGACACCTTCTATCACGTCGAGACGCCGCAGGACGCGGCCTCGGAAGTGCTGCGTGTGCAGGGCGCCTACCCCGAGGTGCAGGGCTGGGCCATGATCGGCGGCTGGCCGCTCTTCACGCAGACGCTGCTTTCCGACCTCGATCCCGACCGCGTGAAGATCGTCGCCGTCGATGGCCTGCCGGCCGAGCTGCCCTACGTCGAGAAGGGCCTCGCGCCCGTGCTGCTCGCGCAGCCCACGTACCTCTGGGGCTACGAATCGGTGAAGCGCATCTTCGACAAGGTCCACCTCGGGCAGGACGTCCCGGAGATCATTCCGATGGAGCTCGTTCGCGTGACGAAGGACAACCTCGGCACCTGGGCGCGGCAGCTGCAGGCGTGGGGGTTCACCGACGTTCCCGAAGCGTACCTGAACCTGCCCGACTGATCGCGGTCGGGCAACGGTCATGAACGCCATCCCCGCCGTTTCCTGGCGCGGCGTCAGCAAGCGGTTCCCTGGCGTCGTCGCGCTCGACGACGTGAGCCTGGACGTTGCGGAGGGATCCTTTCACGCGCTCTGCGGCGAGAACGGTGCGGGCAAGAGCACGCTCGGGAAGATCCTCGCGGGCATCTATCAACCCGACGCGGGCGAAGTACGCCTCTTCGGCACACCGTTGGCCTCGCCGAGCCCCGAGGCCGCACTGGCCTCGGGCGTTGGGATGGTGCACCAGGAGCTGGCGTTCTGCGACAACCTGTCGGTGGCCGAGAACCTGTGCCTGCGCGCGCTGCCCACGCGCGCAGGTTTCCTCTCGCGCCGCGACATGCACCGGCAGGCTGAAACGCTGCTCGAGATCATCGGCGCGCCGTTCGGCGTGGAGCACGCGGTGGGCGACCTGACGATCGGCCAGCAGCAGATGCTGCAGATCGCGGCCGCCGTCGGCCACGGCGCCCGCGTCATCGTCTTCGACGAGCCCACCAGCAGCCTGTCGCAGCACGAGGCCGAGCGGCTGTACGACCTCATCGCGCGGCTGAAGGCGCGCGGGGTTACCGGCATCTACGTCACCCACCGCATGGAGGAAATCTTCCGGCTGTGCGACACGGTGAGCGTGCTTCGCGATGGACGACACGTGGCCACGCGACCGGCGGCCGAGCTCGACACGGGCGCCATCGTCGAGATGATGATTGGCAGGCGGCTCGAGGAGTACTTCGCCGACGACATCGGCCGTGCGACCGGCCCCGAGCGCCTGCGCGTCACGGGGCTCACGAGCCCCGCCGGATTTCGCGACATCTCGTTCACCGTGCATGCCGGTGAGATTCTCGGCCTGGGCGGCCTGGTGGGCGCCGGACGATCGGAGGTGGCACGCGCGGTGTTCGGCCTCGACCCGCACGTCACCGGCACGGTCGCGGTCGACGGTGCGCGCGTCGAGGTGACATCACCGCGGCAGGCGATGCGACTCGGCATCGGCCTGGTGCCGGAGGATCGGAAGCGACAGGGACTGGTGCTGTCGATGTCCGCGCTGGCCAACGCGTCGCTTGCGGTGCTCGGCGACCTGGCGAGCGCCACGATCGTCAGCGAGCAGCGCGAGCGGGCGCTCGGCGACCGGTACTTCGATGAACTCAGCGTGCGCGCGTCCGGACTCGACGCCCTTGTCGGCGGCCTGTCGGGCGGCAACCAGCAGAAGATCGTGCTGGCGAAGTGGCTGGCCGCGGAGTGTTCCGTGCTGATTCTCGACGAGCCGACCCGCGGCGTGGATGTTGGCGCCAAGGCGCAGATTCATGCGCTCATTGCCGCACTCGCGGCGCGTGGCGTGGCCATCGTGCTGATCTCGAGCGAACTGCCGGAACTGCTGCACCTGTCGTCGCGCATCGTGGTGCTGCGCGACGGCGAGGTGGCCGGTGAAGTCTCGCGTGCCGAGGCCACGCAGGCCGCCCTGATGCGGCTGATGGCCGGGGTGGAGACGCCCTAGCGAATCTGCCGGCTGCGGACTCGCAGGAAGAACGTCTGGTTCACAAACGCACCGCCGTCATTCTGGCTGAGGCGTGGCAGGTCCACCGTGACGGCCTCGTCCGGCGCAAGGTGCAGCGTCGACCTCACCTCGCGCCCCCGCATCATGGCGCCGTCCGACAGGCGGTGGGACACGACGCCATGCTCGATGACGCGGCTTCTCGTCGTCAGGCCGACCGTGACGGCGTCGGTATCCGGCTGGACGGTCAACACGCCCTGAAACTCCAGTTGCACGCCAGCGTCCTCGAGCGTGTCGAAGTGGAACCGGGTGTCCTCGCCGTACAAGGAGCGAACGGTGAGCGAATGGGTTCGCTCGGATCCGTCGGCCTGGCGCTGGACGAGCGCGAGATCCGTCGATACGAGGCGACGATCCTCCTCGGGATCGGGCCATCGCCGCACCTGCACCTGGAGCCGAGCCGAACTGCACGTCCGCTCCGCTGATGCCCGCGGTGGGACGGAGATGACGTCGAGCGGAACTGTCCGGCCCGGCTTCAGCGTGAACGTCTGCTCCGTTCCGGGGTTCCAGGCGTCGGCGTTGCCGTTGGGGCTCCGCTCCCAGACGATCCGGAACGTCACCGCGTCGTCGTCGTCCACGGCCACGGGCGTCACCCACACGTGCCAGCCCCCGACGGCCTCGTTCAGGATGTAGGGCGCCGCACCCACAACGCAGCCCTGCGACGAGATCGAGAAGCTTCGCTCGTGTGTTCCCGGCTCATCCTGAGGGGAGATGATTACTCCCGCGCCCGAGTCGAAATCCCCGCCGATGCGAACCGAACGCGCCTCGACCAGAATCCGCAGCCCTGGTGCCGGCTGGGCGCCAGCAGCGGCAGGCGTCAGCACGAGGGCCGCGGCCAGTCCAGCGGCGGCGGACAGAACTGCGCGCGTCGGCCGTCGACCCGTCGAGCGAGCTGGCACATCAGATCCCAAGGGAGCCTCCCGCAGGGTTGAGGTGGAAATGCGTGGCCGGACTATACACCGGAGGGAGCGCTGCTCCACAGCGGTCAGCCGTCCGCGCGGTGACAGCCGGACGCGGCCTGTGATAGCATTTCCCGGATGTTCCGGCTCCGCCACGCGCACCACCACCATCATCACGGTCATCTGACCGCCCGGTGGAACTGCGCGTAGCGACACGTCAACCTCGCACGATCTCAAGCAGCCCCGCCGGTTCTGGTGGGGCGTTTTTTTTCTCACCAGTTCCGGCCGGGCAAGGACAATCCGGTTATGGATTTCAGCAAACTCGATGGCCTCGTTCCGGCAGTCATTCAGGATGCCGCATCGAACGAGGTGCTCATGGTGGGTTTCATGAACGATGAAGCCCTGGCCCGCACCCGTTCGACCGGCTACGCCACGTTCTATTCACGCACGCGCCAGAAGCTCTGGATGAAGGGCGAGACGTCCGGCAACCGCCTTGCCGTCGTCAGCCTCGCGACCGACTGCGATGACGACACGGTGCTCGTGAAGGTGCGCCGCGAAGGTGACGGCAACGTCTGCCACACCGGCGAACGCACGTGTTTCTTCAAGCCGCTCGACCTGGCGGTGGCGCAATGAAGCTCAAGCTCGGATTGCCGAAAGGCTCGCTGCAGGACGCGACGATTCAGCTGTTCGCGCGCGCCG
The DNA here is from genome assembly GCA_044507065.1 of Acidobacteriota bacterium. Classification (GTDB taxonomy): domain Bacteria; phylum Acidobacteriota; class Vicinamibacteria; order Vicinamibacterales; family SCN-69-37; genus SCN-69-37. Next base: position 25,745 of record JBIQJY010000046.1, read on the forward strand.
GGTTCAACATCTACGTCAGCTCACGCTCGTACTATCCGGGCATCGACGATCCCGAGATCGAGTGCCTGCTGATCCGCGCGCAGGAGATGGCGCGCTACGTGGCCGACGGCGTAATCGACGCCGGCCTGACGGGCCTCGACTGGATCGCCGAGCACGCTGCCGCATCCGGCACGACCGACGCCGTCGTGCCCGTGGCCGACCTGGTCTACGCGAAGCAGAGTTTCGGCCGCGTGAAGTGGGTGCTGGCCGTGCCCGACGACTCGCCGTACCAGACGCCGAAGGACCTCGAGGGCAGGACCATTGCCACCGAGCTGGTCCGCGCGACGGAGGCCTACTTCAAGGCGAGGGGCGTGTCGGTCAACGTCGAGTTCTCGTGGGGCGCCACCGAAGTGAAGCCGCCCGTGCTCGCCGACGCCATCGTCGAGGTCACCGAGACCGGCTCGTCGCTGCGCGCCAACCGGCTGCGCGTCATCGACACGGTCCTCGAGTCGAACACCCAGTTCATCGTCAATCCATCCGTGCTGAAGGACGACTGGAAGAAGACCAAGGTCGACAACATCGCGCTGCTGCTGCGCGCCGCCATCGAGGCGCAGGGCCGCGTGGGCATCATGCTGAACGTCAAGCGCGGCGACCTGCAGTCGATCCTCGACCTGCTGCCCGCGCTGCAGCGGCCGACCATCTCGTCGCTCAGCGACGATGTGTGGGTGGCGGTGAACACGATCATCGAGGAGCGTACGGTGCGTGAGCTGATTCCGCGCCTCAAGGCCGCCGGCGGGCAGGGCATCGTGGAATATCCCCTCAACAAGATTGTCCTGTGATGCGCATCATCAAATCCTCGGATCGGAAGGGCCTCGCGCGGATCCTCGACCGCGACGAGGCGCGCGACGAGACGGTGGAACGCGACGCCGCGCGCATCGTGACCGACGTGCGGCGCCGCGGCGACAAGGCCCTCATCGAGTGGACCAACCGGCTGGATCGCCGGACCGTCGGCAGGCGCGCGGCGATGCGCCGCGTCACCAGGCTTTCCCCGGCGGACCTGCGCCGCGGGTGGAAGGCCACGCCCAAGCCCGTGCGCGACGCGCTCGCGCTGGCGGTGCGCCACCTCGAGGCCGTGGCCACCCGCCAGGTGCCACAGCCATTCACGGTGACAGTCGCCAGCGGTCACCGGATCGAGCAGCGCGTCCAGCCGTTGTCGCGCGTTGGCTGCTACGTCCCCGGCGGCCGCTATCCGCTGCCATCCACGCTGTTGATGACGGCCGTCCCCGCGCGCGTGGCCGGCGTTGGTGACATCGTCGCCGTCTGTCCGTCGCCGGCGCCCGTGGTGCTGGCCGCGGCCATCGAGGCCGGCGTGAGCGAGGTCTACACGATTGGCGGCGCACAGGCGATTGGCGCGCTGGCCTACGGGACCGAGACCATTGCACCGGTCAGCAAGATCGTCGGGCCGGGCAACGCCTGGGTTGCGGCGGCCAAGGCATTCGTCTCGCGCGACTGCCCCATCGACCTGCACGCGGGCCCCAGCGAGATTGTCGTGTGTTCGGATCGCGGCAACCCCGCCTGGATCGCGGCGGATCTGATCGCACAGGCCGAGCACGACCCGGCGGCCCGTGCCGTTCTCGTGACGACGAA
>JBIQJY010000003.1:0-1880 GCA_044507065.1 Acidobacteriota bacterium
GAGACGGGGCTCGACGGCATGGCCACGAGCCCGCAATGGACGTCGGACGGCAGCGCCCTCGTGTTCGTGTCGGAGCACACGGGCCGGCCGGACATCTATCGCGTGCCGGCCGCGGGAGGCCGCGCCGTGGCGTTGACCGCCGAGCCCACCGGCGTGGCTGGCATCACGCCGCTCAGCCCGGCTCTTTCGGTGGCGCGCTCGACCGGGCACATGGCCTACTCCGTGTTCGTGGCCGGAGCCTATGAGGTGCGCCTCGACCCCGAGCGCGACACACCGCCGGCCTCCCTCACGTCCCCCGACACCGACCTTGCGCGGCTGCCGCCCTCGCGCGAAAGCAGCGACGTGGCACGGGCACTGGCCGACACGACGACGGGGATTGCCGCGGCGAAAGCGCCGTCGACGCGGCCGTACACGAGCGGACTGTCACTCGTTGACATCGGCCAGTCGGTGGGCGGATCGTTCGGCGGCAACTTCGGCACCTATATCAGCGGCGGCATCTGGATGCTCTTCAGCGACATGCTGGGCAATCACCTCGTCCCGCTGACGCTCGGCGTCAACGGCGAGGTGCGTGACATCGCCGCGCAGACCGGCTACATCAACCGTACGTCGCGGTGGAACTGGGGCGTGTCGGTCGAACACGTACCGCTGCGCAGCGGGTACGTCGAGGCCGACCTCGACGTCATCGATGGGCTCCCGGTCTACCTGGAGCGCGCCGAGATCTGGCGCGAGACGACGTCCCAGGTGGGCGCGTTCGTCGCCTATCCATTCAGCCGATCGACGCGCATCGAGTTCGGCACCTCGCTGCGCCGCATCGGCTTCAGCCGCGAGCGGGAGACGTTCTTCTATGACGCGGTCACGGGCCGGTTCCTGGGGCGGCAGGAGGAGGACCTGGGCAACCTGCCGGCCCTCGCGCTGGCCGACGCCAGTGCCGCGCTCGTGGGCGATCGGACGGCGTTCGGCGCCGTCGGCCCGGTCCTCGGCCAGCGCTACCGCTTCGAGGTGGCGCCGACGTTCGGCGACCTGCGCATGACGGCCGTGACGCTCGACCTGCGCGAGTACTTCATGCCGTGGCGTCCGGTCACGATCGCGATGCGCGGCCTGCACGTGGGGCGCTACGGATCGGGCGGTGAAGATCAGCGCCTGTTCCCGCTGTCGATCGGCTACTCGACGCTCGTGCGCGGCTACGACGCGTACTCCTTCGATGCAAGCGAGTGCACGTTTGCCAGCAACTCGTCGTGTCCCGAGTTCGATCGGCTGCAGGGCAGCCGAATCGCCGTCTTCAATGGCGAGGTCCGGATCCCTGTCGGCGGCCTCTTCACCGGCAACCTCGATTACGGCCCGATCCCGACGGAGGTGTTCGGGTTCTACGATGCCGGCGTGGCGTGGACGCGCGACGAGCGGCCGACGCTCGGCAACGGTACGCGTTCGTGGGTGAGCAGCGCGGGTCTGGGCGCGCGGGTCAATGTCTTCGGCTACATGATTGCCGAGTTCAACCTGGCGCGGCCGATCGACAGGCCCTCGCAGGGCTGGATGTTCGTGTTCAACATGCGGCCGTCGTTCTGAGGCCGCCCGGGCGCCAGCGCGGTCAGACGTCCCGGCCGCGGACGACGGCTCCGCTGACCGGCGTCGTGGAGGGGGGGTCGCTCGCGGGGAACGAGTCGTCGCTCATCACGTTGATGCACTCATCCTGGTGCTCGGCTTCCGCCCGTGTCTGCCGGCGCTTGCGTCCAAGTATGATGAGCGCGGCCGTACTGACACCGGCCGCCAGGGCCATGAACATGCGTCGCATGAGAACCTCCCGCCGGTGAACGTGGCCGGCCGGCACGGACCACTGCAAGCTCCGGGCCTGACGTCACTGCCGCAGTGTGCCACGAATCGGC
>JBIQJY010000003.1:1980-72874 GCA_044507065.1 Acidobacteriota bacterium
GGACCACTGCAAGCTCCGGGCCTGACGTCACTGCCGCAGTGTGCCACGAATCGGCGCGCCCCAGAGGACCAGGGGATATGCCAGTGAGGCGGTGCCTCCCCATCATGGGGCGCCGGGCCGCGCCTACAACTCGCGGAGTGCCTTCGAGATCGGCAGCCGAGCGGCGCGGAAGGCGGGAAGCAGGCCGCCGATGAAGCCCATCATCAGGGCCCAGACGAGCCCGAGAACGAGCAGCCCCGGGGTGACGCGGAAGGCGAACGCCACCTGGCTGAACGTCTGGAAGTTCATGGTCGACGTCTGGTAACCGTTGAACGCGGCATAGGCCAGCAGCCCACCGGCCAGCCCCCCCAGCGCGGCAAGCGCCAGCGACTCGGCAAGCACCGACACGAGCACCGCCATCGCGTTGAACCCGAGTGCCCGCAGCGTGGCAATCTCGCGCGCCCGCGTCGCCACGGCCGTATACATCGTCAGGATGGCACCGAAGACAGCACCGATGGCCATCAGCGCCGCGATGCCGAACCCGATCGTCTGGATGAGGTTCGTGAGCGTGCGCGACTGCGCGGCGTAGTACTCGGTCTCGCGCCGCACCGCCACGTTGAGCTGCGGATTGGTCGTCAGCCAGTCCTTGAACGTGTCGAAGCTGTCAGGGGTGTCGAGCCGCGCGAGGACGGTCTGGTAGCTGTTGCCGCGACGGTAGGCGCCCTGCAGCGTGCGCGCGTCGCACCAGATCTCGGTCTCGGCCACCGACCCATCCGTCTCGAAGATGCCGACGACGGTCCACGGGACCTGGCCCGATCGAATCTCCGACCCGATGGTGAGCCCGCCGAACTGCCTGGCGGCGGCCGCGCCGACGACGACCTCGTTGGTGCCGAACTCGAACATGCGACCCTCGACAATCGAGGCCTCCCGTCGCACCTGGAGTGACGCCGGTTCGATGCCGCGCATGGGCACGTTGGCCGGCGTGCCGGTCGAGGCCTTGGGCAGGTCGATGATGACGAACAGCTCGGCCGAGGCGACGGCCGTCTGGCCCTCGCGCACGAGGCCGGGCGCCTGCTTGATGACGTCGGTCTCGGGTCCGCCGAGGCCGCTCGTCATCTCGGAGTCGGCGCCGCTGCGCATCACGATGGCGCGATCGGGCGACCCGGCCTCCTGCATCGACGCGCGGAACCCTTCGGCAATCGACAACACGGCCACAAGCACCACCACGACACCGGCAATGCCGATGATGGCGACGATTGATGACCCCAGCCGCTGCGGAATGGTGCGCAGGTTGAGCACAGTGACGGCGACAATCTGCCTGAGTCCGCCCACGTCAGTTCCTCCTCAGCGCATCGGTGATGCGCAGGCGAATGGCCTGTGCGGCCGGGAGCGCGCCGGCCAGCAGGCCCAGGACGGCCATCAGCCAGGCGCCGGTCACGATGTCGCGGGCCGGGAGGAAGAAGGCCGGCAGCAGTCCGTTGGTGGGGTCGCCGCCCTGCACGAAGAGCCACGCCACCCCGAGCCCGAGCGCGCCGCCGAGCAGCGCGATGAACAGCGATTCGCCGAGCACGATGGCGAGGATCGCCCCGTTCGAGAAGCCCAGCGTCTTCATCACCGCCAGCTCACTCGTCCGCTCGCGCACCGATTGCGCCATCGTGTTGGCCGACACCAGCAGCATCGTGAAGAGCACGGCCGAGAGAATGGCGATCATGATCGTGCCGATGTCGCCAATCTGGTTCGCGAAGCCTTCCACGAAACCCTTCTCGGTTGTCGTCTTGGTCTCGGCCGACGAGTTCGCGAACATGTCGTCGAACCGCTGCGCCATTTCGACCGCGCGCGACGGGTCGTCGATCTTCACGACATACCAGCCGACCAGTCCCTCGCCGTCGCGCCGGTTCTCGTTGAAGTAGTCGTAGCGGAAGAAGAAGTTCGTCAGGTCCACGCCCTGCTCGCCGTCGTAGATCCCGACGATGTTGAACTCCCAGGTATCGCCGGTGCCCGACTTCGGGTACCAGATGGTCGCCTGGATGGGCACGCGGTCGCCGATCTTCCAGCCGAATCGATCCGCGGTCGAACGGCCGACCACCGCGCCCTGCCGGTCGGCCAGCCATGCCTTCATCTGGTCCTCGGGCAGCCGGACTTCGGGATACATGCCGAAGTAGACCTCGGGCTCGACGGCGATCTGCGCGAAGAAGTTCGACGGGTCCTGGTAGATACCGCCAAACCACGTGTTGTGCGTTGCGGCCTCGACGCCCGGAACCGCGCGCAGTCGCTCGAGGTAGGCCTCGGGCAGCGGCTGGATCAGGCTGACCTTGTGGATCAGGATGAGGCGGTCGTTGCCGGCGATCTCCACGCCGAAGCTGAACGCGGCCCGAATCGTCATGAGCACGCCGAACAACAGGAAGGCGATGAAGATGCAGGCCAGCGTGAAGATGGTCCGGACCTTCCGCCGCCACAGGTTCTTCCAGACGAGCGGAAGGAACTTCATACGACGGCCTCCAGCAGGCTGCCCTTGTCGAGGTGCAGCGTGCGGCGCGCGCGATCGGCGGCATGGGGATCGTGGGTGACCATCACGATCGTCTTGCCGTGGTCGCGATTGAGCGCCTGCAGCAGGTCGAGGATCTCGTCGCCCGCCTTGCGATCGAGATCGCCGGTCGGCTCGTCGCACAGCAGCAGCGTGGGATCGGTCACGATGGCCCGCGCGATGCCGACGCGCTGCTCCTGGCCGCCCGACAGCTGCCGCGGGTAGTGCCGCGCCCGTTCCGCCAGCCCCACGACCTTGAGCGCCACGGCCGCGCGCTTGCGGCGCTCGGCCTTCGACAGCTTCGTCAGCAGCAGCGGCAGCTCGACGTTGCGCTCGGCCGTCAACACCGGCAGCAGGTTGTAGAGCTGGAAGACGAAGCCGATGTGCCGCGCACGCCAACGCGACAAGCCCGCGCCGCCGAGGCCGCTGATGACGGTGCCGCCGACCTCGATGGTGCCCCCCGACGGCGTGTCGAGGCCACCCAGCAGGTTGAGCAGCGTGGTCTTGCCCGACCCGGAAGGCCCCATGAGCGCCAGGAAATCGCCCTGCGGGATGTCGAGATCCACGCCCTTGAGCACGTCGATGCGCTCGCTGCCGCGCGTGAAGTGCTTCTGGACACCACGAATACGAACGAGCGGGGTCGAGTCCGTCATTGCTGCTGCACCACCACCATGGCGCCGTCGGTCAAGTCCGCCGGCGGATTGAGCACCACACGATCGCCGGCCTGCAGGCCTGCCTGCACTTCGACGCGATCGCCATCCACACCACCTGTCCGCACCGCGCGTCGTTCCACCGTCTCGCCGCGCACCACGAAGGCCACCGCCGTGCCGTCGTCGGCGCGAATGGCCGACCTCGGGACGAGCGTGACCGCCTGCGTCGGCGCGGCCCCCTCGGCCGACGGCCGCAGGAAGGTCACCTTCACCCCCATGTCGGGCAGGATGCGCGGATCGAGCGCGTCGAACCCGATGCGCACGAGCACGGTGGCCTTCTGGCGATCGGCGGCCGGAATCGTCGTGATCACGCGAGCCGGGATCTGCCAGTCCGGGTAGGCATCGAGCACGGCCATCACTGGCTGCCTGTCGGTCACCCGGTTGATGTAGCTCTCGTTGACCTCGACCTCGATCTCGAGCGAGCTCATGTCGACGATGGTGCTGATGCCGGTGCGGGTGAAGCCACCGCCGGCCGACACGGGCGAGACCATCTCGCCGGGCTGGGCGTCCTTCGAGATCGCGACGCCGCTGAACGGCGCGCGGATGATCATGTTGTCGAGCTCGGTCCGCTGATAGTCGACCTGGCGCTCGGCCACGGCCACCTGCTGCTCGAGCGCCGCGATGCGCGCGGCCGTTGAATCCACGGTGGCACGGGCCGCGTCGAGGTCGGCCGGCGTGCCCAGGCCGCGTTCGAGCAGCTTCTCCACACGGCCCAGCGTGAGCTTCGCCTCCGCCAGGCGGACCTCGTTCTCGGCCACGGCCCGGCGCGCGGCCTCGGCCTGCGCTTCGGCCAGCGCCAGCTGCGCACGGGCCGTCGTATCGTCGAGCCGCGCCAGCACCTGCCCTTCGCGCACGGCCATGCCCTCCTCGACGTTGACTTCCACGACCTTGCCGGTGACCTTCGACGACACGGTGGCGCGGCGGCGCGCGGTCACGTAGCCCGAGGCATTGAGCACGGAGGCCTGCGTGCCGGCGGCGCGCGCAGTGACGGCGGCCACCTGCACCTGGATGGGCCTCGGGCGGTTGAACCAGGTCCAGCCGGCCACCACCGCGCCGACGAGCACGACGGCCAGTACGGCCCAGACTATCCAGCCGCGACGGCCCTCCGTCTCGGGTTCGCGGTCGATGCGCAGCGCGGCCAGGTCGTTGTCGAGGTCACTCATGGTGTGCATGTTACGCGCGAGGCGGCGATTCACCACGCCGGTCCCGCGCCCGTGAGGCTGCAAGGTACCGCCTGTTGCCGCGGCCGGCGAATGGCAAATCGGTGAACGGCCGCGGGCGGCCGGTCAATGACGATGGCGGGCCGACGGTGGGCGATGGGTTCGATGGGTGCGATGGGTGCGGTGGGTGCGATGGGAAGGCGCGGTGGGTGCGGTGGGTGCGGCAGGTGCGGTGGGTGCGATGGCCAGTGTTCGATGCCGTCGCGCAGAATCGCGGCGACCCCGCCGAACGCCCCGCACCCACCTGCCGTAACGACCGACAGCAACGTTCCTACGGCAGAGAGTTCTTCGTGCCTCCGTGTCTTCGTGATTCACGCCATCGACTGAATGCCCGCCGACGGTGGCCGCCCGGGTCAGCGCAGTGCAGCACACAGCCTCCGGGGAAACACAAAGACACGAAGGCACGAAGCAGAGCGGGTCCCGAGAAGGACGGACCCAGCCGTCACGATTGACAAGAACGTTCTTACAGGGAAGTCCTTCGTGCCTCCGTGTCTTCGTGATTCACGCCATCAACGCCCTGTCGAAACGGGCCGGCCGCCCGCATCGGTGGCGGCCTTCGCCTGCTGCGTGCGACCCAGCCAGATGCCGAGCGTGGCCCAGACGAGGCCGAGCGGCACGGCGACCGATGCGAGTCCCACCAGGGCCATGCCGAACGATGCCAGCCATCCCTCCGTCCACGCCCCGACCACATCGCCGCCGCGGTAGACGAACGTGTCGGTGAAGGCCTTGGACTTGTACTTCTCCTCGCGGGTCACGACGGTGAAGAGCGTCTCGCGCGCCGGGCGGGTAATGGCGCGCTGAATCGCCCGGAACGTTGCGTCGAAAATCACGAGCACGACGAACGATCCGGCGATCGCCAGCCCGATGAACCCGAGGGCGACGACCACCGGCAGGATGGCCAGTGCAATCGCGACGCCGAAGCGCTTCATCAGGTGGCCTGTGACGACGGCCTGGAGCACGAACGTGGCCACCTGTGTGTAGAAGTCGATCCGTGCGAGCAGCGTCGCGCGCACGTCGGTGTCGTCGGCCAGCGCCGCCACCATCTGGAGCCGCGTGAAGTAGATGAACGTCGCGATGATGGTCATCATCAGGACGTAGGTGGAAATGCCGATGAGATAGGGCGATCGGAAGACGGCGCTGACGCCTCCCCAGGCATTGCCGCCGATGATCGCGCGGTCGATGGACGCGCCTGTCCCCTTCGCGACCTCGGGCTGCAGCATGGCCACGGTCCAGGCACCGCCAATCGCGAGCAGGAGAAACCCGGCCGCCACCAGCAGCATTGCCGCCGCACCCAGCGGCACCGCGAGTCGGATGGCCAGCCACGGCCCGAAGATCGCGCCCATGGTGCCGCCCACGGCGAGGACGCCGAAGATGCGCTTGCTCTGCTCGAGCGTGAACCTGTCGGCCATCAGCGCCCAGAACACCATCGTGCTGAACAGGTTGAACACGCTGAACCAGACGTAGAACACGCGCCCGCTCACCTCTCCCACCGCGTCGGGCGAGAGCTCGATGAGCGCATAGAAGCCGACGAGGCTCAGGATGAAGAACGCGTAGGTGGCCGTGATGAAGGTCATCCGCCGGAATCGGCTCACCAGCCAGCCGAACAGCGGATTGACGGCCAGCGTGACGAGCGCGGTGCCGATGAACAGCCAGCGGATCGCGTCGAGCCCGCCGCGCATCCCGATGGCGTCGCGCGCCGGGCGCATGACCATGAGCGCCGTCAACACGAAGAAGAAGTAGAGGGCGGCCGCCAGGAGCGGGGCGACCTCGTCGCGACGGACGTTGAAGAATCGCTGGAGGGCTGAGGGCATCAGGACAGGAACCTCACGGACGAAGTCTGGGTGGCGTCCCTGCGACTACGATCGCGGTGCGGTGGACGCTTACCGGAGCGCCCAGTCTGCCCGAGTTCGCGCGCCGATGCACGCGTACGGTTGACACGATGGCCCCCCGACCGGAAACTGTGGCGCGGAGGCCCCATGATATCCGGCATCCCCGCTTTGCTCGTCGCCCTGATGCTGGCGGCCGGCACGCCGCAGGATCATCCCGATCTGTCCGGTCGCTGGAACGAGGTGGAAATCACGGGCGCGCGTCTCTGGAGCGCCCACGTCTCCATCCGGCAACACGACGGCGGCCTGCTCGTGGCGCACACGCCGGGCCGCGCGCCCTCTGAATACCGCTTCGACGGCAATCCCGTGATCGAAGTCGTGCGGTCGCCCACGTGCGGCCAGCGCACGATTGCCAGCGAGGCGAGCTGGCACGACGACACGCTCGTCCTGGTCGACACGACGCGACAGTCGGTCTGTTCACACGATCGGCAATTGTCGTTCGATCCGGTCGACCAGCAGGAGCCGGATGCGGCTCTGGCCGCGCCGGGCCGGCGCGCCGAACTGCTCAACGCGACGGTCACACTCGAGACGGTGATCGAGCTCTCGGTGTCCGACGACGTGCTGACAGTCGAGGTGGTCCGTCGCAGTGCCGCGGGTGGAGAGGTGACGTCGACGTCGCGGTACGTCCGCGCACCCGGCGCCTGAGCCGCGTCGAGCGTCGGGCTCGGACGCCGCCGCGTGTCGTCGGCGCTGGCGCGAGGGCTAGCGCCCCGCCACGCCCAGCCAGCCGCGCGTCAGGTAGTCATTGAGCGTGAGCACGAACATGATCAACAGCCAGAAGAAACCGGCCCCGACGACCACCTTCGTGAGCGGCGTGTTGTAGCGCACGCCCATGAAGATGCTGATGACGAGGAAGGCCTTCAGCCCGGCCACCAGGAGCGCAATCGGCGTATTGAGCAGCCCGAAATCGAACGTGGCCACGATGTAGGTCAGCGCGGTGAGCACCAGGAGCGCCGCAAAGACGGCGCCATAGGTGCGGACGGGCACGATGGGAGCGTGAGACATCTCGTGTGACCTCAGTGCGCGGCGTAGTGCGCTCCGAGCAGGTACAGGAGCGGAAACAGGAAAATCCAGACGATGTCGACGAAGTGCCAGTAGAGGCCCGACATCTCGACCGGCGTGTAGTAATCGGCCGAGAAGCGGCCGCGCCAGGCCATCGCCAGGATCGTGAGCATGAGGCCAATCCCGATGACCATGTGGATCGCGTGGATGCCGGTCATCATGAAGTAGATCGAGAAGAACAGCTGCTGCTGGCTTGCCTGCGGCAGCGTCATGTCGAAGTTCGGCCCGGGCACGAGGTTGTGCTCGAACTTCTCGGCGTACTCGAAGTACTTGACCACCAGGAAGACGAAGCCGAACGCGATCGTCAGGATCAGGTTGACGATCTGGCCCCTGCGCGATCCGACCTGCGCCGACCTCACCGCCAGCGCCATCGTCAGCGAACTGCAGATGAGCACGGCGGTATTGAGCGCGCCCATCGCCACGTCGAGGTGATTGCTGCCGAGCACCCACGCCTCGGGGTACAGGTACCGATAGACGACGTAGATCAGGAACATGCCACCGAAGAACATGATTTCGGTGACGAGGAACAGCCACATGCCGAGGGTCGAGGCCTCGAGCTGCTGTCCCATGCTGTAGAAGTGGTGCTGCAGGTTGGGGTTGTGCTCGTGCGCACCGTGCCCGCCTGCCGGCAGCGAAGTCGAGGCGCCGGCCCCGATCGGCGTCGAGGGGTTAGCCAACGTGAACCTCCCGGGTCGGCTTGTAGTTGTAGGCCGGTTCGTCGACGACGACGTCCTCATCGAAGTTGAAGGTCGGCGGCGGCGAGGGGATCGTCCACTCGAGCCCCTTCACGCCCCACGGGTTGGCGGGCGCGCGCCGGCCCTTGACCAGCGAGTAGACCAGGTAGACGGCCGGCAGGGCGTAGCCGAGCGCCAGGATGCTGGCGCCGGCCGACGACAGCACGTTGAGCACCTGCCATTCGTCGGGATACGCGTGATAGCGGCGCGGCATCCCCATGTAGCCCAGGACGAACTGCGGGAAGAACGTCAGGTTGAAGCCGACGAACACCAGCACGGCCGACGTCTTGGCCCCGGCTTCCGAGAACATCCGACCCGTCATCTTCGGCCACCAGAAGTGCAGGCCGCCCATGTAGGCCATGATGGCGCCGCCCACCATGATGTAGTGGAAGTGCGCGATGACGAAGTAGGTGTCGGTCAGGTGCACGTTGAGGCCGAGCGTCGCGAGGAACAGCCCGGTCAGCCCGCCGATCGTGAAGAGGCCCATGAAGCCGATCACCCACCAGGTGGGCGACTGCCAGCTCACCGACCCCTTGTACATCGTCGCGGTCCAGTTGAACGTCTTGACCGCGGACGGGATGGCGACGAGCATCGAGATGATCGAGAAGACCAGGCCCGCGTAGATCGACTGGCTGCTGACGAACAGGTGATGACCCCAGACGAGGAAGCCGAGGATCGCGATGGCCAGGCTCGAGAACGCCACGAAGCTGTAGCCGAAAATCTGCTTGCGCGACATCGCCGCCACCAGTTCGCTGATGACGCCCATGCCCGGCAGGATCATGATGTAGACCGCCGGGTGCGAGTAGAACCAGAAGAGGTGCTGGAAGAGCACCGGGTCGCCGCCGCGCGCCGGGTCGAAGAACCCGAGGCCCAGCGAGCGTTCGGCGGCCACGAGCAGCACCGTGATGGCGATGACCGGCGTGCCGAGGATCATCACGAGGCTCGTCGCGTAGTTCGACCACACGAAGAGCGGCAGGCGGAACCAGGTCAGCCCCGGCGCGCGCATCCGATGCGTGGTGACGATGAAGTTCAGCCCGGTGAGGATCGACGAGAAGCCCGTGATGAACACGCCGATCGCGGCCGCGGTCACCGCCGTCTGCGACGAGGTCGAGCTGTAGGGCGTGTAGAACGTCCAGCCGGTATCGAGACCGCCGTTGAAGACCGCGCCCAGCGTGACGAGCGCGCCGATGACGTAGAGGTACCAGCTGATCAGGTTGATGCGCGGGAAGGCCAGGTCCTTGGCGCCGAGCATGATCGGCATCAGGAAGTTGCCGAGCGTGGCCGGGATCGACGGCACCAGGAAGAAGAAGACCATCACGACGCCGTGCAGCGTGAAGAGCTTGTTGTAGACGTCGGAGGTGAGCAGGTCCCCCTGCGGCGTCACCAGTTCGGCGCGGATGCCGGCGGCAAACAGCCCGCCGATCGCGAAGAAGATCGTGATCGAGATCAGGTAGAGCAGCGCAATGCGCTTGTGGTCCTTGGTCAGGAGCCACGACGCAAGGCCGTGCGGCGCGTCGAGGTAGCTGTTGCGGGTGGCGGGAACGTCGCTCATAAACGATCTCACTTAGTGGGCCGCCGGCGCGCCCTCCGCCGGTTGCAGCGTCTTGATGTAGGCGATGAGCTGCATGAGCTGCTCCTCGGAGATCAGGCCCTGGAACGGCGGCATCACGGGCTGATAGCCGCGCACCACCTTGGCGAACGGCACCATGATCGACTCGCGCAGGTAGTTGTCGTCGGCCAGGACGGTGCGGCCGTCGGTGAGCGCGACCTGCGAGCCGAACACGCCCGCCAGGTTGGGCCCGAGTGCGCCCGGGGCCCCCGTGTGGCACGTCGCGCAGCCCTGCTCGGCAAACAGCTTCTCACCGGCCTGCGCCGGCGGCACGGCCGGGCCGGCCGCGGCGCCGCCGCCGGCCAGCCACGCCTCGTAGGCATGCGGCTCGAGCACGATGATGTCGCCAACCATCCCGGAGTGCTGCGTGCCGCAGTACTCCGCACAGAACAGGTGATAGGTGCCCGGCCTGGTCGCGTTGAACCACAGCGTCGTGAGCTTGCCCGGCACCACGTCCATCTTCACGCGGAACGCGGGAATCGAGTAGTCGTGGATGACGTCCTCGGATCCGAGCGTGAGGCGGATGTTGCGCCCCGCCGGCACGTGCATCTGGTTGATCTCGCGCGTGCCGTCCGGATGCTGCACCTTCCACATCCACTGCTTGCCGACGACGAACATCTCCATCGCGTCGACTGGCGGCCGCGCCAGGCGGAAGAACAGATCCGCGCCCCAGAAGAACATCACGAGCGAGAGCATCAGCGGGATGAACGTCCAGGTCAGCTCGGCGACGAGCGATCCGTGGATGTCGGCCCCGACCTCGTGTTCCGAGCGGCGCCGGAACTTGATCGCGAAGATGACGACCAGCGACGCCACCAGCACCACGAAGAAGGCGCTGACCGCCGTGATGAACAGGTAGAGGAGATCGACCTCCGTCGCCACCGTCGAGGCGTTGGGAGGGAGCAGGGGAAAAGGAAGCTTCATCTAGCGAATACCCGTTGCGGTCGATTGCACCGCTCTCGCCTGCCGCCGTTCACGCCGCAGGCTCAACAGAATGAACGCGCCCAGGGCCGCCAGTGTCAGCAGTCCCGCCGCGCGCACGGCCGTCATCACCGCCAACCCATAGCTGCCCGTCGTCGGGTCGTACAGATAGCAGAAGAGCACGGCCTGATCGACCACCGACCCGATGCCGCCGCCCGAGGCATCCATCAGCGCGAACTGCAGGTCGCGCGACGCGAACTCGATGCCGAACAGGTACCGCGACACGCGTCCCTCGGGCGTGAGCACCGTCAGCACCGAGGGGTGCGCGTACTGGTCGAGCGCCTCGTCGTACGTGTAGTTGAAGCCCACCGCGGAGGTCAGCGCGTCGATCGACGGCTGGCGACCGGTCAGGAAGTGCACGCCCGCCTCGCCGCCGGCCCGACCGTAGCGCCGCAGGAAGTCGTCGCGCCGGGCGGCGGCCATGGCCGGCGTCTCGCCCGGGTCGAAGCTCACGACCAGCACGTCGAAGTCGCGGCCCGCGTTGAACGCGAGCGGCATCATCGAGCTGACCGTCGCGTTGATGATCTGCCCGCAAAGCGACGGGCACTCGTAGTACGCCAGCACCAGCGCCACCGGCCGGCCGTTGCCGAAGTAGTCGCCAAGCCGGACGTCGCGCCCTGCCTCGTCGACAAACGGCACGTCGAGCGGCACGGGCGTGTCGAGCCGCGCCTGGTCGATTCCGCTCTGGCGCAGCGCGGGAATCTGCTGCGTGGCGGGCGAGCCGGGCGCCGGCACCGACAGCGGACGGGTCGGCTGCGCGGAGACCGACACCACGCCCACTACCGCCAGGCCGAGGCCCAGCAGTCCGGCGCGAACGATCCGGCGGCCGATGGTGGATGTGGTGTTCATGAGCAACGTCCTTTCTCTGGTGCCGTCGGGGCTACGGCTGCGCCGCAGCGGCCCCCTCCGGCGTGGCCCCGTCAGGCGCCGGCGCCGCGGCCGGATCCGGCCGCACGGGCAGGCCCCGCTCGAGGACCAGGTCCTTCGCGCGATCGATGGGCAGCCGCACCGTCCCCATGCCCTGGTTGATCCAGCCGTAGGAGTGCAGCGCCTCGTTCTGCCGGGCGTTGAAGTCGCCAAGCACGTCCGGTTCGCGGACGAGCAGCGCCGGCGTCGGCGATCCCTCGGCGCCTGACACGATCCGGCCGCCCTCGATCACCGGGCTCGTCTGCGGGTCAGCCATGACCGCACGCGGCGCCTCGCTGCGCGTCATGCGGTACGAGAACCACTCGAACACGCCCCAGACGATCAGCTGGGAGGCCATCACGGTCAGCACGAGGATGACCAGGAACCAGCCGATCCCGCGGTAGGCGACGCCGTCGCTCTCGACCGGGTCGGGCGTCGGCACGTGATGATGACTAGTTTCCGCCATGAATCATCGCTTCCTTGAAGTACGGGTCGCGGGCGGGCACGAGCGACCGGCCGGCGAGCGAACGCCAGAAGAGCGGCAGCCACAGGCAGCCGATGGCCAGGACCATCGCGAAGTCGAGCCAGTGGATCGTCGACCCGTGCCGGAAGACGGGCCCGACCGTCCAGATCGTGTCGACCACGCGCATGACGAGGATCAGGATCGCCACGCGCCGGACCGCGGCCGGGTTGCGCTTCAGGTCGCGCGAGAGCAGGAAGAGGAACGGCAGCACGAACTGCACCACGAGCAGCGCGATGCTCACCGACGCCCAGGGCCCGGTCAGCCGCTCGAGGTAGAACGGAATCTCCTCGGGCAGGTTTGCCGACCAGATGATGAGCAGCTGCGAGACCGCGAAGTACGCCCACAGCATCAGGAACGCGAGCATCAGCTTGCCGAGATCGTGGAACGAGTCCGGGTTGGCCACCTGCGACATCGGCGGGAACCGGACGAGCGAGGCCAGCACGATGATCGTGAAGGCCAGCGTCGAGAGGCCCATGTTGCCGATCATCAGCACGCCGAAGATGGTCGAAAACCAATGCGGGTCGACCGACATCACCCAGTCGACGCTCATGAAGGTGACCGTGAGGACCCAGAGGACGAGGCCGGGGGCCGACAGCAGCCGGAACCGGCGATCGAGCGGGCCGGGCCCCACGGCCGGATCGACGTCCTGTTGCGCGGACCACTTGTTGAGCAGGAACGCGAGCGCGCCCCAGATGACGAAGAACAGGACCGTGCGTACCAGGAAGAACGGCACGTTGAGGTAGGCCACCTTCAGATGGATGAGGTGGTCGTCGGCCGCCTCCGGGCGCGCCCACGAGTAGAGCGTGGGCAGGTTCACGGCAATGGGCACGAACAGCACGGCCAGCAGCGGAATCGTCCGCGTGGCGGCTTCCCACACGCGCCGGCCCACCATGCCCCACGCGCCACCCGACAGGTGGTGCACCATCAGCAGCCCCAGCGCGCCGATGGTGATCGACGACCAGAACAGGTACCCGACCAGGTAGGACAGCAGCCAGGCCTCACGCGCCGCGAAGAGGCCGATGATGGCCAGCACGACGCCCGCCGCGCCGTACATCATCGACCGACTGCCGAGACGCGAGATCTCGGCGGTCGGGCGCGCCATGAGGGCCGCCTCGTCGTCGTAAGGAGTCGTTGTCGAGTGCGTGGCCATCAGTGGGTTTCCTCGGTGGCGCCTTCGGCCGCCGCGGCCGGGTTGTCGAGCCGTTCGAGCTCGGCCGGCGGCACGTCGGCGCGCGTTCCCTGTTGGCTGGCCTGCAGCGCCCGCACGTAGGCGACGATGCGCCAGCGGTCTTCGACGGCAATCTGCGCGCGGTAGGGCGGCATCACGCCGAAGCCGTTCGAGATGCGATCGAAGAACTGGCCCGCCGGCGCCTGCCGCAGCCGATCGATGTGCAGCGAGGGCGGCTGCCGGTAGCCGCGCTGGACGACCATGCCGTCGCCCTCACCACTGCGCGCGTGGCACGGCGAGCAGAAGGTGTTGAACCGCTGCTCGCCGAGGTCCAGGTCCGCGCGGGTGATCGCGAACGGGAAGAGGTTGGCGTCCTGGCCGCCGATCTTGCCGGTCGTCAGCAGTTCGTCGGCGTTCTCGAACCCGCGTGCGACGGTACCCTCGACCAGCGGCTGCGACGACGCGCCGCCCGGGAAGGTCGCACTCGCCTCGAGCGGATCGTATCGCGGGGCATCGTGCATGTCCTGGCGGCAGCCGGCCACGCCGGCGACGACCAGGCCGATAGCCACCAGACGGCCCACGTGTCTGCTTCTACTCGTCAACGGCCACCACCTCGCGCGGGTTGAGCCCGCTCAGGAACGCGCGCGTCTCGTCGGCGTCGAACCTGGGATCGCTCGCCTCGATGGCGAGAAAGAACCCGTCCTGGCTGGCCCGCGCGAACCTCGGCGCGTTGAACACCGGGTGGTGCGGCCGCGGCAGCCCATTGAGCGCGATCATCGAGATGACCGCGGTAAAGGAGGCGAACAGGATGGTGAGCTCGAACGTGATGGGAATGAACGAGACCCACGAGAAGTACGGGCGGCCACCGATGTTCATCGGATAGTCGATGACCGACGTCCAGTACTGCAGCCCGGCGCCGGCCATCGCCCCGGCCAGGCCGCCGACGAACACGAACTTCGGGATCAGCGACTCGCGGAACCCGACGGCCTCGGCCAGGCCGTGAATCGGGAAGGGCGAAAACGCGTCGGTCCTGGTGAAACCCGCTTCGCGGGCACGGGTGGCGGCATCGAGCAGCTGCTGCGCCGAGTCGAACTCGGCCAGCAGGCCGTGCAGCACCGGGGTCTCGGGCGTATGGCTCATGGGTGCGCCCCCTCATCCGAGGACTTGGCCTTCGCGTGCGCCTCGGGCAGCAGCGTCCGCATCTCGAAGATGGAAATCATCGGCAGCACGCGCACGAACAGGAACATCAGCGTGAGGAACAGGCCGATCGTGCCGGCCAGCGTCGCGAAGTCCCACAACGTCGGGTAGTACATGTCCCACGACGAGGGCAGGAAGTCGCGATGCAGGCTCGTCACGATGATGACGAAGCGCTCGAGCCACATGCCGACGTTCACGAACATGCACACCGTGAAGAGCACGACGAGGTTCTGCCGCAGGCGCTTGGACCACAGCAGCTGCGGCACGATGAAGTTGCAGAGCATCAGCGCCCAGTACGACCAGGCATAGGGCCCGAAGTAGATGCGGTTCTTCAGCATGAACCGTTCGTACTCGTTGCCGCTGTACCAGCCGAAGAACGCCTCGCACGCGTAGCCGTAGACGACGACCAGCCCGGTGACGAGCGTGATCTTCGCCATGTTCTCGATGTGCCGCATGGTGATGAAGTCATGCAGCTTGTAGAGCGCCCGCAGCGGGATGGCAAGCGTCAGCACCATCGCGAAGCCGGCATAGATGGCGCCGGCGACGAAGTACGGCGGGAAGATCGTCGCGTGCCAGCCCGGCAGCACCGACACGGCGAAGTCGAAGCTCACCACCGTGTGGACCGAGAGGACCAGCGGCGTCGACAGGCCGGCCAGCAGCAGATACGCGTTCTCGTACCGCCACCAGTGCTTGGCCGATCCGCGCCAGCCGAGCGACAGCATGCCGTAGATCCGCTTGAGCACCGGGTGCGTCGCGCGATCCCGGAAGGTGGCCAGGTCGGGAATCAACCCCGTGAACCAGAACGCGGCCGACACCGACCCGTAGGTCGAGACGGCGAAGACGTCCCACAGCAGCGGGCTGCGGAAGTTGGGCCACAGGCCCATCGTGTTCGGGTACGGCAGCAGCCAGTAGACGGCCAGCCACGGACGACCGGTGTGGAACAGCGGGAAAATCAGCGCGCAGGCCACGGCAAAGAGCGTCATCGCCTCGGCAAACCGGTTGATCGACGTGCGCCAGTCCTGCTTGAACAGCAGCAGGACCGCCGAAATCAGCGTCCCGGCGTGGCCGATGCCAATCCACCAGACGAAGTTGATGATGTCGAACGCCCAGCCGACCGGCGCGTTGTTGCCCCAGATGCCGATGCCCTTGAAGACCAGGTAGGCCAGCGAGACGATCAGCAGCATGAGCAGCGAGAACGCGATGCCCGTCACCAGCACCCACGCCAGCGGCGTGTGCAGGGTGAGCACCATGTCGGTCAGCTTCTCGGTGATCGACTTCGAGCTGTGTCCCGGCTCGATGACCGGAATCGGCGCCCGGAAATCGCCCTCGGGATACTGGGAAGGTAGCCTCGCGCTCACTCGGTGCTCCGTTCGACTGCGCCCGCGAAACCCGCGGCCCATCTGACGACTGTCATGTCCCTACCCCACCAGCGCCGGATTCGGATTGCGCACCTTGGCCAGGTACGTCGTCCGCGGGCGCGTGCCGAGATCCTCGAGCAGCCCGTAATTGCGCTGCTGTGACTTGAGCGCCACCACCCGGCTGTTCGGATCGTTGAGGTCGCCGAAGACGATGGCATCCGACGGGCAGACCTGCTCGCACGCGGTCTTGATCTCGCCGTCGCGAACCTCGCGACCCTCCGTCTTCGCGTCGATGCGCGCCTGGTTGACGCGCTGCACGCAATAGGTGCACTTCTCCATCACACCGCGGCTCCGGATGGTCACATCCGGGTTGCGCTGCGGCTTGATTTCCTCGGTATAGAAATCCGCGTAGAGCAGGAAGTTGAACCGCCGCACCTTGTAGGGGCAGTTGTTGGCGCAGTAGCGCGTGCCCACGCAGCGGTTGTAGACCATGTCGTTCAGGCCCTCCTCGCTGTGGACGGTGGCGGCCACCGGGCAGACCGGTTCGCAGGGCGCCTGCTCGCACTGCATGCACGGCAGCGGCTGGTTGTAGGTGCCGCTCGGGGCGTTCGGGTCACCTTCGAAGTAGGTGTCGACGCGCAGCCAGTGCATCTCGCGCGACCGCTCCACCTGCGTCTTGCCGACGACCGGGATGTTGTTCTCGGCGACACACGCGACGATGCACGCGCTGCACCCCGTGCAGACGTTGAGATCGATCGCCATCCCCCACTTGTGGTTCTTGTACTCGTACTCGGGGTAGAGCGTCAGCCGCGTGTCGAGGTGCGGGCCCATGTCGGCGACGACCGCCGGATTCTGCCGGAACGTCTCGGCATCGACGACGCGGACCGGATTGCGGCCCTCCATCGCGAAGTGATTCTGCGTCGAGGCCAGCGTGTAGTTGTCGCCGGTGGGCACGACAGCGGCGCCGACGGCCACCCAGGGCGCCGACGCGGTGCGCAGCGGGAACACGTCGAAGCCGACCTCGCTGCCGACGCGGCCCGCCTTCGGACGACCGTAGCCGAAATACACGACGGCGACATCGTCGGCCGTGCCGGGCATCACCCAGACGGGCGCCTTCACCGTCCGGCCATCGACCGTGATGTCCACCAGATCGCCGCGTCCGACGCCCAGCCGCGCGGCCGTGGCCACGCTCAGGTGTACGGCGGCATCCCAGGTGAGCTTCGAGAGCGGCCGCGGCAGTTCCTGCAGCCAGCCGTTGTTGGCATTGCGCCCGTCGAGCACATACGGATCGGGCCGGAACACGACATCGATCCCCGCGACGGCGGCCGGCGCGGGCGCCAGCGGACCGGCCGGCGGCGCGGCAGGCACCGGCGCGCCGTCGAGCCGCGATGTGCCCGCGATGAACCCGTCGTGCAGCGCCTGGCGCCAGAACGCCTCGGCTGTCGCAAACGGGTTGCCGTCGCGGTCCCGCAGCACCCATGGCTCGGGCGACGTGCCGTCGAAGGCACTCGTCCAGAATCCCTGCACGAGCTCGAGCGGCGGCTGGCCGCCCTGGCCGTTGATCGATGCGAACAACTCGAGGGCCGAATGCCCGTCGTAGATCGGCGCGACGAGCGGCTGCATCAGCGACACGCTGCCGTCGAACGCGCGCACGTCGCCCCACGACTCGAGGTAATGCGCCTCGGGCGCATGCCAGTGGCAGAGCTCGGCCGTCTCGTCGAAGTAGAGCCCCAGATGGAAGCGTGTCGCCACCTTCTGCAGCGCCTCGGCGAAATTGAGGTCGGCCGGCGCCGTGAAGACCGGGTTGGCGCCGACGATGACGATCAGGTCGACGGTGCCGGCGTCGATGTCGCGCACCAGTTCGGCAATCGAGGCCGCGCCGTCGAGTGGCGACCCGACAACGGGCGTCGTGTAGAGAACGGTCGCGCCGCTGTTGCCAAGCAGGTCGTTGATCGCGCGCGCCGCCGCGTGGACCGCGGCCGGCTGCTCGTCGCCGGCCACGACGACCGAGCGTCCCGCATGCGCGCGCAGGTCATCGGCAACCGCCGCGACCATGGCCGTCGCCTGCGCATCGAGCCCGCCTCCACCAGGGGCGCCGGCCACACCGAGCGCAGCGGCCAGCGCGTTGGCGAAGGCGTGCACGGCGTGCGGCCGGACGGCCAGCCGGTGATCGGCGGCCGCACCGGTGATGGTGGCCACCGACTCGACGGCGTACAGGCGATTGAGTGCGTCGGTCGGCGTCCCCATGCGCCGGCGCGAAGCGAAGTCCTTCGAATAGCGCACCGCCGCGGGGCCGAATCCGAGGAAGTCCGCGTCGAGCGCCACGACGACGTCCGCGCGATCGAATCGATAAATGGGCTGCGCACCCGGAACGCCGCCCTGCGCGGTGCCGTAGACCGGATCCCACTGGTGCCACCGCGCCTGTGGGAAGGCCGCCTGGAACTGCGCGATCTGCGCGAGGACCGACGGCGACGAGATGGGTTCGGTCAGCACGCGCAGGCCCGTGCCGCCCGACGTGCGATGCGGCCCGAGCGCCGAAGACAGCGCCTGGGTGAACTGGCTCCAGGTGCCCACGCGCCCGCGACCGATGACCGTGCGCGAGCGATCCGGGTCGTACAGCGTCAGGACGGAGGCCTGCGCCAGGACGTCGGTCGCGCCAAGGCTGGCGGGATGCTCGGGGTTGCCCTCGAGCTTCGTCGGCCGGCCCATGTGATTCTCGGCCAGCAGCGGCATGCCCACGCCGCCCTGCGGCATGGCGGTCGCGAAGAACAGCGGCCGTCCCGGGATGATCTCTTCCGGCTGACGGACGTAGGGCACGAGCAGCTCTTCGGGCTGGCGCGTACACGCGCTCACGCCAGCGAGGGCCAGCGATGCGCCCATCAGTTTCAGGAAGTTGCGGCGGCCGGCCGGATCGGTGAACTCCGAGGCCTGCACCGGGAATTCGCGTTCCACGTACTGGCGGAACTCGGGGGTCTCGGCCAGCTCTTCCAGGCTGCGCCAGTAGGTGCGCCCTTCGAGGCCAGCCAGTCGCGTGCGAATGTCGGCGAGTTGCATGGGTGTGTGAGTTACTTCACTATCGCGGCGGTCCACCATGGCGCCCGCCGTCCGGAACGTTGCTGGGTCGTCGTGTTCGTGCTGCACGCCAATGCCCCGGCTTCAGCGGTGGCAGACCGAGCAGCTCGTCATGTGCTCGACGCTCGACACGCCGTACTCGGCCTTCAGACGGAGCCCCAGTTCCAGCTGATTTGCGGGGGCTTCGTAGGCCATGTTGAACACCTGGTCGCGGGGCCGGAGGTACTGCTCGGGCGCCCGGTGACAGTCGAGGCACCATTCCATCAGCAGCGACTCGGCCTGGAAAACGAGGGGCATCTGGTCGACCCGACCGTGGCAGGTGGCACAGCCGACGCCCTGCCGCACGTGAATCTGGTGGCTGAAGTAGACGAAGTCGGGCAGGTCGTGGACGCGCGTCCACGTGAGGTTCGTGTTGTCGCGGAAACTGGCGCGCACCGGTTCGAGGATGGGCGCGTTCGTCCAGATCTGGTTGTGGCAGTTCATGCAGGTCTGGGTCGGGGGAATCCCGGCGAACGACGACTTCTCGACCGACGTATGACAGTAGCGGCAATCGATACCCATACCGCCGGCATGGTGCGCGTGGCTGAACTGGATCGGCTGCTCGACGTGTTCGGCCTGCTTGGTGGCCCAGCTGGACCGGAACAGGGTGAAGACCACCCAAAGCGCAAACACGACGAAGCCAAGCAGTCCGGCCAGCGACATGCGGGCCAGGGCGTTGGCACTTCGGGGGAAAATCTGGCTCATAGGAGACTTCGGCAAACGCCCTGGGCCTGCATGGGTCGCACGTATACACCCGTCCGCGAACGCTGCCGGCGCAAACGCGCACGACAGAGCCGGCCACTGGCAACGTTCCCGGACCGACGACGGGGATCCAATGAGGCGCTCCGGGTGGGCAACGCCCCGGAGGCGCCCTATATGATGTGAAACGTTTCACAAGCTTGTCAAATGGGGTGAGGCCGCATGCCGTCCATCGAGTTACGCGACGTCAGCAAGACGTTTGGTACGCACCGGGCCGTCGCCGACGTGAGTCTCGACGTTCCGACGGGAACGATCTACGGATTCATCGGCCCGAACGGATCCGGCAAGACGACGACCATCCGGATGATTCTCGACATCCTCGTCCCCGACGCGGGCACGATCGCCGTGCTCGGCCGGCCGAGTCAGTCGGCCGTTCGCGATCAGATCGGGTACCTGCCCGAGGAGCGCGGCCTCTACAAGCGGATGACCGTACGGCAGGTACTGCGGTACTACGGGCAGCTCAAGGGCCGCAGCATCGCGGAGCTGAACCCCGTCATCGACACGTGGCTCGAGCGGCTCGACCTCGCGAAGTGGGCCGACAAGCGCGTGCAGACGCTGTCGAAGGGCATGTCGCAGAAGGTCCAGTTCATCTCGACCATCGTGTCGCGGCCGCAGCTGCTCGTGCTCGACGAGCCGTTCTCCGGCCTCGACCCGGTCAACGCCGACGAACTGCGCGACGCGGTGCTGTCGCTCCGGCGCGAGGGCACCACGATCGTCTTCTCCACCCACGACATGAGCGCGGCTGAACGGCTCTGCGATCGCATCTTCATGATCTTCCGCGGCCGCAAGGTGCTCGACGGCTCGATGGCCGAGATCCACACGAAGTTCGGCCAGGACACGATTCGCGTCCGCACCGCCGCCGGCACGCCCGCGCTCGCGGGCCTGCCCGGCATCGAGTCGGTCAATGATCTGGGCAACTACCAGGACGTGCGCGTCACCGGCAACCCACAGGCGCTGCTGCACGCGCTCGGCCAGGTGACGGCCGTCGAGCACTTCGAAATCAAGAAACCGTCGCTGCACGACATCTTCGTGCGCATCGCGCGGCCGACGGCCGAAGAACTGCGCGACGCCCGGCCGGAGGCCCGATGAGCCGCATCCTCGTCATCGCCCGCAGCGAGTTCCTCGCCATCGTGCGCAGCAAGGCCTTCATCATCGGCGTGCTGATGGTGCCGGCCATCATCGCGGTTTCGATCGCGTTCCAGATCTTTGCGGAGCGCCGCGCTGACGTTACCGAACGGAAGGTCGCCATCATCGACCAGACCGGCGTGCTCTTCGACGCGCTGGTCGAGGCGGCCGCCGTGCACAACGCGGAAAACGAACGTGACGGAGTGCGTACCGGCCCCGCTTTCCTGCTCGAACGCATCGAGCCGGGCGCGCGGACCGACGGCGAGCTCGAACTCGTGCTGTCCGAGCGGGTGCGGGCGCGCGACCTGTTCGCGTTTGCCGATATTCCCGCCGCGCTCATCGACACGAATCGCACCGAACGCGACGAAGTGCGCTACTACACGGAGACGCCCTCCTATACGTCGCTGCCCGACTGGCTGCGCGCCACCGTCGAACGCGAGGCCGCGATCCGCCGCTTCGAGGCCGCCTCGGTGGACACGGCGCTGGTCGAGCGGCTGTCGCGCTCGACGTCGGTCGCGACGATGGGCCTGCTCTCGCGCGGCGCCGACGGCACCATCGTCGAGGCCCAGCAGGTCAGCGGGCTGCAGACGTTTGTCGTCCCGTTCGCACTGGCTTACCTGTTGTTCATTGCGCTGATGTCGGCGGCACCGCAACTGCTGACCGCCGTCGTCGAGGAGAAGATGAGCCGAATCAGCGAGGTGCTGCTGGCGGCCGTCTCGCCGTCGCAGCTGATGGCCGGCAAGCTGCTGGGAGTGTCGGCCGTTGCCGTCCTGCTGGCCGTGCTGTACGTGACGGGCGGCGTCTACCTGCTGATCTCGACGGGCCAGCCCGACCTGGTGCCCGTGCGCCTGCTCGGCTGGTTCGCCGTGTACCTCGTCGCCGCTGTCCTGATGTACGGCTCGATCTTCGTCGCGATCGGCGCGGCCTGCTCGGACCTGAAGGACTCGCAGTCGATGATGCAGCCGGTCATGCTGTTCCTGCTGCTGCCTCTGCTCGCCTCGCCCATCGTCATCCGATCGCCCGATTCCACGCTGTCGGTCCTCCTCTCGCTGTTCCCGACGGCCACGCCCTTCCTCATGCTGATCCGCCTCGCGCTGACGCCCTCGCCGCCGATGTGGCAGGTGGCCCTGTCGGTGGTGCTCACCGCGGGCGCCATTGCCGGCATCATCTGGGTGGCCGGCCGCATCCTGCGCGTGGGCCTGCTCATGCAGGGCAAACCGCCAAACCTGCCGGAGCTCATGCGGTGGATCAGGCAGTAGGGAGAAGAGGCGACAGGCTAGAGTCTTATCCCGGATGTCTTTCGATGCCGATGTGATTGTCGCCGGCGCCGGACCCGCCGGTGCGGTGGCGGCCCGGACACTGGCCGCTGCCGGTTTCGACACACTGCTCGTCGACCGCGCCACGTTCCCGCGCAACAAGCCGTGCGGCGGCGGCATCAGCACGCGGGCGCTGAAACGGCTGCCGTGGCTGGCCACTGCACTCGCCGGCGTCGACCAGCACTGGATCTCGCGGCTCCACCTCGAGGGGCCCGATCGCATCGCGTTCGAGGTCGACAGTCCCACACCCTGCGTGTTTACCGTCCGGCGCGTGGAACTCGATCACGCGCTCGTCACCGACG
This sequence comes from Acidobacteriota bacterium, assembly GCA_044507065.1. Taxonomy (GTDB): domain Bacteria; phylum Acidobacteriota; class Vicinamibacteria; order Vicinamibacterales; family SCN-69-37; genus SCN-69-37. The sequence goes on from JBIQJY010000003.1 coordinate 24,448, forward strand.
CACTGGGCCGCGGCGCCCGCATCACGACGGGTTTCGAGATCACGCAGGCTGCGTCGGATGCCGAGGGCACGACGATTCAGGCCCGCGACGGCCGCCGCCTGCGGGCGCGCACGGTCATCGCGGCTGACGGCGTACACAGCGTGATGGCCAAGCGCCTCGGCCTGAACGTCCGCTGGCGCCGGACCCACCTGGCCATCGACATGATGGAGGAGACACCCACCGATACCCTGCGCGCCGATCGCCCGGACGTGCTGTGGGTGGCCTACGCCTACAACGGCCTCGACGGCTACTCCTACGTGTTCCCCAAGGCGCACCACGTCAACGTCGGCATCGGCTGCCTGCTCTCGCACTTCGATGCCGCCGTCGATGCGCGCCCCTACGATCTGCAGGCAGCATTCGTCGCCGCGCTGGTCGACAGGGGCGTGCTGCACGGCCGATCCGATCGCGGCGCCTTCACGCCCTTCCTCATCCCGGTCGGCGGCCCGCTGGCCGAGACGTGGCGCGGCCGCGTGCTCCTCGCCGGCGACGCCGGTGGTTTCGTCAATGGCGTGACTGCCGAGGGCATCTACTACGCCATGGTGTCCGGGGAACTGGCCGGACGCGCCGTGGCTGCCGCGCGACAGGCGCGATCCGACGATGCCGGCGCGCGGTACGAACGCTTGTGGCGCGCGGAAATCGGCGCGGAGCTGGCCGATGCGGCCGTGCTGCAGCGGTACCTCTTCGCGGCGCAATCGCGCGTGGCCGGCCTCGTGCGTCGCGCCTCGGGTGCCGGGCGGCTCACCGATCAGCTGCTGCGGTACTTTCGCGGTGATCTGCCGTACCGCGCGCTGCGCCGCCGCATTGCGATGCGCCATCCGGTGACGGCCCTGAAGCTCGCACGCGTGTGGATGTCGGCGCGTCGGGAGCCCGCATCATGAAGGGCCGGGCTCTCATCGAAAGCGTCCGCGCCCTCGTGCTCGTCCTCGCGTGGGTGGCTGTGGCGCCGCCCGCCCTTGCACAGCCCGCCGCCGAGATCGTCTACCGCGTGTCGTTCCCCGAGCCGGAGCACCACTGGATGGAAGTGGAGGTGACGTTCCGGGATCTCGGTGACGCGCCGCTTCGGGTACTGATGAGCCGCGCCTCGCCGGGCCGATACGCCACCCACGAGTTCGCGAAGAACATCTTCGCGATTGACGCCTGGGATGGGGGCGGGCGGCCTCTGGCCATGGCGCGCACGGATACCAATGCCTGGGACGTGGCCGGCCATGACGGCACGGTCCGCATCGTCTACCGCATCTTCGGCGACCACGTGGACGGCACCTACATGGCCGTCGACACGACGCACGCGCACCTGAACGCGCCTGCCGCCTTCCTGTGGGCCGCCGGCCTCGAGTCGCGGCCGATTCGCGTCACGTTCTCGCCGCCCGACCACGCGGCGTGGACGGTCGGGACCCAGCTGTTCCCCACCGAGGACCCGTACACGTTCACCGCCCCCGGCCTGCCGTATTTCCTCGACAGCCCGGTCGAGCTGGCGAACCTCATCGAGAGTTCCTTTGTCGTCGCCGGGCCGGCGGGCCGCTTCGCGACGTTCCGTCTGCTCGTGCACGCGGAGGCGACGGCTGCCGATGTGGCCGCCCTGGCCGCCAGCGTGCAGCGTCTGGCGCAGGAACAGATGGCCGTCTTCGATGAACTGCCGGACTTCGAACCCGGGCACTACACGTTCCTGCTCGACTACCTGCCGTGGGTCGACGCCGACGCAATGGAACACCGCAACAGCACGGTCATCACATCGCCGGGCGTATCGCTGTCGACACCGGCGGGCCGTGCAGCCGCCTTCGACTCGATCTCGCACGAGCTGTTTCACGTCTGGAACGTGGAACGCATCCGGCCGGCCGACCTCGAACCGTTCGACTTCACGCGCGCCAACGTCAGCTGCTGCCTGTGGATGGCCGAGGGGTTCACGCAGTACTACGGGCCGCTGTTGCTGCGACGCGCCGGCCTGGCGGCCGGTGTGCCGGCCGGGAGCGCGATTGCCGCCACGAACGGCCCCGGCCGGTCCGTTCGCTCCGTCGTCGGGATGAGCCAGCAGGCGCCATTCGTCGATGCGGGCCTGGCCAACGACCCCGACGACCGCAGCCGGACGTTCATCTCCTATTACACGTGGGGCGCGGCGGTCGCGCTCGGGCTCGACCTGACGCTGCGGGAACGGAGTGACGGTCGGCTGTCGCTCGACGACTACATGCGGCGGCTCTGGCAGCAGTTCGGCGCGACCCGTCCCGACGTGCCGGGCACGGCGCCCACGCCGTACACGATGGACGACCTCCGACGGACGCTCGGCGAGGTGGCCGGTGACCAGGCCTTTGCCGACGAGTTCTTCGGCCGCTACATCGAAGGACGCGAGGTCGTGGACTATCAGCGGCTCCTCGCGCTGGCCGGCTACGACCTCCGACTGGCCGCGCCCGGCCGGGGATGGGTTGGTGATGTCGTGGTCCGGGAAGGGCGCGGCGGCCTGGTCGTCGGCGCCGCCGGCGCACTGGTGGCCTTCGATACGCCGCTCTACGCGGCCGGCATCGACGCCGGCGACGTCATCGTGTCGATCGACGGCCAGTCCGCGACGCGCGCCGCGTGGGACGCGCTGACCCGTCGATCGCCCGGCGAGCGCGTCCCACTCGTTGTCGCGCGACGCGACGGCACCCGCGTCGGCACGACGGTGACGATTGGCAGCGACCCGGCGCTCCGGATTGTTCCGCTCGAATCCACCGGCGCGCTCACGCCCGCGCAGCGCGCCTTCCGCGACAACTGGCTCGGGTCGAAGGCGCAGTAGCCGCCCCGGCCGCGGCGCCTCCACGTGTCGCACTTCCGGAACTTGGCGATTGACGACGCCCGGGAAACCTTGCGACAATCCTGCTGTCGACATCGCCCGATCCGACATTTATGTCACCACAGCCATCGTCCTTGGAAACCAAGCGACTGCGCGACAGGCTCGACGAGCGTCGCACCCGCGAACTTCGAAAACTCACGTCGCTGCTCCAGGTGAGCCAGGCCCTGTCGGGCACGCTCGACCTGCGGCCGGCGCTGCACGAAGTCTTCGACCTGCTGGTGCGCCACCACGAGGCCACGGGCAGCCTGGCCGTGCTCGGCACGCGCGACACGCGCGAACTGCACGTCGAGGCGAGCGAGGGACTCGGCCGGCCGGGGCATCACGCGCGGCACATGGTGGGCCAGGGCACGATCGGCAAGGTGGTCGAGTCCGGCAAACACGTGGTGGTGCCGCGGCTCAGCATCGAGCCCGCGCTCGCGCAGCAGCTCGGCGTGAAGCTGGGCGCCGGCGACGAGCGCAGCTTCCTCTGCATGCCGATCACCATCGACCGCCAGCCCGTGGGCGCGCTCGGCGTCTGCATCCGGTTCGATGCGGGGCGCAACTACGAGCGGTCCACGAAGTTCTTCGGCGTCGTGGCATCCATGATCGGGCAGGCAGTGAAGGTGCAGCGGCTGGTGGCGGCACAGCACCGGCGCCTGGTGACCGAGAACGCGCGGCTCAAGCAGGAGCTGCGCGAGGGCTACGACTTCTCGTCGATCATCGGCAACAGCGGATCGATGCAGCGCGTGTACGAGTCGGTCGCCCAGGTCGCGCGCACCAACACCACCGTGCTCATCCGCGGCGAGTCGGGCACGGGCAAGGAGCTCATCGCGCAGGCCATCCACTACAACTCGCTGCGCGCGAAGAAGCCGTTCATCAAGGTGAGCTGCGCCGCGCTGCCCGAGACGCTCATCGAGTCCGAGCTGTTCGGCTACGAGAAGGGTGCGTTCACGGGGGCGGCCGACAGGCGCAAGGGACGCTTCGAGCTGGCGCAGGGCGGCACGCTGTTCCTCGACGAAATTGGCGACGTGCACCTCCCCACGCAGGTCAAGCTCCTGCGCGTCCTGCAGGAGCGCGAGTTCGAGCGGCTCGGCGGCACGGAAGTCGTCAAGGCCAATGTCCGGCTGGTGGCCGCCACCAACAAGGACATGGAACAGGCCATTGCGCAGGGCACGTTCCGCGAGGACCTGTTCTACCGCCTCAACGTGTTCGTCATCTACATCCCGCCGCTGCGCGAGCGCAAGCCTGACGTGCTGCTGCTGGCCGACCACTTCCTGCAGCGGTTTTCGCAGGAGCACGGCAAGGACATCCGTCGCATTGCGACGCCGGCCATCGACATGCTGACGGCCTATCACTGGCCGGGCAACGTGCGCGAACTGCAGAACGTGGTGGAGCGCGCCGTGCTCGTGTGCGACGGGCAGGTCGTTCACGCGCACCACCTGCCGCCGACGCTGCAGACGGCGGAGGCATCGGGCACCGTGATGAACGTGTCGCTCGCCGATGCGGTTGCCGCCTACGAACGCGACCTGCTGCAGGACGCGCTCAAGAGCGCGCGAGGCAACCGGGCCAGGGCCGCGCGCCTCGTCCGCACGACCGACCGGATTTTCAACTACAAGGTCCGCCAGCTCGGAATCGACTGGAAACGGTTTCGGGTCTGATCCGCGGCCGTGGCATGATGCTCGGCGTTTCGCGTCCATGAACCGGACGCTGGAGGAAATGCCCGATGCTGGTGCACGCCGTCTATTTCTGGCTCAAGGACGATCTGTCCGAAGCCGACCGTCAGAAGTTCGTCCGGGGGGTCAGGTCCCTCGAGTCCATCCCCGGCTCGGAGGGCTGCTACATCGGCGTCCCGGCCGCCACCGACCGCCCGGTGATCGACCGCACGTATGACTACGCCCTCGTCGTGCTCTTCAAGGACATGGCCGCGCACGACGCCTACCAGGTGCATCCCGTGCACGACGCCTTCCGCAACGAGTGCGCGAGCCTGTGGAAGCGGGTTCAGATTTACGATTCGGAGGGGTAAGAACGGGGCGGGAGCGAACGGTGCGCGCCGGCCTGTCCGACGCGCACCAGTCCCTGTCTGACACGAATGGCCGACCCGGTCGCCCGGATCGGCGCAGGTAAGAGCGCGCTACTTGACGACGAGCGTCCCGCGCATGCCCGCGGCGAAGTGCCCCGGGAAGCTGCAGATGAACGTATAGCTGCCAGCGGTGGCCGGCACCTTGAACGTCACTTCCACCGTCTCGCCCGCGCCGGCCATCGCCGTCGACGCGAGCACCTCGCCCTTGCGCGCCGCCGGGATGTAGGCGGTCGCCGCGGCCAGCGCCGACTCGTTGGCGAACGTGGTCGCGTTGGCGCCCTGCGCCAGCAGCACGAAGTTGTGCTGCATCGCGATCTTCGGCATCGTGCCCACGGCCTTCAGCCGCACGGTCAGCTGCTCACCGGGGCGAGCATTGATCGTGGTCACGCTGAACTTCATCTGATCGGTGCCCTCGATCTCGATCACGCGGGGGCCCTGCGCCTGCACGAACAAGGTCGACGAGGCCACCGCGGCAGCCAATACCAGTGAGAAAAACGACGCACGCTTCATGATGTGTAGTCCTTTCGCAGCCGCGGCCGCCAAACGGCGGCCGGACGGCATGAGCCCCGCAATGACGAACAACAACCACGGTCAGGCAGCTGGCTCCCCGCTGCGCGCCGAACGGTGACACACCGATGACTACAATGATATTCAACGACGATGCCAGATGGCGAGTCCGGCGATCGCTGTGCCGGCATCCCGTTCCGGACCGACGGCGCGGGAAAAACGCCCTGCCGCCGCTGTGTTTTCCCGAGTAGAGGACAATGCTCCCATCCTCGCGCCAGGCCGGATCCGCGGTCGACCGTCGCCTCCAGGCATATCTCGAACTGCTCCGGCCGGCTAACGTCGCCACGGCGCTTGCCGACGTGCTGGCGGGTGCGGCGGTGGCCACGGGCGGCCGCGTGTCCGGCGCACTGGCGTGGCTGCTGGCGGCCTCAGCCTGCCTCTACGCCGGCGGCATCGTCCTCAACGACTACTTCGACCGCCAGCTGGACGCGCGGGAGCGACCAGAACGCCCCATTCCCAGCCACCGGATTGCCGCCTCCACCGCCGCCTGGCTCGGTGCCGCGCTGCTGGCGCTTGGCATTGCCGGCGCGGCCCTCGCCGGCCGCGCGCCACTGGTCGTGGCGACCGCGCTCGCCGCGGCGATCGTGACCTACGACGCCTGGGGCAAGCATCGCGCATTCATCGGGCCGGTCAACATGGGCCTGTGCCGCGCGCTCAACCTGCTGCTGGGCATCTCGCTCGTGCCGGCCGTTCTCGGCAGCCACGGGGCCCTGGGCTTGCTCCCGCTCGTCTATATCGCAGCCGTCACGATGGTGAGTCGTGGCGAGGTGAGCGGCGCCAAGCGTCCCGTGGCCCTCGCGGCATTCATCCTCGTCGCCGCGGTCATCGCCGCGCTGGCCTGGGTGTCAGCCGCGATGCGTCCCCTGCCCGCAACTGCATGGAATTCCGCACCACTGCAGCTCGCGACAGCCCTCACACTCGCCGCGTGGCTCGCCTGGCGTGTCCTGCCAGCGTTCTGGCGCGCCGTGCAGGACCCGGTCCCCGCCATCGTCAGGCGCGCGGTCAGGACGGGTGTGCTGTCGCTCGTGCTGGTCGACGGCGTGATTGCGGCCTCGTACGCCGGTATCATTTATGTTCTGGCCGTACTCGCGACCGGTCTGCTGGCCTGGTGGCTGGCGCGGCTGTTCGCGGTCACCTGACGATGGGCACCATTCAGCAGCACGTTCGTGTCACGTTCGGCTTCCCCGTCTGCTTCACGACGGGGGTATTCGATGTGGCCAATCCCCTGCTCCGAGATCTGGTCGCGACCACCGACGATCCGGCCCCGGCCGACATGGTCGTGGTCGTCGACGAGGGGGTCGCCACCGCGCATCCGGGCCTGCTCGAGCGGATCGACCAGTACGCCGCCGCCCACGCCGCGCATCTCCGGCTGGCCGGTCCCGTGCTGGTCGTGACCGGCGGCGAGTCGGCGAAGAACGGCACCGCCACGCTCGACGCCATCCACACGCTCATCCACGACGCCCGGCTCTGCCGCCACTCCTATGTGGTCGCCGTCGGCGGCGGCGCGGTCCTCGACGTGGCCGGGTATGCGGCAGCCACCGCGCACCGCGGTATCCGGCTCATCCGCGTGGCCACCACGGTGCTCTCCCAGGACGACTCGGCCGTTGGCGTGAAGAACGGCATCAACGCCTTCGGCAAGAAGAACTACTTCGGCACGTTCGCGCCGCCGACGGCGGTGATCAACGATGCGGCGTTTCTCGCCACGCTCGACGACCGCGACTGGCTGGGCGGCCTGTCGGAAGCCGTGAAGGTGGCCCTCATCAAGGATCCCGCCTTTCTCGACACGATCGAGTTGCTCGCGCCGGACCTCGTCGCGCGCGACAGCCAGGCCATGGCCCGTGTGGTGCGCCAGTCGGCGCTGCTGCACGCCGCGCACATCAGTAACGGCGGCGATCCGTTCGAACTGGGCTCATCGCGCCCGCTCGACTTCGGGCACTGGTCGGCGCACCGCCTCGAGCACCTCACCAGCCACGCACTGCGCCACGGCGAGGCCGTGGCCGTCGGCGTGGCCCTCGACTGCACCTATTCCTGGCTCATCGGCGAACTGGCCGAGGCCGACTGGCGGCGCATCGTCGAACTGCTGCTGGCGCTGCGGCTGCCCGTCTACGTGCCCGAGCTCGGCGCGCACCTCGACACGCCGGATCATCCGCGCTCCGTGCTGGCCGGACTTGCCGAGTTCCGCGAACACCTGGGCGGCCGCCTGACGGTTCTGCTGCTGCGCGGCATCGGGCGCGCCTTCGAGGCCAACTCGATCGACGCGGAGAGTATGATCAGGAGCATCGAAGTTCTGCGGCAGGTTGGCGCGGCGCGGTCCACGCTCGGTATTGGCGATGGACAGCAGGCGCTCGCCTCCGCACGAGGAGCGTCATGACGTCCGGTCCACAGTCCTCGCCGCTCACCCCGGTGGAGCTGGTCGACGAGTACTTCATCGAGAACCGCAACCGCGTGGTCGAGGTGGCCGCATTTCTCGATCGACTCGATCGCGCCGATTCGGCCATCGCCGCAACCGACTTCCGGGTGCGTGCGCTCTCCGACGCCATTGCCATACTGGCGAGTGGGTCGGGCAATCGCGTGCGCGAGATCCAGATGCTGCTGAGCGACCCGACCACCGAGCCGCGCCCGGCGCTCGATCGCAAGGGCGCCGTGGGCGCGTGGCCCGGCCGTGAGGAGGCGCGCTGATGCGCTACATCGATCATCACGCGCACATGGCGTCGCGCACGACCGACGACTACGCCGCGATGGCCCTCACCGGTTGCGTGGCCGTGAGCGAGCCGGCGTTCTGGGCCGGCTGGGATCGCAGTACGCCGGAAGGGTTCGAGGACTACTTCCGCCAGTTGATGGAGTTCGAGCCGAAACGCGCGGCGGCCGCCGGGCTGCAGCACTACACGTGGCTCGGCATGAACCCGAAGGAATCCGACAATCGCGAGATCTCGACGGCCGTGCTCAGTCGTCTCCCGCCCCTGCTGGCCGGGCCGACCGTGCTCGGCGTCGGTGAAATCGGCCTGAATCGCGTCACGCGCAACGAGATTGCGACCTACACCGAGCAGGTGGCGCTCGCCGCGCGCGACAGGCACCTCGTGCTCATCCACACGCCCCACCTCGAGGACAAGCTGAAGGGCACGCGCATCACCCTCGACGTGCTGCGCCAGTTCCCGGCCCTGCCGCCGGGACGCGTGCTCGTGGATCACGCCGAGGAACACACCATCGAGGAGATCCTCGATGGCGGTTTCTGGGCCGGGCTGACGCTCTATCCGCAGACCAAGGTCTCGGCGCCGCGGGCCGTCGACATGATCGAAAAGTACGGCCCGGAACGGATCCTGGTGGCCGGTGCGTGCGACTGGGGCCCGAGCGAACCGCTCGCCGTGCCGAAGTTCATCGCCGAAATGCGCCGGCGTCGGCACGCCGAGCCGCTCATCCACCGGGTGGTGTTCGAGAATCCGGCGGCCTTTCTCGGCCAGTCACCGAAGTTCCGGCTGCCCGAGGGTGTTTCGGCCGCGGCCGCGGGCCAGGCAGGCTAGCGGCGGACCCCATCGTGCGTGTGGACGGCGGCGGAACCCGGCATCTCACCTACTGCACCAACATCCATGCGGCTGATGGCTGGCCGGCCGTCGAGGCCAACGTCCGCCGTTTCGCGCCGGCGCTGAAGCGCCGTTTCGCGCCCGACGATCCCTTCGGTGTCGGCCTGCGGCTGTCGGCGCGCGACGCCCGCGAACTGCAGGAAGGGTCGCGGCTCGAGGCGTTCAGGACGTTTCTGGACGCCGAGGGCCTGTATGTGGCCATCATCAACGGCTTTCCGTTTGGCTCGTTTCACGGCTCGGTCGTCAAGGCCGATGTCTACGCGCCGGACTGGCGCGACCCGGCGCGCCTGGCCTACACGCTCGACCTCTCCCGGATCCTGGCCCGCCTCCTGCCCGACGGCATCGACGGAGGCGTGTCGACGGCGCCGCTTTCGTACAAGGCGTGGATGCCGGCGACCGATACCGCCGGATGGACGCAGGCGACCGAGAACGTGACCGAGGTCGCCATCGCGCTCGCGCGGCTGCGGCAGGAGCAGGGCACGTTCATTCACCTCGACATCGAGCCGGAGCCGGACTGCTGCCTCGAGACCTCGACCGAGACCATCACTTTCTTCGAGCAGTGGCTGCTGCGCCACGGTACGCCGCGGCTGGCCCGCGCGCTGGGTGTCGGCGCCGATGAGGCGCGCGATATCCTGCTCGACCACGTCCGCGTGTGTTTCGACTGCTGCCACTTCGCCGTCGAGCACGAGGATCCGATCGAGGCCCTCGACCGGCTGGCGCGCGCCGGCATCCGCATCGGCCGCATCCAGCTCAGCTCCGCGCTGCGCGCGGACGTGCCGGCCGAGGCGGACCGTGCCGCCGCGGTGCACGCTCGTCTCCGCCCGTTTGCCGATTCGACCTATCTCCATCAGGTCGTCACGCGCTCGGCCGACGGCCGGCACCAGTTCCCCGACCTCGACGTCGCCCTCGCACAGGCCGTGTCCAACGCGGCAGCCGAATGGCGCATTCACTTCCACGTGCCGCTGTTCCTCCGCGAGTACGAGGGCCTCGGCTCGACGCAGGACGACGTGCGGCGCGTCATCGAGGCGGCCATGGCGCACCCGATCACCACGCACCTCGAGATCGAGACCTACACGTGGGACGTGCTGCCGCCGGGCCTCAAGATCGACCTGCTCGACTCGATCGAGCGGGAGTACAACTGGGTCCTCGGAGTCATGCGGGGCACGCCCTAGCCCTGCAGCGATATGCAGAAGACGGTCGTCATCAATGTCGTCGGCCTGACCCGGTCGCTCATCGGCCCGGCCATGCCGCGGCTCGCGCGCTGGATGCGCGAGGGACGGGCCGCGGCGATCGTGCCGGCATTTCCGGCCGTGACATGCACCGCCCAGTCCGACTACCTGACGGGCCAGTATCCATCGACGCATGGCATCGTCGCCAACGGCTGGTACTCGCGGGAGGACTGCGAAGTCCGATTCTGGAAGCAGGCCAATCCGCTGGTGCAGGCGCCGAAGATCTGGAACCTCGCGCGCGCGATCGACTCGAGCTTCACGTGCGCGAACATGTTCTGGTGGTTCAACATGTACTCGGGCGTCGACTACGCGGTCACACCCCGGCCCATGTATCCCGCAGACGGCCGCAAGCTGCCGGACGTCCACTCGCACCCGGCCAGCCTGCGCGACACGCTCCAGGAGACGCTCGGACAGTTTCCACTCTTCGAGTTCTGGGGGCCACGCGCATCGATCCGCTGCTCGGAGTGGATTGCCGCCGCGTCCAGGCACGTCGAACAGGCCTACTCGCCCACGCTCACGCTCGTCTATCTCCCGCACCTCGACTACGGCCTGCAGCAGCACGGCCCGTCGAGCCCGCTCATCGAGGGCGACCTCAGGGCAATCGATCGGGTGGCCGGCGACCTCATCGAGTTCTACGAGGCCCGCGGCGCCCGCGTGATCGTGCTGTCCGAGTACGGCATCACGGACGTGGACACGCCGGTCCACATCAACCGCGCCCTGCGCCAGCACGGCCTGCTTGCCGTGCGCGACGAACAGGGCCGGGAACTGCTCGATGCCGGCGCCAGCGCCGCGTTTGCCGTGGCCGACCACCAGGTGGCCCACGTGTACGTCAACGACCGCTCGCGGCTGAACGACGTGCAGGACCTTCTGCGCCGTCTGCCCGGTGTCGACGAGGTCCTCGATCGCCACGACCAGGCGCGCCTGCACATCGACCACGCCCGCTCGGGTGATTTCGTGGCCATCAGCGCCGCGAATGCCTGGTTCACCTACTACTACTGGCTCGATGACGCCCGGGCGCCCGACTTCGCGCGTACGGTGGACATCCACCGCAAGCCCGGCTACGACCCCGTGGAGCTGTTCGTCGATCCGGCCATCCGGATGCCCTCGCTCTACGTCGGCTGGCGGCTGCTGAAGCGCAGGCTCGGCATGCGCGCACTGCTCGACATCACGCCGCTCGACGCCTCGCTCGTCAAGGGTTCACACGGACGCACCGGTCCCGCCGGCGACGACGGCCCGCTCTGCATCAGCCGCCGCGCGGATCTCTTCAGCGGCGACTCGATGCCATCGGTGGGCGTGCACGAACTCATCCTGCGCCACCTGACCTCGTGACACCGCACGCTCGAGGCGCCAATGCCACACACAACCGCGGAGCTCGAACGACTGGCACGAGCCGCTGACTGGGCGGGCGTGCTCGCGTGCGTCGTGGAACGGCTCGGGGCCGACAGCGGGACGCTTCACATCATCGAGGCAGACAATCTGCTTCACCTGGTCGCCAGCACGGGCATCCCTCCCGGTGTGGTCGAACTCGTCCGTCTCGTGCCGATTGGCAAGGGTATGGCGGGACTGGCCGTTGAACGCCGAGCCCTGGTCGACGCCTGCAACATCCAGACGGACACGAGCGGCGACGTGCGGCCCGGCGCACGTGCGACCGGGCTGCAGGGCTCGATTGTCGTGCCGCTGATGCACGGCGCCGAGGCACTCGGCGCACTTGGTGTCGCCAACCGCGCCGAACGGACGTTCAGCGCCGACGAGCAGCAGGACCTACTCGACCTGGGACGACGTATCGCCGCGCTGATCGCGGCCGGTCCGCGATCGGCCTGACCACAGCCGGGACACCAGCCACGCCAGTCCGGGAAACGCCAACGCCCCGAGGAAGGCGAGCAGGAACGAGTTGACGCTCATCGACCAGGCGCCAATCGACGCGTAGACAACGGCAATGCCGAGATTCGCCCACAGGCACACGGCGAAGTAGCGCCCGGGCGATACGCGAATCATCCCGGCAAGCAGCACACTCGCCTCCGCCAGGACGGGTACGGGCCGGCAGAGTGCAATGGCCGCCAGTCCGTAGCGCTCGGCCACCTCCCCCGCACGCGCGAGCCCTTCGGCGCCCACCAGCCGCCCGGCCAGGCGCGACGATCGCGAGCCGACGAGGTAGGCGATGCCGCAGGAGATCGTCATGCCAATCCAGATCACCGCGGCGCCGCGCCAGAATCCAAGCAGGACGCCGGCAGCCGCCGACACGATGCTCGATGGCACGGGCAGGAACACGTCGAGTGCGAGCAGGCCGCCGATGATGGCCGACGCCGCAGGAACCGACACCTGACCGGTGACGGCGCGGTCGGCCAGATCGGTGAAGTACCCTTCGAACAGGAAGAACGGGACGAGAATGACCGCGACCACCGCGATCGTCAGCCACAGCCATCGCATGCCTTCAGCCTAGCAAGGAAGCCGGGCGCGTCGCGAACCGGCCACCGTGCAACGTCTCCAGACAGCGGGCGAAAACTGCCGCACCGGAAACGCGCCCGAGTCGGATACGCTCGGGTGATGCCCGCGCAGTCCGGCCAGCCGCCTCGGCGTCCGTCTTGCAACCTTCGGCAGGTGCCCGACCGCCCCGCGCCGTTCCCGCAGCCCGCATGACCGACACGTTCCCACGCCTGACACGAAGCCGCCGCTGGATCTGCGGCATCCTGTTCACCTTGGCCGCCCTCGCCGCGGTCGTGGCCGTGGCGACGCTCCTCAACGGGTCGCTGCGCTGGGATGCCGCCGGCGTCCGATTCACGAATCACTCGGTGGCCAGGCCCGCGCTGGCGGGCGTCGTGGCGCTGGTTGCGGCGGCGACCGTCTGCGGATGGCGCAGGACGGTGACCACCGTCCTCACGACGCGGCCGCGCACGTTTGCCGTCCTCCTGGCGGTAGCCACGCTCGCCGTCGGCGTGGTTTACGCGGGGACGTCAGCCAGTGGGTCGGATGCCTACGGCTACGTCGAACAGGCCGACCGCTGGCTCGAGCGCGACCTCACGATCGACCAGTCGTGGGCAGCGCCGGCGCCCTGGCCGATGGCCCGCTGGACCTTCGCACCCATCGGGACGCGACCGAGCCCGGTCGAGCCCTGGCTCGTCTCGCCCATGTATCCGCCGGGCCTGCCCATGATGATGGCTGTGGGCAAGCTCGTGGGAGGCGAAGAAGGAGCCTTCTGGATCGTGCCGATTACCGGCGCCATCCTGATCCTCGCCACGTTCGGCATCGGCCGGAAGCTCGCCACACCGTGGGCCGGACTCATCGGCGCCTGGCTGGTGGCCACGAGCCCGGCTGTGCTGTTCATGCTCGTCGGCGCGATGAGCGACGTCCCGGCGGCCGCCGCGTGTGCGGTCGCGTTCTACTTCGTTCTCGATCGACGGCCACGCGCCGCGCTCGCGGCCGGACTGGCGGCCGGTCTCGCCGTGGCCATTCGCCCGAACCTGGCACCGTGCCTGGCACTCTTCGGCCTGTGGTACCTCGTGCCCTTCGTCCGGCCCGGTGAGAGCGACCGCCGATCGGCCTTCATCCAGGGCGTCATCTTCACCGCGGGCCTGGCGGCCGGCGCGGTGGTGATCCTCGCGTTCCACGACGCCGTCACCGGCTCGCCGTTCGTCTCGACCTACGGATCGATGTCCGGGGCCTTCGCCCTCGATCACTTCTGGCCAAACCTCACGCGATACGTGGCGCGGCTCGTCGACTCGCAGACGCCCGTGGTCGTTGCCGGCGTTGCCGCGCTCGCCCTGCCACTGCGTCGACTGTGGCCGGCCGCCACCGATCGGCTCGCCTTCATCGTCATCGGCCTGTTCGTCGTGGCGATGTGGGTGATGTACAGCCTCTACATCGTCTTCGACGAGTGGTGGTACCTGCGATTCCTGCTGCCCACCTGGCCGTTCCTGATGCTCGGGGTGGGGACCGTGTTCGCGGCCATCGCCCGCCGCGGGCGGACGGCGGCGGCGGCGGTCACCGTGGCCGTGCTCGTCCTCGGCGTCCACCAGGTGGCCATTGCCGAGGGGCGCTTCGTCTTCGACCTCTGGAAGAACGAGCGGCGGTACGTCACCGTGGCGCGGGAGGTCCGCCGGATGACCGATCGCACCAGCGCCATTTTCTCCATGCAGCACAGCAGCAGCATCCGGTACTACGGCGGACGCGTGTCGATTCGGTACGACGCCATGGAACCGCCGTGGATCGACCGGTCCGTCGACTGGCTGGCCACGCGCGGCATCCGGTCCTACCTGCTCGTCGACGACTGGGAGATTCCGTGGCTGCGCGAGCGATTTCCCGGCCGGCGCATCATCGAACGGCTCGACGAGCCGCCGTTGCTGCATTACCAGGGCACCTCGCAGGTCTATCTCTTCGATCTGACGGGTCCACGCGATCCGACGGTCCCCACCGTCGACGTCGTCGACACCTACGAGAACACGCGGAGCGTCGAGCCGGTAAGCACGCCCGCGCTCGACCTCGCCCCGGACTGAGCGTGCGGACGCAGGCGGTCGACCCGGCGTGCCTCTGCGCGTGACCACGCGTGACACACGCTCGGTTTACACTGACTGCTCGATGCCGGTTGCTCTCCGCACGCCCACGCTTCGTCCGCCGCTCAAGTGGGCCGGAGGCAAGCGGTGGCAGGTTCCCCACCTGCGGCCGTTGTGGGCGCCGCACGCGCGCCGGCGCCTGGTCGAGCCCTTCTGCGGGGGCCTGGCCGTGGCGCTGGGCCTGGCGCCATCGCGCGCGCTGCTCAACGACGCGAATCCGCACCTCATCAACTTCTACCGCTGGCTGCAGCGCGGCCTGCCCATCAGCGTCGCCATGACGAACAGCGAGACGCTGTACTACCGGCATCGCGAGCGTTTCAACGCGCTGCTGGCGTCGGGCGCCGCCGATTCGGCGGAGGCCGCGCAACTGTTCTATTACCTGAACCGCACCGGGTACAACGGACTCTGCCGCTTCAACAACCGCGGCGTGTTCAACGTGCCATTCGGCCGCTATGCCACGATTGGCTACGTCCCGGATTTCGAGGCCTATCGCGAGGCGTTCGCGGACTGGACGTTCACGGTGGGCGACATCGAAGCCGTCCCGCTCGAACGGGGCGACTTCGTGTACGCGGATCCCCCCTACGACGTCGAGTTCACGCACTACTCGAAGGGCGGGTTTTCGTGGGAAGATCAGGCGCGCACGGCTCGATGGCTGGCGAAACATCGCGGGCCGGTGGTGCTCGTCAACCAGGCCACCGAACGGGTCGAGGACCTGTACCGCACGCTCGGCTACGACGTACGGTTCCTCGACGCACCGCGACGCATCAGCTGCACTGGCGACCGGACACCGGCGCGCGAAATCCTGGGTACCCGCAACCTGTGATCAGACGCAACACCAACACCGGCGCCGTACTGGAGGCGATGGTCGTCCCCGCACTCGAGCGCGGTGGCTACGCCTGCCAGTCGCAGACGATTGTCGGCACGCGGTGCGGCGGTGGCGTGCACAAGGTCGACGCCATCGCCAGCCGCGACGGCCAGCGCACGCTCGTCTCGCTCAAGTGGCAGCAGACGGGCGGCACGGCCGAACAGAAGGTGCCGTTCGAGGTCATGTGCCTGGCCGACGCCGTGCAGGCCGGCCACGCCGACCGCGCGTATCTCGTGCTGGGCGGCGACGGGTGGTCGCTGCGCGACTACTACACGTCCGGCGCCCTCTCGCGACACCTCGTGCATGCGTCGCTCGTCCGGGTCGTCACGCTCGAAGCGTTCGTACGGCTCGCCAACAACGGACAGATCTGATGACCGTGGCACGCCGCCATCCGGGACTCTGGCTCCGGCTCCACACGCTGACCGCGTGGACGCTCGCCTGCTGGCTGGCCGGTGCGGGGCTGGCCTTTGCCGACGAGCCGCCCGGCACCGCGTGGCACGCGCTGCGCGCCGCGACGCTCCAGGCACTGACTGGCCTCGCCCGGACGTCGCTGTGCCCGCCGGCCACACGCGAGACACCGCCCACGTCGGAGTGCGCCGCGGCGTATGGCGATGCGACGACGCCATCCGCCAGGCCGAACATCATCGTGGTCGGGTTCACGGGCGGGCTGGAGGGCAGCGAGAGCCGCGTGTCTGGCGTCGTGCGGATGCGGAAGCGTATCGAGGATTCGGCCGACCTCTACCCCGGCGTGTCGGCCCTCACCTACAACAACCGCGACTGGCGCGCGGCCGTCGGCGAGGTCCTCTCGCTCGTTGGCGGGCGGGACGATGCCGCTGCCAAAGCCGCCGATCTCGTACCCGCGCCACTCATCATCGTGTACGGGCACAGCTGGGGCGGCGGCGCTGTGTCGAAATTCGCCCGGGCGCTGCGCGACGAACGGCTCGACGTGTCGCTTGCCGTCTACATCGACGCGTTTTCGTGGCGCAACCCGCGGGTCCCCGACAACGTCCGCTATGCGGTGAATTTCTACCAGCGCACCGGGATTCTGCGAGGCTTCCCGCTCCGCGGGAAGAGCAAGCTCGTCCTCGAGTCACCCGAATCGACGGTGCTGCTCGGCAACCTGCGCATCAAACCCGATACCGAACACTTCGGTTGGCACTGGAACATCGTCCAGCCGCTGCTCTACCGCCACCACCATCGGATGGGGCACGACGTCAGGCTGCAGCAGTACCTGCTCGACCTGGTCGCACTGCACGCGACGAACGAACACGCCGACTGATCACTCCCCGGTGCCGATGCGTGCGGCCAGGTCCCTGACCGTCGCGTCGCCGGGCCGCAGCCGGACGAGCCGCGCCACATACCCGCGCGCCTCAGCGAGCCGACCGGCCCGCTCGTTGTACAGCGCTGCCGCCACGAGCGTATCGACGTCGGCCGGATGACGCGCGAGTGAAGCGCGAAGCACTGTCAACGCCTCCTCCGTCCGCCCGGCGTCGTTCAGCGCCACACCGTACACGTAGGCGTAGCGAGCCGATTCGGGCTCGAGGGTCGCGGCGCGCCCGAGCTGCTCGATCGCCTCCGGCAGGCGGCGCTGCCGTACGAGTGAGAGCCCCAGCGAATGACGAGCGGCGGCGTCGACCGGATCGCGATCGACAGCGCTGCGCAGCGTCGCGTACGCATCCGCCTCGTTGCCGCGCAGCCGCTGTGCCTCGGCGAGGTTGACGTAGGCCGGCGCAAACCCCGGGTCGATCGCGATGGCCTCGCGAAAGGCCGCGATCGCCTCGTCCGCACGCCCACGGGCGAGCCACGCGGTGCCGAGGTTGACCTGTCCCTGCGGACGGTCGCCGTTGAAGCGCTGCTCGGCAACGAGTTCGGCAAAGGCAGCCTCGAACCTGTCGCGGTCGAAGCCCGTCAGCATCCGATCGGCGACGTCCGACACGGCCGTGGCGGCGGCAATGCGCACGGTCTTCACCGCATCGCCCAGCAGCGGCACGGCCAGCCGCAGCCGTTCGGCCTCGCCGCGCTGGCCCACGACGGCCAGCGCCGCGCGACGGACCATCGGACTGGGATCGCCGAGCAGGGAAGCCAGCGGCAGACCGGCCGCATTGTCGCGCGCAGCCGCCCTGGCGAGAGCGCTGGCGCGTGCAATCGCCGGCTGCTCGCGGTCGGACGCGATCTGTTGAAGCATCGACGACGCCCCAATGTCCCCGCTGTCGAGTGCCGCAAACGTGGATGCCATGGGCGGCACCGCGCCGGGAGCATGGCCTGTTGCCCGGCGGATCCGCTCGGTGGCCCACTCGGCGCTGCGATCCGCGTGGCAGGCCATCGTGCACGAATTCGGCACGCCGAGGCTCGTCGTCAGGTCCGGCCGCGGAATGCGGAAGCTGTGATCGTGCCGGGGATCGACCTGCATGTACGTGGTCGTCGGCATGTGGCACGACGCGCAGGCCGCCCCGGGCGACCCGGGTTGGTGGAAGTGGTGCGCCGACGAGTCGAAGCGCGCGTCCTGGTGGCACTGGGTGCACGTGGCGTTGCCCGACAGCCGCAACCGGCCCGTGTGCGGGTTGTGGCAGTCGCTGCACGTCACGCCTTTCGCATACATGCGGCTCTGTACGAACGACCCGTACGTGTAGACCTCCTCACGCTGCTGGCCGTCGACATGGTAGAGATCGGGCGCGAGAAGCGCCGGGCGAAAACCATTTTCCAATGGATCGCCCCCGTGCCAGTCGTCGGTCAGCTGTTCACGTCGCGCATGGCACCTCGCGCAGGCCTCGATCTCGACGCCCGTCCCCCGCGGCCGGCTGCGCACCGGGATCCCGGCCGCCGCGTCGAACGTCCACCGCACGCCGTCACGCTCGGTCAACCGCGCCGCGAGCCCGTAGTCATCCGTGCGCGTGCCGTCGCCGCCGGCCTGGGCCACATGTGCGCTGCCCGGACCATGACACGACTCGCAGCCAACGCCGATCTCCGTCCAGGTCGTGTCGAACGTGCGCGACGCGACGTCGTACCCCTTGCGCAGGTTCGTCGCGTGACAGTCGGCGCACATGAAGTTCCAGTTCTGGTCACGCCCCGTCCAGTGCAGTGGATCGCCCGCCGCGATGGTCTCGCCGGGATACAGGTGGAACCATCGCTGGCCGCCCTCGGCACGCGGACGCGTGTCCCACGCGATGCTGAGCGCCTGCAGCCGACCGCCGGGGAGCGCCACGAGATACTGCTGCAGCGGCTCCACGCCAAACGTGTAGGCGATCTCGAACTCGGCCAGGTGTCCGTCGGGCCCGTCCGTGCGGACGAAGTAGTCGCCATTGCGGCGAAAGAACGTGGACGTCACCCCGCCGTAGCGCACCTGCGCATCGTCGAAATCACCCCGCACTGTTTCTTCGGTGGGCACGGCCATGGCGGCGGCATGCTGCGAGCGTTGCCACTCGGCGGCTGCATCGCGATGACAACCCGCGCACGCCTCGCTGCCGACATAGGTCGCCTGCACGGATCCAGCGACATTCCCTGCGGTCTGTTCAGGTGTGGGATGGGATCGCCACCAGAACGCCACGGCGAGCCCTGCCGCGACGACGAGCCCGACGGCAGCCCGACGCCGCCAGGCGGCGCCGGCGGCTGCCCGCGACGGACCATGAGCGTTCGGCCGACGATCTTTCCCGCGAACGCCTTGCGCCATGTCGGCAGCGGCTAGCGCAGATCCTGCGCAATGGCGGTCTTGAGCGCCGCACGATAATCGCCGCGAGCGGGCGGCGTGGTCCCAAGCGGGATGGCGTCGATTGCCGCCTTCTCGGCGGCTGTCAGGTCGACGAACTGGTTCAGCGCATAGAGCGCGAACTGCGTGACGGGGACGCCGCCGCCCTTCGCGGGATCGGCGTCGGCCAGCAGGACGGCCACGGCGCGCGATCGCAACGCCGACGCGCCGAACCGTCCGATCGCCTCGGCTGCGACGATGCGCGGGCCTGGCTCGGGGTCCGACAGCAGCCGTTCGAGATCGGCGCCCGCCGCCGAGACCCCGTCGCGTGCGCGAATGAGCGCGCCTGTCGCCGCCCAGTAGCGCACCACCGGATCGGCGTCGGCCAGGCCGGGGCGGATTGCGTCGAAGGACACCGCGCGGTCCGATGCCCGTTGCGCCGCGGCATACACACGATCGAAGTCGTAGCGCGCGGCATCGTGCCCGCGTTCGTAGGGCGTTGCGGCCACGTCGGTCCGGTGGATTTCGTATTCAGGCAGGAACCCGACATCGCGAATCTCGCGGGCGTGCGCATCGAGCGCGGCCCGCATCCGCCGCAGGACCGCACCGTGCGCGGGCGAGGACGCGAGGTTGCGTGTCTCGTGGCGATCCTCCTGGAGGTCGTAGAGTTCCTCGGTCGGCTTCGCCTCCCAGAAGTACGTCTGTGGCGGCTGCAGGCGCCCTTCGTCGTACATGCGCTTCCAGACAGCCGTCGTGGGCGTCTGGAACAGATACTGGACGTACTGTCCGTACGGACGATGGGGCATGTAGTTGCGCAGATAGACGTAGCGTTCGTCGCGCACGCTGCGGGTGAGGTCGTAGCGTTCATCCATGCGACCGCGGAACCCGTACACATACTCGGGGTCCGGCGTCGTGAACGGCCCCATGAACGCGCGGCCCTGCATCGTCTCCGGCGGCTGTACGCCCGCGAGGCTGAGCAGCGTGGGTGGCAGATCCACGAACGACACCAGGCGATCGCTCACGCTGCCCGGCCGCGACGCCTCGGCGGGCCCGAGCGTGCGGAACCGCTCCGGCACGTACACGATGAGCGGCACGTGCAGGCCCGAGTTGTACGGATAGCGTTTCGATCGCGGAAGACCGGCGCCGTGGTCACCGAAGTACATCACGATGGTGTCGTCGGCCAGGCCAGCCGCCTCGAGCTCGGCGAGCCGCTCGCCGGCCTGCGCGTCCATCTCGGTGATGCGATCGTAGTACTGGGCCCAGTCCTCGCGTGTTTCCCGCACGTTGGGCATGTAGGGCGGCACGGGCGCGGCGTCGACGTCGTGCACCCAGGTGTGAGGGCGCGTGCGCACCTGGCTCTCGTGGGTGGTGGTGAAATTGAAGACGGCGAAGAACGGCTGGTCGGCCGCCCGGTTCCTCCAGTGTGCCGTGGCCGATGACTCATCCCACGTCTTCTCGACTTCGGCGTAGTTGTAGTCGGTCTTGCTGTTGTTGGTCGCGTAGTAGCCGTGCTCGCGCAAGAGCGCCGGGTAGAGCCGGATCGACGCGGGCAGCGGCACGAGGCTGCGCATATGCTCGCCGCCCGTCGACGGAGGGTGCACCCCGGTGATGAGCGCGGTGCGCGACGCGCCGCATACCGGTCCATTCGACCACGCCACCCGGTAGCGGTAACCGCGCGCCGCCAGCGCGTCGAGGTTGGGCGTGGTGGCATAGCGGTCGCCATACGCGCCCAGTTCGGGACCGTTGTCCTCGCTCGTGATCCACAGGATGTTCGGCCGGTCCACCGCCTGCGCAGCGACGATGTCGGGACCGGGACCGACGCCCGCAAGACGCGCGATCGACAGCAGGAGCGCCGCCAGGAGCGCGACCGGCGCGATGCGCCCCAGCCATGACGACCCGCCGCCCCTTCCCGTCTGCCGCTTTCGGAACAACCACATGCTGGGCATCTCCGGTGCGAATCCGCCGGCCGCTGCCGGCGGGCCGGGCAACGCAGCGTCCCGCCGCCGTTGCTACCTGATGTCGGCGTCGGGCAGTTGTTGCCCGATGCCTTCGTCGAGCGGCATCACGTCGGGCCAGGCCCCCAGGGCCTTCAGCTGCACGTCGAGCTGGGCGTGCATCCCGGCCACCCGCGCACGGTGACGGGGATCGTCGATCAGGTTCACCAGTTCGTCGGGATCCTCGGCGAGGTGATACAGCTCGGCTTTGTGCGGCGTCGGCGAGTTCGGATAGCGGACGTACTTCCATTCCTCGGTCCGCAGCGCACGCACGTTCGGCGTATAGGGGAACTGACGCTCGTAGTTGTACAGGTAGACGTAGTTCTCCCGCCAGTCGTCGACGGCCTCGCCACTGGCCAGCGCCTTCCACGATCGGCCGTGCCGCCACCCGGTGGCATCGAGCCCGGCCAGGTCGGCAATCGTCGGTGCAAAGTCGGTCGTCAGCACCATCCGGTCGATCACGCGCGGCGAGGTTGGCGGCGTCAGGCCCGGATACCTCACGACGAGCGGCACGCGGATGCTCGGCTCGTGCGCCGTGCGCTTGTCGATCATGCCGTGCTCGCCGTTGAGGATGCCGTGATCCGACGTGAAGATGAACACGGTGTTGTCGAGTTGCCCGGTTTCCTCGAGCGCTGCATACAGGCGGCCGACACTGTCGTCGACGCTCAGGATGGTCTGCCAGTACGCGCGCACCATGTTTTCGAAGGCGGCAACGCCGGCCGGCGTGCGATCCGGGAACTGCTTGCGATAGTCGAAGAGCGGACCATAGATGCCGTGCCAGGTCGGCAGCCGATCCTTGTACCAGTCCGGCTTGTCGTCGAGCATGAAGGCCGAGGCCGGATAGGGCACCTGAACGTCGCTGAAGGCGTCCTTGTACTTGTCCTCCGGGAAGTAGAAGCTGTGGGGCGCCTTGTGGCCGACCATGATCGACCACGGCCGATCGTTCGACCGCCCCCGGATCCATTCCTCGGCCAGATCCGTCACGACGTGCGTGTAATAGCCGGGAATCACCCGGCGGTCGCCGCCGTTGATGCGCCACTCGGTATCGAAATACTGGCCCTGTCCGCGATGCGTCGCGAAATAGTCGAAACCCGGGCGAGGGTCGTCGTTGTTCTCGCCCATGTGGTATTTCCCGATGTAGGCCGTCTCGTAGCCGGCCCGCTGCAACTCGAGGGGCCACGTCCGGGTGTCCTCGGGGAACTCCGTGAAGTTGTCGCGCACACCGTGCGCGTGGGCGTACATGCCCGTCAGGATCGAGGCGCGGCTCGGCGAGCACAGCGCGGTCGTGGCGAAGGCGTTCCGGAAGTAGACGCCCTCGCGCCCAATACGATCGATGTTCGGCGTGGCCGGCGTCTCGTGGCCCGACAGCGAGATCGCGTCCCACCGCTGGTCGTCGGTCAGGACGAACACGATGTTCGGGCGCGAGGCGGCCTGCGATCCACCGACACCGGCCGGCGCGGTGTTCGTCCGGGCCGACCCGCCGTCACCGCAGCCGGCCACGGCCAGAACCACCGCCAGACCTGCCCACAGCCACAGTCGTTCCTTGTGCATGCGGCACAGTATTGCAGACACGTCCGGTCCTGTCAGCCGGAAGGGGCCCGATCCTTGACCCCCCTGTCCCCTGCAACCTATACTTCCAAGGCAATGCTGCCCGGCTGCCCCATTACGATTACGCCCATGACGACGCGGACCATGAAGGGCCGCGAGGCTGGTGGAGTTGTCGCTCAGGCTGCACGTTAAGGACAGACCGTAGAGACAAGACAGCGCCCGCCGGCCTCACCTGAGGGCCGGCTTTTTTTTTGACGTTTTGCGGTGTTCCGGCCACTTCCGGGCCCGCCACTGGTTCATGACACAGACTCCCGTCGGTCCCGGACACGAGATTTCGGTCCCGGGCTCGATCAGCAATCTGGGCCCGGCATTCGACGCCCTCAGCGTGGCGGTCGACGTCGATCTCCGGCTTCGCCTGCTCGACGTCGGCGCCGTGGACGCGTCGGCCAGCCCGATCTTCGAGGGCGACGTGCCGGCCACCGGTGAGAACCGCATCACCACCGGTTTCCTGGCCGCCAGGGCCGCCTTTGGCGATGCGGCCCCGGCCGTTCGCGTCTCGGTCCAGAGCGGCATTCCGATGAAGGCGGGACTCGGCAGCAGCGCCGCGGCCACTGTCGCGGGCCTGCGCCTCTACGAGGCGCTCACGAGCCCGCGTGACCCCGATGCCCTCATGGCCATCGCGACCCGCATCGAGGGACACCCCGACAACGCCGCAGCCGCGCTGCTCGGCGGGCTCACCCTCAGCTGCGAGCGGGAGGACGGCCGCGTCATCGTCTCGTCGTGGGAGTGGCCCGCCGACCTCCGGTTCGTGGTCGGCACGCCGGAAGCCGAGCTCGAAACCGCATTCGCACGCAAGGTGCTGGCGCCGCAGATCGACCGTGGCGACGCCATCTTCAACCTCCAGCGCGCGCTCCTGCTCGTGCGCGCCCTCGACACGCGGCGGTACGAAGACCTGCGAGAAGCCCTGCGGGACCGCTGGCACCAGCCGGCGCGCGCGCAGTACGTGCCCGGCCTCAACCAGGCCATGGCCCTCGATCATCCCGCCGTGCTCGGTGTGTGCCTGAGCGGCGCGGGACCGTCCATTGCGCTCCTCGCCACCGACCGCCATGCCGAGGCCGCCGGGCTGCTCGGCGGCATCTACGCCGGGATCGGCGTGCCGTGTACGATCAGGACGCTCACGGCCCGTCTGCCCATCGCCCATCGCCAGTCGCCAGTCGCCAGTCGTCTTTCGCCGGAATTCACATGAGATTCAGTCTTCGCTGCCACATCTGCCACGCGTCGTTCCCCTCCTCTGCGCTGTTCGTGTGTGACAAGTGCATGGGGCCGCTCGAGGTCCACTTCGACTACGACGCGGTGAAGAAGGTGATCTCGCGCGAGCGCATCGAGCGCGGTCCGCTCAGCATCTGGCGCTATCAGCCGCTGCTGCCGATCGAGGGCGAGCCGCGGACCGGCCTCCATTCCGGGTACACGCCACTCGTGAAGGCGGACCGGCTGGCGAAGCGCCTCGGCGTCCGCGAGCTGTACGTGAAGGACGATTCGGTGAACCACCCGACCTGCTCGTACAAGGATCGCGTGGTGTCGGTGGCCGCCACGCGCGCGGTCGAACTCGGCTTCACCGTGTTCGCGTGCGCGTCGACCGGCAACCTCGCGGGCAGTGTGGCGGCACACGCCGCGCGGCTCGGGCTGGCCTGCTCGGTCTTCATCCCGGACGACCTCGAGGTCGGCAAGGTGACCGGCGCGGCTGTCTACAACCCGCGCATCATCTCGGTCCGCGGCAACTACGACGACGTGAACCGGCTGTGCACACAGGTGGCCGACCAGTATGGCTGGGGTTTCGCCAACATCAACCTGCGCGCCTACTACGCCGAGGGCGCCAAGACGTACGGCTTCGAGATCGTCGAGCAGCTCGGCTGGAAGGTGCCGCGGCACATCGTCTCGCCGGTGGCCGGCGGCACGCTGCTGCCACGCATCCTGAAGGGCATCAATGAATTCCGATCGCTCGGCCTCGTCGACGGTGACGAGCCGCGCGTCTACGCGGCGCAGGCCGCCGGATGTTCGCCGGTCGTCGACGCGCTCGACCAGGGCGTCGAGTTTCCCGATCCCGTCAAACCCAGCACCATCGCGAAATCCATTGCCATCGGCAATCCCGCAGACGGATTCCAGGTCGTCAGCGCCGTCCGATCGACCGGCGGCGCGGGCGAGCGGGTGAGCGAGGACGCCATCATCGCCGGCATCCAGCTGCTTGCCGAGACCGAGGGCATCTTCACCGAGCCGGCCGGCGGCGTGACGGTGGCAGCCACGAAACAGCTGATCGAGCGCGGCGTGATTCCACCCGACGAATCGATCGTGATCTGCGTGACGGGCAACGGCTACAAGACGGTCGAGGTCCTGCACGGCAAGGGGCCCGCGCCCATCCACATCGGCCGCTCGCTTGCCGATTTCGAGGCCGCCGTCGGCCGCCAGCAGGTGACCCAGCCATGAGCGAACGCGCATACACGGCCGTCTTCCGCTGTGCCTCGGGCTGTCCGGGCGATCATTCCATCTGGCAGCCGCTCTACAACTGCCCGACCTGCGGCGATCTGCTCCAGGTGGTCCACGACGTGAGCGCGCTCCGCCAGCGCGGCCCGACCGCGTGGATGCGCTTGTTCGAGGGGCGCTACAAGCACACCACCTGGCCCTATGGTTCCGGCGTCTGGGGCAAGAAGGAATGGGTGTGCCCCGAGCTGCGCAACGAGAACATCGTGTCGATGGACGAAGGCGGCACGAACCTGTTCTGGGCCGAACGCTACGGACACCAGCTGGGCCTCGACGATCTCTGGGTGAAGATGTGCGGCAACTCGCACACCGGATCGTTCAAGGACCTCGGCATGACGGTCCTCGTCTCGGTCGTCAAGCAGATGATTGCCAACGGCTCGCCCGTGCGCGCGGTGGCCTGCGCGTCGACCGGTGATACGTCAGCGGCGCTCGCGGCCTATGCCGCCTCGGCCGGGATTCCCGCCATCGTGTTCCTGCCGCGGGGTCTCGTCACGCCGGCCCAGCTCGTCCAGCCGCTGTCGAACGGGGCCAAGGTGCTCGCGCTCGACACCGACTTCGACGGGTGCATGAAGATCGTCCAGCGGCTCGTCAAGGAAGAGGGCGTGTACCTCGCCAACTCGATGAACAGCCTCCGGATCGAGGGACAGAAGACCATTTCGGTCGAGATCGTCCAGCAGTTCGACTGGCAGGTGCCCGACTGGGTGATCATCCCTGGCGGCAACCTCGGCAACGTCAGCGCGCTTGGCGCCGGCTTCGACCTGATGTTCGAGCTGGGCCTGATCGACAAGCGCCCGCGCATCGTCGTGGCGCAGGCCGAGGCGGCCAACCCGCTCTATCTCGCCTACCGGAACGACTGGCGCTTCGAGCCCATCACCGCGAAGCCGACGATGGCCTCGGCCATCCGCATCGGCAATCCGGTCTCGATCCGCAAGGCCATCGCCACGCTGCAGCGCTACGGCGGCATGGTCGAACAGGCCAGCGAGGACGAACTGGCCGACGCGGCCGCGCGCGCCGACATGACGGGCATGTTCAACTGCCCGCACACCGGCGTGGCGCTCGCTGCCCTCGAGAAGCTCGCCGGGCGCGGCGAGATCAAGGGATCCGATCGCGTCGTCGTGATTTCGACCGCCACCGGGCTGAAGTTCACCGATTTCAAGATCGCGTATCACGCCGCCGATGACGGCCGGCCGCCGCGCAAGTACGCCAACGCGCCCATCGAACTGCCGAACGACTACGACGCCGTGCGACGGGTGATCGACGAGGCGGCGCTGGCCAGCCGCCAGGCGGCCCGCTCATGAGCCCGGTGCGTCGTCTCGTCCGGCTGCGCCGGGCGACCCCGAAAGCGCCGGCACGCCGTCAGGCGGCCTCCGCCCCGCTGGCCGTATGGAAGTTCGGTGGCGCGTCGCTTGCCGATGCGGCGGCCATCCGGAAGGCCGCCGAGCTGATTGCCGCGCACAAGGGACCGCTGGTTGTCGTGTGCTCGGCGATGGCCGGCGTTACCGACCAGTTGCTCGAAGGCGCCAGACTGGCCGTCGAAGGCGAAGACCGGCAGGCGGCCAGGGTCGTCGAACGGCTGCTCGCGCGGCACCGCAAGGTGGTGACCAGCCTGGTGCCCGCGGGGCGCGCGCGTCGCGCGCTGCTGGCCTCGCTCGACGTCGCCGCGCGCGAGTACCGGGACCTGTGCACGGCCGTCCACGTGCTCGGCCACATCGAGCCGCGGGCAAGCGACGTCATGGTGTCGCGCGGCGAGCGGCTCTCGGCGTCGATCCTCGCGGTCGTCCTGGCCGGGCTCGGCCGCAAGACCGCGCTGGTCGACGGCGTGGACGTGATCGCGACGGACGGCCACCACGGCGGCGCGGCGCCCCTGCTGCCCGAGACCACACGACTCGCGCGGCGCACGCTGCGTCCGCTGCTGGCCAGGCGCGTGCTGCCTGTCGTGCCGGGCTTCATCGGCCGCGCGCCCGACGACACCGTGGCCACGCTCGGCCGCGGCGGCTCCGACCTGACGGCCACGCTGCTCGCGCGGGCGCTCGGCGCGGCCGAAGTCGTGCTCTGGAAGGACGTCCGCGGCATTCTCACGGGCGACCCACGCGTGGTGCAGGACGCCCGGCTGATTCCGCAGCTGCACCACCGCGAGGCCGCGGAGGTCGCCTACTACGGCGCCAAGGTGCTGCATCCGCGCGCGCTCATCCCGCTCGACGGCACGCGCATCGTCCTGCACGTGCGGTCGTTCATCGACACCAGCCTGCCGGGCACCGAGGTTTCCGCGCGACGAAGCGCGCCGGGCCATCCCGTCAAGGCAATCGCGCTCGTGCGACAGCAGGCGGTGGTGACCGTCGCCGGCAAGGGCATGGCCGGTGTGCACGGCATCGCCGCGCGCACGTTCACGGCCGTCGACGCCGAACGGCTGTCGGTGTCGACCATCTTCCAGGCCTCGTCGGAGAGTTCGATCGGCTTCACGCTGCCCGACAGCCAGGCCGATCGGGCCGTGGCCGCCATCCGCCGTGCGTTCCGCGACGAGCTCGCGAGCGGCCTGATCGACAACGTCACCGCACGGACCGGCATGGCCGTGGTCGCAGTGGTGGGCGACGGCATGGTCGGCGCGCCGGGTATTGCCGCGCGCGTGTTCTCGTCGCTGGCCACCGCGGGCATCAGCGTCGTCGCGATCGCGCAGGGATCGTCGGAGCGCAACATCTCATTCGTGGTCGCCGAGGCCGATGCGCCCGATGCGGTGCGCCGCGTGCACACGGCCTTTCAGCTGTCGAAGATCGGCGGCGGTCGTCCGCTCACCAAGCCGCACACCGACGTCGTGCTCCTCGGGTTCGGGCGCGTGGGCCGCGAACTGGCCGACCAGATTGCCAATCCCAACGGTGGACCTGTGGTGCGGGTCGTCGGCCTGCTCGATCGGTCGGGCTACCTGTTCGATCCACGCGGCATCTCGCGGCGGCGGCTGCTCGAACTGACCCGCGAGAAGGATCGCGGGCGGCTCCTGAGCACGCTTGGCGGGCAGAAGGCCGCGGCCGCCGAAGCCCTGGCGGTGATGGCGAGCCATGCCGTGTCGCAGCCAATCCTGGTGGACGTGACGAGCGAGGATACCGGAGACCTGCTGCGCACCGCCGTGGGACACGGGTTCAACGTCGTGATGGCCAACAAGAAGCCGGTGGCCGGTTCGTATGAGTCCTACGCCGCGCTGATGGGCGAAGCGGAACGGACCGGGCGCGTGGTGAAGTACGAAGCCACCGTCGGCGCCGGCCTGCCCATCATCGACACGTACCACAAGCTCGCCGAGACGGGCGACCGCGTGCTGCGCATCGAGGGCACGGTCAGCGGCACCCTGATGTACGTGGTGTCGGCGGTGTCGTCCGGCAAGCCGTTCTCGCAGGCCGTGCGCGAGGCCGTCGATCTCGGTTATGCGGAACCCGACCCGCGCGAGGACCTGTCGGGGGCCGATGCGGGACGCAAGGTGCTCATCCTGGCACGCCTGATGGGCTACCGCGGGCCGGCCGCGACGCCCGAGAACCTGGTGCCTGCGTCGTTCGGACGGCTCTCGCTCGACGAGTTCATGCGGAAGCTGCCGGAGCTCGATGCCGACTGGGCCGCACGCACGAAACGCGAGGCGGCCCGTGGGCGCGTGCTGCGCTACGTCGTCACGGCCACGCCGCGATCGGTGTCGGCGAAACTCGCGGCCGTGCCACTCACGAGCCCGATCGGCGCGCTTCACGGCACCCGCAACCTGCTGGCGTTCACCACGCGGCGCTACCGGAACGAGCCGCTGGTCATCAGCGGACCCGGCGCGGGCCCGGCCGTCACCGCCGCAGGCATTCTCAACGACATCCTGTCGCTGTCGACCGGATGATGCCGGGGGGTGGACGCCAGGTTCACCCGGCGGTACCGCGCGGTGCCATGTGTAGGGGCCGGCCTCGCGTCGCCGTAGCGCGGCGACTGCGGAGGGCGGTCCGAGGTCAGTGATGCCCGACCCTGCCACGCTCGACTCGATGCTCCGGCTGATCCTGACGAGCCGCGTGTACGACGTCGCCCACGAGACGCCGCTCGACCCGGCTCCGCGCCTGTCGCAGCGTCTCGACAACACCATCCTGCTCAAGCGCGAGGACCTGCAGCGCGTCTTCAGCTTCAAGATTCGCGGCGCCTACAACCACATCGCACACCTCGGCACGGCCGATCGGGCGCGCGGGGTCATCACCGCCAGCGCCGGAAATCACGCGCAGGGTGTGGCGTTCGCGGCGCGTCACCTCGGCCTGACGGCCACAATCGTCATGCCGCAGACCACCCCGGCCATCAAGGTGCAGGCCGTCCGCGACCTCGGCGCCGAGGTCGTCCTCGAGGGCGACAGTTTCGACGATGCGAAGGCCCATTGCGATCGACTGGCGGCCTCGACCGGTCGCGTCGATGTGCCGGCATTCGACGACCCGCTGGTCATCGCCGGCCAGGGCACGATCGGCACGGAGATCCTGCGGCGTCGCGACGACCTCGACGCGATTTTCGTGCCCGTCGGCGGCGGCGGCCTCATCGCCGGTATTGCCAGCTACGTCAAGGCGCTGAGGCCGGCCACGAAGATCATCGGCGTCGAGCCGTTCGAATCCGACGCGATGCGCCGGTCGCTCGACGCGGGCCGGCGCGTGACGATCGAACAGGTCGGCCTGTTCGCCGACGGCGTCGCCGTTCGCGAAGTCGGCGCGCACACGTTCCGGATTGCGCAGCAGGCCGTGGACGAGATCGTGCTGGTGACAACCGACGAAATCTGCGCGGCCATCAAGGACGTCTTCGATGACACGCGGTCGATTCTCGAGCCGGCCGGCGCGCTGGCCGTGGCTGGCCTGCGCCGCTGGGTGCAGCGCACGGGCACTACCGGCGGCAAGCTTGCCGCGGTGCTGAGCGGCGCCAACATGAATTTCGACCGCCTGCGGTTCGTGGTGGAGCGCGCGGAAGTCGGCGAGGCGCGCGAGGCCCTGCTTGCCGTCACGATTCCCGAGCGGCCCGGCGCGTTCCGTCATTTCTGCGCCGCAATCGGCCGCCGAGTCGTCACCGAGTTCAACTATCGCCTGAGCGGCCGCGGCAACGCGCACATCTTCGTGGGCGTCGCGCTCTCCTCCCATGGCGACGATGCCCACGCGCTGCGACAGGGCCTGCAGGTGGCCGGCTATGACAGTGTGGACCTGACGACCAACGAACTCGCGAAGCTGCACGTGCGGCACATGGTCGGCGGCAGGAGCTCGGATGTCGACCGCGAGCTGATCTGCCGGTTCGAGTTTCCCGAACGTCCCGGCGCGCTCATGAAGTTCCTCGACGCACTCGGCGACCGCTGGAACATCAGCCTCTTCCATTACCGCAATCACGGCGCCGACCCGGGCCGCGTGCTCGCCGGCTTCGAAGTGCCCGAGGCCGACGACGCCGCGTTCCAGTCGTTCCTCGACACGCTCGGCTACCGCTACGAACGCGAAACCGACAATCCGGTCTATTCCCTCTTCCTGCGCTGACGCCGCGTACCCGACGTACCTTCTCCCCTCCTCGCCTCGTCGATTCGCTGCAGCACGATGCCCGATGCGGTTGCGATGTTGAGCGAGTCCACGCCGGCCGCCATCGGAATACGGACGCGCACATCCGCGCGCGCGAGCGCCTCGTCGGTCAGCCCGTGCCCTTCCGTGCCAAGCAGGACGGCGACGCGATCCTGCGCGGCAGTCGATCGCGCGAACGTACCGATATCGGTCGCGTCCGGCGCAGGCGTCGTGGCCACGATCAGGAAGCCGGCCGCACGCACGCGGTCGAGCGCATCCGGCCACGGCACGGCATCGGCCGACGGCACGACCAGCGCGGCCCCGGACGATGTGCGGATGGCCTTGCGATAGAAGGGATCGGAGCATCCGGGGCCGAGCAGCACGGCATCGACACCGAATGCCTCGGCGGACCGGAACACGGATCCCACGTTGTCGGGATCGACGATGCGTTCGAGAATGGTCACGAGCCGGCCGTTGCGCAGCACGGCATCGAGTGGCGGCCGCGCCGCACGATGCGCGACCGCCAGGCACCCGCGGTGCATGTTGAAACCCGTGGCGGCCGTGATGACTTCAGGCGACGCCACGTAGACGTCGCAACCAGTGCCCGATGCCGCGAGCACGTCGGCCATGGCATGCGCGGCAGCGTCGTTGAGCAGCAGCGACACAGGGCGCAGGTGCCCGGACGCCATGAGGCGCCGCACCACCAGACGTCCCTCGACAATCAGCAACCCGCGCTGGCGCAGCCATGCCGGATCGCGCACACCGGCATAGTCGGCCAGCCGCGGGTCGCCGCCGTTATCGATTCGGACGATGTTCATTCGAGGTGCGAGCACGCATCGTACCCGACGTACCCCACGTACCCGACGTACCCGACCTCACCTCTTGAACACGTATCCCACGATGAACTTCACGTCGGGACTGTCGATCGCACCGACCTTGAACTCGGTGAACAGGCCGCCGCGGTGTTCCACGCCGATGAGCGCATTGAAGCCGCCGCCGACGTCCGACCCGCCGTCCCACGAGTAGACGTTGGCCGCCGGCCCCCCGCCGAAATAGAGGCGCCACGGATGCTGGTCGAGGGGAATGGAATAGACGAGTTCGAAATTGAACCCCAGCGTCGTGACGTCATCACCCACGCCGATTTCGACGTTGGGACGGAAGCTCAACTGTTCGACCAGCGGGGCCGTTTCGATATGCCCGCCGAAGATGAACTGGTCGGGATTGCCGCTGACCCCTGCCCGCAGGCCGGCCGACTGGGCCTGCGCCGTCGAAGCCAGCCCCAGAACCAGCGCCACTGCTACCCACACACGTGTACTCATCTCTGACAACTCCTTTCAATCACTGCACGACCGGCGATCCAACGCAAACCACGGACCAGACGGATACGTCTCGATCCGCTCGCAAACAGGTAGTGTACCGATCGGCGCAGGGGACAGAAAGGTGGCAGAGTGGCCATGCCGGAGGACGCTGCCGGCCCGGCGCGGTCTCCCTGGGTCACCGCACGTCATGCGTGCGTCGGACGCCCAGCGCGCGCATGCGCTTGTGGAGGCTCGTGCGCTCCACGCCGAGCAGCCGCGCGGCGGCCGACACGTTGCCCTGCGCCTGGTCGAGGGCCGCCAGGATACGCTCGCGCTCGGCCGCATTCCGCGCGTCGTGCAGCCCGGTCGATGCCCGCACCGCGGTCGTCCGCACCTCGGCCGGCACGGCCTCGGCGGTGATGCGGTCGCCCGTCGTCAGGATGGCCATCCGCTCCACCACGTTACGCAGTTCACGAACGTTGCCGGGCCAGCCATGCTGCCCGAGCGTCGCCACCACCTCGTCGTCGACCGTCTTGGCGCGCATGTTGTTGCGCGCGCAGAACTCGGCCAGGAAGTAGGGCACCAGATCGGCAATGTCCTCGCGCCGCTCTCGCAGTGCCGGGATGCGCATGGGCACGACGCTCAGGCGGTAGAACAGATCCTGCCGGAAGCGGCCGTCGGAGATGAGCGCCTCGAGCGGACGATTGGTGGCGGAAATCACGCGGACGGTCACGCGAATCGGCTGTTCGCCGCCCAGCCGCTGGCATTCACCATCCTGCAGCACGCGGAGCAGCTTGGCCTGCGACGCGGCGTGCAGGTCGCCCACCTCGTCGAGGAAGATCGTGCCGCCATCGGCCATCTCGAACCGGCCACGCCGCGCCGATGTCGCCCCGGTGAAGGCTCCCTTCTCGTGCCCGAACAGCTCGCTTTCGATGAGCTCGGTCGGGATGGCCGCGCAGTTGACCTTGATGAACGGACGCCCGGCGACGGCGCTCTCCCGGTGGATGTGGGCCGCGAGCAGTTCCTTGCCTGTGCCCGACTCCCCCGTGATGAGCACGCCGGCGTCGGTGCGCGCGACGCGCGAGGCGTCCTGCATCACGCGCTGGAGGGCCTCGCTCCGCCCGATCATCCGTGGCGCGTCGCCCACAATCTCCCGGAACTGCAGGTTCTCGCTTCGCAGGTCCGCCTGCTCCAGCGCGTTCCTCACGGCCAGCCGCACGCGCTCGCGCGCGAGCGGCTTCTCGAGAAAATCGAACGCACCGCTGCGCGTCGCGTCGACGGCCTCCGGAATCGTGCCGTGGCCGGAGATCATGATCACGGGGGCCGGGTCGCCGGCCTGCCGCACGTCGCGCAGCAGGTCGAGCCCACTCGCGTCGGGCAGCCGCACGTCGATGAGCAGGAGGTCGGCACGACCGGCGCGGTACGCGGCACGAAACGCGGCGGCCGATTCGCACACCGTGACGACGTGACCGTCACCCTCGAGGACGAGCCTCAGCGACAGCCCGATGTTCGGCTCGTCGTCGATGACCGTGATGCGGCGCCTGCGAGTCATGTGTCGGCCCGGCCTGTCGAGTCGCGCGGCAGTACCACGGTGAAACATGCGCCGCCGAGTTCGCTCTTCGACGGCGTGATGTCGCCGCCGCACAACAGCGCGTTCTTCCTGGCAATCAGCAGGCCCAGGCCCATACCCTCCTTCTTGAACGTAATCGTCGGCTCGAACAGCGTGGCTGCGGCTTCGGCGCTCAGCCCGGGGCCCGAATCGTGCACCTCGATGAGGACTCCGCCCGGATCGTGGCGCGTGACGAGGAGCACATGCCCCGACGCCCCCGCCGCTTCGGCGCCGTTGGCAATGAGGTTCGTCAGAATCCCCCTCACCAGGTCCACCGTTCCGACCGCGGGCGGCAACCCGGGGTCGAGCCGGCAGGTGAAGTTCGTCCCGGGGTGCGCGGGCCGCAGCAGCGCGATGCGCTCGGCCACCAGCGTGTTCGCGTCGAATGGCTCGGGCCGCACGGGGGGTTCCGCCGCAAACTCCGAGAAGGCACGGACGCGGCGTTCCAGGGTCTCGACTTCCGCCACGACGATCTGCACCGCCTGCTCCATGAACGCGCGATCGGCGCCCGGATGGCGCGCGAGCATCTCCTCGACCGTCAGCCGGATTGGCGTGAGCGAGTTCTTCAGTTCGTGGGCCGTCTTGCGCGCCAGCATCTGCCAGCTCGACATCTGCGCGAGATAGATCAGCCGCTCACGATTGCCGCGAAGCTGATCGGCCATGTGGTTGAATGCCGCGACCGCACGCCCCACCTCGTCGTCGCGGCCCGGGTCGAGGCGGCGATCCCAGTCGCCGGCCGCGAACCCTGCCAGCCCGTCGGTCAGTTGACGGATGGGGCGGCTGATGCCGTGTGCCAGGATGAGGATTGGAACGAGCGACAGCAGCCAGGCCGCGCCGACGACCACGACGAGCGCCAGCGTCAGCCCGCGCCGCAGGTCCACACCGCGAGCGGCCGACACCCGTTCGCGCGCCTCGCGAAGATCGGCGGCCAGCCGGTCCATGCCGAGCCCCCCCAGGGAACGATGGTAGACGTCCACGCCGCTCGTCGCGCGCCGCATCAACTCGACGCGGCTGCCGCCCTCGCCAGCCAGGCCGAAGCGCTCGGCGTCGTCGCTCTCCCAGAAATCGCGGACGGCGCGCGGCCACTGACCGTCCACCGGCGCGTCGTAGTGCAGGGGCTCCACCAGGCCGGCATCCACCTCGTCGCGCAACACCTCGCGTTCGAGCTGGTAGAACTGCCGGCCTGTCGCTTCGAGCGTCTGCGCCAGCCGGTCCAGATCTCCGACGCTCGAGTACGCCAGGCTGCGGTCGAGCAGCCGGGACGCCAGCCACACCGTTGCGCCGACCGGAACGAGCGTGGCCAGGATCAACGCGGCGATGAGCTGGTTGCGCAGTTGCGACACACGATCACTCCGGCAGGCGCAATGGACCGAACTCCATCGTCCGCCGAATCGGATCCTCGCTGCGTCGGCGGCCGAGCGTCTCGACCAGGCGTTCGAGCGCGGACCCTACGCCGACGGCCGACGACCGTGACTCGGGCACGTCGGTCGTCGCCTCGATGCGGACCCATACATGCGCCCCACGTGCCATGCCCGACAGCGCGGCGCGAGGAACCTCGATCTGATCGAGGCACCACGCCTCGGCGTCGCGTGCCGCAAGGTGCGAGATGGCGCGCGGCGGTGTCCCCGAGCGGACGACGGCAAACCGCTCCTCCCAGAGATCGAAGCTGAGCGTGAAGGTCTGCGACACGCGCACGATACCCGGCCCCGTCGCCCGCCCGAGAATCGCGACGTCGATATCGACGCGAATCGATCGCCCATCCCGAAGCCGGTCCACGACGGGCCCTTCGATGAAGTGGAAGGATGGCGCGGACGCCCGCAGTGTATCGCCGGAGGGAACGAGGGTCACGGGCTGCGCCGAGGCGGACGCCGCCGTTGCCAGAAGCACGGCGCCGAGCAGCATCGCGCACGTCGCCTGTGCGGACATCAGCGCAGCCACCCGGCATCGAACGTCACGGCGGCGCGAAATCCCAGCAAGACCTTGCCCGCCACGGCATCGGCGTTGAGCGGCACCCCCAGCGTGATGAACGACCCGCCCGTCTCGATGCCGATGCCCGTCGACAGGCGCAGCCGCCGATCCTCGCCCGGACGCCAGACACTGCCCGCGTCGACGAAGTAGAGAAAGTGCTTGTACCGGTACTGCACCGACTGGTGCACCATGCGCTCGGCGCCGGCCGCCGCGAGCGCGTACTTGTTCCATCCACGCAGCGAATGCGTATCGCCCAGGGTGAAGCGTGCGAACATCGGCGCGTCGCCCGTGAGACGTCCGGCCCGGAACTCTGCCGTCAGCCCACTGTCGCGGCCCGACACGCTGTAGCGGACGACGCCCGAGTGCCTGTCGTAGACGTAGTCGCTGTCGAGCCCCGCCGCTCCGGATTGCCAGTCGAAGCCGGCGACGAGACGATGCCGGATGTCCGACGTGCTCCGCCACTCGTGCTCGAACGCCACGCCCGTCAGCGTGGCCGTGGCGCGCCTCCCGCCTCGTGCGGCAGGCGCGGACAGCTCCGCGGGCCAGTCCGCAGGTGGCAGCGCATCGAGTTGCGACGACGTGATACCGCCGGTGACGCGAAGGTCCTTCGCGACGGCAACCGTCACGGTGGGCGTGACCGCGATCCGGCGCTCGTACGGCTGGGGCAGCGTCGGATCGGCGGCAATTGCCGCAAGCGTGGGCGTGCGCCACTTCTGGGTGTGGCGGGACAGTTCGAGGCTCACGCCCAGCCGGCGCGTCCCTGCCTCGCGGTTCTCGAACCGCAGCGAGTAGCCGCTGTATCCCTCGACGAGATCGTCGTCGTTTCCGGCAACGAGGCCCAGCGTGATTCGGTTGCTGCCGGTGCCGATCGGGACGTCGAAGACACCGCTCCAGCCGAGATCCCGGTGATAGACCAGTTTCGAGGCGTTCTGCTGGAACGGGATCCACCAGCTGCCCTCGGCGCGCTTCACCAGGAACGTCACGCGCACGCGGCCCTGATCGTCCCCTCGCGACACGCGATGGCTGACCTCGTGATCGGGCCACTCGGCCGCCAGTCGAGCCGACAGCCGGTCGACCTCGGCATCCTCGAGCGGCCGACCCGCAAGCGCGTGGAGGTCGTCGCGGAGCGCCGGGCCGATCCGCTCCTCGTCGATCCCGCGAATCTCGACGCGATCGACCGTGTAGCGCATGTTGATGTTGGCAGCGAGCGTCTCATCGCCGCCGATGCGGGTGACGACGAAGATGACCCGGACACGACCGTCCGGCTGGGGCACGTCGCGGACGGCGGCGGCCAGTTCGGGCTGCTCGGCATCGATCCGGGCAGCCAGCGCCGCAAGCCGGTCGCGGTCGAGTGGCGTGCCGGCCAGTGCCTCGATCTCGGCGCGCAGCTCCGCGCTGAGGCCGTCGCGCGGAAGTCCGACGACATCCGCCGATTCGATGACGGCCGGCGACTGGCCGACCGCCGATGGCTGCGCCAGCGTCGGCGCAGGCGGCAGCAAGAGGAGCAGCAGTACGAGGATGGGGTATCGAGTCATGCGCTCCGCCCGAAGCAAGCGGCACGCCATTCTACAAGTTATTGACTCGACAAGAGTTGCACGCCGTGGCGCTGTGCGGAATCGGCCCAGGTGTGCCGGTGTGTCACACCCTCGGGCACCTCGCACAGCGGCGTCGACTCGAGAAAGCTTGTGGCTCTAGGGTTCCTGCGGTGCGGGAATCGAGGCAGGCGACGCCGGGGCGGGGGCCGCAACCTCGTCGCCCTGCGCCTTGATGCGGCGATGGATCCAGTACGCGAGGCCGCCGAGGAACGCGAGCGGCACAATCGACAGCATCATCGTCATCGCGAAGTAGGCCCAGCCGTTGTTGCCGGGCCCGGCAAGTCCGCACACGGGGCAGGCCAGCGCCGGCGCGGGCGCGAGCACGACGAACAGCAGGGCAACGAGCAGCAAGCGAGTCTTCATGTCGAACCCTCCAGCCGAGGCCTCAGGCGCCGGGGATGTTCACCCGGCCGCCCTCCATTGCGGCCCGTCGGCTCGAAGCGCAGGCGTCGCTAGAAGTACACCCGCAGATATATCACCGGCCAGATCCCGACGACGAAGTACCAGAACGTCTGGGCGCCGAAGAAGAAACCCGGCGTGAGTGTGCCGCGGCCGAGACGCCGCCAGGCCACTGCCAGGGCCGCCACCGCCGCGACCGCGTGCAGCGCGTGCGTCCCGACGATGAGGTAGAAGAACGCGCTGAGCGTGCCGGACCAGATGGTCACGCCCTGGCTGAGCAGCGCCCACCACTCGCGGCCCTGCAGCACGACGAACAGTGCCCCGAGCAGCGTGGACGCCAGCAGGAGCGGCCGGGCTCCGGCCCTGTCGCCCGCGCGATAGCGGCGATTGGCGAGGAACATCACCACGGCGCTGGCCACCAGCGCGATCGAATTGAACGCGGTCTCGGCGGCCGGGAGCACGAGGCCCGAGGGCAGGCTCCAGGCGAGCGTCGGCGAGCCGGCACGGGTGATCGTGAAGGCGCTGATCAGCCCGGCGAAGAACATCAGCTCGGTGCCGACGAAGACCAGCATGCCGAACACGCTGGTCGGCACGACCTCGCGCCGGCGGCGCACGGCCGGTGCCGCCGATACGCCCGTGGTCATGTCAGTGTCCCTCCGGATGGCCGGCGCCGGGCGCCGGCTCCTCGTACAGCTTCTCCCAGTGATGCCCCTGGCTCTCGAGCACGTCCGGTGCGATCCCGGCGAACATCACCAGCATGAACGCCAGCATGACGCCAAGGATGAACACGACCCACTTCGGCTCGATGTGCAGGTGCATGAAGTGCTTCGCGACCATCCAGGCCTTCACGATGGCGATACCGAACGCGGTGATGAGCGTCACCACGCGGATGCCCAGCTCGGGCCCGATGACGCTGACGATGAGGAGCACCACGAGGATGCCCCAGATCTTCACGTAGTGGGACGTGCCGTGGGCGTCGGATGCGGCGTGTGCGTGTTCAGCCATGGCGCTATTTCGCGATGTAGAGCAGCGGGAACAGGAAGATCCAGACCAGGTCGACGAAGTGCCAGTAGATCCCGATGTTCTCGATCCGGTGCAGCTCCTCGTTGCGCTTCGCGCGCTGCGCGACGATGAGCATGATGATCATGCCGGCGATGACGTGCAGCCCGTGCAGGCCCGCCGCCGTGTAATAGAACGACCAGAACAGGTTCGACGCGATCGTGTAACCGTGCTGGATCTCGTAGGTCCACTCGAAACCCTTGACCACGAGGAACGTCGCGCCACCGAGGACCGTGTAATACAGGAGCCGCGCGGCTTTCGCGCCCTCGCCCCGCTGGGCCGCCTGGTGCGCGAGCACCGCCGACAGGCTCGAGGTGAGCAGCACCAGGGTGTTGAACGCACCGGCCAGAGTATTGGTGACCGCCGCCTGCTCCGCCCACGCGTCGTGGCGCAGGCGCAACATGACATAGGCCCCCAGCAGGCCGCCGAAGATCACGATCTCCGACGCGATCACCCACCAGACGGCCAGCCGGCCGGTGGGAATGTCCATGACGCTTCGCGTCGTTGCGATGGGCTTCGTCGACACGTCAACCAACTCCTTGTGACTCGATCACGCGAGCTTCGCTTCGGGCTCGCCGGGCGGCGTCGACGGTCCGGGCTCGTCCTGCGGCCAGTAGTCCTCGTCGCGCCCCTCGACGCTGAACTCGTAGGGGCCGCGGTAGACGGTCGGCATCACCGCGAAATTGCCGTGCGGCGGCGGCGACGGCACCGTCCATTCGAGCGTGTTCGCCTGCCACGGGTTGTTCCCGGCCACCTTGCCGCGGAACATGCTGTGGAAGAAGTTGTAGATGAAGATCGGCTGGAACGCGATGAGCGCGACGAGCGCCATCGTGGCCACCACGCGCAGCGGCTGCAGGCTCGCCAGCTCGGGGAACGCCGAGTAGTCGAAGATGCGCCGGTGGTCGCCGGCCGCGCCGGTCAGGAACAGCGGGATGAAGATGAAGTTGAAGGCAATGACCGTGCCCCAGAAGTGAATCTTCCCCAGCCGCTCGTTCATCATCCGGCCGAACATCTTGGGGAACCAGTAGCTCACCCCCGCGAACGTCCCGATGAAGGCAATCGGGAAGAACGTGTAGTGGAAGTGCGCCAGGACGAAGTACGTGTCGTGGAAGTACACGTCGGCGCCCGCCGCGCCGAGGAAGATGCCCGTGACGCCGCCAATCAGGAACTCGGCGATGAACGCGAGCGCCCACAGCATCGGCGTCGTGAACCGGATCGATCCGCCGTAGAGCGTGGCGATGTAGACGAACATCATCTCGGCAATCGGCACCGAGATGATGAGCGTGGTCACCGTGAACAACCCGGCCATGCGCGGGTCGATGCCCGCGACGAACTGGTGGTGCGCCCACACGAAGAAGCTGATGATGCTCGTGGCCACCGCCGTGTAGACGACCGTCCGGTAGGCGAACAGCTTCTTGCGGGCGAAGACGGTCATCACCTCGGCCACGATGCCGAGCGCCGGCAGCAGCACGACGTAGACCTCGGGATGGCCGAAGAACCAGAAGAGGTGCTGCCAGAGCACCGGGTCGCCGCCGACGGCCGGGTCGAAGAAGCCGGTATTGATCGTCTGGTCGAACAGCAGCATGATCGCGCCGGCAATCAGCGGCCCGACCGACGCCATGAAGACCAGGCTGGCCAGCACGATCATCCAGACGACGATCGGCACGTCGAACATCTTCATGCCCGGCGCCCGCGAGTTCATGGCGGTGGTCACGAAGTTGATGCCGCCGAGCAGGAACGCGATGAACTCGATCCCGACGGCAATCAGCCACAGCGTCGCGCCCCACGGCGTGCCGTTGTAGGCCGGCTCGGCCGAGAGCGGCGGGTAGGCGGTCCAGGCACCGCCGAACGGCCCGCCCGGCACCCAGAAGGTCGACAGCACGATGAGCGCGCTCAACAGGAACAGCTGGTACGACAGCCGGTTGAGCTTGGGAAAGACCATGTCGTCCGCGCCGATCATCAGCGGGATGAGGAAGTTCCCGAAGGCCGCGATGAGCACCGGCATGGCGACCCAGAAGACCATGATGCTGCCGTGCATCGTGACCAGGGCGTTGTAGTCGGTGGCGTTCACGTAGCCGAAGAACGGCACGGACTGTCCGGGAAACGCCAGCTGCATCCGGAACACGTAGACGGTGAACCCTCCGATGAGGGCCATCGCCATTCCGGTGAAGAGGTACTGCATTCCGATCATCTTGTGATCGGTGGACCACAGGTACTTGCGGAAGAACCCGACCGATTCGTGCCCGTGATCGGCATGCGCCGCGTGCGCGCTCATTCCATGTCTCCCGTCACGTGTGTGGCGCTCGCCGTCCGGGCGATCGCGCCACTGTTGCCGGCCGGCGCCGAGGCCAGCCCTGTCCCGGCCGCACTCGCCAGCCACGCCTGGTGTTCCTCGGCGGACCGCACGTGGATGACCGCGGGCATCAGGCCGTGCCCGATGCCGCAGATCTCGGCGCACTGCACGTCGAAGTCACCGGTCTCGGTCGCGCGGAACCACCCCAGAATCGCGCGGCCGGGCACCGCGTCCTGCTTCAGCCGGAAGACCGGCACCGAGAAGCTGTGCACGACGTCGCGCGAGTGCAGTTCGAACCAGTAGGTCCGGCCGACCTGCACGTGCATGTCGTCGACCGTGCGGATGTCGTCGGCCGTGTCGAGCTCGCCGTCCGGCCCGGCGTGCACGAACGTCCACGCCCACTGCTGCGCGATGACGCGGACGCGCTCCTCGCTGGGGGGGGCGGAAATCTTGATGTCGTTCCAGACCCGCAGCGCGAAGATCAGGATCAGGATGTCGAACATCAGCACCGCGTAGTGCGGCCACGACACCCAGCGCTTCTGACTCTTGATCTCGCCCGCGATGTACATCGCCTTCTCGCCGTCGCGCGCGCGGAACCGCCAGAGCAGCCAGAAGAACAGCACCTCGGCCGCC
The DNA here is from genome assembly GCA_044507065.1 of Acidobacteriota bacterium. Taxonomy (GTDB): domain Bacteria; phylum Acidobacteriota; class Vicinamibacteria; order Vicinamibacterales; family SCN-69-37; genus SCN-69-37. The sequence goes on from JBIQJY010000003.1 coordinate 66,279, forward strand.
ACGAACCAGGCGCCGACGATGACGGCGATCAACAGGATGAGGTTGTCGACATCGGCCGCGTAGGTCGACGCCTGCAGCAGATACCAGGAAGGCATGGGTCAGAGCCTCACAAGGACGTAAGCGGCAATCGCGTAGAGCACCGCGCCGCCGAGCGTCCAGAGAAACACGGTCCGCCCGATGGCGGTGGGGTCGTCCTGATCAGGGTGTGCCATGAATAACTATCCCGAACGTCAGGGCTGCGGAGGCAGCGCATGCACGTACGCCGCAACGCTGTCGACCGCGTCCGGCGTGATGGCCATCGACATCGCGGCCATGACGGGGCCGAGCGCGTCGCCCGGTGCCGTGCCGCGGATGCCGCTGCGGAACTTGCGAATCTGCAGGGCCACGTACCAGTCGTCGAGGCCGGCCAGCGGCGGCGCGTTGACCTCCTGGTTGCCCTCGCCGCTCGGGCCGTGGCAGGCCAGGCACATCGCGTAGGCCTGCTGTCCGGCGGCCGGGTCGGCGGAAATGGTGGCCGCCGTCACGACTCGCGGCAGCCCGGCGACGTACGCAGCCACCGCATGGCGCTCCGCTTCGTTTCGCACCTGCATCGACATCGGGCGCATCCGGAGGCCTTCGACGTCATCCGGATGTTTGCCGCGCAGGCCAGTCTGGAACCGCTCGAGCTGCGACGCGATATACCACTCGGGAAGACCCGCAATGGCCGGTGCACCCTGCACCGTGTCGCCGCCCGCATCCGGGCCATGGCAGGCCACGCAGGCCCGGTACAGCTGCGCCCCGGTGATCTCGCGGCTCGCATCGGCCGGCTGCGCGCACGCACTTGTCAGGACCGCAACCGCCAGGCAGGCGGCCGCAGCCAGAAAACGAGTGTGAGAGGCGTACATGTTGTAGGTAGTCCTCGCGCCCACCGAAGCGAGCGCTGCGGCCCAAGCTGGTAGGCGCTGGGGAAGGCAGCGTGAAAACGCTCGTTGGTCGCACGGCGACCGTGGGTGCGCCAAGAGTCTATCACGACCGTGCGACAGGGGCCGCCACGCGCGGGCGCAGGGCCCGCCTGCGGCCGTATACTCGCGCCAGTACCGATCGATTCGAGTAGCGGAAGTCGAGGGCCTCACCTCGCGACGGCACGTCGAATCTTACGGCTCGCCGTGCCGGCACAGTCCGAAAGGCCGGGTGACAGAGGATGAGAGCACGCACCGCATGCGCGTTGGTCGCTGCACTGGGCATCGTCACGGCCGATCGCCTGACGGCCGAGCCGCAATCGCCGCCCGAAACACGCCGGATCTTCGTGACGGCCGTCGACAACAGGGGTACCCCTGTCACCGACCTCACCGCCGCCGAGTTCGTCGTCAAGGAAGATGGACGCGAGCGCCCCATCGTCAGCGCGGCGCCCGCCACGACGCCGCTCCAGATTGCGCTGATGATCGACGACAGCGGCCTGGGGCTGCAGGCGATGCGCGAAGGCGCGGCTGCCTTCGTCCGGCACGTGCAGGGCGCCGCCGAAATGGCCGTCATCACGACCGGTGGCCGCAACATCGTCCTCTCGGATTTCACGACCGACACCGACCAGCTCATCGCGACCGTCAACAGGATCTATGCGCGCAACCTGACCGGGGCGTTCCTGACCGACGGGTTCCTGGAAGTCGCGCGCGTGTTCGGCCAGCGCGAGGCGCAACGGCCCGTCATCGTCTCGGTGGGCGTCGAGGGTGAGGACTTCAGCGCTGCCCGACCAGCCGACGTGCTTGCGGCGCTTCTGCGCACGGGCACGCAGCTCTACATGGTGCGCATCGGACGACCGGTGCTGGGACAGTCGAACCCGGCCGCGGCCAACCGCGGGGAATCGCTGGCCGACGAACAGACCCGGTTCAACGCCATCCTCGGACAGGCACCGCCGCGATCGGGCGGGCGCATCGAACAACTGACCTCGGATGTCGGCATCCCCGTGCGCATGCAGGCCATCGCCCGAGAGCTGACATCGCAGTACGAAGTGACCTACACCACCGACAAGCCGGACGGCGTGGAACTGCGACTCGAGGTGTCGTCGCCGCGCCGGGGTGTGCGGTTGCGCGCACCCCAGCGCGTCGGCCAGCCGCGTCAGTAGCCAGCGCGGTTCGTGAGCACGGGCGACACACGCCTACCGCGGCACGGGCGTATCGTCGGCCTGCAGATCGCCGAGCGCGTACTGCATCCCGGCAAGGACGTGCTCGAGCATCGGCGTGTTGGCGTAGATCCGTTCACTGTGACCGAGGGCCAGGTAGAACACGCGCCCCTCGCCTTCCCGACGAATCCAGCTGAGACCATAGTCGCGATCGGCGCGCGGGTAGTCCTCGAGCGCGCGATCGCCCTCGCTCATCCTGTCGTAGTCGATGCTCGTCAGAACGCGCACGTTGTCGCGCGACCACGAATCGGCGGCCATCGTGTAGATCTCGTCGCGGATGTCGAATGACTGGCCATCGAACATGGCCGTCAGCGGACTCGTCGGATCGTCGATCCTGACGGTCACCAGCTGCGGATCGAGCCAGTGGTACTTGAAGAATCCGCCGATCATCCGGTTGTAGTCGGCCCACGTGCCCACCTGGGTATCGGGCCCCTGCTGCGCGGCAGCCGCCGGCGACGGCGGCACGAGCGTCCCGAAGAGCGCGAAGTCGGCCTGCGTCAGCCGGCCCGCGCCGTCCGGATCGAGGGTGCGATACCAGGCGTCGGCCAGCGCCTCGACCTCGGCGCGATCGAGCCGCTCGTCGCTGTTGCTGTCGCCCTGGGCAAGCATGAGTGAGGCCAGCGTGCCGCCGGCCGAGAACGACTTGAACAGGTCCGCGATGCCCCCGCCGGCCGCCGGCGGCGCGCTGTCTTCGTGGTAGGCGTCTGTGGCCGCGTGGATCCCGGCCAGCCCCTTGCCGCCGCGGACGAACTCGCGCAGCGCGCGGCGCCGGGCCGCGGTGGCCGCCGCGTCGGCCGGATCGTCGAGGAACGCGCCGGTCGTGCTCGCGAGGAACACCGCGTCGAACTGGCGCAGGTTCTCGGCCGTGACGTCAGCGGCGTCGTAGGAGATGGTCGTCGTCCAGGCGCCGGTCTTCTGGCCGAGCGCGTCGATGGTGGCCGCGGCCAGGGGAATCGACGAGTGCACGAACCCGGCCGCGCGCGCCAGCACGAGCACGCGCCGCGGGCTGGCCGGGCGGGCCGGTGCGCTGGCGGGCAGCGCGGCCGTCATTGCCGCGACAGAGGCCGGCTCGGGCGTCTGCGGCTGGGCGGCGGTGCCCCCCATGTTGAACGCCGCGGCGAGACTCGAGAGCGGCAGCGCCGCATCGAGCACGGGCTCGAGCTGTTCGCGTGTCACCGCCCCGGCCTGCGCGGCATCCGCTTCCATGAACCACGCGCCGGTGGCGGCCCGCAGCTCGTCGCGCACGACGAGGCCGTCCTTGTCGGTGTCGGCGGCTGCGAACAGCAGCGTCGATGTCAGCAGCCCGTTGAGGCTGGCGCTCGTCCCGAGCGGCAGCGTCTGGCCGGCCCGCGCCGGTTCATTTCCACTCGGGCCGGCCGAACACGCGGCCACGCACACGGCGGCGGCCATCACGGTCATCAGGTGCGATGTTCTCATCGCGCGATTCTACGCCGGTCGCCGAACCTGAGTCACAATGTCCTGTTGGCAATCTGCGGGTTCGGGGAGCATGACGTGAACGAGAACGACAGCGAAGACTTTGCGGCAATGTTCGAGGCGTCGATCCGGACGACTCGCCTCGAGAATGGACAGACGATCGAAGGAACCATCGTGGCGCTCGGCACCGACGTGGCCTTCGTTGACGTCGGCGGCAAGGGCGAGGCCACCATCGGCCTCGACGAACTGCGGCGGGACGACGGCACGCTCGAGGCGGCCGTAGGCGAGCGCATCCAGGCGACCGTGGTCGGGACCTCGGGCGGCGTCAGGCTGTCGCGGCGGCTGCAGCGCGGCGCGGCCACGGCGCGGCAGCTCGACGACGCGTTTCGATCCGGGCTGCCGGTCGAAGGCAAGGTCGAGGCCGAGGTCAAGGGCGGCTTCTCGGTCACCATCGCGGGCCAGCGCGCCTTCTGTCCGTTCTCGCAGATCGACATCGTCCGCGGCACCGATCCGGCATCGCACATCGGTCAGGCCTATACGTTCCGGATCATCGAGTACGCCGAGGGCGGGCGGAAGTTCGTCGTCTCACGGCGTGTGCTGCTCGAGGCGGAACAGCAGGCGCGCGCGGCCGAGGTACGACGCTCGCTCGCCGTCGATGCCGTTGTCACGGGGCGCGTCGTGTCGGTGCGCGATTTCGGCGCGTTCATCGACCTCGGCGGCAACGTGCAGGGCCTGCTGCACGTCTCCGAGATGGGCTGGACGCGCGTGGGGCACCCGTCCGAGGTGGCGGCGCCCGGACAGGAGCTGACGGTCAAGGTGCTGCGCATCGACGAGGGTACGGGCCAGATTGCACTCGGCCTGCGCCAGCTGCTGGCCGATCCGTGGGCGGCCGCGCCGGTGACCTTCGCCAGCGGGCAGGTGCGGCAGGGCCGCGTGGAGCGTCATGCACCGTTCGGCGTGTTCGTGACGCTCGCCGAGGGCATCACCGGCCTCGTGCCCGGCGAGGAGACGGGCCTGCCGCGCGAGGCCGACATGAAGAAGGCGTTTCCCATTGGCACCGACGTGACGGTCATCGTGCTCGATGTGGACGCCCCGGCGCGACGCATCCGCCTGAGCATCAGGGGCGTCGGCGTCGCGCGTGAGGCGGCCGAGGTGCGCGAATACACCGAACGGCAGGATGCGACGCCGACGCAGGCGTTCGGCGGATCGCTTGCCGACAAGCTGCGCGGCGCGCTCGGCACGCGCGAGGATCGCTGACCGATCTGGGGCACTTGACGACCGTCCGCAGAGGGCGTAGCGTGCAGGTAGATTCATCACACACCGCCTGGTGTTCGGGGTCAGATGAATCCGCCTGCGACAGAGACCCCAGATCGGAAGGAGGTCGCTCGATTGATTGACGCTACTCCACCGGGTCTGAATGTGAACGCGGCCAGGAGGGCCGCATCGAGTATCTGAACAGGTAGACGGACGTGCTCCTGGTCGGCCGAGACGAGTGCCCATAGGCACGCCGCATCATCCATGCGGCCCATGACGGCGCAACCGCAGCACATCCATACTCAAGGGGCCATCTTCTGCAGGAGATGGCCCCTCTCTTCATGCCTTCGCCTACGCCTGACCCGCTGCGGCACGAGCGAGAAAAATCGTGTGCCGCGGGCCGCCTCGCTTCAGGCGGGCACGCACGTGCTCGACGTTCACGGAAAACCCGGCATGGCGCAGGCGCCGTACGAACCTCCGATCGTCGAATGCCGACCAGACCGCGAAGACCCCGCCGGGCTTCATCGCCGCCCGCGCGATGGCGAGGCTCCGATCGCCATAGAGACTCGCGTTCCCTGACGAGACGAACGCCTCCGGACCGTTGTCGACATCGAGCAGGACCACGTCGAAGCGCGACGGGTTGGCCGCGAGGACATGCCCGACATCGCCGACCTCGACGGTGACGCGCGGATCACGCGTGGGGTGATCCGCGAGCGGGCCGAGCGGCCCGCGGTTCCAGTCGACGACGCGCGCCACCAGTTCCGCGACGATGACCTGCGCGCCGGACGGCAGCAGGTTGAGGGTCTCCCGCAGCGTGTAGCCCAGCCCGAGGCCACCGACGAGCACACATGGCGCCTCGGCCGCCCGGACGTGCCGGCACGCGAAGGCCGCCATCGCCTCCTCCGACCCATGCATCCGGCTCGACATGAGGATCCGCCCGCGCGAGAAGATGACGTACTCCTGATCGCGCCGCATGAGCCGCATGTCGGTGCCATCTGGTGCCTCGGTTTCGTCGAGCAGTTCCCACGGACGCATCGAGACAGGGTACAGCCCCGGGGCGGCTTCCTGCGGCGCCGGGCTGAGACGAGGCACGCGTGGCCACCTCGTCCGCGCGCGGGCCGTGAGCAGTTTGACTCGGCGGGACGGGATGCGGACAATGCCAGCGCTCATGCGACGCGCTCTGCGGCACTGCGGCGTTCTGGCGATACTCGTCGCGGCTGGGGCATGCGCTGCCCCGGACGGCGACGCCCCCGAAGCCGGGTCGTCGAATGCGCGGGACGTCGCCCTGCCGTTCCGGGCTGGACCGCCGGCCTATGACGGTCCGCCGTTTCGCGCGGGCATCGCGCTGGGCCGCAGGACGCACTACGTACCACCTGACCTGTCCGGCCTTCCCGCCCTTGCGCGGTCATCGCAGGTGATCCTGGAGGTTCAGATCGACGCCAGCGGAAACGTCGTCTCCGCACGGGTGCTGCGCGGGTTGCGCGACGACATCGATGCACGCGTGGTCGAGGCCGTGCGTCAGTGGCGTTACGAACCGGCGCGACTTCGAAAGGCCACAGGACAAATGGGCGATGCAGCCTGGCCCGCCGGTACGGCGGTCCCCGCATATTTCACGATTGGACCCAGCGTTTCTCACGACGGCAGCCCGTAGGCGGCCGGATCGACCGCCGGCGCCGCGACTCTCAATTCGGCCGGCCTTCAGCTCGCTGGCGGGTAGCGCTCGCGGACCCAGGCCTCGAACCGCGCGCACATC